>NZ_VFON01000001.1:2634024-3292530 GCF_006716085.1 Leucobacter komagatae | reverse complement strand
GCTGCGCTGCGTCGGCACACTGCTTGGGTTGCCAGGTTCGAAGAGCGAGTCGCTTGCTCGTCCTGAAACCGATCAGCCCCACGCTAGTGAGCGCGAATCTCCAAAGTCACGGGCGTTGAGGGTATCTTGAGGCTCGTCTTGAGCTTCTCTTGAGGTTCAGCGGCGGCGAGCGCCGCCTGCGCGAGGGCCCCCTGCGGCTAGTGGCGGCTCTCGACGTAAGTACTTCGCGGCCCACTGGTGGAGCGGCAGCGGGCTCGTGAAGATCGCCTGTCGCCGGTCGAGTAGCGCGGCGGCGGGGACGGTGCGGGCGATGTCGGTGCGCGACTCGAACAGGGTGCGCGCGACCTCGTAGACGAGGCGCTCGGGCGCATCGGCGGCCGCGACAAGGTAGTTCGGGATCGTCATCGTCTCGACCGGTTCAGCCGCTCCGTAGGTGCGACCGGGAAATCGGAGAGCCGATAGACGCCGGCGTGGCCCGAGTTCACCTTCTCAACGGTCTCGGCCGGATCGGTAGCATCCGCAGCGGGGTTGTCTTCGACAGCTCTGGATGCCGGGTGTCGGCACCGCCGCCCACCCAGAAGAACGCGTCGATGTCGCCTGCGAGCGAGCGCAGCAACCGAATCGTCGAGCCCGAGACGCACGGGCACAAAGTCGCCCTCATCGATCCCGGCGGCGCGCAGCACGCGATCGGAGATGACGGTGACACCGGAGTTCACCTCGCCGACGGAGACGCGTAGCCCCGCGAGGTCAGGGATATGCTCGGCCGGTGACTCCTCGGGCACGACCACCTGCACGTACTCGTCATAGACCCTGGCGACCCCCTGGACAGGAAGCGGCACGTCGAAGGCCCCGACACCCGAGATCGCATCTGCGGCCGCGTCGGCCTGCGCGAACCCGAGAATCGCCTCGCCCCTGCCGACCCGCAAGAGATTGTCAACGGAGCCTCCGCTCGTCGCGACGACGGCGTCGAGCCCCTCGCCACGGAGCTCGCCCGCGAGGGCGCCGCCGTACGAGTAGTAGATCCCTGTCGACGCGCCGCCCGCGATCACAAGCTGCTCCGCGTTGTTCGCCGCGGCGCTGCAGCCCGAGAGCGCAAGCGTCAGCGCCGCGAGCCCGCCCAAGAGGGCGCGGCTCGTGGCCCGCGGTGAGAGCCTTCGCTCCCCGTCGCCCCTACGCACGCTCGCCCCCGCTCTCGCTCGCGCCCGGCAGGATGAGCTCAACTTCGAGACCGCCACCCGTTGGCGACGACAACCGCAGCCGCCCGCCGAGCGTGTGCAGCAGGTCAGAGGCGATGGCGAGGCCGAGCCCCGACCCCGGCACGTTCTGATCTTGCGGGCTGCGCCAGAACCTCGCGGTCGCCTGCTCGAGCTGCTCGGGTTCAAGCCCCCGGCCCCGATCCCGAACCGAGATCACGTGCTCGCCCTCCCGCGTCGTCACCGAGAGGTCGATCGCGCTTCCGCGAGGCGCGAACTTCAGCGCGTTGTCGATGATCGCGTCGAGCGCGGTTTCGACTGCCATGCGGTCGGTGACGGCCCACACGTCGCCCACGGCCCGCGTGTGAAACACCACCCACGAGTCGGCGGCGCGCTCGTGCCAGCCGGCCGCGCGATCCTCCGCGAGCGCCGCGAGGTCGACGGCGACGAACGCCGAGTCTGACTTCCCATCGCGCGCGACGTTCAGCAGCGTGTCGAGGATGCGGGTCATGCGCCGGCCCTCTTCGCGGGCGTGCTCGACGTCGTCGATCCACCCCTCGTCGAGCCCCGTGGCGAGGTATTCGACCCGCATGAGGAGCGCGCCGAGCGGGTTACGCAGCTCATGCGAAGCGTTCATGACGAACTCCTGCTGCCGCGTCATCACGCGCTCGATCTCGTCGGCCATCTGGTTAAACATGCGCACCATGCGCCGCGCCTCGGGCGGCCCCGTCTCGTCGTCAATACGCGCGCCCATCTCGCCGTGCTCGATCGCGGCCATCGCGGCGTCGAGCCGGTGCAGCGGCCGCAGCACCCAGCTCGCGAGTCGATACACCGCCCACACGAGCGCGAGGATGATCAGGCCGCTCACGATCACGAGCGCGCTCCACTGGGTGAGGATCGCGCGCCGCGGCCC
The DNA here is from genome assembly GCF_006716085.1 of Leucobacter komagatae. Lineage (NCBI taxonomy): Bacteria > Bacillati > Actinomycetota > Actinomycetes > Micrococcales > Microbacteriaceae > Leucobacter > Leucobacter komagatae. The sequence goes on along the minus strand of NZ_VFON01000001.1, from coordinate 3,290,424 downwards.
ATCGGTGCTCGCCGAGATGTGCACCGCACCAATCACGCTGCCGTCGTCAAAGACGGGCTCGACGATGACGGTCTCGCCCTTCACCCAGGGGAGCATCTCCCCCGCGGGCTCGCCGCGCCGCCCCGAGAGCGCGAGGTTCACCTGACTCGTCGTTTCCTCGGACAGCGTTGGGGTTCGCACGCTCGCGGCCCACGGCGCACCCGAGCGGTCATAGACGACGACCTCGGCGTCGTACAGCGAGCCATACCGCCGCAGCTCCGTCTCGATCATGGCGGGATCGCCCGCCCGCAGCGCCTGGCTCGCGCCCGTCGTAAAGTAGCTGAGGTCGCTGAGCAGCTGCGAGGTGACCTGCTGCTGAATCGACCGTGCGGCGCTCCAGCCGTACGCGCCGCCGAGCGCCACGAGGATGATCGTCATCGGCACCAGAAAGACGATGAAGAGCCGCCTGCGCACGGGCTATCCGGCCGTCAACCGATAGCCGACGCCGCGCACGGTCGCGATGAGCGAGGGCCGGTTCAGCTTGCGCCGAATCGAGGCGACGTGCACCTCGAGCGACCTACTGAAGCCCGTCCAATCGGTTCCCCACACCTCACGGATGAGCCGATCGCGGGGGGTCACGACACCCGGGTAGCGCGCGAGCACCGCGAGAATGTCGAACTCTTTCGGGGTGAGCTCGACCGGGGCGCCCTCGGCGAGCACGAGCCGGTTCGCGAAATCAATGTACAGACCGTCGAGTTCGACGTTCGAGCTCTCGTCGGGTGAGGGCGCGGCCGAACGGGCGCGCCTAGTGACCGCTTCGATACGGGCGATGAGCTCGCGCACGTCGTAGGGTTTCACGACGAAATCGTCGGCGCCGGCATGCAGCCCCTTGATGCGCGACTCGACGTTCGAGCGGGCCGTCGCAATGATGATCGGCACGCTGCTCACGCCGCGGATACGCCGGCACACGTCGAGGCCATCCATGTCAGGGAGCCCGAGGTCAAGGATCACTGCCTCGGTGTCTTGCCCCACCGCTTCGATGCCCGACGCGCCATCGGCCGCTCGGTGCGTCGTGTACCCCGCCTGCCGCAGATAGGCGCTCAGCGCCTCGGCGACGCGGGCGTCGTCTTCTACGATCAGGATGTTCATGGGGTCTTCCTCAAGCGTTCAGTGACCGGGTGGGATGCGAGCCTCAAGCGTAGTCCGTTCGGGGCGTCTCCTTTTTCTTTTCCTCCCCGAGCCTAGCGACCGTGCGCCCTGTCGACGGAAGCGGCCGCCGCAGCGAAGTGGGCGACGAGGCGGGCCGTGAGCTCGGCGGCTCGCTGCCACGGAACCGTGTGACCCATGCCCGGGATCGCGTACATGCTCGCGCCGGGGATCGCGGCTGCGGTCGCGACGCCACCGGAGATACCGATCAGCGGGTCGGCGTCACCGTGGGCGACGAGCGTCGGCACTCGCAGGGCGCGCAGCCTCTCGGTGCGGTCGCCGTCCGATTGGATCGCCGCGAGCTGCCTCGCCGTGCCTGCCGGCGAGAGCCCGCGATCCCACGCCATCTCAGCCGTCTGTCGAGCGCGCTCGGGGTCGGCGAAAAACGGCCCGGCGAGCGCCTCGTGGTAGCGCTGCGCGTACGCGAGGTAGGCGTCGCGACTGTCGGTCGGGGCAGGTGTGAGGAACACCCATTTGCTCGCCTGTTCGGGGCGGCCAACCTCGCGGGCCCCCGTCGTTGACATGAGCGACGTGAGCGACCTCACGCGCTCGGGGGCGAGCATCGCGAGATGCTGCGCGAGCATCCCGCCCATCGACATACCGACGACGTGCACGGGGCCAGGGTTGGTGTGGGCGGCGTTGGGGTCGAGCGTTTCGAGCAGATCGCGCAGGTCGGTCGCCATGTCGGCGAGGCTGTAGTCCGTGGGGATGCTGTCGTTCATGCGCGACCTGCCCGCGTCACGGTTGTCGGCGGCGAGCGTCGCGTACCCGGCTTCATGGAGCCCGGCGATGAGCTCGGGCGACCAGTCGGTGCGCTGCATCGACAGCCCCGCGATGAGCAGCACCGTGCCGTTGCGGGCTTCCCCCGTGAGTGAGTAGTTCAGCGTGCCGCTGGGAATCTCAGAAAACTCACCGCCGTCTGGTTCGAGCAGCTCCCGCAGTCGCCCTTCGTCACTGATGCGCGTCATTGCGATCCGGCTCCTTTCGGCCTCACTGCGGGCGGGCTCGCCGACAGGTGTACTTCGACTCTGCCTCACTCGGCTCGGAGAACGCCGAGCGGCCTCAGCGTGGCGGGATTCTGCCGGCGGGGCTCGTCTCAGGGGCTTGCCTCAAGAGCCGCTTCGAGCTCGGCGAGTGACGGGAGGTCTGCCCCTCGGCGCGCGACCGTGAGGCCTGCCGCGACCGCCGCCCGGCGGCCGAGCGCCCGGAGTTCTGCCGTGTCAAGGAGCGGGATGGCTTGGGGCGTCAGCGACGCGAGACTCTGTATCAGCGCCGCGGTGAAGCTGTCGCCGGCACCAATCGTGTCGACGACGCCCACTCGTTTCGCGGCAACCCGCACCATTTCGGAGTCGGTTGCGAGGGTTGCGCCGTCGGCCCCTCGGGTGATCGCGGCGAGGCCCGCACCAAGCTCAAGGATCCGGCGCAGCACCCCCTCCTCCGATTCCCCGGGGTACAGCCAGCCAGCGTCCTCGTCCGAGAGTTTCACGATGTCGGCAAGGGCAACGAGCCCCTCAAAGCGCTCCCGCACCGGGCCCGGCTCCCCGACGAGGGCGGGTCGGATGTTCGGGTCGAAGATTGTGAGGCGGCCCGCCTCGCGGGAGCGGCGCGCGAGTTCACGCACGGTGTCGGCCCCCGGCTGCAGGAATGCGCTGTACGAGCCGATGTGCAGCACTTCGGACAGGGCGACGTCTTCCTCTGGCGGCAGGTGCCAGGCCACGTCGAAGCGGTAGGTCGCGTCGCCCGACTCATCGATCAAGGCCTCAGCGGTCGGGGTGCGGGCCGCGCTCAGCGACCCCGGCAGCACAGTGACGCCCGCCGCGCTCAGGCGTTCGACAACCACCTCACCGTCGCCGTCGCGCCCGATGCATCCCAGGAAGGCAGTGTCGACCCCGAGCCGGGCTACCCCGAGCGCGACGTTCGCCGGGCTACCGCCGGGCACGCGCTCGGTGCGCCCATCGGCGTGCAACACGACGTCGATGAGCGCCTCACCGACGACGGTCACACGCGGCGTCACCGACCCCGCGTTCCCGAAATACCCCACGCAGCTGCCCTCCTGGGCATGAGCTTACGCGCCGGCGACCGCGTTCAGCTCTGCTCGCTCGCGCAACTTCTCTGAGAGGCGTGCCGCCGCCGCTTCAACAGCGGCGTCATGCGAAACGAGAATAGGCTTCGCGTCGACCAGGCGCCCATCCGATCCGTACGACTCCCGCGGCAGCGTGAGCTCGACGTTGGGCGCGACAATGTCAAGGCCGATGAACTCGAGCACGCTGCGCAGCTGCGCAGCAGCTGCTCCGCCGCCGTGCCCGCCGTAGCTCACCACGAACGTCGGCTTTGCCTTCCACTCGTGGAAGAGGAAGTCGATCGCGTTCTTCAGCGCGGCCGGGTACCCGCCGTTGTACTGCGGGGTCAAGAACACGACCGCGTCGCTCTCCGAGATGGTCGCGCTCCACGCTTTGGTGTGGTCGTGCTCGTACTGACCGATCGCGGGCATCAGCGGCTCGTCGAGCAGCGGGAGGCCAACCTCTGCAAGGTCGACGATCTCCACGCGGGCGCCAGTCGCCTCAGCCAGCGCGGGTGCGAGGGCCGCCGCGAGCTGATCGCCAACGCGCACCGGGCGTACGCTTCCGACGATAATCTTGATGAGCGGCTGCTCAGAGTGGGTGGTCATGCGAGGTGCATCCTTTCGAGGGCGCTGAACTATTGGCGCTACTGGTCTTCTGGCTGGCCGGTGAATCGGCTCGGCCCAGATGAAGTCAACGCCCGGTGTGCGCTTCCATTCCCGCGCCTGACCCGTATCTTTTCGTGCGTCAGGAACACCCGTGTTCGTTGGAGACACCGGGGTTCCCGCGGCCTCCACGCCGCCTAGGCCCCGCCCCAGCACCCCGCCCCACCCAAGCACCCCGCCCCACCCAAGCACCCCAAATTCTCGAGAACACGTGTAATTCCGGCCAAGTTTGGTGTGAACTCGAGAAAATGAGGTGTGGCGGGTGTGGCAGCGGCGGCGAACCCAACCCAACGGGCCCCAGCGGACCCGAACGCCCCGCACCGAACCCAACCCCGAACTAGCCGCACAACGCCCGCACCCAATACTCTTAAGCCAACATAGGAGGCTTCATGGGAGATGCTGAGGCGCAGCGCAGCGCAAACACGACGACGGTCACGACCACGCTCGGAGAGGTCGTCGGTTCAGAGTCCAACGGGATTCGCCGCTTCCTCGGGATTCCCTACGCCAAGGCGCCATTTGGCGAGCTCCGATTCCGCGCCCCCGAGCAGCCCGAGGCGTGGAATGAACCGCTCCAAGCCAAAGCATTCGGCCCGACCGCCCCGCAGACGCCCTACCAGGGCAGCCTCGGCGAACTCATCAAGGTGCCCGCGATCGAGGGCACGGAGATCCTGACCGTGAACGTGTGGGCGCCAGCAGACGCCGCGGGCGCGCCCGTCGTGCTGTGGCTCCACGGCGGGGCGCTCGAGCGCGGTGCCGCGGCGCAGAGCGGGTACGACGGCCGCACCTTCGCGCGCGACGGCATCGTCTTCGTCTCGGCGAACTATCGACTGGGCGCCGAGGGCTTCAGCGTGCTCGACGGCGCACCGCTGAACCTCGGCTTGCGTGATGCGCAGGCCGCGCTCGACTGGGCGCACCGCGAGGTCGCGGCGTTCGGCGGCGACCCGGGCCGCATCACCATCATGGGCGAGTCCGCCGGTGGGGCCCTCGTCGCCGCACTCCTCTCGCAGCCGCAGGCCCGGGCAAAGGCCGCCCGAGCGATCATCCAATCCGGCCCGCTCGAGGCTGTCGACGCGGTAAAAGCCCGCCGTGCGTCTGACGCGATCGCGAAGCAGCTCGGCATTTCCACGTCGCGGGAGGCGTTCGCCGCCGCCGAACCCGCGGACCTGCTTCGGGCGCGCAGCGAGATCGCTGCCGGGTCGTCGCCCCTCAGCGGGACGCCGGGGTACGCGCTCGCTCTGGATCCGGAATCTCTCCCCGCCTCCCCCGTCGACGCGCTCGCGGGCATCGATACCCCGATCCTGATCGGCACGAACACCGACGAGTACCGGCTCTGGTTCACGCCCGAGGCGCTCGCGGGTATCAGCGGGGCGAAGGCGTGGATCGCGCGGCTCGCGATGCGGGTGCCGGGCCGGGCCGCCCGCGCTGTCCGCAAGGCCTTCCCCTCGGCGACCCCCGGGGAGCAGCTTGGGCAGATCGTCACCGACAAGCTCCTCCGGGCACCGGCAACGAGGGTCGCGCGCGCCCGCACCGCGCCGACGTTCGTCTACGAGTTCGCGTGGGAGAGCCCCGTTCGCGACCTGCGAGCGGCTCACGCTCTCGATCTTGCATTCGCGTTCGACCTTCTCGAAGACGAAGACGCCGTGCGCCTGAACGGCGAGGGGGCGCCAGCCGGCCTCGGCAGGGAGATGCACGCGGCCTGGGTCGCGTTCATCCGCGACGGTGACCCCGGCTGGCCAGCGTTTGGCGAGGGCCGCGCGACGCGGGTGTTCAACGAGCGGTCGGAGACTGTGGCGCAGCGCCGGGCCGCGATCGTCGACGCGCTCGGGTAGCAGGAGGGCCCGCGGGCCGGGCCCTCGCAGGCGGCGCTTGCGCGCAGCGGCCACTCCTGTACGCTTGAATCATGCATTACTTCTTCCTGTAACGGCTGCTCTGCCCGCCCCTCGTGAGTACTTCCGAGCGCGGCGAGCCCAGCTTTGACCCCACCGGGTCACCGTTATTTGCGCACCCCGCAGGCACTGTTGCTCGATAACCCCAGCCGCAGCAGGCACCGGTGTGCGCCAGGCACAAGGAACTACATGCATACCCCTACAACGTCCATTTCGGCGCGCCATCGCGCCCAGCTCACCGTGTCAGGCGTCACTGTTCTCCGAGGACCGCAGCGGGTCCTGAACGACGTCGATCTCGTTGTCACGCCAATATCGCGCATCGGGATCGTCGGCGAGAACGGCCGCGGTAAGACGACGCTGCTGCATACCCTCGAGGGCAGCATCCAGCCCGATGAGGGCACCGTCCACCGCATCGGCACGCTCGCTATCGCGGAACAGGAAATGGAGGCAGACGCCGGCAGCACCGTCGGCGACGCCGTCGCCCGTGCCATCGCACGGCCGCTCGCTGCGCTCGCCGCCCTCGACACGGCAGCTGCCGCACTCGCTGGCGGTGTCCCCGCGGGCGGCGGTTCAGCGAGCGCTGACTCAGCAGCTGCTGAGTCAGCCTACGCCGAGGCGCTCGAGACGGCCCAGGCCCTCGACGCCTGGGACGCGGAGCGGCGAGTCACCATCGCGCTCGAGGCGCTCGGCGCGGAGACCGACATGCGAACCCCGCTCGACAGGCTGTCGGTTGGGCAGCGCTACCGCGTGCGGCTCGCTTGCCTCCTCGGCGCCGACGACGACTTTCTGCTGCTCGACGAGCCGACGAACCACCTCGACCGCAGCGGGCTCGAGTTCTTGACGGCGCAGATTCGGCAGCGTGCCGGCGGCGTCGTGTTCGTCAGCCACGACCGAGCGCTCCTTGCAGACGCTGCGGAGACGATCATCGACCTCGACCCCACACCCGACAACCGCTTGCGGGTCTACGGCAACGGCTACGCCGGGTACCGGGAGGGCAGGCTTGCCGAGCGCGCCCGATGGGACCAAGCCTACGAACAGCAGCGTGCCGAAGCAGCGAGGCTCCAGGAAAGCCTGTCACAGGCGCAGAACCGGCTCGTGTCAGGTTGGCGCCCGGAAAAGGGCACCGGAAAGCACGCTCGTGCTACCCGGGCGGGCGGCCTCGTCCAGAGCGTGCACAGGAGGCAGGAGGCGCTCGAAGCGCACGCCGTCACTATCCCACCACCGCCACAGGAGTTCAGCTTCCCCGACCTCACTGCGCCCTCAGGCGTCGAGCTGCTCGCGCTCGACGACGTCGGCGTCACCGGTCGCCTCGCTGGCCCGATCTCGCTCACGCTGAGCAGGGGCGACAGACTCGTTGTGACTGGGCCGAACGGGGCCGGGAAATCGACGCTGCTCGCGGTCGCTGCTGGTGATCTCAAGCCCACCTTCGGGCGAGTTGGCACCCACAATGAGGCGCGAATCGGGTGGCTTCGCCAGGAATCCCTTGTGCCCGGCGAGCTCCACGCCGCCGACGTGTTCGCGGATGTCATCAGCAAACTCGTCGCCCGCGGCAGAGTGCACGAGGAGGAGGCAATCGGGCTCTCACAGCTGGGCCTGTTGCGCCCGGCGGAGGTGGCAAAGCGCGTGAGCGAACTGTCGATGGGTCAGAAACGACGACTCGACCTCGCGCTCGTGCTCGCGACGCGCCCCAACCTACTGCTGCTCGACGAGCCCACAAACCATTTGTCCATCGCGCTCGTAGACGAACTGACCGAAGCGCTTGGCGCGACCGAAGTCGCGGTGGTGCTGTCTTCTCACGACCGCCAGCTGCTGCGCGACGCCGCAGCGTGGCCGCAGCTGGTGCTCAGCCCGGCAACCGGCTAGCGGTCGAACTGTGGGTCGGTCGACCTGTGGGTCGGTCAACCTGCGGGTCGGTCGGCCTGTGGATCGGTCGGCCTACGCCGCTAATCGACCTTGACGCCGCACCAGGGAGGGCAGCTCCGCCAACGGGAACGCTGTCCTCCCCCAATGCGAGACTTTTGCCGTCGCATCGTTCATACTGTGGCTATGGGATCAGCGTTGACCACCATCGGATTACCCGTCGCCCTCGGCATCATCATGCTCGGCCTCGGCCTGAGCCTCCGGGTCGGAGACTTCACCAGGATTGCGAAGCACCCGCGGGCGGTGTTCATAGCGCTCGTGTGCCAGCTGCTCATCCTCCCCGCACTCTGCTTCGGCCTCGTGCTCGCGTTCAACCTCTCGCCGGTACTCGCGGTCGGCATGATGATGCTCGCGGCCTCACCCGGCGGTACTACTGCGAACCTCTACAGCCACCTGTTCCGCGGCGATGTTGCGCTCAACATCTCGCTCACGGCCCTGAACTCGGTCATCGCGGTCTTCACGCTGCCGCTCATCACGAACCTCGCGATCGCCCACTTCATGCCCGGGGAGGAAACGCTTGGTCTGCAGCTGTCGAAGACGATCGAGGTCTTCGCGATCGTGCTGCTTCCGGTCGCGCTCGGCATGTTTGTACGGTGGCAGTGGCCGACCTTCGCCGACAGGATGGACAAGCCCGTCAGGGTCGCCTCGGTCGTCATCCTGATCGTCGTCATCGCGGGCGCGATCGTGTCGAACCTCGACATGCTGCTCGAGAACCTCGGCCAGCTCGCGCTCATCACGGTGCTGTTCTGCCTGCTGAGCCTGAGCGTCGGCTTCTTCGTCCCGAGGCTCCTCAGGGTCGGGCGTACCCAGGCCATCGCGAGTTCGTTTGAGATCGGCATCCACAACGCAACGCTCGCCATTGTGATCGCGCAGACGGTGCTCGGCAACACGGAGCTGTCGCTCCCGGCCGCCGTCTACGGCGTGCTCATGTTCTTCGTCGCGCTCGCGTTCGGCTTCGGCCTCCGGGCGGCGTACCGCCGGGTGGACGCAGCCGAGGGTGCGGCAAACAGCGCCGCGGCGAGCTCTGTCTAGTTGAACATGAAGGTCGACGCGCAGGTGCCGAAGGCGATCACGAACACCGCGAAGATCGCCATCGTCACCCAGGCTTTCGCGGGGACCTGCTCGGGGTTGTCGTCGACGAGTTCGGCCTCGGGCTGAACGCTACCGCGCTCTGCGGTGTCGGGCTGGGTGCTGTCGTTCGGGGTCATGCGGGGCTCACAATCCGTGCGATATCGGAGACCATCGCGACCGTGAGGATGACGAACACGATCACGATGAACCAGGTGTACATCCACTTGCCGCGGTGATCGCTGATCCAGAAACGGCGCACGCTCACGACGCCGTTCACCGCTGCGACGACGCACAGCGCGATGCCGATGGGCGCGGCGAGCACGCCGGCGACGCCGAGGATGGGCACGAGGATCGGGATCAGCAGGTAGGTGATGAGGCAGCGCACGCCCGAGATGATGAGCGCGACGCGGAAGTTACGGTGCGCATCACGGTTGATGAACGGCGTCTTCTTCGCGCCCTCGACGCGCAGGAGGCGGCGCATGAACCGGTCAGCAGCCGAGCGTTTGACCTCCGGCGCCACCGCCTCGGGAGTCGCTGTTTCGACGCCTGCGGGTGCGGTCTCGGTGTTCGCGATAGCCATTGACTCTCCTGCTTGAGCTTCGGCGGCGGGCCGCTCAGGCCCGCGTTCTCTGCGAAATCCTAACAGCCTTTCCTTGACACGTCTGATCTGGCACCCAGGTTGACGCCACAGCCCAGCGGCCCCGCGGCTCAGCACCCTCGCGCCCCCTACAGCTCTACGACGCCGCCCGCCTCGACGTGCCAGCGGCGGTCGAGCCGCACCGTGTTCAGCATGCGCCGATCGTGCGTGACGAGCAGCAGCGCGCCCTCGTAGCTTTCGAGCGCTTGCTCGAGCTGCTCAATCGCGGGCAGGTCGAGGTGGTTCGTCGGCTCGTCGAGCACGAGCACGTTCACCCCGCGCGCCTGCAGCAGCGCCAGCCCGGCGCGGGTGCGCTCACCTGGCGACAGGTCACCCGCCGGGCGGAGCACGTGGTCGGCCTTCAACCCGAACTTCGCGAGCAGTGTGCGCACATCCGCCGACGTCATCTCGGGCACGAGCGCCTCAAACGCGTCGGCGAGCGGCTCACTGCCCGCAAACAGCGATCGGGCCTGGTCGATTTCACCGATCGCGACCGACGTGCCGAGCGCGGCGCTCCCCGAGTCGGGCTCCTGCCTGCCGAGGAGCAGCCGGAGCAGCGTCGACTTCCCGGCGCCGTTCGGCCCCGTGATGCCGACCCGCTCCCCCGCGTTGAGCTGCAGCGACACCGGCCCGAGCGTGAAGTCGCCCTGCCTGGCGACCGCGCCGTTCAGCGTCGCGACGACGGAGCTCGACCGGGGCGCCTGCCCGATGGTGAACTCGAGCTGCCACTCCTTGCGCGGCTCCTCGACCTCTTCGAGGCGCCTAATGCGGCTCTCCATCTGCCGCACCTTCTGCGCCTGCTTCTCGCTCGATTCCATCGACGCCGCGCGGCGAATCTTGTCGTTATCGGGCGCCTTCTTCATCGCATTTCTCACGCCCTGGCTTGACCACTCGCGCTGCGTGCGGGCCCGCGATACGAGGTCTGCTTTCTTCGCGGCGAACTCCTCGTAGTCGTCGCGCTTGTGCTGGCGGACGATCTCGCGCTCCTCGAGGTACGCGTCGTAGCCGCCGCCGAACACCCGGTTGCTGTTCTGGGCGAGGTCGAGCTCGAGCACCTTCGTCACGCAGCGCGCGAGAAACTCGCGGTCGTGGCTCACGAGCACCGCGCCGCCGCGCAACCCCTGTACGAAGCCCTCGAGCCGCTCAAGGCCATCGAGGTCGAGGTCGTTCGTCGGCTCGTCGAGCAGCACGATGTCGAACCGCGACAGGAGCAGCGCGGCGAGGCCGACGCGCGCTGCCTGGCCGCCCGACAGCGAGGTCATGAGCGCCTCGGGGGCGAGCCCCAGACCCAGCTCGGCGAGCACGGCCGGGAGGCGTTCTTCGAGGTCGGCCGCGCCGCTCGCGAGCCACCGGTCGAGCGCCGCGGAGTACACGTCTGCGGGATCCGGATCCCCCGCTCCCTGCGCGGCGGGGTCTCCGAGGGCCTCCGCCGCCCGGTCCATCTCGACCGTCGCCTGCGCGCAGCCGGTGCGCCTGGCGACGTAGGCGGCGACGGTCTCGCCCGCGACGCGCTCGTGCTCCTGCGGCAGCCAGCCGACGAACGCGTCCTGCGGCGCGAGCTGCACGGTGCCCGACTGGGGCACGAGCTCGCCCCCGAGGATGCGCAGCAGCGTCGACTTCCCGGCGCCGTTCACCCCGACGACCCCGACGACATCGCCCGGGGCGACAGTGAGGTCGAGGTCTTCGAAGAGGGTGCGGTGCGCGTATCCGCCCGCGATCGCCTGGGCGACGAGAGTTGCAGTCATCATGCCAGCTTACGCACTGCCGCCGAGCCAGCCGAGCAGCCTGCGCGCGGCCCCGCGGTCGCCCCCGTCATCGTGCTCGCGCAGCCTGGTCGCCGCGTCGGGTCGCTCTTCGACGTGCACGATGCGCCCGGGCCGCGCGCTCAAGACGAGGATCCGATCGGCGAGCAGCAGCGCCTCGTCAATGTCGTGCGTGACGAGCAGGATCGGCCGACCGTCGCTCGCCACGATGCCCGTGAGCCAGTGCTGCAGCTGTCTCCGGGTGAGGGCGTCGAGCGCGCCGAGCGGCTCGTCGAGCGCGAGCACCTTTTGCGGCATCAGGAAGGTGCGCATGAGCGCGACCCGCTGGCGCATGCCGCCCGACAGCTCGTCGGGCCACGCCTCGGCGTTCCCCGCGAGCCCGAAGCGTTCAAGCAGCGCGAGCGCCTCCGCCCTCGCCGTAGCGCGGTCGCGGCCGCAGGTCTCCGCCCCGAGCGTCGCGTTGTCGAGCACCCGCAGCCACGGGAGCAGGGCGTCGCGCTGCGGGTGATACGCGACCCCGCCGGGCTTGCCCGACAGCTGCGCCCCGCCGAGGAGCGCTCGCCCGGAGGTCGGGGCCTCGAGGCCCGCGAGTAGCCTAAGCAGCGTCGATTTCCCGCAGCCGCTCGGCCCGAGGATGGCCGTCAGTGTGCCGGCCTCGGCCTCAAACGAGACGTCCTCGAGCACGGGCACGCCGCGCCCCCGGCGCGAGAACCAGCCCGCGCCGGGCTGCGGGAACGCGTGCGAGATCGACTCGACCCTGAGGGTGCTCACGCTAGTCGCCCGGCAGGTACTCGTTGGTCCATGCTCCCTCGACGGGCGAGGCGTCGTCGAGCATTTTCGCCTGCACGAGGAAGTCGGTGAAGGTCTGCCACACCGTCTCGTCCATCTCGCCAAACTTCCCCTGGGCGGTGAAGCGGGGCGCGTAGTAGGCGACCGCGCGTTCCACGAGCCCCTCGTCGAGCTCGGGCGCGGCTTCAAGGAGCGCCTTGGCGCCCGCGGCGGGGTCACGCACGACCTCGTCGTAGCCTCGGCTCGTTGCGTTGAGGAAGGCTTCCGCGGTCGCCGGATCCTTCGCCATGTTCGTGGCGTTGCCAACGATCACGGGCGTGTACCAGTTCGGGATGCAGTCTTGGTGGTCGGCCATCGGCAGAATCACCACGTCGTCGGCTGCGGCCTTCGCGCGCTGCGCGTCCCAGCCGCCGAAGACCCAGGTCACGTCAAACTTGCCCTGTTCGAGGCCCGCGAGGTAATCGACGTTACCGATCTCGATGAATTCGACCTCCTTTGGGTCCCCGCCGCCGCAGGTCGTGAGCGCCGACATAATCTCGGTCTCGAGCGCCCCGCCGTAACCGCCGTAGGTGAGGCCGGCGAGCGAGCTCAGTTTCTCGCTGAAGCCCGAGCGCTTCACGCCCATGAGCACCGAGTCGTTCACGGGCAGGAGCGTCGCGACCGCCTCGAGGTCCATCCCGGCCGCGCGCGCGGGCAGCAGCGACTCGGCCTGCGAGATGCCGAACTCTGCGCGGCCCTCGGCGACCGAGGCATCGGCCCCGATCCCGTCGCCCGGTTCAAGGATCTCAACGTCGAGACCGGCCTCCTCGTACAGCCCGTGATCCTTCGCGTAGTAGATGCCCGCGTGGTGCGCATTCGGCGTCCAGTTGAGCATAAGCGTGACGGGGGTGAGCGCGGTTCCCCCGGCGGCCGAGCCGCCGTCGGTGCCACCGCCCCCGTTTGCCCCGGGGCCCGACGCGGCGCAGCCCGCGAGCAGCAGCGAGCCTGCGAGTGCCGCGGCGACCCCGGTGCGGCGCGCGGCGGTCGCGGTCGTGGCGGTTGCGGCCTTCGAGAGCTTTGTGGTCTTCGTGGTCTTTGTGTGAGCGGCCATGGTTAGACGCCCTTTCTGTTGGGTGTGGATCGGAACCGCGCCAGCACGGTGTCGCCGATCAGGGATGCGAGCCAGAAGAGCAGCACGCCGAGCACGGCGATGACGCCGACCGCGGCGAAGAGCTGATCCATCCGGTAACTCGCCTGTGAACGTTGGAGGTAGACGCCGAGCCCGATGGAGGAGCCCATCCACTCGGCGATGATTGCGCTAAACACGACGTAGCTCGCGGCGACCTTCGCACCCGCGACGATCGCGGGGATCGCCCCCGGCAGCCTCACCCGGCGCAGCACCGTGAACGGTGACGCACCCATCGAAACCAGCAGGTCGACGAGGTACCTGTCGGCGTCGCGCATCGCCGCGCTCGCGCTAATCGCGATCGGGAAGAACGCGCCGAGCGCCACGACAAGGATCTTCGGGAACGCCCCGAACCCCATCGCAGAGATGAGGATCGGCGCGAGCACGACGGGCGGGATCGCCTGGCTCGCGATGAGCAGCGGTTCTGCCGCCCGTCGCAGGGTGGCGGACAGGCCAAGCGCGATCCCGATCGCGACGCCACCGAGCGCCCCGAGCGCGAAACCCGAGAGCGCGATCTTGAGCGTCGCGGCGAGGTGCGAGCCGAGCAGCGCCCGATCGCCCCAGCCCGCCGCCCACACGCTTGAGGGCGACGGGATGAGGTACGCGGGCACGCCTGTGAAGCGCACGAGCAGACCCCACGCGAGCACCAGGCCTGCGACGGCGAGGAACACGGGGAGGATCTGCCGCGTGAGGATTCTCACGGCGGCCGGCGGGCTAGTGCGTGATGCGGGCGGCGAGGTCGGTCATCGAGGCTTCGATGACGTCGTCCTTCGCTTCGAGGATGCGGAAGTGCGTCATCACGCGATCGGCCCCGGCCGTAAGCGTCGCGTCGTGCAGCTCGCGCATGAGCGGCCACAGCTCGTCAGCCGGTCCCTGAATGGTCGTGCCGAGCGCGCCGACCTCGTATTCGAGGCCGCTCTGCTCGATGACGCGAATCGCGCCTTCGACGCAGCTGTACCGACCGTTTTCGTCTCCCATGGGAGTGGGTGAGACATGAACATGGATCAACATAGTGACCGCTTCCCTCCGCTCGTGCTAACGAGATCAGGTTCCTGGGGTGGTTCGCCTCATTCGGCAAATCTCAGCCCGTTCGGGCCCCCCCAGCGGATGTGTACTGGAACCCTCAGCATAGCGACGAACCCAGCGGTCGGGTCAAGCGCCGGAGTGTCGGCGTGCTGGCGCGCTGCGTCGCGGCCCTGTGACCTCAGCCCTGCAGCCCTCAGCCCTGTGCGGCGCGCTCGCCGATGAGCGCGAGCGCGGCGTCGATGCTCGCGACCGCCGCATCCGGGGTGACGCGCACGAGCGCGACGGCAGCGATCACGAGGCCCGTGCAGACATCGGCAAGCACGGCCACCTCGGTGTCGGCCGCTGCCGGAAACCTGGCGGCGACGCCGTTCGCGAAGGCTCCCCGCAGCTCAGCCCGATAGTCGGCGATGACCCGTGAGACGGTGGCGTCCTGCGAGATCGGCGCGCCCGCAGCGTTCACGAGCAGGCAACCGCTCGTCGCGGCCGTCGTGCCCGCATCGAGGAGCGCCGCGCGCAGCCCGGCGAGGTACCCCTCGAGCGCGCCCGCGGCGACCGTTGGGGCGGTGAGCGGCGCGAGCCGGGGGCGGATGACCTCGGTCAGGTAGCTCTCGATGACGGTCTCAAACAGCCCCTGCTTCGACCCGAACGCGTGGTAGATGCTCGAGCGCTTCAGCCCCGTGGCCGATTCGAGGTCAGGGATCGAGCTCGCTTCGTACCCGTTCGCCCAGAACACGCCTCGAGCCGCGCGCACGACCTCCGCGGTGTCGAACTGCTGCGTGCGACCCATACTGTCTCCTCAAAATGATTGCGCGAACGCCCCTCTCGTTATATTGTACTGACCGTTACAGAATTTTGCGAACGCGGCCCGCGGCCGGCGCTCACCGAGAGAATCGAGCCACCCATGATGATCACAGGCCTTGTGCTGACCGGTATTGCGGCACTCATCCACGTGTTCATCTTCTACCTCGAATCCATCGCCTGGACGAGCGCGCGGGCGCGCCGCACGTTTGGCACGGGCACCGTCGAGCAGGCCGAGGCGCAGCGCACGCTCGCCTTCAATCAGGGGTTCTACAACCTGTTTCTCGCGGTCGCCGTGTTCCTCGGCATCGTCGTCGTAGCGCTGGGCAACGTGCCCGTGGGGGCAACCCTGGTCTTCACAGGCGCGGGCTCTATGGTCGCGGCAAGCCTCGTGCTTGGCCTCTCGTCACCAGACAAGCTTGGCGCCGCAGCGAAGCAGGGCCTCGTGCCGGCGCTCGGCATCATCGCGCTGGCGATCGGTCTCCTCGGGTAGCCGGGCGGCCCCCGCATCCACCTCCCGCTTTCACGTACCCCACCTCACAAAGGAGCACACATGAGTCAGTCAACGAGCACCCAAATTCGCCTCGCCCGCCGCCCCACAGGCTGGCCCGTGCACGAAGACTTCGAGACCGCTACCGTCGAGTACGGCGATCTCGCGCCTGGCGAGGTGCGGGTGCGCAACGAGTTCGTCTCGGTCGACCCGTACATGCGCGGGCGCATGAGCGATGCCCGCAGCTACGTTGCGCCCTACGAGCTCGGCGCCGTGATCTCTGGCGGGGCCGTCGGCAGGGTCGTCGAGTCAGCGAACGATTCACTGCCCGTCGGCACCGCCGTCTTGCACCAGCACGGCTGGACCGACGTGGCGCAGGCCGACGGCGCGAAGTTCCGGGCACTGCCCGAACTCGCCGGAGTACCGCTCTCCGTCCACCTGCACATGCTCGGCATGACCGGGCTCACCGCCTACGTCGGCCTCACGACCATCGCGGGCCTGCGCGAGGGCGACACCGTCTTCATCTCGGGCGCCGCGGGCGCCGTCGGCACCGCCGCAGGCCAGATCGCGAAGCTCTTGGGCGCTGGCAGGGTGGTCGGGTCGGCAGGCTCGCCAGAGAAGGTGGCGCTGCTGACCGAGAAGTACGGCTACGACGCGGCGTTCAACTACAAAGACGGCCCGGTGCGAAAGCTGCTCGCAGAGGCAGCGCCCGACGGGGTCGACGTGTTCTTCGACAACGTCGGCGGAGACCACCTCGAGGGCGCCCTCGCCGCGATGAACGACGGCGGTAGGCTCGCGCTTTGCGGTGCGATCGCCGCGTACAACGCCACCGAGCGCCCCGTCGGCCCCTCGAACATGGCGAACATGATCACTCGCGCACTCACGATGCAGGGCTTCACCGTCGGTGCGCACTGGGACAAGCTGCCCGAGTTCACCGAACGCATGTCCGCGTGGTTTGGCGAGGGCAAGATCGCCTACGACGAAACCATCGTCGACGGCATCGACAACACCATCGACGCGTTCCTCGCGATGATGCGCGGCGCGAACACCGGCAAGATGCTCGTTCGCGTGGGGGCAACCGAGTAGCGGCGGGCCCCGCAAGGATTCCGGTCGGTGAAGCTACGCGGGCGGCGTCAGCCCCGACGCGACAGCAAGGTCTTGCCACGACATACCCGTGCCCTTGAAGACGTTCGGGCGGCTGGGGTCGCGCACAATCTCGCCCCGCACGAGGCCTGCGAGGGGCTGCATCGAGTTGACGTCAAGGTTCCCCTCGGCCGCCGCCATGATGACGTCGCCGGCCTCGCGCAGCGCGGTCGCCTGGTCTTCGACGACGACGAGCGCGCGGCCCATGAGGTCGCCCGGGATCTCGCGCCTGTCGGGCTCGTGCGAGCCCATCGCGGCAACGCAGGCGCCGTCGCGCACGAGCGAACCGTCAAACACCGGGTCTTTTGCCGACGTCGCGCAGAGCACGATGTCGGCTTCGGCGACGTCCGCGGGGGTGCCGACGCTCGCCGAGATCCCGAGCTCGGCGAGCTTCGCCACCGCTGGTGCGGTGCGCTCGGGGTTGCGCCCGACAAGCTTGATGTCGGTGAGCTCGCGGATGCGCGAGAAGGCGACGACGTGGTCGATCGCCTGCGGCCCGCTACCGAACACGACGAGACGCTGCGCGTCGGGCTCCGCGAGCCTGTCAACCGCGACCGCGGTGGTCGCGGGCGTGCGGATCACCGTGAGCGCCGACCCGTCAACGAGCAGCTGGGGAGTGAGGGTCTCAGCGTCCATGAGCAGGTAAAGGGCCTGAATGCGGGGCTTGCCCTTCGCAGGGTTGTCGGGCGAGACCGACGCGATCTTCACCCCGACCGACTGCCCGAGGCTCGACGGCATGAGCAGCAGGTGCCCCGCCCCAGCGTCAACCGACTGCCTCGCGGGGTCATCGGCCGGGTCGAAGCCCTCCAGCAGCGCGCGCTCGATGAGGCCGCGCGCGGTGTCTGGGTCGATCTGGGCGCGCACGTCCGCGGCTGAGAGGAACGGCAGTCCGGTCGGGGCAATCATGGAGTTCTCCTTGCTGGCTGGGTGGTGAAGGGGTTCGGCGAGGGGCGGCTGCCCGAGCCTAGAAGCGGTTCGCGGAGACGCCCCGCAACAGCTCGGGCACGGGGCCGCCACCAACGAGGTCGGTGATGAGCTTGCCCGTCGTGGGCGCCAGGCTGATGCCGAGCATGACGTGCCCCGTCGCGACAAGCACGTTCGGGTGCTTCGCGAGCGCGCCGATGATCGGGAGGCCGTCTGGCGTCGTCGGGCGCAGCCCCGTCCACGGTTCGGGGGCACCGTCGATGTCGGGCCAGCCCTCGAAGTATCCGCTCACACCGGTGAGGATACCGCCGGCGCGGCGACGCTTGATCGACTCATCGACGCCGGTGAAGCCCATCGTGCCAGCAAGTCGCACCTTCGTGTCGAGCGGCGTGATCGCCACCTTCGCCTCGGCGAGGTAAATCGGCTTCGTCGGGCCGCCGGGCACGACCGGGAAGTCGTAGCCGTAGCCCTTGCCCGACTGCAGCGGCACGCGCTCGCCGATGCCGCGCAGCACCTCGTTGGTCCAGGCGCCAGCGGCGACGACGACTCGGTCGGCTCGGAGCGTCTCGGCGCCCACCTGTACGGAGACGCCACCACCGGTGGCCTGCTCGAGCGATGCGGGCGCGCCAAGCCTGAGCTCGACGCCCTCGCGCTCGCAGGCCGCCGCGAGGCCGCGCACGAACGAGCCGGGGTCGACCGAGCGGTCGCCCCGCGACTCGATGCCGGCAACCACCCGGTCTGAGAGCACGGGCTTGTGCGCCTTCAGGTCTGCCTCGCTCATGTGGTTCCACGAAAACCCGGGCAGCTTGCCGTCCAAGAGTTCGAGCTCGGTGACCCGGCCCTCGACCTTGTGTCCGTCGGTGAAGAGCATCGACAACGGCTGCTCGTGCTGCTCGAATTCGACGCCCTCGGACGCGAGCTCGTCAAAGTCCGACAGCGCCGTCGCGCTGAGCGCGGCGAGCACCGCCGACCCCTCGCGGAAGCGCGCGTCGGTGCAGCTACGAAGCATGCGCAGCATGAACCCGATGAAGCTCGGCTTGAGCGAGGGTGTCACGTACAGCGGGCTGTCGGGCTGCACCATCCACTTCATGGCCTGCAGCATCATGCCGGGCGCTGGGACCGGTGTCGACATGCTCGGAATCAACCAGCCCGCGTTGTGCCCCGAGGCTTTCGCCGCGAGCGGCGCCTGGTCGACAACGGTCACCTCGTGGCCGGCCTTGCGGAGGTAGTACGCGGATGCCAGGCCGACAGCGCCGGCTCCGATCACGATGACACGGGTCATGCGGGTGTTACGCCTTTCGTGAGGAGGCACGCGCCTCGGAGTGGTCGGTGACGGGTTCGTCAATCACGGAGATGTGCGCGGTGCGGTCGATCGCGGGCTCACCCTTCGCCAGCCCAACGACGTAGCCGATCACGCCGCCGAGCACCGCGGGGATGATCCACCCGCCGTTGTCGGCGAACATGGGCAGCCACGAGAAGAAGCCGTTGAGCTCGTCGACGAAGTTG
Organism: Leucobacter komagatae; assembly: GCF_006716085.1. Lineage (NCBI taxonomy): Bacteria > Bacillati > Actinomycetota > Actinomycetes > Micrococcales > Microbacteriaceae > Leucobacter > Leucobacter komagatae. The sequence continues at coordinate 3,271,396 of NZ_VFON01000001.1, read as the reverse complement.
CCCGACGCCTTCACTGCGTCGAGGATCGCGATCGATCCGGCCCCGATGGTCGCCCCGACGTAGACCGCGCGGCGCCCGCCGAAGAAGCGGTCGAGGAGCGCGAGCACGATGAGGGTCATGCCGAGCGGGTAGAGCAGGAAAAGGATCGGGAGCGCAGCGGAAAGCACTGCCTGCAGCCCGAAGTTCGCGATGACGAGACCGACTGTGGCGTGGATCCATACCCACGCCTTGTACGACACCTTCGGGAACTGCTTTGCGAAGTAGTCAGCGACTGCGGTGAGGCACGCGACGAGCGTCGTGATGCCGGTGAGGAAGATGACGAGGCCGATCATCAGCACCCCCGGGTAGCCGAGCAGCGTGCGGGCCGCCTCGGCGATGACAGTTCCACCGTTGTCGGGGCGGCCGATCGAGTCGACGCTCGAACCACCGATCCAGGCGAGCGAGATGTGCAGCAGCGCGAGGCCTATGACCGTGATGATGCCGGCCTTCAAGAACGTGAACGAGATGCCCTTGCGGGTCGTGATGCCCTGGCCGCGAATCGACTGGATGAAGACGCCGGCGAACACCAGGGCCGCGAGCGCGTCCATCGTGAGGTAACCCTCGGTGAAGCCCTTAATGAACGCGCCGTTCTTGTAGGGGTCGACGGCGGGGTGCAGCTCACCCATCGGGGTGATGAGCGACTTCACGACGATGATGATGAGCAGCACCGAGAAGATCGGCGTGATGACCTTGCCAACGCGGTCGACGAGCTTCGACGGCGTGAGTGAGAGGTAGACGCCGAGCAGCGTGAAGATCACCGAGAAGATGATGAGCGGCCAGGTGCCTTGCGTGAGCTCGGGGCCGAGGATCGGCTTCACCGAGATCTCGTACACAACCGAGGTCGTGCGCGGGTTCACGTAGAGCGGCCCAAGCGCGAGGAACAGCAGGATGCAGAACACGAACGAGTACACGGGGTGCACGCGCGAGGCGAGCTGCTCTACCGTGCCGCCGGCCATCGTGAGGGCGACGATCGCGAGGAGCACGAGGCCGACGCCGGTGATGAGGAAGCCCGACATCGGGATCCACATCTCGCTGCCCGCGGCCTGACCGACCATCGGGGCGAAGATCGTGTTACCCGCACCGAGGAACATGGCGAAGAGCAGCAGGCCGAGGGCCAGCATCTGGAACGGCGAGAGTTTCCGGTCTCTGGTCATCGCGCACCCCCTCGGGTCGAGCTGGTCTGGTTGGGCACGGCGGCTGAGGGTCCCTCAGGCGCGAAAGGCGTGTGTTGCACGTTCTCCTCCTTGAGCTGGCAAAAGAAATCTGGCGGCGTGTGGGCAGGCTCGAAAAGCCAGTCGTCGCCGCACGTCCGCTCCATCGAACCACACGAGGCCAGCCCCATTCCTCGGGCAAAGTACCTAATTTATCGGGATATTATGGGCACTATGTACGGACAGTTCGCGCGCGCGGAAGAACTGGATCGCCCGCACGCGGGCGCGATCCCGCTCTCCGAGATCGCGACCGCACTCGACGCCGCGGTCCGCGAACTGGTTCCCGCCGAGCCCGAACCAGGATCCGGATCGCGGCCCACGCCCCGCGTACACACCGTCGCGCTCGCCGAGTTTGCCGACCTTGCCTCCCCCGTTCCGTCCGCGCCGCCGGCCGACCTCGTACTGCCCGTCGGCGTCGCAGCGGAGCACGTGGCGACGTGGCTCCGCGGCTTGGGCGCGCGGCCCGACGCTGAGCGCCCCGTCGCCCTCATGGTCAAGGAGGACATCGACGGGCCCGCCCTGCGAGCGGCCGCCTCCGAGGCCGGGCTGGCGATGATTGTGGTCGATCGTATGGCGCGCTGGGACCTGCTGCTCGCCGCGATCCACCGGCGGCTCGAACGGGCGCAGTCACGCGAGACGGCCCCGCCCGGCGCGGGCGAAAACGCCGCGTTCAGCGACCTCGCCGAGCTCGCGTCCGTGATCGCCGCGGGCGCCGGCGGCATGGTGACGATCGAGCGCCCCGACTCGAGCGTGCTCGCCTATTCCCCGTCCGACGGCACCGCCGACGGGCTCCGGGCCCGGGCCATCCTCGGCCGGGTCGCGCCGGAGGACTCGATGGTGCTGCTCGGCGCCTGGGGCGTGGTGAAGCGGATCCAGAACACGACCGAGGTCGTCGCCGTTCCTGCGCACGCCGAACTCGGGATGCGGCCGCGATTGGTGACCGGAATTCACTCCCCCAGCGGCCAGTTCATCGGCTCGATCTGGGTGCAGGAGGGCGCGAACGGGTTCAGCCCCGACGCCGAGACAGTCGTGCGGGGTGGCGCCTCAGCGGCGTCACGCGTGCTCACGCGCGAGCTCGAGGCACCGTCGGCGACGGAGCTCATGCTGCAGCGGGTGTTCGGGGAGCGCGGCGGGATCGACGCGGGCACTGCGTCAGCGTTTCTCGGTCTGCCGACGCTCGGCGACGCGGCGCTGATCGGCATCGCGCTGCCGGGCGCCGCCGAGGACGGGGGCGGGGCGGTCGCCAGTGTTGCCGGGGTCGCCGGGGTTGCCGGGGTTGGGGTCGCCGGGGTTGCGAAGATGCTGCGGTTGCACGTCGGGGCGTTTGCGCCGCAGGCGCGGTTCGTGCTGCTCGGAGAGCGCGCCTACGTGCTGCTTCCAAACCTCTCGGGCGGCCACAGGCTTGAGGAGTGGGCGGAGATGCTCGTCGCGAAGTTCGATGCCCCCGGCGCGCGTTCGATGCCCCCCGAGACGACGCCAATGCGGGTCGCGATCGTCGCCCCCGTCACGGGGTTTGAGGAGGTTGCCGGGGCCCGCGCCGAGGCAGACCGGGTGCTCGATGCGATCGCTGGGAGCGGCACCCGCGTCACTTCCCTCACCCAGTCGCGCACGTCCGTGCTGCTGCGAGAGGCATTCGAGCTGCTCGGCGAACGGCCGGAGCTCATCGACCCGCGGTTCGACACGCTGCGCGACTACGACGAGCGGCACGGGGCCGAACTCGTTGCGAGCCTGCGGCGCTACGTCGACACGGGCTTCAACGCGCGCGAGGCGGCCCGCCTGCTCGGGGTGCACCCGAACACGCTGCGCTACAGGCTGCAGCGCGCGCAGGAGATCACCGGGCTCGACCTCAGCCGCACGGAAGACCGCCTCCTCGCTGCGCTGCAGCTTGAGCTCGCGGCGCGGGCTGCGTCAGCTACCCTCGCCAAGTAGGTCGAAGAGCTTCAGCGCGAGCGAAATCTCCATGCCATCGGCTCGCCTGCCGCCGCGCTCAGACTCGAACTTCGCGACTCGCTGGCGCACGGTGTTGCGGTGCAGCCCGAGCAGCTCGGCCGTCTTCGAGGAGTTCTCGCCGGTCGCGTAGAACGTCGCAAGCGTCTCGCGAAGCGCGGCCTGCTGCTCCCCCTCGGACGCGACGTCCCCGAGCACCTCCCGGGTCCACGTTATAGCGCTCTTCGTGTCGTGCATGAGCAGTGACAGAAACCCGACGTCGGGGTCGCTGAACGCCACCAGCTGGGCTTCTCGGAACCGCTGGGCGCCGAGCGCGACGAGCCGCGCCTTCGCGGCCTGCTCGTGGCTGCGCCTGAACCCTGAGACGCCGCTGCCGGGCACCCCAATGGCAACCCGCACATTGTTCGCCTCGGCAGACTCGGCGAGCTTCGCGATGCGTGTGAGGGCATCAGGTGCAAGCTCGGTTGTCGGGGTCGCGACCCATGCCCACGCCGTCGTACGATCCGCAGCGGTGATCAGCGGCGGCTTCGTTGACTGCAGGATCGCGGCTATCCGTCTGAGCAGCTGGTCGACCTGCCGCTGATCCTCCGTCGTCGAATTGTCGAACTCGAGCCACGCGATGAGCGCGATGTGGTGCTGATCAAGCGAGTACTTCGTGCGCGCTTCGAACCCAGCGGACGAGATCGGCTCGCCGCGCAGTGTCTTGAGCACGGCTGCCGCATTCGTCACCGCACGCGCGGTCCACCATTTTGCCTGCTCGGCGACGAAGACGTTCGTCACGTACTGGAGCATCCAGTCAATGTAGTTGTGAATCACGTCGGTGATGCGGCGGACGAGGTTCATTTGCAGGTCTTGGTCGTCGAGCCCGAGCGCGTCGACCATGTCGATGCCTCGGCGAACCACCATCGATTGGCCAAGGTAGTACGCGCGCGTGAGCGAGCCAAGCTGCACGTCGCGCTGCGCGAGCCGCATGGCGTACTCGACGGCGGCCGTGCTCGGCTGAACTGATTCAATCGCGATGTCGTTCGTGAGGATGTGCCCGATGGTCCACACGTTTCCGTCAACGCTCGCGCGCAGCATCTGCACGAGTTGGGCGTCTTGGTCGAGACCCGCGACCCTGTCTGACAGCAGCGCTGTCATCTCGTCGACGATCTGTGGCGTGTCCTCCTGCAGGGTGTACCCCACGCGGGCGATGAGTTCGCGCAGCTGCAGGTCGTGAGCCGCAGACTCCGGGCGAACCACCCTGCGAGGCGCGGGCTGCCCTGAACCGGCAGCGCCCTCGCTTCCGCGGCCCGTCACGCCCCTATCCTCTCGAGCGGCGCGCGGCTTCCCCGCTGCAGCACGTCGAGGGCGCGGTTCGCCGCGTTGAACCCGCCCATCCCGTGAATCCCAGGGCCGGGCGGCGTCGCAGCCGAGCACAGGTAGACACCGGGCGTTCCAGTGTCGTAGGGCTGAGCGCTGAGCCGGGGGCCGAGAAGGAACTGGAGGGGAGACTTCGCGCCGGTGAGAATGTCGCCGCCGATGAAGTTCGCATTCTCGGCTTCGCTCTCGGCCGGCGTGCGGGCACGGAGGCCGACGATCCGGTCTCGGAACCCCGGTGCGAACCGCTCGATCTGCGCGATGATGTGTTCGGTGGCGTCGCCCGGGTAGCCGTTGGGCACGTGCGCGTAGGCGTACACGGGGTGGATGTCGCCGTTCGCTCGCGCGGGGTCGGCGGCGGCCTGTTGACCGACGAGCACGAAGGGCCGCTCCGGCATCCGCCCGGCAGCGATAACGCGCTCGGCGGCGACGATCTCTGCCGCCGCGCCACCCAGGTGGACGGTGCCCGCCTGCGCGATCTCGGGGTCGCGCCAGGGAACCCCGCCCGACACCGCGAAGTCAACCTTGAATGCCGCTGGTCCCGGCACAAATCTGCGGTACGCCCGGCGATCCTGCTCTGGCTGCTGCTCCGCAAGAATGCCGGCGGCAGCGCGCGGGTGCACGTCGAGAATGGTGATGTCTCGCGGGGGCAACTCGTGGAGTCGGGTGACCAGTTGGCCGGTCTCGAAGCGCACGCCGAGGCCGCGCAGTAGAGCGATGTGCGCGCCGGTGAATACCCCGGTGCCGCCCTTCACTACCGGCCAGCCGACCGCATGCCCTGCGATGATGATGCCGGCTCCGATGCCCGTCACGAGCGGCTGCGTGAGCGGCTGCAGCGCGTGCGCCGCGACGCCCATGAACAGCGCGCGGGCGCGCTCCTCGCGGAAGATCTTTCCGACGAGCGCGGGCGGCGGGCCGGCGACGAGCCCCATCCGGGCGAGCAGCATCGGGTGCCGCGGCACGCGCAGCATCGGGGCCATGATGACCCCCGAGAGCGTGTCGAACGCGCGAGCCGAGGGGCCGAACGCGGCAGCCCAGCGGGAGCCGTCACGCCCGAGGCCAGCGGCGGTCTCATCGATCGAGGTCCGCAGGATGCCGGGCTCGCCGCGGTCAAGCGGGTGGGCTGCGTCGATCGGGGCATACGCCCACTCGACGCCCATCGCCGGCAAGTCGAGCGTCTTGAAGAAAGGCGATCCTGGCGCCATCGGGTGCACGGCCGCGCAGTGATCCTGCACCAGCCCCTCGAGGGGGGACTCGACTGAGCGAGCTCCCCCTCCGAGCTGGTTCGCCGCTTCGACGACGGTGACGTTGACACCGGCGCGGGCAAGCACGGTCGCGGCCGCGAGCCCGTTGGGCCCGCTTCCCACTACGACCGCTGTGGTCATGGCTTCCTAACCTCCACGAGTTGCTCCGATTCGGCGACGAACTGGTTGAGCGCGGCGGTATCCACTCCGAGCGTCTCTGCGTCGTCGAGCGGTTCTGGCACCGCATCTGGCCCAACAATATCGGTTGCGGTGAACCGGAGCTGCTCGAATTCGGGCGAGCGCCACGTCACCGTCAGCGGGATCGGCCCATCGGGTAGCCACGGCTGGGCTGCCACAGCGTCTTTCACCCGCCAGTGGCCCCGCTCGACGACGCCGAGCGCCGCGTCGATGAGGCGGTACTCCTGCACCCCACTCCACAGTGCTTCAGACTCCACCCAGGCGACGATGAATTCCCCCGGCTCGAACTGAGCTTGCTCCTGGATCGCTGCGATGAGTTCTTCGTTGTGGAAGTGCCCCTCTCCGAAGTTGAAGCCGATCATGGCGTTGCACCCGAACTCTGCTTCGCGCACCCGACGGTGGTCGATGTCTGGCACGTCTTCAAGAAGCACGGAGAACAGCCCGCGGCCCTGTGAGTGCAGCGACCGCCACCCGATGGTCATCTGCAGGAAAGTCTCGGCGAGCGGGTACGGCAGCCCCATCGTCTGGAGCTGGTCGATCTGGTCGGTCGTCGGCCGGTAGACGCGGTGCAGCTTGCGCTCGGCGTCGGGGTGGATCGCCCAGAGCGCTGAGGCCCAGTTGCCACCGTACTGCCGGAGCGACGCGAGGAACGACACCTTGTCGGGGCGGATGCTGCCGAAGATCACGAAGAACACCGGGATCGCGATCACCGCGAACGGCAGCCACGACTGCGACATATCGAACACGCTGAACCCCACGCCGTTCGGGTAGCCGATGAAGAAGACGACGGCGCAGATCGCGAACAGCATGTTCCACTCGAGTGGCACGGCGAGCGGGAAGGTCGAGATGATGAACAGGCAGAACCCGACCATGAGCAGCGTCGCGAGGGTCACGGTGAGTTGGCCTCCGAGCGCACCGCCAGCGACGAACAGCATCACGAGTGGCGCGCCGATCTCGACGATCGTGCCGAGCACGTGGGCGATGAGGTGCGCGGGGCGGCTCGGGCGCAGGTCGCTGCCCTCGAAGTCCTTGTACATCGACTTCTTCAGCCAGCGCGGCGGCCAGAACGGAGTGTTGCTGAGCATCGGCGGGATGACCAGGCTGAAGTGTCGGTTGAGCTTCGAGAAGCCGGCCCCGACCCAGACCGTGACGAGGAAGATCTTCAGCGCGATAATCATGTCCGAGACCTCGAAGAAGTTCGGGAACACGATGAAGAAGACGATCGGCAGCAGGTACTGCTCTGCGCGGGCAGCGAGGAAGATCGTCTTGTCGCGCAGACCGATGACGAGCAGCAGAGCGACCGCGAAAATGAGCGGCGTCGTCTGAATGAGCAGGAAGCTCTCGGCGTGCTGCGAAAGCCAGGCAGGGACGCCGTTCGCGGGGTCCGTGAGGAACGCCTGGAACCTGGCGAGCGCCGGTAGCTCGGCAGCCGTCTGGCCCGGCATGAGCAGGGCAGTGCCCATGGCGAACAGGAACCCGTAGTAGAGGAACACGTCGAACACGGTTCGACGGTTGCCGCCGGTGAACGGAACCCACTTGTAGGGGCTGAGCTTGATCGTCCCGGGCCTGGACCAGAACAGTATCCCGCCGGTGAGCGGGCCGAACTTGCCTGCGAGCGGGCCCCACGAACCCGCGACCCCAATGGCGTCGAGCAGCATCGTCATGACGAGCAGCTTCTGATACACGATGGGGTTCATCCACCACGACCCCGGATCAAGCGGGTTCAGGTGCGAGGTAAGCGTGACGAGCAGCACGCCGCCGATGAGCCACGCGCCGAAGACCTTTGCGAGGTAGAGCACCGAGATGTTTCGCGCGGCGCCGAACCCCCACTCGGCCCACTGCGTCGTGAGTACCTTCAGTCGTTCCCGCAGCGGGCGTTGAATGAACGTTTCGGGCTCCACATTCGGGAACCTCGTTTCGGTAAAACCCATGACAACTCCTTTGGTGACAGGTTTCTCTTGGATAGGACGCGGCATTCAATCCCGTTTTGGGTACCGCAATGAGTGCTGTCAGCCTTGGGGCCGACAACCGGGGTGACGGTCGATTCGCCGTCAGACGCAGGCCGCCGTCAGGCGCTCACCCGCTGACGGACGGGCTCGGCGACCGGCGGGGTCTGCCTGCGCAGTTCGGGCTTGTCGACCTTGCCGACGGGGTTGCGGGGTAGGTCGTCGACAAGCGTGAGCCGTGCCGGAACCTTCACTTTCATGAGGCCCGCCGCGCAGTGCGCGAGGAGGTCGGCGCTCGTCGCTTCCGCCCCCGGCAGCAGCACGACATACGCGACGGGCACCTCGCCGAGCTGCGGGTGCTGCGCACCAACGACCGCCGATTCGAGCACCGCTGGGTGGGCCGCCAGGTGTGCCTCGATCTCTTTCGGGTACAGGTTCTCGCCGCCGCGAATGATCATGTCTTTGATGCGGTCGACGATCCTGAGATATCCGTCTTCGTCGAGCACGCCGACATCTCCTGTGCGGAGCCAGCCATCGACGATCGTCTCGGCGGTTGCTTCGGGGCGCCCGAGGTAGCCGCGCATAATGGTGGGCCCGCTAATTCGCACCTCGCCGCGCTCGCCCGTCGGCACGGGGTTCCCATCGGGGTCCGTGAGCTTGATCCGCTGGCCAGCGAGTGCCGGCCCGACTGTGCCGATCTTGTGGGGGCCCGCGAGGGGGATACACGCCGACGCGCACGTTGACTCAGTGAGGCCGTAGCCCTCGATGATGTGTAGGCCGAAGCGGTCAGCACTGAGCTGCAGCAGCTCGGCCGAGACCGGGGCCGCCCCGCAGATCACAAACCGAACGGAGCTGAAGTCCACCGGGGTGTCTCTCGGCAACTCAACGAGCTTCGCAAGAATTGCTGGAACCACCGAGAAGTAGGTGGGCCGGAAGCGTGCGATTGCATCGAGCAGACCCGTCGGCGTGAACCGGGGCATAATGACCGTTGACCCGCCGACGAGCATCGGCGCCAGCCAGCTCACGCAGATTGCGTTGACGTGAAACATCGGGAGTACGACGAGTGCGCGATCGTCCGCGGTGATCGCTGTGTGGGTCGCGAGCCCCTCAGCCATCGCGTGCAGGTTCGCGTGGTCGAGCATGACGCCCTTCGGCTGCCCCGTCGACCCGCTCGTGTAAATGAGCAGTGCGAGCTGGTCGGCCGGCGTTTCGGGGGTCGGGAGTGGTGAGCCAGGCCTGGCTGGGCCAACGGGGCTGCCTGGGCTGCCTGGGCTGCCTGGGCCGCCTGGGCTGCCTGCTGCAACGGGGCCGCGGAGTCGTGCACGGATGTCAGCGAGATCAAGGCGCGCGATCGCGAGCCCGTTGGCTGCGACCGACGTGTGCTCGTCTGCGATGAGGAGCTTCGCGTTCGAATCCTCAAGCTGGTAGTTCAGCTCGCGCTCGGTGAACGTCGGGTTGATCGGGGTCGCGGCCGCGCCAAGGAGCCAGGCAGCGAGTATCCCGAGCAGCAGCTCGACGCTGTTCTCAAGCATGAGCGCGACCACGTCGCCCTCCCCGATGCCAGCCTCGGCGAGCTGCCGCGCGAGCGCCCGGGCCTGGATGTCAGTTTCCTGGTAGCTCAGAATGCCGCGCTCGTCACCGATGCAGTCGCGCTCCGAGCCAGCGGCGGGAGATTCCCAGAGCAGGTGTTTCAGCCTCATTGCCGTCCTTTCCCGGGTGGTCCACGATGACCTCCTGCCCGGTTGCACTCGCAATGCTACGAGCCAATTTCACGCGATTTCGGGCCGTTGTTGGCCCAGCTCGCCGTCGGTGGTGTGCAGTTTGCATACTGTCGCTACCGGCGCGCGGGCGCCGGCCGCCCCGCTCCGGCACAGCTCCGAGGATTACTATTGCGAGCACTCACCGCACCCCGAGGAGAATCACCAGTGGCACGTATCTTCCCCGCCCGTTCACACACCGCCAGGCCGCTCGGTCGTACGCGCCTCGTGCTCCCAGCTCTCCTCGTTGCTGGGGTAACGTTGCTCGCGGGCTGCGCCGCCGAACCTGAGTCGCGCCAGCCCACGGCGTCCCCGAAGCCACCCGCGGCGACCCCAACGCCGAAGCCCGAACCCGTGCAGCCAGACCCGCAGGCGAACGCCGACCTCGCCGCCGCGGTCGCCGCCGACGATGGCGACGGGGTCCGGTCGGCAATTGAGCGGGGGGCAGACCTCGAGCTTCGTGGTGAGGCCGGCAGGACTCCCCTCGTCGCAGCAACGAAGGCAAACGCCGTCGCCGCCGCGACAGCCCTCATCGAGGCCGGTGCTGACGTGAACGCGAAGGACGATATCGAGGACAGCGCGTACCTGTATGCGGGCGCCGAGGGGTACAACGAGATCCTTCGCCTGACGCTCGCGCACGGGGCCGATTTGAAGAGCACCAACCGCTTTGGCGGTACCGCGCTGATCCCGGCCGGCGAGCACGGCCACGTCGAGGTGACCCGCATGCTGCTGGCCGCGGGCATCGACCCGAACCACGTGAACAACCTCGGTTGGACGGCGCTGCAGGAGGCCGTGCTGCTCGGCACCGACGGACCTGACCATCAGGAGACCGTGCGGTTGCTACTCGCAGGCGGGGCCGACCCGAACCTCCGAGACGGCCAGGGCAACACTCCCCTCGCCAACGCTCAGGCGCGTGGTTCGTGGGCGCTTGCCGAGCTCATTCAGGCCGCGGGCGGGGTGTAGGGCGGGCTGCCGCGGGCGCGACCCCGCTGCCGCTGCCGCGATCCCGCTCCCGCTGCCGCTGCCGCTGCCGCGATCCCGCTGCCGCGCTCCCTTCCCGCCCGCTCCCACCCAAATAATCTGCTGTTCCCCAAATACCCGGGGAGTTTGGCGTGTTCTCGAGAAATTGAGGGGGGGGAGGATGGTGAGGGGCCGGCGGGCGAGGGCGGAGGGGCCGGCGGGCCTAGATCCACCCCTGCTGCCAGGCGTGCTCGGCCGCGTCGTAGCGGTTGCTCGCACCGAGCTTCGTCATGGCCGCGGAGAGGTAGTTTCGCACCGTCCCAGCCGAGAGGAAGAGCGCGTCGGCGATCTCCTGCACGCTTGACGACGTCCGCGTCGCCCGCAGCACGTCGAGCTCCCGGTCGGTGAGCGGGCTGCGCTCGGCGGTCAGCGCGGCCGCAGCGATCTCGGGGTCAATGTAGCGCTTGCCCGCCGCGACGTCACGGATGACGTTCGCGAGGTCGCCCGCTGGCGTCGACTTCGGCACGAAACCAGCGATCTTTGCGGCGAGCGCCCGCCTGAGCACCCCGGGCCTGGCATGCCGCGTCACGATGATGACGCGGGCGGTGGGAACCTTGGCCGCGATCCGCTCGGCAGCCTCGATTCCGTCTGCCTGTGGCATCTCGAGGTCGAGCAGGCAGATGTCAGGCTGCAACTCGATCGCGAGCTCGGCCGCACTCGCGCCGTTGTCGGTTCCGGCGACCACTTCGATGTCGGGTTCGAGCCCGAGCAACGCTTCGAGCGCGCTCCGGATGAGGTGCTCGTCGTCAGCGATGAGCAGCCGGATCGGGCCGCCCTTCGGCGATGCAGTGTGCCTGCCCAGTTCTTCGCTCACGTTGTTGCTCCTTCTGGCACCCAGAGTCGTAGTTCAAAGTTGTCATTCAAGGCCCCCGCAGAGAGAGTGCCGCCCAACGCCGCGACGCGCTCCCGCAAACCGGAAAGCCCACTTCCGCTCCCCTGCTCGTACCCCTCAACAAGGCCGTTGTTCGTGACGACCAGCTCGTAGCCCCCACGTGCCGGGCGAAGCGCGAGCTTGGCGGCTGTCGCGCCGCTGTGGCGCAGGATGTTTGTTGTCGCCTCGCGAACCGCGAACGCAAGCACCCGCTGCGCCTCGCGACCCGAGGGCGTCCCCGCAATATCGAGCTCGCACTCCGCACCCGAGAGCGTGAGCACCTCGCGGGCGTTCTCCAGTTCGACGTCGAGCGCAACCTCGCGGAGCCCTGCGACGAGCGAGCGGGTCTCCTCGAGCGCCTCCTTCGCGATGAGGCGGATCTCCCCAACCTGCTCGGCCGCGTACTCGGGCTTCGCCTCGAGCGTGCGTTCAACGAGCTCTGCCTTCAGCGCGATGACCTGCAGGTGGTGCCCCTGAATGTCGTGGAGGTCGGCAGCGAACCGCAGCCGCTCCTGGGTGACCGCGAGTTCCGCGGCAAGATGCCTGGCCTCGTCGAGCCGCCACACAACGCGCCACAGCCAAAGGCTCGAGATCAACATGAACGGCAGCAGCAGCCCGTACATCATGACGAACGGCCCGGCGCCGCGCTCGGTCAGCTCCAGCCCCTCGTCGCCGAGGAGCGCGCGCACAAAGATCGGGATCGCGGTCGCCACCGCCAGTGCGAGCATCACGAGCCACCGGAGCGCGCGCCGCAGCACGATTGCGAACAGCACTCCCGAGAACCAGAGCTGCGCCGCAGCGTAAACCGAACCCTCTGGCAGCACGAATGCGAGCCCCCACGCGGCAACAGCGGGCGCGAACAGCGCGATCGTCCAGCCGACGTGTGGAAGGCGGCCCTCAGAGTCTCCGCGCAAGAACCAGCAGTACCTGATACGGGTGGCCGACGCCAGCACGCAGACGGCCACGAGTACACGCAGCAGCATCGACCCGGTCTCCAGGTAGCGGACGACCAGGTCGGCAATGACGATCAGGTCAAGCATCAGGAACAGGAACACAATCGAGCCGAGCGTGTAGTTCCAGGTTGCGTTCACCCCCTCGAAGGGGGTTCGTGTGTTCTTCTGTGCAGACATCAGTGTCAGCATACGGGCAGCAGTGGCACGAACGGACCCGACAAGACTCCGCACACGCGACGCATGACAAATGTCATGGCTCGGGCCAACGGAATCTCACACGGAGCGGTGACACCGCGGCACTACTGGGGTGCCGCGGCCTGCGAAACGATTGGTGTACCGCGGCACCTCGCCGTCATACTTCGAAAGGTCATCATGCTCGAGTCGCTTCAGGATTTCACCGCGTCCCTCCCCGAGTTCCTCCAGTGGTTCGGCGTTTTCCTCATCGCAGCGATCCCGTTCGTGGAGTCGTACTTCGGGTCGGCCATCGGCGTGCTCGTCGGTATCAACCCGGTGATCGCCGTCGCTGCCGCAGTTATCGGCAACGTCATCTCAATGCTGATCTTTGTGCTCACCGCCCACGGTGTGCGCGCGAAGGCGACCCAGGGGAAAGAGGCGAAAGAGCTCACTCCGCGCCGCGCGAAGCTCAAGGAGCGCTTTGACCGCTTCGGCGTGCCCGGCGTAAGCCTGCTCGGGCAGCTCTTCCTGCCGAGCCAGATCACGTCGGCGGCAATGGTGTCATTCGGCGCGCCGAAGAATCAGGTCATCTTCTGGCAGATCATCTCGATCATCCTGTGGGGCGTCGTCTTCGGTGTGCTCGCGACGCTCGGTTTCTCGGTGTTCTTCCGCTAAACACCGGGGCATCGGCCCTGGATCGCTACCTGCGCCGCAGTCGCCGCCCGCCAAGAATAGCGCCGGCTCCAAGTAGCAGCGCGCCAAGGCCGCCGAGCAGGATCAGCGGGGTCTCCGACCCCGTCGCGCCGAGCACAGCCGTTTGCTCACTCTTGCCGGAGGTATCGGGGTGCTTCGGCTCTGGGCTCGCGCCATCAGAGTCACCATCGGTACCTCCATCTGTGTCTCCATCTGTGCCTCCATCTGTGCCTCCATCATCTTCGGCTGCGACGATCACCGCCACAATCGCTGAGCTTTTCAGCCGCCCGTGGTCGGCGGGGGTGAACCGAAGCTCAACCTCGTGTTCACCGACCTCGAGCGGGGGAAGCTCGCCGCGGCCTACACCGCCCTCTACGGTGAACGCCTCACCGAAGGGCTGGTTGTCGATGAAGGCCTGAACGTTGCCGTCAGCTGGGACGTTCGGCTGATCGTCAGCCCCGAGGGCAGTCACCGTGACAGGCAAGGGTAGTCTCGCACCGGGGGCGACCCGCATAGTCTCTTCAGCCGGCGTGATCTCGGTCTCAACGCCGAGCATTCGGAACGCGAACTCAGCGCTTTCGGCTCCCGAGAAGCCGGGGCTGGGAAGGAAACGCGCCTGAACGGAGTGCTCTCCGAGCGAGAGTTCACCTGCCTCGATCGCGAACTGCGCAGCCCCGTCACCCTCGGTGGAATCTGCGCTCGCGCCAAGAACAGCGGAGTACTGAACAGTACCGTCGACGAGAATCTGGATCTCGCCGCGCGGATCTACCCGGCTAGCCTCGTCCGTGTTGCTCACTGTTCCCGAGAAAGTCAGGGTTTCGTCGGCCCTGACAGTGCTCGGCGGGACCTCGAGTGTCACTGCGGTGCCAAGCGCAGTCACAGACACCTGCTGCGCGACGGAAGTCGACTCGGCGAAGTTTCGGGTTTCCCCTCCGAGGAACTTGGCGCGGAGAGCGGTAGTGCCCCACGGCAGGGAAACGCCCACGAAGTTCGCGCTTCCGTCTTCGCTGAGGTCAGCGTACGCAACCGGGCTCTCGTCTGCGAAGAGCGCGACCCGCCCTTTCGCCCCAGGGACTGGAGAGGAGACTCGTGCCGAGATGTCCACCTGTTCGAAGGCCAGAACCGTGCTCGGCGCAGCGGTGATCCACGTCTCAGTCGCTACCGGAGCGACTACCATTTCGTATGGCGCGCTCGCGGACGGGAGCGCATTGTTTCCCGTGGTCTCATCGTACGCACCCGCAAACCGGGCGATGATTGAGTGCGTCCCTGCATCGGGCACGTAGGCCACAGGGAGCAGCGAGATGAACTTTCCCCCACTTACATAGAGCAGCGGGCTTGAGCCAATGCTCACGCCGTCGGACTCGAATTCGACGCTCTGGCCCATGAGGATGGCTGGCCCCGTCGGTTCAACAATCGCACTGAGAATCGCGAAGCCACCGTAGCTGGTCGGTGCGTTGATGATGTTCAGCACCGTGGTTGTCTCCACATCAACCACCCCTGGCGCGGAGAGCTCCGTCTCGCCTAGGGGAACGGGCAATCGCCCAGGCGACTCAGCCTGAATGGGCGCGGCGACAGCGGGTGCGGCTGCAGAGAGCCCCACCCCACCAAAGGCGATCGCTGCCGCGACGGCGAGCGCGAGAGGCGACAGGGTCGTCGTGGATACAGGCCTGGGTGTGCGGGAACGGCGAGAAATCAGGTGCATCTGAGAAGCGTAAGAGCGGCCGGGCGTGCCGACGGGCAGCCGAGCGAAACTGTGCGCAAATTGACCGCGCCGCTGCGCAAACTGCACGCCCGAGCGCCCGAGCTCACCTAACTGCTGGCCTGTGCGGCCAGACCAGAACGCTCGCCAGCACCACGAGCCCGAGCAGTCGTGCGCACCGCAACCGTGGCCAAACTCTGCACCACGGCCGCGATTGCTGCGTCCGCGGAAGCGCTCGACCTGGTGAGCGCGACCAGGCTGCGCGACTGGGCGCGTGGGAGCGGCGTGCAGATTGCGCCAAGGCGCAGCGGCTCGGGTGTGAGCGCCGGAATAAATGCCGCGGCGGCGCCAGAGGCAACCATCGCGCAGCGAACGATGACGTCAGACGTCTCATGCGCGACGACCGGTGCAAACCCTGCCTCGTGGCAGAGCGCTTCCGCCCACGCCCGTTCGGGCCCACCACGTTCTTCAAACACCCAGGGGTGCTCTGCGAGTTGCGTGAGTTCGGTGACCGGCCCCCACTCCGCTGGAACCGCAAGCAGCATGTCGTCGTCACCGAGATACAGTTCTGCCAGGTCAGAATGGGGTTCGGGGTGCTGCCCGGCGTAACGCTCAACGATCGCAATATCGATCTCGCGCGCCCGCAGAGCCACGATTGCTCGATCGGGCTCCGCCTGCGTACAGCTCACACGTACGCCCGGGTGCTCAGTGCGGAGGGCTGCAAGCAATCTGGGGAAGAGCGCGAGACACCCCGATTGGAACGCCGCGATGGCGACGGCGCCGCGAACCTCTCCAGTCGTCGCAAGGGCTCTTGATCTTGCCCTGTCCCAGGCGTCGAGCACGGTTGGCGCTTCTCTTGCGAGAGTCTCCCCCGCCGCCGTGAGTTTCAGCAGCCTTCCGTGTGGCTGCACGAGGGGCACACCAATCTCGCCCGCAAGCTTCTCAAGCTGCTGGGAGACCGCGGAGGTGCTGTACTGAGTCGCCTCGGCTACTGCCGCGACTGTGCCGAGTCGCGCGAAGTCGAGAAAGGTCTGCAACCGACGGATCTCCGACACGCCATCCTCCGTAAATTAGGGACGATACTATCCAACAATATCCGCTTTTATTAGACGAAAGGTCTTGCGAGACTTCAGGAATGCAGACATCACCTTCGCTCTATCTCAACCCGTCCGCCCGTACCGCGCAGCTCGCGCGACCCTCCGACGACGTGCGCGCCTTCCACGCGGGCTTCCCTGGCTACCACCCGACACCGCTGGTCAACCTCCCCGCGGTCGCGGCCGAACTTGGCGTTGGCCGCGTTCTCGTGAAAGATGAGTCCTCGCGACTCGGCCTCCCCGCATTCAAGATTCTTGGCGCTTCGTACGCAATCGCCCGCGCGCTCTCCGCCCGTTGGGGCAGCGCGACTACGCTGTCCCTCGACGAGCTGCGGGCGCAGGCGCCCTCGCACCCGCCGGTCACGCTCTTCGCTGCAACAGACGGGAACCACGGCCGCGCGGTCGCGCACACCGCGCGTTTGATTGGACTTGCGTGCACCATCTTTTACCCGGACACGCTCACCGAGGCGGCGATGTCAGCGATCTCGGGCGAGGGCGCAACGACGCACCTCCTCGCGCTGCCATACGACGATGTCGTTGCCGCCATGCGAGACGCCGCAGACTCCCACGGTGACGCAGCGCTCGTGATCCAAGACACCGCATGGGAGGGATATCACGAGATTCCGGGCTGGATCGTTGACGGGTACAGCACGATGCTCGATGAGCTCGACGAGCAGCTCGCCCAGCTCGAGATCGAGGCCGTCGACCTCGCTCTCGCACCGGCAGGTGTCGGCTCACTCGCACAGGCCATCGTCGCTCATTTCCGCGGTGGTGAGGGCTCACCCTCGGTAGCTATCGTCGAGCCGGAGACAGCCCCCTCAGTGTTCCACGCACTCACTACCGGCGAGCCAGGCCCCGTCGACACCGCACACACCGTGATGCTCGGGCTGAATTGCGGCACAGTGTCTGACCTTGCGTGGCCCGTGCTGCAAGCGGGCGCCGATGCAGCCGTGCTCGTCACCGACGACGACGCCCGCGCCGCGGTCGCGACGCTGCAGGCCGAGGGCGTTGATTCGGGGCCGTGCGGGGCGGCGACGCTCGCCGGCGCCAGGCGGCTGTCGCTCGCCGCACGCGCTGAGATTGGGCTCACCGAGTCGAGCACCGTTGTGCTGTTCAATACCGAGAGTTTGAGCGCGAACCCGCTCTAACGTAGCCAAACGATGGGAGGCTGGTGTCACCAGCCTCCCATCGTTTCACGGGCGCGTCATCTCATCCACGAGCGCCGTCGCGCCTGTGAGGGCCCCCAACAACTGACCGTCAGCAATGGCGCGCAGTAACTCAGGTTCGCTTGCGTCGTCTTCCTCCGCCACTGCGAAGACCGCCTCGAGCGCCGCGGCCGTGAGCGAGAGCACCCCATTTGCATCGGCAAGAATAATGTCTCCGGGCGAGACACCGACCCCGCCACAGACCACGGGAACCCCGATTCCTCCGCCACCGGCGCCGAGCAGTTTCGTCGTGAGCAGGCTCGTTCCTCGCGCGTACACGGGCACGCCGATGCTTCGCAATTGCACGATGTCCGTGACCACGCCGTCGACGATCACACCGGCGGCACCACGGACGCGCAGCTGCGTCGCCACGACCTCCCCGAGCGGGGCGTGGAATCGGTCTCCTCCGGTGTCGAGCACAAGCACTTGGCCGGGCTCGATCAACCCAGCCGCGTGGTGCAGCGCAGTCGAATCCGTCGCAGTGGTTCGCACAGTCACCGCGGTCCCCGCGATGTTCTCACCGGAACCGACAAGCATTCGGATTTCGGGGTCAACGAAGCCCTCTTCGAGATAGTGGCCAAGGGTTGGGTAGCTCAGGTTCTTGAGCGCGGAAAGCTGTTCCGCGGGAAGCGTCCCGGGAAGCCGCCCGATTGTCATCCTCATGCTGTCTCGTTCTCCTCGTCTTGAGCGGTCGTCTTCGACTTCGTCGCACCCGGTTGCCGCCTGAGCGCGCGCCGAATCTTGTTCAGGCGCCGCGACGTGGCGAGTGCCGTATCCGGGTCGACGTGTCCCACGGCGAGTACGAGTGCGTCGATCGCGACCATCGCGGGAAGGTTCTCCCCGGTCAGGCCCCCGGCAGAACTCGCGGTGCGAATGACGCAATCCACGCGGTCGACGTAAGTGTCACGGTACTTGTCCGTAAACAGCAGCGTCGATACGCCGAGCCTGCGAGCCTCAAGGAACGCAACGTCGAGCTCGCTGAACTCACTGCCTGGAGCGAAAGCGACGAGCAGGTCGCCCGCGCGCAGCCCGAGCAGCGAGTCTGCGAACGCGAACCCCATGCCCTGTGCTTTGCGTGCTGAGATGCCGCGCCGCAGAAGCTTCACTGCGAGGTACTCGGCAGACACCGCCGAAACCCCGACACCGAACGCGTGCACCGTGCCCGCGGCACTCACGAGCCGAACGGCACGCGAGAATTCCTCGGTGTCGACGTAGTTCCGCGACGTTGCGAGCCGCTCTCGCGCCTCCTCGAACACGATATCCAAGAGGCTCCCGTGAGACTCACGCTTCGTCACGGTCAACCTGGTCGAGAGCCGCTTTGCCGGGCTCACGGTGAGAGCGAGCTGCGACCCGAGGGCGCGACGCAGCTCAGGCCATCCTGTGTACCCAAGCGAGCGAGCGGTGCGCACAACGGTCATGTCGCTCGCGCCAAGCACCTCGCCGAGTTGTACCGCGCTCATGAGCAAGGCTTGCTCTGGCTGTGCGGCAATGTACTGCGCAACCTTGGTTTCCGCAGCGGTCAGCCCGGCGAGCCGCTCGTTGATCCGCGTGAGTACATCACCCGGGTTATCCAGCTGCGGATCCTGCTCGAGATCGCTCATGGCCGCACCTGCGCAGCCCCCTCGCCCGCGGGCCTTGCCGCCGCAAGCATCTGGCGGAATGCTCGAAACGTCGGCTTCAGAAGGTGATAGCCCTCGTGCGCAACGCCCGGCACAAGGTCGACGGTCACCTCGTTTCCGTTCTCACGCAACGACTGCGCGAGAGCTTGCAGCCGCGTTACCCGGGTGACGCCCGCGGCGTTGACGCCGGGAATGTAGACGGGGTGACTGGGGGCGACCGAGATCTCCCAGGTCTGAACGTCGTCGTCACCCACCACAAGGTTCGCGGGAACACGAGCGACCTCTGCCGCGTCGAAGGCACGCCCAAACGTGTCTTCGAGCTGCCCCACGCCGGCTGGCCACGGCCGGTTCGAGTCGCACAGCGTGACGACTCCGGGCGACACGATCGAAACCCCCGCAAGCCGCTCGGGATGAACGTACAAGAACCGGTGAGTGAAGTGCCCTCCGCCAGAGAACCCGTTCAGCAGGAACCTGTCGAAGTTCAACAGGTAGATCTCTTCGATCTCCTTGACCATGTCGAGCAGCACGAGGTCATACCGAGCGTCGTCCGACGCCAGGTATTTATAGGCGTCGAGGTCGCCGGCGGTGCCGATGCCTGCCGGGAAGAGCGGCACGAGCACGAAGCACTGCTCGGCCTCAGCGAATTCGATGAACTCGTTGCGGAGGCGAGGCGCATCGCGGCCGGTTCCGTGAATCGCGACGATGAGCGAGTACTCCCCCGGGGCGCTCTCGTCGTAGCTCTCCGGCACGTACAGGCAGTACGAGAACCGCTGATCCATCCGGCTCGCGAACACGGTCGTTGCGCCGAACTGGTAGAACGATAGCCGCTCACCGTCTGTTGTGTGTTTCATGGTTTCTCCTTCGTTCGGTCGTGAGGTCAGAGCACGGACTCAGCCGTGCCGTGTTGCTGGGGCTCTCCCGCGTCAGCGAACGAGAAGCGCCTGTACTCGTGACGTGAGGGCGGTCCGCTCGCGACCCAGATCTGCCCGCGACCGGGTTCAGCGATCACCGAGGTCACCGTCATGTTCCGGTCTTCCTCATCAACTCCCCGATCATCGTCTTCGGGGTAGATCGAGAGCTCGTTGCCAATGTCGCTTCGGTCACGGAGCATCTCAGCGATATCGCGCGGCGCGATGTCCGTTCCCCCGGCCGCGATCGAGCCAGCGAGCCGCTCGTAGCGAAGCTGCGAGTTCTCGAGCCACGGGTTCGATTCGTTGTGCTGCAGGCTGGGGTCGAGGTAGTGATTGGCGTGCGCGAGGAAGCCCTGGGCCGGCTGGATCGACACCATCGATTCGGCGGTGTTTTCAAGGTCGACAGCGGTACCGCCGGCATCGAGCATGATGACGTTGCGCGAGGAGGCCCGGTGGAGGCGTCGCAGCGCAGCTTCGGCCGCTTCGACTGATGCTTCGCGCAAGGCAACGCGGGTGTACAGGTAGCGGGGGAAGCCGTCGCGCCAGCTCGCGCAGTGCAAGTAGTTGCCGAACACCCCGAGCCCGGCGTTATTGATGCCGATGTACGAGATCTGCCCGGCAGGGATCACCATGAGTAGCTCGGGCTCGTCATCGACGCTCACCCGAACGACCGTCATCAGGTCGTGGTACATCGCGGGCAGGTCGGCATTCTGCCCAACGAAGCCCCGATTCTCAGAGCCGCGCTCCGGCAGAATCGCGAACGTCGTGCACTCTTGTTCGGCCCCGTGCTTGCCGACAAGCTGCACGAACACCTCGGCGCGCAGCTGCAACAAGAAGGCCGCTCCGAGTGTGATTTCGGCGCCTTCAGCAAGCCCGTGAATCTCCTCATCAAGACCAACAGAGACTTCGCGGATACTTGATCGGTAGTCGAGCGCGGCTGCCTCAGCCTGCGCGATCGTGATGCCTTGGCGCTCAAACCTGCGCTGCAGTCTGTCGAGGTGCACCGCGATCTGCTGCCGCAACGCCGCTCCGTGCTGGCGCCCGACCTCGTGGTGAGAACCTGCGAAATGGTGAAATGGGAACGATACGGTCACTGAGGATTCCTTTCAGGGGTGTGCGACGCAGGCGTTGCCGACGCGCGAGTTGATGCGAGCCGAGCTCGCTGCCGAGCACGCGCAATCGTGGGGTTCGCGATCGGCACGGCGTCGATCAATGCTCGGGTGTAGTCATCGTGCGGAGACCTGATGATCTCCGCGGCCGGCCCAGACTCTACGATTCGCCCCTTGTTCAAGACGATGATGCGAGTGGCGAGCTGTCGCGCCATAGCGAGGTCGTGTGTGATGAACAGCATCGACAGCCCCTCCTGTTCGTTCAGCTCGCCAAGCACCTGCGCGATCTGCGCCTGGATCGAGACGTCGAGCGAGGCAAGCGCCTCGTCGGCGACGAGGAGTCGGGGGCGAGCGGCGAGGGCCCGAGCAATGCCCACGCGTTGGCGTTGCCCGCCAGAGAGCTCGGCTGGGCGCCTGTCAAACATCTCGTCAGCGAGGCGCACGCGGCTGAGCAGTTCCCGCGCGACCGCTTCGCGCTCACTCGCGGGGAGGGTACCGGTGATCTGTAGCGCTTCGACGACCGCATCGCCAACCCCCATTCTCGGGTTCAGCGACGAGTACGGGTCTTGAAACACCATCTGGTAGTTGTGGCGGTGCGCTCTGCTTTCGCGCCCGCGGAGTGCGTGCACGTCTTGCCCATCGAAGCGAACGTGCCCGGCACTCGGCCTCAGCATCCCAAGCAGCAGCCTGCCGATCGTCGACTTGCCTGACCCGCTCTCGCCGACGAGTGCGACGATCTCCCCTCGCCCAATGGTGAAGCTCACGTCATCGATCGCTGGCGGGGCCGGCGTGCTTCGACGGAAGAGGCCGCGCGGCCTCGGGTAGGCATAGCTCAGGTTCTCGACCTCAACGAGCGTTTCTCCGGTGTTCATTGCGCAGCGCCTTCCGAATCTGGGGCCCCGTCAAACAGCGTTGGAGTGGCCGCGAGCAGTTGTCTGGTGTAGTCGTGCTCTGAGGCAAAGAAGATCTGCTCTGCGCTGCCGTGCTCGACGAGCTTTCCGCTGCGCAGCACGGCAACGTCGTCTGCCAGGCCCGCGACCACACCGAGGTCGTGGGTGATCCACATCACAGTCATGTCGAGTTCTTCGCGGAGTCGGGCCACGAGATCGAGAATCTGTTGTTGGATGGTCACATCGAGCGCTGTGGTCGGTTCGTCAGCGATGAGCATCTTCGGCCCGCAACTCAGCGCCAGCGCGATCATCACACGCTGCCGCTGCCCGCCGGAGAATTCGTGGGCGTAGCGCTTCAGCTTGGACTCCGGTTCAGGGATACCGACCTGGTCGAGGAGCTCGACCGTACGCTTCCGGGAAGCGGCCTTGCTCATCCGCAGGTGCGTGCGAAGCACAAGCTCGAACTGCGTTTGGATATCGAGCGTCGGGTTCAGCGCTGCCATCGCGTCTTGCGGCACGAGACCGATCTCACTGCCGTTGAGCCGCCTGCGCGCTCGCGGGTCGAGGCTGAGTAGGCTGGTGCCGTCGAGCCTGACATCACCACCCAAGACCGTGATTCCTTCCGGGAGCAGGCCCATGACAGCGAGCATGCTGAGCGTTTTGCCCGAGCCGCTCTCGCCGACGAGCGCGGTCGCGTTGCCCCGCTCGACGATGATCGAGACACCTTCGACCAGCACGCGACCGCTCGATTCAAACCCAATCGTCAGGTTCTCAATTTCAAGATGTGGTGAGCTCACGAGGTGTGCTCCTTCCGCCCCTGGATGGCCTGGTTGAGGCCCTCGCCGATGAAGTTGACCGAGAGGATCACGAGGAAGATCATGATCCCGGGGAAGAGCCCCCTCCACCATTGGCCGCCGCTGATGACGGCGCGCTGTGCCTCCTCAAGGAGGCCGCCCCAAGTTGCCTGGGGTGCCTGGAAGCCGAGACCAAGGAACGAGAGCGCCGACTCGGTGAGCACTGCAGAGGCGATACCGAGCGTTGCAGCGACAAAGATTGGTGCGAGCGCGTTCGGCAGGATGTGGAGCACGATGAGCCGGAGATCCGTCGCGCCGAGGCCGCGCGCAGCCTGCACAAAGTCTGACTTCTTCAGGCTGAGAATACTTGCTCGTAAGAGCCGGGCCGTCGTCATCCAGCTGAAAGCAGAAATCGCGAGGATAATCGACCCGAACCCGGGGCCGATCAGGGCGACGAGCAAGATCACGACGAAGAGCGCGGGCATCGAGTAGAACACGTCGGCGATGCGCATGAGCAGGTTGTCGATCCAACCGCCGAAGTAGCCGGCGAGCGCCCCGACGATGATACCGAGCGTGATCGCCACGCCTACGGCGATGACCGCGACCAAGATCGTGAGTCGTCCACCGTCAAGCACGCGAGCCAGCACGTCTCGACCAAGCTCGTCGGTTCCCATGAGGTGAGCGAGCGAGGGCGCCTGCCCCTTCGCCGAAAGGTCGATTTGTTCGGGGGTGAACGGCACGACAAACGGACCGACGATGACGAGCAACACAATCGATGCGAAGGCGATGAGGCCGAACCGCGCTGGCTTGTTGCGCCAGAAGAGCGCGAAGAACTCCGTATCCGTCTGACGCCCGACGGGCACCACCTGGGTTTTTGGTGCAGCAGTCCTATTCATAGCTGATCCTTGGGTCGAGCCGGCTGTACACAACATCGGCGATGAGGTTCGCGAGAAGCACGAGAAGGGCGGCGATCATGAGGATGCCGAGGAGCACCGGGTAGTCGCGCATGTCTGCCGATTCAACAAAGAGGCGCCCCATGCCGGGCAAGCCGAAGATCGTCTCGGTCACCACCGCGCCGAGGAAGAGTTCGGGGAGCATGAGCACCGCAATAGTGACGACCGGCAGCGACGCGTTCTTCAGCACGTGGCTCTGAATCACCATGCGCTCGGGGAGGCCGCTCGCCCGAGCTGAGCGAATGTAGTCTTTGTCGAGGACCTCAATGACCGAGGAGCGCACGTGGCGGGCGAGCCCCGCGATTGAAACGAGCACGAGCGACAGCACTGGCAGCACCAAGTGTTTCGCGAGATCGAGCGCCGCCCCCGCTCCATCGTGCGAGGCTCGAAGGTCGCGCAACCCCGAGCTTGGCAGCCACCCGAGGCTATACGAGAAGATGAAGATCAGCATGAGCGCGAGCCAGAACCCTGGCACGGCGAGCCCGGCGTAGGTAAGCCCGGTCGCGAGGTGGTCAAACCAGCCGTCCTTCTTCACCCCTGACTGAACGCCAATCAGCAAGGCGAAGATGAGCGACAAGACAAAGGCGGTGAGGGTGAGCAACAGCGTTGTAGGCACCCGCTCGCCGATTACTTCGAGGACGGGGCGGCCGGTGAGGTACGAGCTCCCCCAGTCGCCGGTGACCACGCCTCGGAGCCAGTTGAAGTACTGCATGATGAGCGGATCATCGAGGCCGTACCGGCCGCGCAACCGTTCGAGTTGCGCGGCCGTGGCCGCAGATGCATTACCTTCCCCGACGGACATCGGCCCGCCGGGTGTCATCTGCATGAGCAGAAACACCAGCACGCTGATTCCGAAAAGCAGCGGGATCGACTGCAGAAGTCGCCGCAGGAGGTATGAACTCATCAGTACTACTCACTCGCTCCGGTAAAGGCCCAGTTGACCGAGCTCGTCGTATCCCACGGGCCATTCCACGAGTCATCGGTCACGCCCGTGAGCTCCGTCGACCATGCCCACGCGGTGGGAGCGGCATAGATCGGGATCGCGGGGCGTTCGCTCGCAAACAGTGCGTTGGCCTGGTGCACTGCGTCCTCGCGGAGGGCCGGGTCCATCTCTGACGCGACCGTAGCGAAGAGGGCGTCGTACTCGGGGCTGCTCCACCACGCGTAGGAGTAGCCGGAATCCTCGGGGCCGTCAGGAATCTGCGAGGATACGAACTCCATCATCCACTCGGTCGGGTCTGGGAGTTTGCCGGCCCGCGACATCATGATGTCGAAGTTCCCGGTCGCGAGCAGCCCGCCGTCTTTGGCATCGCCAAACATGAGGTTTGACGGCACGTTCTCAATGACGGTCTCGACCCCGATCTCTTTGAGGTTCTGCTGGATGACCTGCTGATAGAGGGCGCGCACCTCGTCCCCGCTGATCGTCTGGAACTTCACCGATGCTCGGATGCCGTCTTTGGCGCGGATACCGTCCGAGCCGAGCGCCCAACCTGCCTTGTCGAGAATCCCGTTCGCCTTGGCCGTGTCAAACGGCACCGTCTTCGTGAGCTCGCCGCCGAAGCCCGCGTACACCAGCGAATTGCTGAGGGTGCCAAACCCGCCGAGCACATCAGCAAGTACTCCTTCGCGGTCGATCGCGTAGTCAATTGCTTCGCGCATGGCGGGGTCACCCAGCACGGGGTGGGGCGTGCCAAGCTGCCCCTTGTCTGAGTTGTTGATCCACAGCCACTCGACGAACCCTGTGTTCTCTGGCTTCTCGTGCAGTTCAATCGGCGCCCCGGAGTCGACGGCCGCGGCAACCTCGTCGAGGTCGCCCGCCGTGAGCCCGAAGACCAGATCGAACTCACCGCGCGTAAACCCGTTGACGGCGGTTGTGAGATCGGGGTTGATCTTCACGGTCACGCCGTCGAGCTTCGGCTGCGAGTCTTTACGCCAGTAGTTTTCGTTGCGCGTGAACTTGATCTCGTTGCCCGAGCTCCATTCGCTGATAGCGAAGGGGCCGGTGCCGGTCGGCTCGCGCAGCTCAGGGTCGTCAGAGCTAATACTCGTGCCCTCGAAACGGTGCTTCGGCAGAACCTGTTTGAAGAGGTTCAGGTAGTTCGGCTGCGTTGTTGTGAACTGGACCGAAATGGTCTGCGGGTCGTTCACGGTGTACGACGCGATGGCGGCGTACTCAGCATCGGGAATGGCGACCGTGTCTGGTTCTTTGGTGACATCGATCGTGAACGCGAGGTCATCAGCCGTGAACGGCTCACCGTCTGACCAGGTGATGCCCTCGTGAAGCGTGTAGGTGACGGTGAGGCCGTCGTCGCTGATCAGCCCGTTGTCTTTGGTAGGGATCTCTGACGCGAGGTTGGGCACGCGCTCGCCCGAGTCGAGTGTTGTGAACAGCGGTTCGACAACGAACGCGTAGGTGAGGTTTGACCCACTCTGCGTGCTGAACATTGGGCTCAGCATCCCCGGCTCCTGCGTGAGCGCGACTACAGCAATGCCGCCCGATGCGGCCTCTTGTGTTTCACCAGCGGGTGCCGAAGCGCACCCTGCCAGGGTGAAGGCCGCGGCAAGCCCGAGGGCTGCGACTTTCAGTGCTCTCGCCTTTCGGGGAGAACCGTTCTTGTGTTTCAAGGCTCCATTACCTTTCTGCTGTGCCCGCAGGATGTTCCCGAGGACCTCGGAGCGATACTCCGAGTAGCCGAACATTGTCATGTTGTGCTTCTCCACATTTCTGCAGTTGTGGAGGCCCCCATCATATGTTTCGGCCGAGTCGCCAACAACGGTGCAGAACCACTTGTGTTGCGAGTTCTGCGATGAGATGCGATTTCGGTTTCAAAAACCACGGAATTCGAAATTCGGCGGGCTTTTGCCCGCCGCCTGGCGCAAGAATGAGTGCCGTTCCCGCGGCCCTCCATGCACCCGCGGCACCCCTCCACAGACGATCGGAACCCCATGAAAATTGCAGCAGCGCAGTTCGCGCCCACGGCTGACCTCCACGAAAACCTTGCGCAGATTGAAGCGCTCGCCCACGAGGCGGCGTCGGCGGGAAACCGGCTCCTCGTGCTCCCCGAGGAGGCGATGGTGCAAACGGGCCTGATTGAGGGCTCACTCGCGGCGTTTGCGGCCGACCACTGGGATGCCTTCCGTGACGGTCTCCGCCGCATCGCGAAGGAGCACGGCATCGCGCTCACTGCCTCGGGTGTCGAGCCGAGTGGTCTCAGCCGCCCCTTCAACACCATTCTCGCAGTCGACACCGACGGCACCGTGCGGGGCAGCTACCGCAAGCTTCACCTCTATGACGCGTTCGCGTACCAAGAGTCGAACCGTATCCAGCCAGGCGAAGATCTCCCTCCCGTCGTCGAGCTGGGCGGAACGCGCGTTGGGCTCGTGAACTGCTACGACCTTCGTTTCCCTGAGCTCACCCGGTCACTCGTCGACAGGGGTGCTGAACTCATCGCGGTGAGCGCCGCGTGGATGGCCGGAAGGGGCAAGGAAGATCACTGGAGCACACTGCTGCGAGCCAGGGCCATCGAGAGCACCACCTGGCTGGCCGCGAGCGGCAACTCGGCCGACGACTGCATCGCGGCGAGCGTCGTCATCGACCCCCTCGGCGTCGTGGTGGCAGCGGCGGGCGACACTGACACGGCATGGTGCTCGGCCGACGCGACGACGTCCCGAACCGCGCAGGTGCGCCGCACTCTCCCCGCCCTCGCGAACCGCCGCATCGCGCTCGACTACTCCGTCAAGCCGAAGCTGTTCATCAAGGCCGCGGTCAACGGCGGCCGCGAGATCACAGAAACCCCGCTCGTGCCAATCTCTGTCCAAGAGATTGCTGCCGAGGCCGCCGCTTCGGTGCGGGCGGGGGCCAACGTCGTGCACGCTCACGCCCGCACACCTGACGGTGGCCAGACGATTGATCCCGAACACATCGCTGCGATGGTGCGAGCGGTTCGCGAGCAGGATCCCGCGATCGTCGTGGGCACGACAACGGGGCTGTGGACCTGCGCTGGTCACGACGATCGCATGAACAAGATCCGCTCGTGGGAGACGGAGTGGCTCCCAGACTTTGCCTCTGTGGCTTTTTGCGAGGAGGGGGCGGCTGAGGCCGCTCAGGCGGTCGTCGACCGCGGGATGATCCTTGAGAGCGCGGTGTGGTCCATGGACGACATCCCGGCGCTCCTCGCCTCGCCCACCCTGCACCTCAACGTCCGCGTTCTCATCGAGCCACTCGCTGAAGACCCTGATCAGGCTGTTCGTGATTGTCGAGAGATGGCGGCGGCGTTGCGCGCGGGCGGTGTCACCGCGCCTCTCCTCTACCACGGGCTCGAGGGCACAACCTGGCCCGTCGTTCGGGCCGCGATCGAAGACGGCGTCGAGGTACGAGTCGGAATCGAGGACGTCGTGAGCGACGAGCGCGGCGAGATCGCGTCGAACAGCGTGCAGGTCGCCGAGGCCTTCCGCATTTACGATGAGGTACACGCCACGAATCACTAGCGCTCGAATACCGAGCGGTCCCCAGAAGAGAAAGCCGAGGTCCAGGAGATGCTCGACGACCACGACGCATCGATCCTGACCATACTTGGCCGCGACGGCCGAACCCCGTTCACGGCGATCGCGGCCAAGCTTAACCTCAGCGAGGCAACGATTCGAAACCGCGTGCAGCGGATGATCGACAACGATATTCTCGTCATCGTCGCGCTCTGCAACCCGATCTCCCTCGGCATGCAGGCACTGCGACTGTTCGTGACGGTCGAACACCCGTCACGCGTTGAGGAGGTCTGCCTCGCACTCGCGCAGTTGCACCACACGAACCGCGTGGCCTCTGGAGTTGGTTCGCACGAGATCTACGTCGAGCTCACCTGCGGAACGCTCGCCGAGTCGCAGCGCGTACTCGACACCGTTCGCTCGATCGCTGGCATCAGCGACATTCGAACGTCAGTGCTCACGAGTTTTGAGAAAGACCATTCGTGGCGGGGCCTGCGCGGTGGCACTGGTCAACACCGAACACGCGTCTAACTCACTTCGCCCACACATACGAGTCCTTCACGAGTTCCCCCGTGCGAACATACTCAATCCTCCGAACGCCCTCGTACGCAGGTAGCTCAATGTTGATGAATCGGTGGAAGTCGCCAAGATTCTGGAACGCAACGTCGAGGATGAGGTCGGCAGCACCGATCGCCGCGGCAACAAGTTTCACTTCGGCTCGTTGAGCGAGCTCTTGCGCGAGCTGCCTCGCCGCCCCACCGACGACCTGCACCGAGACGTGTCCCTCGACCGCCCCAACACCGTGGAGGTCTGCGAGCCCCACGACCTGCAAGATCCCGAGTTCCGAGAGGCGCGCAAACCGTGACCTCACGGTTGATTCGCTCACGCCCAAGTCTGAGGCGATCTGCCGAAAAGGGCGCCGGCCGTTTGTGCGTAGGGCATCGATGATCTGGCGATCAATCGAGTCCGCAACATTCACGCTCATGGCCCCTCCCTCCCGAGGTCTGCGGTCTTGAAGATTACAGTATCGCCCTGGCCTCGACCAGAGCGTTCTCGGAAGACCACGGCGGGGTGGGCCTGACGATCAGGCCCACCCCACCGCGCCTATGCGGCCGTTGCTCGGCGCGCCCTCACCACGCCGATGACGGTGTCGATGATCACGAACGCGAGGAGCGTCCAGCCGACGAACGGGAGCAGCACGCCGATCCCGATCGCTGCGACGGCCACGGCCCCGATCCCCCACCACGGGGCTTCGCGAACGACGCCGCGGCGCGGCGGGCTCGCGAATTCGAGCGGCGAGGTGCGCGTCGGTCGCCTGCGCCACCACATGAGGTAGCCGAGCACGACGAGGGTTGCGATGCCCGCGGCGATGAGGAACAGGACGAGCTGGTTGAAGAGCCCGAACATTGCTCCCATGTGCAGGTCGATCCCCCACCGGCTGAGCTTCGCGAGCGGCGGGTAGTCCGCGAAGTCGAGCCTGTCGATCACCTCCATCGTGCTGCCATTGATCGCGACCTGGTCAACCTCGGTCGGGAACGCGGCCTGGATCTCTTTCATGACCCAGGCCTGACCCGGCTCGGCCGGCGGTGTGATCTCAACGAGGCCCGTGTTCACGTTGATGCGCTGCGCGATCGCGAGCATCGCGTCGAACGTGTCGGGGTTCGCCTCGCCTGTCGGCGCGGCGACGGGCCCGTGGTGGTGCGCGTGCTCGTCGCCCGAGGACGCTGCGCCGTCGAGGCTCGTCGTGAGCGCGGGAGTCCCACCGCCGAGCG
Organism: Leucobacter komagatae; assembly: GCF_006716085.1. Lineage (NCBI taxonomy): Bacteria > Bacillati > Actinomycetota > Actinomycetes > Micrococcales > Microbacteriaceae > Leucobacter > Leucobacter komagatae. The sequence continues at coordinate 3,241,459 of NZ_VFON01000001.1, read as the reverse complement.
CCGCGCGCACGACCCCGACGTTGCCGCCCGCGTACTGCGACCAGGTGATGCCGGTCGCAGACAGGAACAGTGCGCCAAGCAGCACCCAGATGCCGACCGACGTGTGCCAGCTCAGTGTCTTCCGGTATCCCCGGTACGCGCGGTTCGGGCGCACGAAGTCCTTCTTCGTGCGCGACTTTCTGATGCGCACGATCCAGAGCCCGAGGCCCGCGAGCGCGATGATCCCGAGCCACGACGCGGCGAGCTCGCTGTAGAAGCGGCCCGGCTCGCCGAGGTTGAGGTTGCGATGCAGGTTGTCGACCCAGGTGCGCAGTGGCAGTGCGCCGCTCGTACCGTAGACCGTCAGGTCACCGCGGATCTCGGCCGTCGCCGGGTCGATGAACACCGCCCGTGACTCACTGCCGCCGAGCGAGGCGTCAGCAAACAGTACTCGGGTGGTAGCTCCCGGCTCTGGCGCGGGCCGAACCGCGCTCGGCGCGACGTCGTCTCCGACGTACTGCTGAGCGGCGCGAATCTGCTCGGCGAGCGAGAGCTGCGTGTCCGAGACCGGCGCCCGCAGCTCGTGCGCATACACGGCCTTCTCGATCACGGGCGTGAGGGCGTAGAGCCCTCCCGACACCGCGGCGATCAAGATGAACGGGCCGACGAGCACGCCCGCGTAGAAGTGCAGCCGGAGGAGGAGCTGGGCGAACCAGCCCCGCTGGGGCTTTGGCCTCTGGCCGTTTGGCGGGCCGTGCGGGGCGCGCGGCGCCGCCTCTGAGGGTGCGGTTGAGGTCGTCATCGCGATCCTCAGTGCCCGCTGTGCGCGTCGTGCTCAGCGTGCTCCTCGGCCCCGCCGTGCGCGTCGTGGCTACCGTGGTCGCCCTCGTAGTTCTCGTTGGCGCCCGCGTAGTCCTTCACGATCGCGGTGAAGTCGAGCTTCGAGCCGTCAGCGAACTCGAGCGTGAACGTGATGTCTTCGCCCGCGGTCACTGCCTTCGGCAGCCCCATGATCATGATGTGGTTGCCCGCGGGCTCGAGGCTGAACTGCCCCTTGGCTGGGATGACGAAGCCGCCCTCGACCTCGCGCATCACCATCTGGCCCGACTCGTTCGCGACGGTCTCGTGCAGTTCCATCATCGGTGACGCGGTCGAGGTGACCGAGACGATGTTTGCGTCGGTCTCGCTCGAGTTCTTCAGCAGGCCGAAAGCGGCCGTCATCTCGCCCTGCTCAGCCGACTTGACCCAGGCCTCCTCGATCGTCACAGAGTCAGCCGCGGGGTGCGCGCCGGCCTCACCGGAGTGTTCCCCGGCGTGTATGCCGGAGCCGGTCGCGGCCTCGCCGGCCGAGCACCCGGTGAGTGCGAGGAGCGCGATGCCACACGCCACAGTAAAACGGGTCGCGCGAATATGAGTGTTCAACATTGTGTGCCTTTCAAGCATGCAAATTCTCCGGCCGCGCACACGAAATCGGCGCAGGCCGGGCGCCGCTCCGGAAGAACCGAGCGGCAGTGGTTGGAAATGCTGAGAGGGGTCGCCGGGGCCGCACCGGCCGGCCCGAAGTCGGGCGGTGCTAGCTGGCGATCCCTGGCACTGCGGGTGGCCCGCGAAGGCTGCGCGTTGACGCGGTGAGCTGGGTGAGTACCGCCCAGCCGGCGGTCGTGGTGGGCTGCCCCGTGCGCCCCGGCAACTCGCGGAACACGGCGGGCACGCGCAGCGGGGCCGCGAGGCCGTGCTGCGCCCACGCGATGAATCGCTCGGCGAGCGCTCGGAGCTGGTGGATCGTCTGCTCACCGCGGTAGAGGAAGAGGATCGTCACCGCGGCGCCAGCGAGGTGCGAGAGCCACATGACGGCGTCGCCCTGGATGAGCATCGCGGTGTGGTCGGTCATCGCAGATGAACCGGCTGCAGGAGGCATCATCATCTGCCCGTGGTGCTGGTGGCCGCTCATCACCGCTCCGCCGGCGGCCCCGGCGCCAGCACCGCCCGCGCTCGGCGCACCGAGCACGAAGAGGGTGTGGAACAGTGTCTGGCTCGCGATCACCGACAGCGACAGCCTCGTGAGCGACAGCTTGCGGCCCGCGAGCAGCACGCTCACGAGCAGCGAGAGCACGAACGGCACGCAGATGCCGAGCGGCTCGGGCATCGCGCCGCCGGCGAGCACGTGCGAGAACAGTGCGACGAATGTCGCGACCGCCGCCGCTGTCGTCCCCCGCACGACGTGCGGGAGGCGGGACGCGGCGTGCATAGTCACATTATTCCCTACCGCGCGCCGCTCAACGTGGGAAAACGCGGCGGTCTACCAGGCGCTCGGCTCGTAGTCCTTCACGAAGCAGCCGTAGAGGTCTTCGCCTGCCTCGCCGCGCACGATCGGGTCGTACACGCGGGCGGCGCCGTCGACGAGGTCGAGCGGGGCGTGGAAGCCTTCTTCGGCCAGGCGCACCTTCGTGTAGTGCGGGCGCTCGTCGGTGATCCACCCGGTGTCGACGGCGGTCATGAGGATGCCGTCGGTCTCGAACATCTCCTCCGCGCTCGTGCGGGTGAGCATGTTCAGAGCGGCCTTCGCCATGTTCGTGTGGGGGTGGCCCGGGCCCTTGTACTTGCGAGAGAACTGCCCCTCCATCGCGGAGACGTTCACGACGTAGGTACGGCGAGCGGGCGACGCGGCCATCGAGGCGCGCAGTCGGCTGATGAGAATGAAGGGCGCCGTCGAGTTGCACAGCTGCACCTCGAGCATCTCGATCGGGTCGACCTCTTGGACGTGCTGTACCCAGCTGTTCACGTGGGCAACGTCGGGCACGAGGCCGCCCGCGTCGATCGCCGAACCGTCGGCGTGCTTCTCGAGGGAGGAGGATCCGGCGGCCATCGCGAGCGCCGTGAGGTCATCGGCGCTGCGGCCCTGTTCAATTCCCGCGGCGACCGTGCCCGTGAGGAGCGCCGGCGAGAACGTATCGAGTGAGACGGCGCCGTCGGCCCCGACCGACGACTGCAGCGCGCGCGGGTGCAGCTCGGCCGGGTGGCCGAGCGACTCGGTCTCGGGGAAGACGCCTGCGGGCAGCGGCTGCGACTCGGCGTCGGCGAGCAGCGAGTACGATCCGGGCGACCGGCGCACGGTCTGCGCCGCGTTGTTGATGAGGATGTCGAGCGGTCCGCGGGCAGCGACGGAATCCGCGAGCCTGACAACCTGCGAGGGGTCGCGCAGGTCGATGCCGACGATTCGGAGGCGGTCGATCCAGTCGGCCGAGTCCGGCAGCGACGCGAACCTGCGCGCGGCGTCGCGCGGGAAGCGGGTCGTGATCGTCGTGTGCGCGCCGTCCCGCAGCAGCCTGAGCGCGATGTGCATTCCGATCTTCGCGCGCCCGCCGGTGAGCAGCGCGCGCTTGCCGGTGAGGTCGGTGCGGGCGTTGCGCTTGCCGTGGCTGAACTCGGCGCAGCTCGGGCAGAGCTGGTGGTAAAACGACTCGACCTTCGTGTACGGCTGCTTGCAGATGTAGCAGGCCTGCGCCTTGCGCAGTTCGCCCACGTACTTCGCCTCCGACGTCGCGGCGAGGGTGAGGCCGCGGGTTTCGTCATCGATCCGGTCGGGCGCACCCGTCGCGGTCGCTTCGATCACCGCGCGGTTCGCCTCAGCGATCTCGTTGCGCTGCACCCGGCGCCGCTCGCTCTTCGCCGCTTTGTACATCGCTGACGTCGCGCGCCGGATCGCCACGACGTCGGCGTGCTCGCTCGGCAGCTTCGATGCCGCAGCGATCACGCGCAGCGCTGTTTCGAGGTCCGCGGGGTCGATTGCGCTCTCGTCGGGCGTTGCCTCAGCGGGTGTCTCGGTCATTGCGTCAATGTTACGCGAGCTGACTGGGCGCCGAGGCCCCCGAGGCCTCGAGGGCGCAGCCCTACAGCCCCGCGCCCTCGCCACTGATGTGCACAACCGTCAGCCGAATGAGCCCGGGCTCGAGACCCTGCGTGCTCAACAGCACCAGTACAGCGGCGTAGACGCGCTCGAGGGTATCCACGCTGCTGGCTTCTGAGCTCACCCCGAGCTCGACTTCAATCGCGACAACAACATCGTCGGTGCGTGAGACCTTCACGAGCGAGCCAGGGCGCCGCTCGCCGCGCAGCAGTTCGCCGCTTGCCTCGATAACCTTCCCGAGCGGTGACCCGGCCCGAAATACAGCAGTTACCCCGGGCACGTCTCGTATGGCGCGCTCAAGGGCTTGTTCTAGGGGTTCTTCAAGTGCCTGACTCATGGTCCGTTCTCTGTCTGGTGTGGGATGTGGTGGATGTCGTGCACAGCGACGTCCACGCCCTCAATACGCAGTGTTGTGTGGGTCGCGAGTCGCGTGTGAATCGCGTCGCGAATGGCCCGGGCGGCCAGGGGAATCGATGTCCCAAACGGCACACTGAGCTCCACGGTTACGCGGGCGGCGGCGCCGATCTCGGTGATGTCGCCTTGAAACCCACACTTCCCAATGAACACTCCCGGCACGACTCGTTCGGCGCTGCGAACGATGGCTCTGAGGGCGCCCTCCGTGATCCCGATGTCGGCGTTGGTGGCTGACGACGCAAGGGGCATCCGTCGCCCGGCCCGGGCGTCGAGCCGGAGGCCCGCGAGCACTCCCTGCACCCACCCCTCGTCGATCGGCGGCGCGGCCGCCGCGTCGGCTTCGAGCAACCTGGGTGTTACCCGTTTCAACCGTTCAAGTGCGTCGAGGGCGAGCTGGCAACCCGCTGACTGTTCTATGCGTGAATCAGGGGGCGTGCGGTTCGCCTCCATGTAGTCGGAGAGCTCCTCGATGGTAAACCCATCAAGATCTTCGGGGCCTAGCCCGAGGAGCTCGCGATGGTCCGAAGCATTCATCGCCACTCCTCCATTCGAACAATAATGTGTTTGCGGGCGCGCGCGAGTTGCCCGCGCACCGTGGAAAGCGGGATCCCGAGTTCCTCAGAGATCTCCTCGTAGCTGTGGCCGCCGATTTCTCGGAGCACCCAGCACTGACGTTCACGATCAGGCAGTTCGCCGAGCGCCTCGCCGAGCGCCGCAACCCCCGCGCTAGCTTCAGCGCGGCGGGGCGGGTCCGATGCCTGCGGCACCGAGATCTCCACCTCCTGGAAATCGGAGTGTACTTTGGTTGCCCTGATTCGGTCGATCGCTTTCCGGCTCGTGATTCTCATGAGCCAGCTCTTCACCTGTTCCGGGCGCTCAAGGGTTGACAGCTGCTCCCACGCGGTGATGAACGTCTCCTGGACGACATCATCGATTTCGGATGTACCCGGCAAGATTCGCCTGGCGTAGGCGCTCATCATGGGCGCGTATCTTCGCACGAGCGCGGCGAATGCCTCGGCGTCTCCGTCAGCAGCGCGCCCGGCGAGGATCCTGTCGGTGGCCGCAGCGAACTCATCGCGGTGCTGCTCTTCCCTCATCCATCGCTCCCCTCGTGGCGCTGGCCGTTCTGCGGAGTCTGTGTGCGGCCCGAAAGCTGCTATGTCCATCCTCGGTAGGCGACCGTTCAGTGGGCCTGAGTTTGTCTGTTTCCGTATATCGAAGCTGTTCTGGTCGCCTTGGCTGTGGGGATTCCACAGCCAAGGCGACCTCGGGGTGGGGCTGTTTGAGCCTCGCCCCGAGCGCGTTAGTCCGTAAACGTGTCCGTGACGGCTTCAAGCGCACCCGGGGCTTTGATCTTGTCTCCTGCGCTCATCGTGTCCTCCTGTTTGGTGGTGGTAGTGATGGTGATGGGTGAGACGCGGGTACCGGCGCTACGCGCTCAGCACCCGCTTCTGGGCTTTCTTCATGAGACGCTGCGCCTTCTTCGCCCGCTTCTTCCGCGCTTTCGTCGCTTCCGGGCTCGTCCACAAGCGTTCGATCTGATGGCGAAGATCTTCGTAGTTCTTGCCTCGCGACTTGGCTGACTCCACGCCGACCCAGTAGGCCGCCGCACCAATCACTGCGACGATCATCAAGTTCTTCAACATGCTCTTCCTCTCCCTCAGCGCCGTTCCCCGCCGAACGGGGCTAGCGCACCCTAGCCTGGTCTGCGGCGAGCTTCGACCGCAGGCCCGCGTGTATCGACACGAAGGTCGGAGTCTTAGCTCCGGTCAACCTGGCGAGGTTGTCGACGAGTGTCGTCACTGTCCGTGCAGTGATGATGGGTGACGCGTTTTGTCTTGGGGTCACAGCGACGTGCAGCACGTCTTCCCCCCGGATACGGCTCGTGGTGACCTTCGCGGCGAGGATGCTCTCGTCGCGGTGAAGCGATTCTCCGAGCGCGTCCTGCGCGAACCCCTGCAACACCGTCACGGGGCCAATCGCGCCGTCGATCGCCTCAGATCGGGTCACGGTGCTGCTGCGACCCCCGCCGAGCCGGAGAACGATGATGACGGCCACGGTGACGATGACGACGAGTAGCGCCAGCACTCCGGCTGAGAGCCAGCTCAGCGTCGTCGATTCGTGAATTCGTGTTGCCGCGTCAGTATCGACGAGCCACTTTCCAGCGCCGTCAACGAATGACTCCCAGAACCGTCGCGCGTCCGGTGAGACGGCTGCGGCTGCGGTGATCGCTCCTGCGGCGAAGAGTGCGAGCCCGACGACGCACAGCACGATGCGGTTCACCGCGCGATTCGTTGCGTTCATGCGGTATCTCCCTCCGGCGCTTTCGAGAGCACGCGCGCTCGAACCCGCACGCGCGGGGTGAGGCCGTACCCCGCGAGCTCGTCGGCCGCGATCTCACGTACGCGAGCGGGTTCGATCACCTGGCCGGGCTCGGGCCGCACGGTGACGTCAGCACTGCGGTGCGCAATGCCAACGGTCGCCCCTCCCGCCGAGAGGTCGAGCTCTCGGCGTACCCTGTCGGCGACAGCCGCAGCGACCACGCCGTTGTCCACGACGACGGCGTGGGGAGGCCCCATGATCTCGTGTCGAGACCGCCGGCCGGGCGTGATCGCAAGCACGACGAGCACGAGGCCGAGCACAGCGACGACAGCTGCCATGGCCATCGTTCCGGCGCTCTCAAAGGGGGCTGCAGCGACCCAGTCGAGCGCCTCCGCTGGCCTTGCGAGCAGCGGCGCAGCTCCGAGAAGGTGCAGTACGAGCTCGATCCCGACGTACACCGCAAGAGCCACGACAACGGCGAGCGTGGCGACCGTGGCGACCGTGCGCGGTGAGTGTGTCTCCCGTCGCACGACCCTCGTGAGGACATCGTGTGCCATTTATCTCACCCGCTTTCGTTCGGGGATGATCGCGCCAGTAACGGTCACCGAAACTCGCCGAATGTCGCGCCCTGTGAGGTGAGCGAGATCACGAACGAGCGCGTGCTGCATCGCGCGAACGCGCTCGACTATGGGTGTCTCGGCCAGCACGGCCTCGGTGCGTTCGAGCGCGGGTATCGGCAACTTTGTGGCGATCCGAACCGTCAGGGCGCCGCCCCACTCCGCGAGTTCGACTCGAACGTCGCCACGCGGCGCCCCTGCACACGTCGCCGCTGCCTCGCGGACTGCTTTTTCAAGCGCTCTTGGTTGGACGCGGATGGCGCCCCGAGTGTCGCTGTGGGGGTCGACCGTCGCACGGCTTGGCGCTTCAACGGCCGCGGCGCTCATGACGAGGTTCGCCTGCCTGTGAAGACGCCCGCGAGTGCCCGTAGGTCAAGCTCGCCAGACACGACGCGCCCCGCGAGGGCGCCGAGGCCCATAAGGATCGCGACGAGCAGGAAGCCCCAGAACCCGAACACGAGCCCCGCGAAGGCGAGCACAGCGCCTATGGCCGCCCCGGTGACGGTGGCGCTCATGAGACGCGCGACTCTTCGTCGTCGTCAGCGTCGTCGCTCGGCAGGTGGACATCGTTCACGTCGATGTTCACCTCGACCACCTCGAGCCCGACCATGCGGCTAATGGCGCCCGCGACGGCGCTGCGCACGTTCTCGGCGACCTCCTGGATGGGGGCCGGGTAGTCGACAACGATCGTGATGTCTGCGGCAGCCTGCGTCTCACCGACCTCAACCTTCACGCCCTGCGTGAGGTCGGTCGCGTTCATTGCGTCCCTGATCGCGCCGAGGGCGCGCGCCCCGCCGCCGCCGAGCGCGTAGACCCCGGAGACCTCGCGTGCGGCGATGCCAGCGATCTTTGCGACGACGCCCTCTGCGACGATGGTGCGCCCCTCGGAGGGGGTTTCTTCGCCTGACGAGTGCGAGAACTGCACTCGGTCAACGCGGGAGGAGGTAGCGGGCGCCTGAGCCGAACGTGAGGCGGCAGCGGCCTCGGCAGTCGCAGGGGCGTTAGTGTTCTTCTCTTCGGTAGCCATCAGAGTGTCCTCTCATTGGTGGCGTGGCCCGAACGGCCGCGCCGTCTGTTCGAGCGAAGAACGTCGCTCTACGAATAGGTCGTAGGTGCGACCGGATTCGTCACAAATCAATCAGAGAAGTTGTTGCGCCTCCCAGCTACTGCCCAGTTGCTGCCCAGGGAACGTTCAAGGGGCAGTTTGGAGACTCCCATGAACCCGAGGCTGACGCCAGCGCTACGTAGCCGGGTGCGCCGCGAGCGGCAGTGCGCGCTCGCTCACAAAGCATCGCTCGCTGCCGTCCACGGGGTCGGTGAACCGCAGCTCGCTCGCGAGCAGCTGGAGCGGCGTTGTGAAATCATCGATCGCGACGTCACGGGCCACCGGGTAGAGCGGATCTCCCTCGATCGGGATCCCAAGGCTCCACAGGTGGATGCGCAGCTGATGCGTCTTGCCCGTGCGCGGGGTGAGGCGATACACCGCGCGACCGGGCTCACCGCCGAGCAGGGCCTCTTCATCGGGGCTCAGCGCGCGCTCAAGCTCGACGAGCGACTCCGAGTTCGGCTCCTTGCCTGTGAGCACCTCGGCCTGCATCGTTCCCGGCACCTTGTGCAGGTGGTTCCGCACCGTCGCCGGGAGCTCGAGCCCCTCCAGCAGCGGCGCGACGGCCCGGTAGGTCTTTGTCACCTCGCCGTCTTGAAACATCGTCTGGTACGCGCCGCGGTACCTGCGCTCGATCGACATGAGCAGCACGCCAGACGTCACCCGATCGAGGCGGTGCATCGGGGTGAGCTCGGGCAGGCCGAGCTCGTGGCGCATGCGCACGACGACGCTCTCGCGCACGTGGCGGCCCCGCGGAATCGTCGAGAGGAAGGCCGGCTTATCCACGACAACGATGCGGTCGTCGCGGAACAGCACCGGAATGCTGCCGGGCACCGGGGCCTCGTCTGGCAGGTCGCGATAGAACCACACGAACACGTTCGACCGGTACGGGTCGCCGGCGAGCACGGGGTCGCCCGACTCGAGCACGAACCTGCCGCCCGCGATGAATGCGTCGACATCGATGTGCGCGCCGACCCGGAAGTGCAGCCAGTCGTGCATTGAGCGCCACGCCCGCGGGTCTTCGCCAGGCCGCGCCGCGGTGTTCAGCCAGGCGGCGTCAAGCCCCATACGCTGGGGCAATGGAGAACGCGGGGGCACCAGACGAGCCTACCGCCAGCGGCTACCCTCGGCCTCCGCGGGCTACGAGCAGTTGCCGCAGACGCCCGACAGCGCCATCATCATGAAGCAGTTCGGGCAGACTGGCTGCACGCGCTCCTGCTGGGCCGCGGGCTTCACCTTCGGCTCGGCCTTCGGCTTCGCAGCCCGGGTGCCCTTCGCGCGCGACGCCTTCACTGGGCCACGCTCGGCCGCGAGCTCCTCGGCCTCGATGATCGAGCCGCGCCCGTGCAGGGGGTGGTCAACGGCCCACATCCCGGGCCGACGACTGCTGCGCCACCGCGGCGCCTCGCTGCCGGCCGCGGCGATCGCGTCCTCTTCCGACATGAACCCGACCGAGTAGCCCTGGCGCACCTGAATGTCGGGGCCACCGTCCGACCGCACGACGGTGATGCCGCCCTCGGCCCGCATGAGCCGCTCGACCGGAATCCGGTTCAACATGGTGCGCAGAAACACGCGGTTCGGCACCGGTGCACGCCGGTGCACGAGGGCTTCCTCCAGCGATCCGTAGCGGTTCAGCGGTGATTCGTTCGTAGCCGACAGATCCATGATGCGTGCCCTCCCCAAGGTGCGTGCGGGCGAAAATGCGCCACCCACCAGTATCCCGCACTTCGCGACTCAACAGCGAACCGGGCACGCGGGCGGGGCTGGCGGCCGGGAATGATTCCCAGACGCCAGCCCCGAACTGCCCCGAAACGGAGCCTGCACTCGGTTCGCTACTGCTTACCGCTATCGCACCTGGAAGGTTCGCGCGACCTGGTTGCCCGAGCTCTCCACAAGGATTGTGTATGTGGCGACGCCGAGCTGCATGTTGGTCGTGACCGACCAGTTTCCGCTTCCCATCGCTGTGCCTTCACCGAGCGTCAGGCCTGAGACGTTGGAACGAAGCACGACTCTCGCTCCCGGCTCGGCGATGCCCGTGAAGGTGACCGGGCCCGGGTTGACGACCGCGTTCTGAGCCGGGCTTGTCACTTCGAGCAGCCCGATCACAGGCGCGTCGGAGATGCGGAACGTGCGCTCAACGCGCAGCTTCCCGTTTGCCACGACGATCGTGTAGGTGCCCTCGCCGAGGGCGTTCGTGGTTGTCGCGCTCCAGTTCCCGGCCGAGTTCGCGGTCCCTTCCCCGAGCACGATGCCCGAGACGTTCGAGCGCAGCTGCACCTTCGCGCCGGGGTTCGCGGTACCGGTGAAGGTGACCTGGCCGCTCCGGAGCGTGCTGCCCGCGGCCGGGGTCACGACGTCAAGTCGCTCCCCGGGCACCGTCTTCTCAGCGACCGAGAACTGACGGTCGACGGTCTGGCTCCCCGACTTCACCTGCAGGAAGTAGTTGTCGACGCCGAGCTTGCGATTCAGCGTCACCGCCCAGTTGCCGCTGCCGCTCGCCGTGCCCGTGCCGAGCAGCGCGCTGGTGCTCTTCGAGCGGATTTCGATGCTGGCGCCGGGCTCGGAAGTACCCATGAACTCAACCGTTCCGGGTTCGAGGACCGCGTTCTGCGCGGGGCTTGTCACGGTGAGCGGGGCACCGATGGGCTGATCGCCAATCGAGAACGCCCGCGTCACTTTGAGCGCGCCATTCTTCACGACGATCACGTAGTCGCCCTTGCCGAGCTGACGGTTGACGTCGGTCACCCAGGTGCCGTCAGACTTCGCGGTCGTACTGCCGAGGAGACCGCCCGAGACGTTCGAGACGAGCTCAATGCGGGCGCCGGGGTTCGCCGTGCCAACGAAGGTGACGGTGCCGGGGCGCAGCCGCTCCCCCGCTGCCGGAGCGGTCACTTCGAGGCGCTCCTGAGCGGCGGGCGTGCCCACCGTGAACGAGCGCGGAACGGTGAGCGAGCCGTTCTTCACAACGATGGTGTAGTCGCCGGCGCCGAGCTGGCGGTTCACATCGGTCACCCAGGTGCCGTCTGCCTTCGCGGTTGTGCTGCCGAGCAGTGCACCTGACACGTTCGAGCGAAGCTCAACCTTCGCGCCGGGGTTTGCCGTTCCGGTGAAGGTCACGGTGCCGGGGTTCAATTTCGCGCCCGCCGCGGGCGTCACGACGGTCAGGCGCTCCTGCACCGCGGGGGCTTCGATCACGAATGATCGAGCGACCTCAAGACCAGCGTTCTTCACAAGAATCGTGTAGTTTCCGGCGGTCAGCGCACGGTTCACCGAGGCAGACCAGGTGCTGTCGGCACGCGCCGTTGTCGACCCGAGCAGGGCACCGGTCAGGTTCGAGCGGAGCTCAATCGACGCTCCGGCGTTCGCGGTGCCGGTGAAGGTGACGATACCCTCCTTCAGCTTCGCGCCCTCGGCGGGCGTGAGCACGGTGAGCTCCTCGTCCTTCACGCCGGGATTGATCTCGACCGCTGCTGTCGTGACGTTTGCTCCGCGACCCGTCTGGGTGACATCAAAGCTGAGGTTTCGTTTCGCAACGTTTGCGACGTCGATCGTCCACAGGCCGTTCGACGCGACGGTGGCCGAGCCGAGCTGGCCTGCGACCCCGCGCTGAGCGAGCACCACGTTGCCGCCAGGCACACCGTAACCCTGGAAACGCAGTGCGCCGCCGCCATGGGTCTGCCCGTTCAGTGGTGTCGAAATCGTGACGGCTGAGCCGTAGTCTGCGGAGACGTCAACGCTGCCGGGAGCTGCCGTGCCACCGACGACCTGCTTGACCGTGTAGGTCTTCACGCCGCCGGCGTTTGGTGCGGCGATACCCGCCGAAAAGTATCCGTTTGAGCCGTTCGCGTTGACAGTCGTTACACGGGTGTTCCCCTGCCAAATCTCGACCGCTGCGCCGGGGTGCGCGTAGCCAGAGATCGTCGCGTTCTGCGCGAGGTCGTTCGAGAAATCAACCTGAGCGCTGAGAGCATTCAGCTGCAGGTTGACCTGGACTGTAGCGCTCTCAAGCCATCGGCCACCCTCAAAAACGTCAACACGTACTGAGTTCTGCCCGAGATTCAGGTTCGTCACCGTTGCAGACCAACCGTAAGGGCCAACGACTACGCGAGGGCCACCGTTCAGGCTGACCTCCGTTCCGGGCTTGCCCGTACCAACGAGAACCGCAGACCTTGCGACCGCGTCGGATGACTGGAAGCGCGCAGAGAACGCGGGGTAGTCCGGCGTCGAGGGGCTCAGCAGGTCGGTGCGCAGCTGAGACCCACCCATCACCTCGTAGTTCGCGTACATCGGCGGGTTACCGTCCGTTGAGTTCCGCTGTCGCCCGACAATGCCATATCCGGTCGACGCCGCGACAAGCTGGCCGTCAGCACGGAGCGTGAACTGCTGAAGATCCATGCCGTTGCAGGCCATCATGGTCATCGGCTCGGTCTGCGTCATGCAACGCCCATCGAATGCGCGAATCTCGCCAGTGTTACCAAGCCCAGGAAACGAGTACTCGCCGGCGTGCCCGACCAAGGGCTTACCACTGACGGTGCGGGACGACGAGATCGGCGCCATTCCGTCCGGAGCGGGTTTGACTGCGTGTGAGAGCCGCGAAGAGTTCACTATGACGAACCGGCCCTGGAGCCGGTCCCCACTTGCGAAGGTTTCGGGGACCGACGTTGCCGTAGCCCCCTCAGCCTCGCCGTCGTCCGCGAGGGCCGGCGCAGAACTTAATCCGACCCCGGTGAGGGCAATCAGCGCTGCCGCGCCGCCGGCGAACACGCGCCGCAATCGTCGCTGGTGAGACATAGAAACTTCTTTCGTGTTGCCTGACAAAGCCATGCCAGGCGCGTCGACGTCGCCGAGAGAGACGACGGGCGAACAATCCCGAAGGCACGCGCCGCAACCAGTATTTGCAAATACTGAAATATTGTCAAATTCGCATTCTCGACGATCTTCCCCCGAGGCTAGGCGAGCCGGCCGAGCCTGTACCCGCGCCCGCGAACCGTCTCGATGAGGTCTTTATCGGTCTTTCGCCGGAGGTAGTGCACGTAGGTCTCTACCGTGGTTTCGCTCTCTCCCTGGGCGAACACGCGGCCCAGCAATTCCTCACGCGAGAACGTCCGACCGGGCTCGGCCGCGAGCACCGTGAGCAGGGCGGTTTCGGTGCTCGTGAGCGCGACACTGCCCTCGTACGGCGACTCGATCCGCTGGTCCTCCGGCGAGAATTCCCAGCCACCAATGTCGTAGCGCGGCCCCGCGCCGTCATAGCGGCGGGTGAGAGCGCGCAGCCTCGCGTTCAGCTCCTCGAACTCGAACGGCTTCACGAGGTAATCGTTCGCGCCCGCGTCGAGCCCTTCGACTCTGTCGTGCAGCTCGCCGAGAGCCGTAAGTATCAGGACGGGTGTTTGCACGCGTCGCCTACGGAGATCACGTACCCACTGCTCACCCCGCAGTCCCGGGAGGCCCCGATCGACGATCATTACGTCGAACGGCGTCACGGTGGCAAGCCGCTCCGCTTCCTCAGCGCTCGTGACGAGTTCGACGTCCCAGTTCGCTGCGAGCACGTCGCGCATGATGGGGCCGAGGCGCGGGTCGTCCTCGACGATGAGCAGCCGCAGCACTAGTGATCCCCGGTTCGCTCGGCGAGCGGGAAGGCGAGTTCGAACACCGTGCCGCCCGGCCCGGAGCGCGCGACAGTGACCCTGCCGCCGTGCGCCGAGCACAGCTCGCGTACGAGTGCGAGCCCGATCCCCTTACTTGTGCGCGCCGCACCGCGCGCGGTTGCCGGGGCGTCTCCCTGCGCAAATCGGTCGAACACCCGCTCGGCCGCGATCCCCTGAATCCCGTCACCCTCGTCGCTCACCGTCATGACGGCCTCGCCGCCGCGCTTGACTCCCGCAATCTTCACGACGCTTCCCTCCGGCGCGTGGTCGATCGCGTTGTCCACGAGCGCGACGAGGCAGCGGCGCACCACCTGGGCCGGGGCCGCGACGGTAAGTGCCTCGCTCTTCGCGACGACGGTCACGCCGAACTGCCGCGCCACCTCGCCGAGATCGCGCGCGACCGCGCTGACGCTCTCGTCGAGGGCCGCCGTCCCTGTGCCCTGCTCGGCGCCCGAGGCCGTTGCAAGCATCGCGTCAATGACGCTGGCCATAATCCGGGTGTCCTGCCGCAGGTCGACGAGCACCGATTGCCGGGCGTCACCGGGCGGCGTGAGCGCGGCGAGCTGCTGAGCGCGCGCGTCGATCACGGCGAGCGGGGTGCGCAGCTCGTGGCTCACGTCGGCGACGAACCGGCGCTGCAGGCGGAACGCCTCGTCGAGCGGGTAGACGGCCCGGCGCGCGATCAGCCGGGCTGCGAGCCCGGCACAGATCACTGCGCCGGTCGCGAGAAGCACCGTCGCGAGAATGAGCTCGCCCGGGTCGAGCCGCACCTGGATCTCGCCGGGCTGCACCGGCTTCGCCGCCTCGGTCGGCGTCGTCTGCCAGAACACGAAGGCGAGGATCACGCCGCCACCGATCACGACGAGCGCAGCGCACACGGCCATGACCTGCCAGCCGATCTGCGACGCCGACCTCCGATACGCCTCCTCGTCGGGGAGCGGTCGGGTGTTCCTGTGTGCTCTCGCCATGTCCGCCCTCCCTGCTCCGAGACCCACCATCGGCCCCGCGTACCAGTGCTGCGTCCACTTTCGCACGTTTCGGCTCCCCCGCGCTATGAGCTGGCCTCGGCCGCGGCCTCACGCACGCACGAAAGGGCGACGCCGAGGGCCAGGAGGAGGGAGAGGAGCGATGTCCCGCCTGCCGAGATGAACGGAAGCGGCACCCCGAGTACGGGCACGAAGCCGAGCACGACCGAGATGTTCACGATCATCTGCACCGACACCCAGATCGTGAGCCCTCCGAACACGGAGCGCGCGAACGGGGTATCGCAGCACGTCATGAGCGCCATGAGCACTGCGGCGAGCGCGACAAACGCGACGATAATCGTCGCCGCGCCGACGAAGCCAAGCTCCTCGCCAAGGATCGCGAACACAAAGTCGTTCTCGGCCTCGGGAAGCCAGTGCCACTTCGCCGTGGAGTTTCCCACCCCCGTTCCGAGCAGGCCACCCTGCGCGAGGGCCCAGAACCCGTTGAGCGTCTGCCAGCAGCCGACATAGGCGTGCTCGGCGTCGTTCAGGCAGTCGACCTCGAAGAAGTGCATGATGCGCACCACGCGGTTCGGCTTCATGAGCGTCATGATGCCGATGCCGAGCACGGCGACCGCGGCTATCCCCGCGAGGATACGCAGCCTGACCTGCGAGAAGTAGAGGCACCCGAACACGAGCGCGGCAAGCACAAGCAGCGTGCCGAGATCGCCCCCAAGGATGTTGATGAACATCGACGCGGCGACGACGGGGAGGATCGGGATGACGACGTGCAGCCACTCGCCAAGCAGCCGCCATTTGGCGGCGATCACCGCCGACACCCACACGAGCAGCACGAACTTCATGAACTCGGCGGGCTGCATCGACACGGGCCCAAGTCGCAGCCAGTTGCGGTTGCCGCCCGCCTCGTACCCGAGGGGCGTGTAGACGAGAACTTGGAGGAGAAACCCGCCCGCGAGCAGCAGCCAGGCATAGCGGCGCAGCACGGCGGTCGGCACCCGGCTGATCGCGAGCATCATCCCGATCCCGATCACCGCGTAGCCGCCCTGCTTGATCACTCCCTCAAGTGGGTGCCTGCCCGCCGAGATCGCGACGACCTGGCTCGCTGACTGCACCATGAGCACGCCGACCGCGACGAGCAGCAGCACGATCGCGAGCAGCGCGATGGTCAGGGAGCGCAGCCGACCGCGCTCTGCGGGGACGATCCCCTGCCGCTGTGGCCGCGCCCCCTCAAGGACGACGGTGTGCTGCCGCATCGCTCACTCACGCTCAGTTCACGCAGGGGATGGAGCCCGCCTTGATCGGCTCCTCCCACGAGTCGTAGCGCGCGGTGCCGGGGGCGGCGGGCTCTTCCTCCGCGGTGACGTCTTCCTCAGCTACGACGTCGTCCGTTCCTTCCCCGCCGTCAGGCACCTCACCCGCGGCCTCACCGTCACCGCTCGCAGGTTCGTCAAAGTAGCTCCCGTCGAAGATCGAGGCGACGATCGCCTGGATCTCGTCAACGTCGACAAGGTTGACCTCTGCCCCACCGATGTTCTCGAAGCCGAGGATGGGCAGCGTCACGAACTCGGCCCCGCTCTGCGAAACCTGGTGAGCGATCTTTAGAAACCCGAGCACGTCAAACTCAGAGTCGAGCGCGACGTGCTTCTGCGTGACGTCGACGAGCGACCACACGGTCTTCGGGTTCATGAGCGTGCTTTTCTTCTGTAGTTTGTCGGTCAGCGAGATCATGAACGCCTGCTGCCGCCTCGACCGGTCGAGGTCGGTCAGGAAGGGGCCGTCGTAGCCGGTGTCGCGGCGCTGCCGAACGAAGCTCATCGCCTGCTGCGCGTCGATCTCCTGCACCCCCGCCTCGAAGTTCGCGCCCGAGTACGAATCCTCGGTCGCGTGGTTCAGGCACACCGAGACCGGGGCGACGGCCTCGGCGACGTGGTAGAAGCCGCCCATCGTCATCTCGACGAAGTGGTCGATGCGCACGTCGCCGAGGAAGTGCGAGACCGTTTCGATCTGGGCTTGGCGCCCAGCGGCGCGCGCCTGCTGGTAGAGCTCGTCGTCGCTGAGCTCTTCCTCGCCCCAGGTGAGCTCGTTCATCTTCTCCTGCATCGCGAGGCCGTACGCCTCTTTGATCTTCGAGTGCGTGACGCCGAGCGGTGCGCCCGCGATTTCGACGTAGTCGTCGCGCGGGATGGAGATGCCGACGGTCTTCGAGCGGTCCTCGGGGATGTGCAGCAGCATGAGCACGTTTGCGTTGTACCCGCCGTCGTCGGCGCCGCCGGCGTGCAGCGCCTCGTACACGCCGTCGGGCAGCGGGTTGCCGTTCTGGTCGACGCGGCTGTCCATCCCCATGATGAGCACGTTCTGCTCGCCCGGGTCAGGGGCGATCTCGTCGACCTGCGGCAGCACGAAGTCCGAGCGCACAATCTTGTCAGTCGCCTGGTGGTAGGCGAAGACGACGGCGCCGACGCCGAGTACCAGCGCGCTCACGACGGTGGTCGCGATGACGATCGCGAGGCGCTTTCGCCTGCGCCGGCTCATGCGAGGTCGGCCAGAGGGTGCCGCGGTCTCGAGCTGTGGGGCATTGCGCATGTGGGGTTCCGTTCGGTGCTTGGGTGCCGTGTTGCTGGGCAACCGGCAACGAAGGATCGCCGAATCGCCACCAGCCAAGGCTCTCGCGGGCACGCCAAGAATCCTCCAAGGAACGGTCGCCGGGTCGCGATTGCCGGCACGTTGCTACAGTAAGGTCTGATGAATAGCAATGAGGTTCCCGAAGAGCGGCCAGTCAAGTTCGGAGCGCTCCGCGACCGCCGGACCGGCCCCTATATCGGGGGCGGTGCGCTCTCGATGATGGCCGATAACGTCGAGCACGTACTCGCCTACTGGGTGCTCTGGCAGACGTTCCACTCCCCCTGGCTGGTCGGGTTCCAAATCGTCAGCCACTGGCTGCCGTACCTCCTGTTCTCGGTCGCCGCCGGCGCGCTCGCCGAGCGCTTTGACCCGCGGCGCATCATTCAGATCGGCCAGGCCCTCTTCATGGCGGTCTCGGCCGCGTGGGGCTTCCTCTTCCTCACCGGCACGCTCGAGCTCTGGCACGCCTGCGTGCTCCTCGTGCTCCACGGCGTCGCAGGCTGCCTGTGGATGCCAGCCGAACAGTTGCTGCTCTACAAGTTCGCGGGCCCCAAAGAGCTCCCCGGCGCGATTCGTATGAACGCCACGTTCCGGTCGCTCGCGTTCCTCGCCGGCCCCGTTGTCGGCTCGGCCCTGCTGCTGAGCATCGGCCCGGCCGCAGGCATGTTCGTGAACATCCTGTTCTACCTGCCACTCACCGTCTTCCTCTGGTTCGTGAAGCTCGGCCCCCGGAACGCGGAGGCCGCTGCGGCCCCGCCAACGCCACCCCGCTCGTCCGAGAAGCCGATGACATTCTTCTCGGCCTTCAGCGTGCTCGGCACGATCCGCCGCGACCGCGAGCTGCTCGGCATGATCCTGCTCTCCGCGCTGAGCGCGGCGACGATTGGCGCCGTGATCCAAAACGCGATGCCGGAGTTCGCGGAGGGACTCGGCGCGGGCTCCGCGGGGCTCGCGTACGGCGTGCTGCTCTTTGCAAACGGCGCGGGCGGCGTACTCGGCGGGATCCTGCTCGAGGCAACCGGTCGCGTGCCCACGACGGCCCGCACGGCGGTCATCGCCGCGACCCTGCTCGGCATCACGACGATCGTGTTCGCGACGAGTTCAATCTACGCGCTGTCCGTCGCAGCGTTGCTCGTGGGCGGCGTCGCGCGCATCACGGCCGACGCGACCGAGATGAGCATCGTCCAGTTGCGCGCCCCCGACGACCAGCGCGGTCGCGTCATCGGCGCGTACACGATGTTCGGCCCGGGCATGATGACGTTCAGCGGCATCAGCGTCGCCGTGCTCGGCTCCCTCTTTGGGCTGCGCGGCTCCGTACTCTTCGGAGGCACGGTGCTCACGATCGGCGCGATCGCCCTCGGCTTCTTCGTCCTGCGGCCCGGGCGCCGCGGCGACGGGCCCGAGCGCCCGGCCGACGCCGAAGCTTAACCCTCGCGCTCGCGCACGATCGCCTCGACGAGGGTCTGACCGCGCAACCGCTGCGCGACCACGCTGAGCCCCTCCGAGGCGTGCAGCATTTCGAGCGTGCTGTCGGTGGCCTCGGCGTCACTCACGACGAGCATGCGCGGCCGCCCCGCCTGCTCGATCAGGTTGACCGAGAGGGTGCTCCCCGCTGGCGCGCTGTACACGCACTCGACGAGGAGCGTGCCGAGCGTTTGGACGTGGCCGGATTCGGCAACTTTCGCGTACTCCGCGGGCAGCACGAGGGTCACCCCGCGCCCCTCAGCCTCGCTCGCGGCGAGCGCAAACCACCAGTTCATGAGCGATGCGTCGCGCGGCAGCGTGATGAGCTGGCGCAGCCGCGATTCTTCCCGCTCGCACCGCTCCCGCGTTTCGGGGTCGTCGAGCAGCAGGGTGCCGTCAGCGATGCCGCGCAAGAGCTCGATCGAGGGCTTCAGGTTTGACGCGCTCCACTGCTTCTTCACCGCAACGGCGGCCTCAGACGCTGCGGCATCTCGCGCGGCCTCCTCAACCTCCTGGCGCGAGCGGGCGATCTGGGTGCCGATCGCACGGAAACTCCGCAGGAAGACGAAGAGCACGCCGATAAGGCCGAGCGACGGCGCCTCGATGAGCGCGATCGTGCACCATTCGATCTCGGCGTTCGAGCGCAGGGCCCACACCGCGATGGCACCCGTGCTGAGGAGGTGCAGGAGGATGGAGATCGCGAACGGACGGCGACTCACCGAGGTGACGTAGAGCAGCACCGGGATCACGGTGGCCGCGACGGCGGGAACGAAGTAGAGCTCCCCGCGCCCGAAATCGATGCCGGCGAGCGAGCACCAGCTCACGACGGGCACGGCCGAGAGCAGCAGCAGTGTGAGCAAAAGAGGCGCCTGCCGCCACCGACGGCAGGCGAGCCAGGTCGCGAGCGTGAGCGAGCCGAGGATCGCGACGAGCAGCACCGCCGGGAAGACCGCAGGCCACATGAGGCGCTGCCAGTTGAACACCTCGAGGAGTGCGCCGGTGAGCGTCGCCTGGAGCCCCCACACCACGCCGAGGCGAAGCTTGAAGTCACGAATCTCGTTCCGCGCCTCTGCGGCCAGTGCGGCCCCACCTATGGGCGCGGGCTTTGGGATCGGGCACCGCAGCGTGAGGGTCGTGCCACGGCCGGGCGCCGTGCGGAGCGCAACGCGGATGCCGTTGGCCTCCGCGCGCGCGAAGATCGAGTTCGCGATACCGCGCTCCCGCACCTGCGATCTGTTGAAGCCACGCCCCGAGTCAGAGACCACGACGACGAGTTCGTGCTCGACGCGGTGCACGTCACAGGTCACGTGGGTCGCGCCCGAGTGCTTCGTCGCGTTGAGCACGGCCTCCATCGCGCACCCGTAGAGCGCGTCGAGCGTCGTGCTCAGCAGCAGCCGCTCGTGGGCGCGGAGCGCCTCGTCGCGAAGCCCTGTCCATTCGATGGGCAGCCCCACATGGTCAAGGTCGGTCAGGCTCACCGCCACGCGCTCAGCCCCCGGATGCCGCTGGAACTCTTCGACCCTGCGAAGGTCACGCCTGCACCGCTCCCTAACCTGCACGGTGTCGATTTGGCCGGTGCCGATTTGGTAGGGGTCGAGCCGCCCGATCACGCCAAACGTGTTGATAACGGTGTCGTGCAGCACCCGAATGTACTCTAAGGTCGCTTCGTCGAGCGCGCGTGACCGCAGCGCGCGGAGCTTCTGCTGCGCCGCGGAGTTTCGCTGCCCGTCGACGCCATCCGACACCCGGCGAAGGTAGCGCATGAACAGGAATGCGAGCACGATCATGATGCAGTTTGTGGTCGCAGAGGCAGCCGCAACCGACGAACCCCAGGTGGGGTGCGATACGAGGATCAGAGCGCCAAAGCCCGCGCCGAGCACTACGGAGGCGATAAGGGGCCAGACGCCGCGCCACAGCATGATCGGCAGCACCACGGTCCACGACGTCAGCGGAATGAGGAGGCCCGTCAGCAGCTCACCGGGGTCGAGCGCGACGACGTAATAGAACGCGAGAACACAGAAGAAGCAGACGATGAGCACGACCGCCGGGACTCGCCTGTGGATCGTCAGCAGCCCGCTCGTGAGCACGAGCACCGCCGCGGTGACCGAGCCGGCCGGCGGAACACCGGTCGCAGAGAGGAACGAAGCTGCGCAGAGCACGAGCGTAACGAGCACGAGCCCAATGAGCTGCGCCCTCCGCATGGCACCCGCGAGAGTTGATGCGATCCATGACGAGGCGCTGCGGGTGTCAACGAAGTGGTCGGGGAGGTCGTGTCGTGTGCACTCCACGGTCGCGGGGACACCGTGCCTTTCCATAGCAGAGGATTGTTGCATGCTGTGCTTAAAGCATGAGTCTGCCGTGGTGGGCTACGCTTCCTCGGCAGACAGGGTTGTGCGCCCGACCCCGGGGAGGGTCAGGCGCACTCGCTGGGCTCAGCGCAGCCTAGGGGGAGCTGTCACAACGCCAAGCCCAGCGGCTTAGTTCGCCCCAGCGCGTCGCCTCAGGGTGACGGTCATGAACGTGCCGCCGCCGAGGAGCAGCATGACGGCGAGAACGGGCAGCCCCCAGTTCGCCGAGCCACCGGTCGTGGCGAGCTTTCCGACCGGAACGCGAACGTCGTCGGTGGACTTCACGGGCTCGCCCGAGGGCGGGGTGCCGGTTGCGGTCGCCGTGTTGTCGACGTGGCCGCGGTCTCGGTCGGCGTCCGTAACGGCGTACGAGGCCGTCGCGGTGACCTGCTGGCCCGGGGCGAGCACGCCCGGTTCACCCGGCCAGTCACCGTAGGCGAGCGCGGTGAGCCCCTTGAGGCCGTCAACGATCTCGACGCCCGAGAGCGTCACGTTGCCCGTGTTCGTCACGACGAACGTGTAGGCGATGCGCCCGCCCGACAGCTTGCCCGTCTTGGCGATCTCAATCGCCGGCGCGTGCGGCAGCGGAGTCTTCTCGGTGTCGTCGTCGGTCACGGGCTCTCCCGTCGGCGGGGTACCCGTTACGGTCGCGAGGTTCTCGACGGTGCCGCGGTCAACGTCGGCCTGCGTGAGCACGTAGGTCGCGGTCGCGGTGACCTTCTCGCCCGGCGCAAGTACACCGGCGGCTGCGGGCCACGCCCCGTAGGTGATCTCTGAGAGGCCCTCGAGCTTGTCGGTGATCGAGACGTCGGTGAGGGTCACGTTGCCCGTGTTCGTCGCGGTCAGGGAGTAAGTGATCGTGTCGCCGGCGGCGCCGGTCCCGCTCAGCACGCCGGTCTTGACGAGCTCGATCGCGGGCTCTGCTGGCGGCTCGGGGAGCGTCACCTCGGCATCATCCTCGGCGCTCACGGGAGGGCCCGTCGGCGGGTTTCCCGTGATCGTGGCGGTGTTGTGAATCACGCGAGTATCAAGGTCGGCCTCGACGACCGTGTATGTCGCCGTGGCGGTCACCGTCTGGCCTGGAGCGAGCACTCCTGGTTCGCCCGGCCAGGTGTAGGTGAGGTCAGACAGGCCCGGCTTCGGGTCGGTGATCACGACGTCGGTGAGCGTGCGCCCGCCGGTGTTCGTCGCGGTGAAGGTGTACGAGACCGTGTCGCCCGCAACGCCCGCCGCGCCGTCGGCGAGCACGCCGTCCTTCACCAGTGTGATGTCAGGGGCGGCGGCGCAGTTGTCCGCGATGAGGGTCAGGAGCACGTCGGCGAGGCCGTCGAAGTTCGTCGACAGGTAGTCACTGCCCTCGGTCGGGCCCGAGATCTGCGACATGTGCTCGCGGAACTGGTTCAAGTCCGAGAGGTTGTCGGTCAGCCCAACGCCCACGATGCGGGTGCCCGCGCTCTTCAGCGCGTTCGCGCTCTCGACCGCGGCGGTGATCGTCGCGGTGTCGGTCGAGCTGCCCGGGCCGCGCACGGGGTCGCCGTACTGCGTCGGGTTGCCGTCGGTCACGAAGAGCAGCGCGTCGTAGCTCTCGGGCGCGGACTGCACCGCCGAGAACGCGCGGTCCCAGTTGGTGCCCGCCTGAGCGCTGCTCGGGCGCTGCACGCCCCGCACCCAGTCGCCAATGGCGGCGACGCCCGCTGCGTCGAGCGCGGTGAGCGGCGTCGGCGCGTTCTGAGCGCTGGAGGTTGCCGGGGCGTTCGACGCGAAGTTATGCATCGAGACCCGCACCGGGTAGTCCGAGAGCGTGTTCGCGAGTTCGGTGACTCCGTCACGCATCTGCCGCAGCTGCGCATCATCGATCGACTTCGACAGGTCGAGACTGACGGCGAGATCGAGCGAGCAGGTGAGTGGCATCGGTGGGTTGGGCGCTGGCGCGGTGTAAGACTCCACCGCCTGGGCTGCGCCGGCGCCGCCGAGGGTGATCAGTGACGTGACCAGCGCCGCGGCTAGGGCTTTACCCCCGCGCCCGCGGCTACGCTCCTGGCGGGTCGTCACCTCCCCCGAACGGGTCGGGCCTTGCTGGCCGCCTCGAAAAATACGTCGCACGTGGTTCCTTTCGCAGAACCCGGGGCAGCATTGAGCCCCGAGCAGTGAGCTACACATCTGAGCGACTCGGTACGGCGTCCGTGACACCCCAAGCCATCCCCCGGTTAGGAGCGTAGGTTCTCCGGAAGCGCCCGTGGGGCGGCCATGGGCCTTTGACCCCTGCCGGGGGTCACAGCGCGAAGGGGCTGACCCCAAACGGGGGTCAGCCCCTTCGCGCGACGGTCAGAGACCTCCGTTCGGGCGCGGTGTTGGCCCGAGCACGGTCACTCCGCGAGCGCCAAGTATCCGTCGTCGTGGGCGGCCTTCCGCCACTCGATCCGAGACGCCAACGGCCGATTGACGGCGGCGTACTTGTCGCGAACCCGCTGCAGATACTTCTTGACGGTGTTCGGTTTCACGCCGATCGACGTCGCGACCGACTCGAGCGATAGGCCCGACGCGTACAGCACGAGCGCGCGCTCCTCCTGATCGCTGAGCGCCGGCCGCTTCGGATCGTGCGCGATGATTTCGGCAAGCTCGGGCGACACCCACTGCCCACCAGCGAGCACTGTACGCATCGCGGCGAGGATGCTCGCCTCCGGATCCCGTTTACTGATGAGCCCGTGCGCGCCCGCCCGGATGAGCTGCCTCGTGATCGGCGGCGAAATCGCCGCCGAAAAGATCAGCACACGGCTCCCCTCGCGGATCAGCCTGCGCACGACCTCGGGCTTCGCCGCCGGCCTGCGATCGACGAGTAAATCGAGCAGGATCAGGTCCGGTCGCTCTGCCTCGTCCGCGCCCTCGAGCCAAGTCACCAGCTCGGGCAATTCCTCCCCCGCAAATGTGATCGTCATATCTGGTTGTGCGCTCACAAGCGACATCGTGTATTTCCGTTGGAGCAGGTGATCCTCGATAATCGCGATCCCGTACATACTCCGCCCCTCCTCATGAGAAGCCGACCGCGTCACCCGAGCCCCCAATCGCGGCCGACACTGCCAATCTACAGTGACGAAGTGGCCGTCACCCTAGATCAGGGCCTCGTCGAGGTCGACGAGCTGCCTGTCCCCAGAACCAAGCAGGTCAAACGACGCGTCGACACGCGGCAGTACGTGCGTAATGAAGAACCGAGCGGTCGCGCGTTTTTCCGCCGCGAGCGCCGGGGCGACGCCACCGAGCGCACCGAGCTGGTCGAGGAAGAGCCACGCGACGACAGTGTCACCCACCGCCTCGAGATAGTGTGCGGCGTTCGCGAGCGCCGTCGTCGACTCCCCGTCTTCCCACAGCGTGCGCGTCACCCCCTCAATTCGGGCCACGCGCTCACCGACGAGCCGCGCGAGCTCGGGCTCGGAGGCGCCCACCCTGTCGAGCGTTGCGCGCATGCGCCCGAGCAGGTCGGCGAGCCCGGAGCCGCCGTCGAGCAGCACTTTGCGCCCGAGCAGGTCGAGCGCCTGGATGCCGTGGGTTCCCTCGTGGATCGGGTTCAAGCGGTTGTCGCGGTAGAACTGCTCGACGGGGAAGTCGCGGACGTAGCCGCTGCCGCCGAGCACCTGAATCGCGATGTCGTTTGCGGCGAGGCCCCACTGCGATGACCAGCTCTTCGCGATCGGGGTGAGCACGTCGAGCAGCAGCGCGAGTGACGCGCTCTTCGCCGCGTCGGTCTCGGCCTCGCTCTCGTCGAGCAGCTTCCCAGCGTAGAGAATCAGGGCGGTGCCGCCCTGGGCATATGCTTTCGCGAGCATGAGCATGCGCCGCACGTCAGGGTGCCGAATAATCGGCACCGCCGGTGCCGCGGGATCCTTCGCCCCAAGCTCCTTGCCCTGGATGCGCTCGCGAGCGTACTCTCGCGCGTGCAGAAAGCCCGTCGTGCCGAGCGCGACGGCCGAGGCCCCAACGCCGAGGCGCGCCTCGTTCATCATGAGGAACATGTAGTGCAGCCCGCGCCCCTCCTCACCGATGAGGTAGCCGACGGCGCCGGGCTCGCCCCCGACCGGAAACGCCCCAGAGCCGTACGACAGCGCCGTGTTCACGGTGCCGCGGTACCCCATTTTGTGGTTGACACCGACGAGCGAAACGTCGTTACGGTCGGTGAGTGCGCCGGCCTCGCCGAGCCACTTCGGCACGATGAAGAGCGAGAGGCCCTTCACGCCGGGGCCGCCCGTACGGGCAAGCACGAGGTGCACGATGTTCTCTGACAGCTCGTGGTCACCCGCCGAGATCCACATCTTGTCGCCCCGCACCCGGTAAGTGCCGTCCGCGGCCCGCACGGCGCTCGTCGTCAGGTCACCGAGCGCTGACCCGATGCCGGGCTCAGACAGGTTCATCGTGCCGGTCCACCGCCCGTCGAGCATCGGCGGCAGGAACTTCGCGGCGAGCTCCGCCGAAGCGTGCTCGCGGATGAGGTTCGCGGCGGCCGTGGTGAGTAGGGCGTACGAGACCGTGCCCACGTTCGCGGCCTGGAACCACATGAACGCGGCGCGATACACGACTGTCGGAACCTGGAAGCCGCCGTACTCGGCGTCCATGGTCGCGCCGAGGAACCCGGCCTCCGCGAACGCGGTGAGCGCTTTCTTGACCTCTGGGATGAGTTCGACCTTGTCGTCGACGAGGCGGGGCTCTTGGAGGTCGCCCTTGCGATTGTGCGGGGCGAAGTACTCTTCCGCGACCTCGCGCGCGAGATCTATGAGGCCCTCGAAGGTCTCGCGGTTGTGCTCAGAAAACCGCTCGTACCCGCTGAGCGATTCGACGTCGAGCCAGTCGTACAGGCAAAAATCAAGGTCGGCCGCGTCCAGAATCAGCGATTTCTTGTGCTCCACGCCATGCTCCTCTCGGGGTAACCACCGTGTTACGAGACCCAGCGTACACAAAAGTAAATGTGACGTCACTTTTATCTTTTGTGGCTGCGCTACCCCCGAGCCAGCCACACAGGGGGTACGCTGACACCGGTGGGCCGCGGGGGCGGTTCCACGCACACGACAACGGAAGCGAGTCGGAACGTGGTGCAACCTGCGACGCCGAAGGGCCGAGGCACCCGCGCGCGCATCATGGCTGCAGCGGAGGAGCTCTTCGCTGAGCGAGGCTACGCGAACGTGCGGGTCGCCGACCTTGCGGCCGCGGCGGGCCTCACCGCCGGCGCCTTCTACCGATACTTTCCCGACAAGCACGAACTCACACTCGAACTCCTCCGAGAGCTCACGGTCGAGGCGTTCGAGTTCATCCGCATCCCGCTCGAGGCAGACAGCCTCATCGATTCGGTGACGGAGTCGACCCACAAGTACTTCGAGTTCTACGAACGCCACCGCGCCCTGTTCGGCGTGATCGTCGAGCTCTCACAGTCCGACGCCGAGATCGCAGAGATCTGGGCGACGTCGCGCCGCGCCTTCTACGGCCGCATCAGCGGCGCACTCACCCGGGGCTCGGTCGCCGAGCGCATCAGAGGAGACCTCAACCTCGACCTCGCGGCCGAAATGCTCGGAAGTATGACGGAGTTCTACGCGTTCCAGCGCTTCGTACTGCGCGACCCCGCCGTCGCGGGGAGACCGCTCGGGGAGGCGAGCCGCACCCTCGCCACGATTTGGCTGTCGGGTATCGCCTCGGCCTCCCCGAGCGCTGAGCCACGCCCTTAGTAGGCGCCTGAGCTCTTCGTGACAGCCCGAACGGTGCGGGCAAGGATCGAGAAATCGAGCCCAATCGTCCAGTTCTCGACGTAGTCGAGGTCGAGCTTGACGCCCTGCTCCCAGCTCAGGTCGCTGCGGCCGGCGACCTGCCAGAGCCCGGTGATGCCGGGGCTCACGAGCAGCCGCCGCTCGACGTGCTCCTCGTACTTCGCGACCTCTGCGGGGAGGCCGGGCCGGGGGCCGACCAGGCTCATCGAACCGGTGAGCACGTTCCACAGCTGCGGCAGCTCGTCGAGAGAAGAACGTCGCAGGAGGCGGCCGAGCCTGGTCACCCGCGGGTCATTGCGCATCTTGAAGAGCGGGCCGCCGCCCTCGTTCTGGTCAGCAAGTTCGGCCTTCAGGGCCTCGGCGTTCGGCACCATGGTGCGGAACTTCAGGATGGAGAACGGTGTTCCGTTCCGCCCAATCCGCTCCTGCCGGAAGAAGACGGTGCCGCCGTCTTCGAGCTTGATAAGCGCGGCGAGCACCGCGAAGAGCGGGCTCAATAGGATCAGCCCGAGACCGGAGGCGACCCAATCAAATGCGCGCTTTGCGACCCGCCGGGCCCCCGAGTACTCGGGCATTTCGACGTGCAAGAGCGGGAGGCTGCCCGCCGGGCGGTGCTGCACACGCATCTGGTCAATGCCTACGAGCGGCGACGGCACGATGAGTTCGAGGCCGTGCTTCTCAAGCTCCCAGCTCACGGCGCGAGCGTTGAGGGGCTCTCCCCACGCGCCACCGGCGAGGATCACGGCCGACGCGTGGAGCGAATCCGCGGTATGCCCGATGCGCTCAACGGAGTCACTCGTGCCGACGACCTTCAGCCCGGAGCGCGGTGTGCTATTGATCTTCGCGACGAGGCCCTGGGTCTCGTCGGCGTTGCCGAGCACGATCACGTTGGTGAGGAAGTCGCCCTTTGCGCGCCGCCCACCGATCCAGGTGCGCCAGAGCTTGCGCGAGAGCAGCAACGCCCCAAGACCCAGCGGGAACGCTATCGCGAGGTAGCCGCGGGCCACCTCGAGCTGGAGCGCGAACGACACGAGCGCCACGGCGACGAAGGTCGCACCGCTTGCGAGCACGACACCCTTGTACTCCTGATCACCGACGCCCAAGACGCGGAGGTCGAGCGTGCGAAACGCCCCGAGCGCCACAACCCAGAGCACCGAGATCACGGAACTCACGATGAGGTAATCGATGCCCGTCGCGCCGACGGCGAGGCTCGGCGCGACGCTGGGGCCGCCGAAGCGGAACAGCTGCGCGCCGAACGTCGCCGCGGTGATGATGATCGCGTCCGTGAGCAAGATCGCGGCGCGAACGCGGGTGAGGTCTGCCCCGAGCTGCAGGCGGGGCCGTGCAAGACTCGCCTGCAGCGCTGTGGAGTCGAGAGCGACCATCGTGGTGAATCCTTCCTGTAGCTGGGGCGTTGCGGGGGCTTACTCGGGGGCGACGACCTCGTTCTGATCGCCCTCGTCAGTGACCTCGGGCTCGCCCGCCGTCTCGACGACGTTTCCGCTTGAGTCAGTAACGAAAGTGATCGCACCGGCCGACGTCACCACGACCTTGTTGATCGAGCCGCCGACGGTGAGGTTCTCTACGGCGCCGTCAATCGAGACGAGCGAGTTCACGCCGGTCACCTCGACCGCAGCGCAGTCGCCCGAGAGCGTGAAGATGGAGTTGCTCTCGGCCGCGGTGGCCTTCCCGTCCTCGCACTCAAGAGTGACTTCCTTGGGCACGAAGGTTTCTTCCTTCTTCTGCTCCGAGCCCTTGTCGTCCTTCGCGTCGCCGCCGGCGGAGTCACCCGTCGTGCAGCCCGTGAGCGCGAGGAGTGCGATCGAGGCTCCGGCGAGTGCGGTGAGTGCTGTGGTCTTCTTCATGGTGTTCTCCGTGATGCTGATAGTGATGGTTGAAACAAGCGGGTTTAGAGCGACATCCAGGCGCGGATCTCTCGCTGGAAGCGGTCTTCGCTGAACGCTTGGGCCTGAGTGCGGCACGCCTCGGAGTCGAGCTGCGCCGCGGTCGACACAGCCTCGGAAAGGCTGCGACCTGAGAAGTCCGAGAGGGTCACGCCAGACTTGCCCTCGGCGAGGGACTCGGAGGCGCCTCCTGCTCCGTTCACCACCACCGGTGTGCCGAGCGCCATCGCTTCGACGGGCATGATGCCGAAATCTTCGACGGGGGGAAAGACATACGCCGTCGCGTGCTGCATGAGCGCGGCCAGCAGCTCGTCTGAGGGCCGAATCACGAAGCGCACGTCGGCGCCGCTATCGGCCGCAACAGCCTGCAGGCGATCCTCATCGGGCCCGCCGCCGGCGATCACGACGGGGATCCCGGCCGCCGCGCCGGCCGCGATCACGACGTCGAGCGACTTGTACGGCACGAACCTCGAGGCGCCGAGGATGTAGGCGTCGGGAAGCGACTCAATGACCGCGGCGTCGGCAACGGTCAGCTCGTCACGCCAGTCAGGGACGGCCTGGAGTCGCTCGACATCGACGGGCGGGTGGATGACCTGCGCTTCGACGTCCCAGGTCCGCTCAATGCGATCGCGCACGAAGCCGCTGTTCGCGGCAACGTTGCGGTGGTTGTGGGCAGACTTGGCATCGATCGCGCGCAGCACCGGAGCGACCGCGCGCACGGCCATCAAGTCACCGCGGGCGTCGAGCTCCGGCTCCCAGAGATAGCGCGCCGGCGTGTGAGCGTAGACGAACTTCCGGTCGGGGTCGAGCCCCGGCAGGTGCGCCTGGTGAGCGAAGAGGTGCGAGCTGACGAGCATCCAGTCGTAGCTGTCGTTCTGCAGGTTCTTCCACACGCGCGGCATGAACGGCGTCGCGAGCGCTTTCCGCCCACGGAGCGGACCCCGAGAGAGCTTGCTCTCGGTGACGCGCTGGCGGTAGCGGCCGGGGGCGTCGTTCCAGAGGCAGAAGAGGTCGGAGTCGGGGAACTCGTCGACAAACGCGTCGAGCACCTTTTCGGCGCCGCCGACTCGCTCGATCCACTCATGGACGATCAGACCAGCCAACTTGCCCTCCGTCAGTCGCACGCACTACACGTTATCTAAAATATTAGAACACTAAAATTCACTTAGGCCGGTAGATACGGTATCCTGATATTTGAGTTACTGCAAAATCGCACTTCAAATTGCTGACACGGACGTGGAACTGACATTCCTCTAGACAACGAATGCGGCATATTCGATCGAGGGGACACATGGCGAGGAAATCTGCCGCCCGGAAGCACTTCCGCGGAGACATTCAGGGGCTACGAGCCGTCGCGGTGATCGCGGTGCTGCTCAACCACTTCACCGAGTGGCCCACCGGCGGCTTCGTCGGCGTCGACGTCTTCTTCGTCATCTCCGGCTTCCTGATCACGGGCATGCTGATCCGCGAGTACGACCGGAGCGCCACGGTCTCCTTCAGGGGCTTCTACATGGCCCGCGTACGCCGCATCCTGCCCGCGGCAATGCTCGTGATCGTCACGACCGTCGGGTTTGCCGCGCTCTTGTTCAACCAGGGCCGATTCCGCAGCACCGTGGTCGACGCGGTCTGGACGAGCCTTTTCGCGGCGAACTGGAATTTCGCAGCAACGGGCGCGGACTACTTCCAGGCGGGGCTCCCGGTGTCGCCGCTACGACACTTCTGGTCACTCTCCGTTGAAGAGCAGTTCTACTTCGTCTGGCCATGGCTCATCCTGCTCGCCCTCACCTTCATCACGAGGAGGGGCGGCGACGCGCTCACCGAGAGTCAGCGCAGGCTTCGACTCGGCCTCACGATCGGCGTCGTCGTCGCCGCCTCGTTCGCGTGGGCAATGTTCGAGACGCCGACCGCCCCAACCTGGGCCTACTACTCGACGCTCTCGCGTGCGTGGGAGCTCGGCATCGGTGCGCTCCTCGCGATCTTCGCTACGAACGCCCTCGCCATCCCCGCGCTCGCGAGGAAGCTCATGCTGCACACGGGCCTCCTCGGCATCCTCGCGAGCGTCGTGCTCATCACCCCGGCACTCCCGTTCCCCGGCCCCTGGGCACTCGCTCCGACCGTCGCGACGGCGCTCGTCATCCTCGCGGGCACCGGCAGCGACGCCCGTTCGAGCGCGATCCTCACGAACCCCGTGGCGCTGTACATCGGCAAGATCTCGTACTCGCTCTACCTCTGGCACTTCCCCGTCATCATCTTCGCGCAAACGCTTCCCGGCGAGGGCCCCAAGAAGCTCATCTGGACGGTCGGCCTCACGGCGGTACTTTCGATCGGGTCGTTCCACCTCTGGGAAGACCCGATGCGGAAGTTCCGGCTGCGGCCTCGCGGTTCCGCGAAGCGCGACCCGTGGGTAAGCCGCAAAGTGGTCGTGGCCTCATCGCTCACCGCGCTCGTCGTCGCGAACGCATTCCTGTGGACCGCCAACGATTCGCGCGCGGCCGCGGATGCCGACAGGATCGCCGCACAGACCATCGCGAGCCCCGTGGAGAGCGGCGACGAAGCGCCCCCGGCCGACGGCCCCGTGACCGAGATCGACACGCTTCGCGCGGAACTCACCGAAGCGCTCGGCGCGACCAACTGGGACGCGGTGTCTCCCTCCGTCGACGACACGCTCGCGTCTGCCGAGGCAAACTTCACCGCGACCGAGATCGCCGAGTGCGTCGCAACGTCGCCGTTTGATCCCGAGAAGTGCACGTGGGGTAACCCCGAGGGCACGAAAACCGCTATCCTCGCCGGCAACTCACACTCGGTCGGGATGGCGGTGCCGCTCAGGTCGATTTTCGAGGAGCGCTCAGACTGGCGCTTTGTCGTCGCTTCCAAGACCGGTTGCCCATTCGTCACCGAGGAAGACCTACCGCAGGGCGAGACGCTCGACGCCGACTGCAAGCCGCGCGCTGCCGAGGTCGTCGACGCAGCGAACTCGCTCGACGCTGACCTGGTGATCGTTGTGGGGGCAGGGCCGGGCGCCGACAAGCAGCTCGCTCAGATCACAACCGGTGCCAAGTTCGCGATCATGACCCCGCCGCCCGTCGATAAGGACATCCAGGAGTGCTACACGCCCCTCACCGGGCCAGAGGGCTGCGTGAGCAAGCCGCACGAGTTCTTCGGTGACCTCGAGCGGCAGGTGGCCAAGGATTCTGGGGCGGCATTCTTCTCGGCAACCGACTGGTTCTGCGTGCGCGGAATGTGCCCGCCCCTGAGCGAATCGCTCCTCACGAAGGGCGACCGGGTGCACGTCACCGGACAGTTCGCCAAGCGACTGAAGCCGGTCATCGAGGAGGCCTTTATCACCGAGGAGCTCATCGAACCGTAGCGACAGCCCCCGAGTGCTGGGCAGGCAAATACAGCGAAACCACACAGGAAAACTCCAGTATCGAATAATGCTGATATATTAGTGAACTGTAGTATTGCCCCCGCTGCTCGAAAGGCTGCCCCCAATGCCCCTCGTACAACTCCTCACTCCCCCCAGGTTGCCAGGTCGGCGACTCTTGAAAGATCGCGCGCAAGACTCGATCCGCGCCGCGATTCTTCGAGGAGACTTCCGCGCCGGTGAGCGCCTCGACCACCGGGCCCTGCAGGAGTGGCTCGGAACCTCCCGCACCCCCATCCGCGACGCACTCAACGCGCTCGCAACCGAGGGTCTTGTTGACATCCGCGCGCAGAGCCACACCTCGGTCATCTCCGCCGACCCGGGCGAGGGCGAAGACTCACTCGAGACCCTCGGGGTGCTCATGGGCGGGGTCATCCGACTCACGCTGCCGGCGCTCGACGACGAACAGTTGGGTGCACTCGATGCGAGAGTTGCCGACGCCCAGCAGCACGTGGTCAGCCGCGACCTCTACGCGCACACGGCCGCCGTACACCTGGTATTCACCTACCTCCTCGACCGCTGCCCCAATCGGGTGCTCGAACACCGCACTCGCTCCGCGCTCACCCCACTGCTGTACCGCGCCCGGGTCGCTGCGCAGCAACGCACCCCGCACTGGGTGGGCGCTTCGGAGTGCTGGTCCCTACTCCGGGCGGCCATTGAGTCGCGCGACGCGCACGCCGCCGAGGCGGCGGTGAAACAGCTGCACCACCTTCCCGCAGATGTAGGGCGCATGCCAAGCGGCGCCTAGCAGAACGGCCGGGTAGACACTGATGTGTCGACCCGGCCGTTTCGCTTGGTCACGCCCGTTAGGCGAGCTGGAACACCCCGTTCGATGCCGCAACCGCGCGGTCAGCGTCTTGCTCACGCGTTGCCTCCGCGAGTTCGCGGAGGTCGACGACAAGTTTGACGACGTTCGTCACTTCGAGGACCCGCTTCGCGCGGATCTTGAACGCGAGCCCGTCAACAGACTCCCTGCAGAGCTGCACGAGGATCGCGTTGCCACACTCGCGCTCGTAGAGCTCGAACGTGGGAAAGCCAAGTTTGCGAATGGAGTCGTGGTCGGCGCGCTCAATCGCGTCCGCGAATTTGTCGATGCCCCCCGCAATCGACGCCGCTGTCCGCTGACTCATCCGCGGCACTGCGAGCTGAATCACCCCCGCGTACAGTACCCCCAGTGTTTGCATGGCGAGAATAATCTCGTCCTCGCTCGGGTTTGCCACCCGCGTGTAGCGATTCGGCTCCATCTCAACGAGGCCCGACCGGGCAAGCTCGTTGAGGGCGTCACGAATCGGAGTGCGTGAGACCCCCAGCCACTCCTGCAGGTCCTTGTCGTTCAGAACCTCGCCGGGCGCAAACGTCCCATCCATGATTCCATCACGGAGCCTGTCGCGAACCGTGTCACGAAGGAGCAGGCGCCGCGGCATCACAATTTGTGTCGATGTAGGTACCGGCATTGTGCCTCTCTTGCTTCAAATATTCAGCGCTGTCCGCGCCATTAGAATACTAGCCTATTAGGCTACGTGTACATCAGAATTGAGCACGGTACCAGGCAAATTCGCACCGGTTTTCCCTCGCAGCGCACCGACTACTCTTACGGAAATCCCTTACGCACCGCCCACTCACTACGCAAGAAATTACGGCCTGCACGCACGGCCCCGGGTGCTCCACGCAAGCAAAAGGGTCAATACTCGGCATTAGCCAAGTATTGACCCTCAACTGACAACTATTTGGCGGCGCTGACCAGATTCTCCAGAATCAGAGCGATGCTCGCGTCGACTTCTGATGCCATCCGTTCAAACGCTTCCTCGCCGCGCCCGTAAGGGTCGTCGATGTCGGCGCTCGGCGAGTTCACGAGCTGCGCGTTCGCCGTTCGCCGCGAGAGCGCGTAGGCGGTCGCGAGCGCCAGCCATTCGCCAGAGGCAATCGATTCAGGCGCGAGCCGTACCCCGCAGAGCAACGCCGCGAACTCGCGCAGTGTGAACGCACGCCGCAGCGCGAGCGGTGAGATCTCGAGCACTTGAGCCCGCTGCTCGCGGCTCGCGGTGAGCAGAAGGTCGGAGTCCGCGACAATTGCAGTCGTCAGCTGACGCGCTTGAAACTCGCCTGCGACGGGCACCCCGCGCTCAGTGAGCAGGCCGAGCGTTTCGCTGGCCATCCCCTCGCCCGCCCGCGCCCGCGTGCCGGCGCTGCCCACGGCCAGGGGCGCCGAGGTGACCGAGCGAAGCTGCTCGCGCAGGCGCGCTTCCATGTACGGCGACCTACAGAGGTTCGCCGTACACACGACGGTAATCTGCGATCTAAACACTGGCGCCCCCTGCCTGCGCCACCGCGCGCCGTTTTTTCCGACGCTCAGCAGAACGGGTCGGAGCGTCGGGGTCGGGGCTCTGGTAGCTCGTCTCGTAGGTGTACCGGGCTTCTTCGCGCCCGAGGTCAAGGTTGTTGAGCACGAGCCCAAACAGTTTCGCGCGCACGAGCCGCAGCTGCTCGAGCGAGCGCTTGAACTGGTCTTTGTGCAGGCGGCCGTCCCCGCTTGCGACGAGCAGCACACCGCTCACGAGCGTCGCCAGGCCTGCGGGATCACTCACGCTCACCAGCGGTGGGCTGTCGAGCAGTACGACCTCGTACTCCCCCGAGGCCGCCGCGAGAAGCCGCTCCATTTTCTCCGAACCCAGCATCTCGCTCGGGTTCGGCGGGATCATGCCCGACGTGAGTACGTCAAGGCCCGCTCCGACAGGCACGGTTTGCACGACGTCATGCAGATCAACCCTGCCCGAGAGCACCGTCGTGAGCCCGACCGAGCCCTCGAGGCCGAGTATGTTCGCGAGGCGCGGCCGCCGGAGGTCAGCGTCGATGAGCAGGGTTCGTACCCCGCTTTCGGCGAGCACAATCGCGAGGTTCGCGACAGTTGTGCTCTTGCCCTCGCCCGGGATCGACGAGGTCACCAGCATGCTCCGCATCCCGCCGTCCACGTTCATGAACTGCAGGTGCGTGCGCAGCTGCCGGTAGCGTTCGGTTCGAATGCTGTAGGTCTCAAGGTCGTTGATCACGAGCGTCCCAGCGGCGGAGTGCTCTGCTGAGAATTCGCCGAGCACGCTCGTCTCGCTCAGCGCGGAGATGTCTTCACGGGTTCGCAATCGCGTGTCGAAGCGACCAATCAATAGCGCGGCCGAAATGCCCGTCAAGAGACCGAGCAGCCCTCCGAGCGCGAGGTTGCGGACCATGCTCGGCGCGAACGGAACGATAGGCGGTGCCGCCTCCTGCACCTGGGTCAGCGCGACCGGCGCAGACTGCCCACCAATGGCGTCGACGTTCTCGACCGAGGCCACGAGCTCGACGAGCCGCTCGGCAACCCCGTTCGCAATCTTCGCGGCCTGCACCGCGTTGCCGCTCTCGACGCGAACGTCGATAAGCACGGTATTGGGCGGGTTCACCGCTGAAATCTTGCCGCGCATCTCTTCGACGCTGAGCCCGAACTCATCACCAACCTCGGCCAGGATGCGGTCGCTCGTGGCGAGGGTCACGTACGACGCAACGCGGCCCTGCGCGAACGCGTTGCCCTGATTGAGGTCACCAACCGAGTCATTCCCCTGGGTTGCGACGAAGAGCTGCGCGGTCGCGGCGTACCGAGGCTTCGTAAGGAAGGTCGCCCCCTGGGCGACGACGGCCCCTACCAATGCCAGCGTAAGGATCAGCACCCACCTCCTCCGCAAGATCCGGAAGGTGTCTTTCAAGTCCATCTGAGGTGCCATTCTCCGGCCGCGCGAGCGCGCGATCCGGCGTTGTGATTTCGGGTGAAGATGTGGGGAGCGCCCACGCGATCTGGGCGCATGCCGCGATCAGGATCCACATGCCTGGCGTTGCGAGGTCGGGGAGGCTGACGGCTTTTGCCGCGAGAAACGCGAGCAGGCCCCAGATTGGCGCGGCCCCGAGTGGGTGCAGTCGCGCCCGAGCGACGAGCTGGAAGATCATGACGACGAAGGCGACGGTGCCGAGAACCCCGACGCACGACACCAGCATCGTCGCGAACGAAGATGGGCGGTTCGCCCCTAAGCCAACACCGAGGCCCCAGGTTTGCCAAAGCAGCTCGAGCGAGAACGCGTCGCTCGAGGACCTCACCTCCATGGAAGCGGAGCCGATCTTGCCGCCGAGAATCTTCTCACCCCACGAAAGCACAGTGTCTCCGGCCAGCAGCATCACGAGCGCGACGCCGCCCGCCCCGAACACAATGAGGGGCGCTCCACGGCCCGCGGCGACGAGGCGCCAGAGCGCCGTCGCGGCTCCGATGGCGAGGATGATGGCGAGGCCGCCGAGCGCGGTCCCTGCCTCCGAGTTCACGATGTTCAGCGCTGCGAGAGCCGCAAGCCCGACGAGCACCCCGCGACTCCAGCCTCGCGTGAGCACGGCCGCAACCGCGAAGAGCGCAACCGCGGCGACGGCGAAGCCGCCAAACTGCGACGGCTCGTTAAAGACCCCGCCGCGCATGCGGTGCGAGTAGATCACGTTGTGCGAAGTGTCGAAGAACCACGACGGCCAGGTCAAGCCGACGCTGACCATCGCCCAGTTGAGTGCGCCAAGCCCGGTCGCGACTGCAAATGGCAGCATCGCGAGCCACAGCGAAAACTGGCGCCTCGCGAGGTACAGGACACCTCCGACGGTGAGGATCAGGTACCCGGCCTGTGCGAACATCGAAATCGTGTACTGCAGCGGCTCTTGCGCACGAACCGCGAGGTCGATGCCCGTACGCGGGTTAAGCACCGGCTCACCGGCGAAGAGAAACGGGCCGGTGACCGTGATAAACAGCGACCACCCCAGAAAGAGGAGGAGTGCGGGCAGCCCCGGGCGGGCGGCCCCGCTTCGCTCCTCCGGTGCCTCAAAAAACAACAGCGCGCACGCGATCGCTGCGACCATGTGGAACGGGATGATCGAGTTGCCAGCGATCGTGACCGCCGCCGAGTACGGGAAGGCCGCGGAGAGCGCAAGCACCCAGGGAAACAGTGCGCGACGGAACAGTCCCACGATGATGAGGGCAGCGAAGAGCGCGCCGAGTCCGGTCATACTCTTCTCGTCACCTCCGGCCGATGTCCGTTGTCGCCACCGCTCCGGTGTGTGGCACTTCACCCAAAGGGATAGTATACTGAAATTTCTGCATATATGAAAGATCGATCCTCCATGCCTCCCGCGAACCCGTCATCGCCAAGGCTCGCGACGGCGCTAGCTCGCGGCGGAATCAGCACCGCTATCGGCGTTTGGGGACGCTTCGTGCTGCAGTTTGGCACGGTCATCATCGTCGCGCGGATTATCGGCCCCGTTGAGTACGGGTTTGCCGCAATCGTTCTCGTGTTTAGTTCAATCTCAGAGCTGCTCCGCGGCTCGGGCCTTGCCTCGGCCGTACTGCAGCGGCGAGATCTCACCGACGCCATCGCCAGCCGGGTGCACTTCATCAGCTGCGCCGTCGGGGCTGTTCTTGGCGTTGCGCTCGTCGCTGCGGCCCCGGCTGTTGGCTCGCTCATCGGTGACCAACGGGTCGCGACGTATTCCCCCGCACTCGCGGCCGTGCTCGTGTGCGCGGGCGTCGCTGCGGTTCCGACCGCGCTGTTCTCGCGGAATCTCCGTTTCCACGCACTCGCAGCAATCGATTTTGGCGCAGCCGCCCTCGGGTGCGCTGTCGCAGTCGCCCTCGCGGTCACCGGCTGGGGCGCGGCAAGCCTGGTTTGGCAAGCCGTCGCGGTCGCGGCGGTGCAGTGCGGCGCGGTGCTCATCGTCGGGCGGTGGCGGCCGACGCGGCCCGCGCCGCGAGAAGCCGCCCGCCCCTACGTGAGTTTCGGCCTCAACGCAGCGGTCACGCAGACGGCGCGCTACGTCTCCCAGAACCTCGACCGCGTGCTCCTTGGCGCCGCGGGCAGCTCGGCGGCCGTCGGCATGTACGCGCAGGCGATGCAGCTCATCCAGCTCCCCGTCGCCCAGCTCAGTGCGCCGCTGCAGCGCGTCATCATCCCCGGCCTGAGCCGGCTCCAGGGAGAGGGTGAGCGCTACAGGAACTACTTCAGGCGAGTGCTCGCACTCTTCACGCTCGTCCTGTGGCCCGTTCTCGCCCTCGTCGCGCTCCTCGCGCCTGAGATCATCGGGATCCTCTTCGGCGAGGCCTGGCTCGCGTCGGCCGCGCTGATGCGGCTGCTGCTCGGCGTCGGGTTTGCCGCGCCGCTCGTCTTCGCCGCCTCCTGGGTGTTCGTGTCGACGGGAAACGCTCGCGCGCAGTCGGCGCTCACCGTCGGCATCGCGGTGTTCACGATCCCTGCGATCCTGCTCGGCCTCCAGCACGGCGCGGGCGGCATGGCGATCGCCGTGAGCGCCGCGTCGCTCGCCTCGACCGTGCCCGCGCTCGTGCTCGCGTGCCGCCGCTCCCCGCTGCGCGCCGGTGATGTGCTCGGCCCGCTCCTCTGGCCCACGGTCGTCACCGTCCTTGCGGCGGGGTCCGCCGCGCTCGCGATCAGCTTCACAGGAACACCGCTCGTTCGGCTGCTGTTGGGCGGCGGCGTCGCGCTGGCCGTGGCTGGGGCCGCGATTGCGGGCATCCCGCCGATCCGCGCTTCGGCGCGCTCTCTCCTTGCGCTCGTGCGCAAGCGCACCCCTGACTCAGACTGATGGAGGCATCCGTGAATACGACCCGTAGGCGAGAGCTCGTCTACCTCGGCTGGCAGGACAACGCCAATTTCGGCGACGAACTGATCTACGACTATTGGAAGGCCGCGCTCGACGCCCCGCTCGACGCGACAGCTCCCCTCAGCCTCGGCCGCTACCTTGTGAAGGAGGCCGCTGCGTTCATCCCATCCCGGATCCGGCTCATGGGCAGTGAGCGCGCCATCTTGCTGGGCGGCGGCACGACCGTCGGGTTCGGCACGTGGGCGGAGCACGCGAAGCTTGCGCAGCGCATGTTCGGCGCCAAGCGGATGTTCGCGGCGGGCGCTGGCGCCGCCGAGGTTGGCGACGCGTTCACGCTCGACAGGCAGCCCCATGACTGGCAGGCCTGGCGCGAGATCGCCGGGTTCGACCTGCTCGGGGTGCGCCGCCCGCTCACGGCGTCGGCCTGCGCCGCTGAGCTCCGCCCGAGCCCCGTCATCGGGGACCCGGCGCTGGGCTATCCCGCGGTCGTCGAACTCTCCCCGCGCCGACGTGAGTCGATCGGGCTCTGCCTGGGCTCCGAGGGCAGCAGCAGGTTCAACGTTGCCGAGGTCGCCCGAGGGGTGAAAGATGCCGCCGAGCGCATGAACGCCGGCATCGTACTCTTCCAGATGACGGACGCGGACGCGCCCGTCAATGACGCCCTCCGCGGGGTGCTCGGGGACGTTCCGGTCGAGCAGTTCTCTGGCGATGTGCTCGGCATGATGAACGCGATCGCTGGCACGCGCGCCTTCGTCTCGGAGCGGCTCCACGGAACCGTCGCGGCCGTCGCAGCTGGCGTCGCCGCGACTCCGCTCGCCTACGCGAGTAAGTGCGACGACTTCTGGCTGAGCGTCACCGGAGAGCGCACCTCGCTGCAGACGTCAAGCACTGCCGCGGAGATCACGTCCGCGGTGCTCGCGAGCACTGATGAGCGCTCGCTCGGCCACATTGCCGGGCGCGTGGCCGAGCACCAGCGCACCCTCGCCGAGGCCGCCAGCCGCATTCGGGGGTGGCTCGACGGTGAGGATCGCCCGCTCGTTCCCGCCGTCGCTGCCGCGCGGGGGGAAGCGGCGTGAAGGGGTTCGAGGTGAGCGTCGCGATCGTGATCCCGGTCGGCCCAGACTACGGGCACCTGCCCGAGCAGCTCGCCGCGCTCGCGGGGCAAGAGGATCCTCTCGAGGCCGGGGTCGAGGTCGTACTGAGCTGCAACGGCTCTGACCAAGCAGAGGTCGAGCGGCTCACCGCGCGGGTGGAGTGGCCCGCCAACTGGCGTGTTCGCGCGATTGACTCCTCGGAACGCCGCGGCCCAAGTCACGCTCGCAACGCCGGCTGGCGGTCGACGGCGGCGACGTTCGTCGTCTTCTGCGACGCCGACGACCTTGTCGGCCCCACCTGGCTCGCGGGGCTCGTAGGCGAGCTCGAATCGGCCGAGCTGGCGAGCGGCGTCTTCGACTACAAGCGCCTCAACCCGGGCGGCGTCGGCACCTGGGGTGAGGTGGGCGTTGCCTCGCTGCCGCGAAAGTTTCGCCACCTGCCGTTCGTGCCGAGCGGCAACCTCGGGGCCCACCGGGCCCTGCTCGAGCGCCTTGACGGTTTCGACGAGTCGTTCGACCGCAGCGAAGACGTCGACTTCTCGTGGCGGGCCCAATACTCGGGCGCGCGGGTCGCGCTAGCGCCGGGGGCCCTGCTCTCCGTGCGCCGGCGAGAGTCAGGTGATGCGCTCTTTCAGCAGGCGCGGGAAGACGCGCACTTCGACGTCCCGCTCCTTCACCGCCACCGAGAACACGGAGCGCTGTGGTCGCTCCGAGACCTGCTCCGCGAAGCGGCCGGTGTGGCCGTCGCGCTCGTGCAAGCGCCGTTCGGCGGCGGGTACCGCGCCAAGCTGTCGACGCGCTCCGGCAGGTTCATCGGGCACGTCCTCGCGGCGCCGCAGATGCTCCGCGGATAGCCTGACGGAGCATCCGCGGGCGCTCACCCTCCGATGCGTGCGGCGAGGAACTCGTCAACCGTGTCGTTCGCGAGCGCGGTGCGCAACTGCTCGAGTGACGCCTCATCAAGGTAGACAACCGACTGGTCGCCCTCCATGCCCGTGCCCGTCGCGGGCACCGTGAAGTAGGCGATGTTTGCGGGGTCGAGGCCACGCATGCTCAGCCCGAGATCGATCATGCGCTGCGGCGTGAGCTCGGGGTCGACTGAGAGGTTCTGCGCCACCGCGGTGACGAGGTCGCTGAGTTTCGCCGGGTTCGTAAACGTCCCGCGACTCACCGCGTTCTCAGCGAGCGAGCGAATGAACGCCTGCTGATTCTTGACGCGCTGGAAGTCGCCGTCTGCAAATGCGTAGCGCTGCCTCACGAACACGAGCGCTTGGTCTCCGCCCATCGTCGTCTCGCCCGCGGTGAACCTGTACCCGCCCTCGTCGAACGCTTCGGGCACGTTGACGGTCACGCCGCCCAGCGCGTCCGTCATCTGCGCGAACCCGTCAAAGCCGATGAGCGCGACGTGATCGATCCGCACCCCGAGGAGCCCCTCGACGGTCTGCACCGCGAGTGGTGTACCTCCCCACGACAGGGCGGCGTTGATCTTGGCCTTGCCGTGACCGGGCACCTCGACGAAGCTGTCACGCATGATCGACATGACCTGAACCTGCGAGCGATCAGCGCCGAGGTGCACCACCATTAAGACGTCCGAGCGTTGGTCCGTGGCGCTCGTGTCCTCCGGGTCTTTCGCCACCTCTGCAACGTCGCCCCGTGAGTCGGACGCGAGCAGCAGGATGTTCAGCGCGCCATCGCTGCTCGGCTCGGGCCGCCCCTCCTCCGCGGGGAACGCTTCGGAGGTGGTGAGCACGTCGACCTGGCCCTCAAACACGTTCACGAGATTGTTGAGGAACAGGCCGACTGCGCCGGCTGCGATCGCGATAAGCGCGACGACAAGAGCCCCGACGGTTAGCGCGATTCGCGAACGGCGGCTTCGCCGCTTGGGGGCTGCGGGCCGGCCATCGTCCGCCCCTGAATCGGTTTCAAATTTCACAATGCTAATATATCATTTGCTTTCCTTGAGACCTGGAGCCCCATGCTCACCGTTGCTTTCTTCACCCACAGCGCCCGCCCATCCGGCGCCGAGCTGCTCGTCGCGCGAGTCGCCGCAGCAAT
Organism: Leucobacter komagatae; assembly: GCF_006716085.1. Classification (NCBI taxonomy): domain Bacteria; kingdom Bacillati; phylum Actinomycetota; class Actinomycetes; order Micrococcales; family Microbacteriaceae; genus Leucobacter; species Leucobacter komagatae. Next base: position 3,199,166 of record NZ_VFON01000001.1, on the reverse strand, counting down.
GACGCAAGTGCGACCGCTCGTGATCCTTGGCGAGCACGGGCCGCTCGAACAGATCCTGCGCGAACGCGGTATCGAGACGCTGGTCGTGCCGCTTCGCGCCGGGGAGGGCGCTCGCGTGCGGCCCTGGAGGTACGCACGGGGCCTCGCCGCGACCCTCCGCGGGCGCAACGTCGACCGCGTCTACACCCACTCGGCCAAGGCCCACCTCCTTGGCGGTATCGCCGGCAGGCTGGCGCGCATCCCCGTCATCTCCCACGCCCACGACCTCCTGGGCGCGCCCGCCCACGGCCCCCTCCCCTCGCTCGCCCTCCGCACAGCCTTTGCCACGCTCCCATCCACCCGCATCGCGAACTCCACGCTCACCAAGCAGTCGGCCGGTTGGGCCGCGCGGCTCGCCTGGGCGACCGTCGCCTGCCCAATCGACACCCCCGAGCAAGCGGCGCCACCCAGCGCCGAGCGGGCCCGGGCGCCAGGCCAGCCGATCAGGCTGCTCGTGCTCGGCCGAATCACCGAATGGAAGGGGCAGGATCTCGCAATCAGGGCCCTCTCGACCCTCAGGTCCGCGGGCCACCCCGTCGAGCTCGACATCGCCGGCGACACCCAGTTCCCGGGGGACGACGAGTATCTCGCGCGGCTCAAACAAGCGGTCGCTGACCTGCGCCTCACCCCGTTCGTCCACTTCCTCGGGCACGTCGACAGGCCAGATGAAATCATTCGGCACGCAGACATTGTGCTGCACACGAGCACGCGCCCAGAGCCCTTCGGCCAGGTGATCATCGAGTCACTTGCCGCCGGGCGACCAACGGTCGTCGCTGCAAACGCCGGGGCCGTTGAACTCCTGACGCCAGGGGTCGACTGCGAGACCTACCCGGCGGGGAGCGCGAGCGGCCTCACCCTCGCCATCCGCCGCCTCATCGACGAGCCGATGCGCCGCACGACCGTTGGCGCGGCCGCGATCGCCAGCGCCTCTCGGTTCACCACCGGTCGCATTGTGCCGGAGATCGAAAACCTCCTCATAGCAACACGCAAATAAGCCTCGCCTAAATTGACAGAAATACTAGAATTTCACATACTGGACTGAGCGTGACCTGCTTCTCCGGGCAACCTCTGCGAGCAGGCGGGTTGTGCGCGTGTTGGCGCTGCCGACACGAACATGCAGTCTGAGAGGTAAAGGTATATGTCGCAAAGACAACACAAACGCCGACTCGTTGGGGCCGGGCTGGCCGCAACGCTGGCGTTTACTGGGCTTTCCGTCGGAGTCGGGCCAGTATTCGCCGACAGCACGGCGTACGCCGCGACGGGCGAGGGCCGGCTCAAGGGCAAATTTGTCGTTGACCACCACAACGAGACCCGCCTCGGAATCATGGCTGACGCCGGTGACTCCTCTGGCTCGCTCGTGGCGCGAGTCGGGAGCTACTCAAGCGCGCGCGACGCGGCAGGTATCTACACCTTCCCGAAGCCCGGCACGACCGATGTCATCCGCAACGAGGCCGGCCTCTGCGCCGTCTCAGGGACCCCGATGAAGCTCGCAACCTGCAACGGGTCACCCGAGCAGCTCTGGAACCTCACGACCGCAGGCATCCTCACCTCGCGCGAAGGCCGCGGCGTGCAGGGCTACGGCTTCCCGGGCACAGACCACTCGGTCATGTACGCGGCGAGCAACGCCCCCGTGCCGACCTCACAGCTTGACCTGCGCGACATGACGCTCGAGCACCCGGGCTTCACGGCCTTGGTCGAGTCGACCGATCTGCCGTCGCGCTCCGCGGTGCTGAAGGGCAGCGCCAACCCGGGCGCCTCGGTCGTGATCAACGGCACCCACGAGGTGCGGGCCGACAGCCAGGGCACCTGGTCATTCAAGGTCACCGGCCTGAAGCTCGGCGCGAACCAGGTGTTCGTCGAGCACTACGAGGGCGGCACGCTCACCGACTCGGCAACCGTTGAGGTCTCGCTGAAGGCTGCGGAGATCACCGCAAGCATCGACTTCGCAGGCGACGTATTCCAGAGTGCCACCGTCTCCGGCACCGCACACCCCGGCGCCACCGTAGAGATCTGGCGCGCCGGCACCAAGGTCACCACTACGACGGCGCACGCTGTCACCGGCAGGTTCTCGACGGCGCTCCGCGCACCCGGCGCGGGCGGCACACAGGTCTACACCGTGAGCCAGGTCGTCGGCGGCGAGACCGCACCCGGCGCAATCGAGGTGCTCGGCGAGTACGGCAGCGCCGTCTCGATCGACACCCCGGCAAACGGCCAGGTCCACCCGGGTGGACCAGTCACGTTCCAGGGACGTGGCGTCCCGGGCGGCAGCGTCCAGCTCCAGGAGAAGGGCAAGCCCGGCAGCGTCGGAAGCGCGACAGTGCTCTCGAACGGCATGTGGACCATCCAGGTCGCAAACGTGGTGAAGCACAACGTCACCTACGTCGCCGAGCAGACCGGCCGTGGCGCGAACGTGACCACCGCGACCGTCGAGCTGAACCCCGGCATCACCGACGAGGTTCTCGACGTCCTCACACCCGCTGAGGGCGCCGAGCTGCCCGAGGGCACCGTCACCTTCACCGGCAAGGCCAACCCGGGCGCGACAATCGAGCTCCTCTCGAGCCACACCGGCGGCGTGCTCGGCTCGACGACGGCCCGCGCCGATGGCACGTGGACGGCGACGACCAACCGCGCACTCACGGCTGGCCAGTACGTCGTGACAGTGAAGAACGGCGGCCTGCAGGTGCTGCGCGCCTTCACCGTGAAGGCACCCGTTGTGCTCCCGCTCACCGTGACCGCACCCGCGCAGAACGCCACGCTCGATGCGGGGAAGATCACGTTCACGGGTACCGCAACGCCCCACATCCGCGTTGAGCTCCGCTCGAACGTCACGAGCTCGCTCCTCGGGGTTGCCACCGCAGACGCGAATGGCAACTGGAGCGCCGACATCACCAAGAATCTGGGCCCTGACTTCTACAGCATTCGTGTCGTTGCTGGCACGCAGAACGTCGACCGGCAGTTCACGGTGCAGGAGAAGCAGACCGAGGGCTTCCTGAACGTCTCCTCCCCCGCACAGAACGCTGTCGTCGACCCTGGCGTCGTGACCTTCGCGGGCTCCGCGAACGCGGGTGCAGCCATCGAACTGCGCTCGAACGTGACCGGCGCTCTGCTCGGCTCGGCAACCGCGAACGCGAACGGCGATTGGACCGCGGATACCAACCGGGCGCTCGGCACCGCTCGCTACGTCATCGTCGTCACCAACGGCACGATTCGTGTTGAGCGCTCGTTCGAGGTCGGCGAGCAGCCGCTTCAGCGCCCGCTGAGCGTAAGCTCGCCGGCACAGAACGCAACGCTGACCTCGGGCACGGTGACCTTCACCGGCAGGGCGGCAGACAACGCACGCGTCGAGCTTCGCTCGAACGTGACCGGCTCGCTCCTGGGCGTTGGCACCGCAGACGCTTCGGGCAATTGGAGCGCGACCATCACCCGCACGCTCGCACCTGATTTCTACAGCGTGCAGGTAGTGTCGGATGGACAGCGGATCGACCGCCAGTTCACCGTGAAAGAGAAGCCCGCCGAGGGCCACCTCGACGTGCTCACCCCGGCCGAGAACGGCGTGGTCTCCCCCGGGCCCGTCACGTTCACGGGCACGGCTACCCCGGGCGCTAAGGTCGAGCTGCGCTCGAACGTGACCGGCATCCTGCTCGGTGAGGGCCTCGCGAACGCATCGGGCAACTGGAGCGCGACCACGTTCCAGCAGCTTGGCGTCGCTCACTACGTCATCCTCGTGAAGTCGGGCGGCCTGCAGATCGACCGCTCCTTCCAGGTGCTGTAACTCCCACCCCTCAAAAGGGGCCTGTGGCGATTCGTCGCCACAGGCCCCTTTTGCGTCCCCGCAAGTGGCTGGGTCATGCGACAGCGGCCGTTGCGGAGGGCCTGCGAGGGCCGCTCTGCAGAGGGTGGGAGCTCGAGAGCAAACTACGCTTCGTCGGCGACCTCGCTAACCCAGCGAAGCTCTACCAGACCGGAATAGTGGTTCCTCCGGCGTAGCGCTCCGGGACCGCCATCCGGACTCGTGAGGAGCCCACGGACCACGCTCGCTCTCAGCCCATGCGGTCTCAAGGGAAGCCCCGTTCGCGGAGCAACCAGCCCTACGGGATCAGGCGCACCCCCACACGCCCCCGCAGGTGAGCTCAGTTCGCGGTAGCAGCCGGATCTCCGATCGCGAAGCATCACGCAAAAGACCCGGCGGCCGCCTCTGTAATAGAGACGGCCGCCGGGCCATTGGGAACTAGTTCAGAGAGGAACTAGCGAACTTGGAATGCCCTCTGGACTTCCTGGTTACCCGCCTTCACCACGATGACGTAGCTTGCAACGCCAAGCTGCTGGTTCGTCGTAGCGGTCCAGTAGCCCGATGCGTCTGCCGTGCCCGAGCCAAGGACGAGTCCGTTGACGTTCGAGCGCAGCTCAACGAGGATGCCGGGGTTCGCGGTACCGGTGAAGGTAACCGGGCCCGGGTTCACGGTGGCGTTCTGTGCGGGGGATGCGACGATCAGGGGCTTGTCAACCTGCGGCTCAGCCACGGTGAACGCCCTGTCGACCTGCACGGCACCGTTCTTCACGAAGACCACGTAGTTGCCCGCGGCGAGCGGACGGGTCATCGCAGCCGACCAGCTGCCAGCCGCTGACGCGGTGGTCTCACCGAGCAGTGCACCGGTGACGTTCGAGCGGAGCTCGATCTTCGCGCCCGGGTTCGAAGTGCCGGTGAAGATCACGACGCCGGGGTTCACGCGGCTGCCCTCTGCCGGGGTGGCAACGCTCAGGCGTGCCTCTGCGGGCGGCGCTGCGACGGTGAACTGGCGGTCCACTCGCTGGTTGCCCGTCACGACGCGCAGGCTGTAGTTATCAGCACCGAGCTGGCGGTTGAGGTCGATGACCCAGCTGCCTGCCTGGTTCGCGGTGCCGGTGCCGAGAAGGGCGCCGGTGATGTTCGACTTGATCTCAACGGTCGCGCCGGGCTCAGCGGTACCTGCGAAGGTCACCTTGCCCGGAGCAACGGTTGCGTTCTGCGCGGGTGCGGTCACCACGAGGGGTGCGTCAACGTGTGCGGCCCGAACAGTGAACGCACGCTCGACCTTGACCTGGCCGTTCTTCACAACGAGCACATAGTCACCAGCACCCAGCTGGCGGTTCACGTCAACGGCCCAGTTGCCCTGAGCCGTAGCGGTGCCCGAACCGAGCAGGCCACCCGAGACGTTCGAACGCAGTTCGATCGTTGCACCGGGGTTTGCCGTGCCAGTGAAGGTCACGATACCGGGGAGCAGCACCTCGCCCTGGGCGGGGCTCTTCACGGTGAGCGTCTCGACCGGAGCCGGGGCCTCAACCGTGAACGAACGCGCAACCTGCAGCGCACCGTTGTGCACGAGGATGTTGTACGCGCCGGCACCGAGCGGGCGGTTCACCTGCGCGGTCCAGGTGCCGTCGGAGGCGGCAACAGCCGTGCCGAGCACTGCACCGGTGAGGTTCGAGCGGAGCTCAATGTTCGCGCCAGCGTTCGCCGTTCCCTTGAAGATCACGGTGCCAGGCTGGAGCGTGGCGCCCTGCGCGGGAGTGGTGACCTCGAGCTTTTCGCTGGTCACGCCGGGGTTGATCTCGACCTTGGCAGTCGTGACGTTCGCGCCACGGCCGGTTTGCTCGACCGAGTACCTGATGTTCTTGTTCGGAACGTTCGGCAGGGTCATCGACCAGATACCGTTCGAGCCAACCGTCGCAACCTCGAGGACGCCAGGGCGGCCGTCCTCGCTCAGCAGCACACGGCCGCCGGCCACGCCACGGCCCTGGAAACGCAGGTCGCCGCCGTTGTGGATGAGGTTGTTCACCGGGGTCTCGATGGAGACTGCGCTACCGAAGTCGGCGTGAACGTCGACCTCACCGGGAGCCTGCTGGTTCTCAACGGTCTGCTTCAAAGTGTAGACTTGGCCGCCAGCCGCGTTCGGGGCGGGGAGCTCGGTCGAGAACGCACCGGTAGTGCGGTCTGCCACGGCGCTGGCGATCATCGAACCGCCCTGCCAGACGGTGACCTCGCCACCCGGGTGAGCGGTGCCAGAGAGCACAGCGCGCTGCGAGACGTCAGCCGGGAACGCGACGCTCGCGTCAATCGCGACGACCGAGAAGTCAATCACCAGCGTGGCCGAGTCGGTGACGGCACCGTTCTCGCGGTGCTCAACGAGCACGCGGTTCTCGCCCAGCGCGAGGCCCGAGACAGTGAGGGTCCACTCGCCATCCTTGTTGATCGTGGCGGACTGACCGCCAGCGGTCACCGTGGCGCCGGGGGTGCCGTGACCGGAGATCACAGCCGAACGCTGCACGTTGTTCGTGTTGTCGATCTTCGCGTCGAACGGTGGCGTCTCGGGGCCCATCAGCTCGAGCACGAGGCGTGATTTCGAGCTCGTGTAGTACGCCTTGGGAGTAACCTCGCCCGATGAGCCGTGAGCGATCAGGCCGCGGTTCTTGTAGGAGGTCAGGAGCCCGTAGGGGTCAACGTTCCACCGCTGAGTTGTCGAACCGTTGCACGACTCGAGGCGCAGGCTGAGCGTGCTCACGTCCGCGAGACACAGCCCCGACTCGGAGCGAACCTCGCCAGAGGTGCCGAGCGCGGGAAAGGTGTAGTCCTTCGCAGCGACCATCTCAGCGAATGCCGAGGTGCCCTTCTGTCCGACGATGTTCAGGCCGGGGCTCTTCGGGTAGATCCCCATGTGGTACTTGCCGTTCTCTTGGTAGATCACGAACGGGCCCTTGAGGCGACCCTGAATGGGCGCTGCTGCCGGAGCAGCGGCGGCTTCTGCAGTCTCGGCGACCGGCGCGGGAGGAGTGGAATCCTCGACCACTGTCGCAGAGGCGGGGCTCATACCAGCCCCCGTGAGCAGCATGAGAGCGGTTAGGCCCACTCCAGCTGCGCGGAGTTTGATTGGTTTAGCAAACACGCGTATCTCTTTCTATTTACTGGAAGCGATGATTCACTTCCAGGTGGTAGCCCCCAACCCCGGAGGCAACGGCTATCATATGTTAATATTTCAGTATTTAGAAATCACAACAGCGACACGCTCTTCCCGGGAGCCTGTTCTCCCTTCGGGTAAACTCCCGCGACACCAGCGTGATCAGTCGCCAGCAGTAGCCTTCGCGCCAGCCCAGAGAAAGAAGTGGAATCTCGATGATCGCGCCAGAGGGCCGCAAGTATGTACGCACCGCAACGGAGGGCCGCCCCACGGGTGCCAAACGCCCGCAACCGCCCCAGGAATTTGAGGCGACGTGCCACCGAGAAACCACGGTCGAGCGAGTCATCCAGCTCGTCACCGGGCGCACGTCGGTCTCCGTCATCGGGCGCCACTGGGTCGGCCGCACCGCATTCTTGGGCCAGGTTGCGTCCGCGCTGCACGAGCGCGGCATCTCACCGCTGCGGCTGCACGGAATTGAGCGCGCTCCCTCCCTCGAGGCGTTTCGTCTCGCCCTCCGGGGCGCGTCTCCCGTTCGACGACAGGAGGTGCTGGGAAGCTTCGAGCTTCCGAGTTCGATGTCCCAGCTGCTGAGCGACCCGCCACCCGTCGTGCTCATCGACGACGTCGATGCGCTCGACGAGATGTCGTGGGTACTTATTGAGCACCTGCACAAGTCGACGGGCGTGCCAATCGTTGGCACCTCGGAGCTGAAGCATCACATCGATCCGAACGAGCGGCTCCTCATCCGCAAGGCCCAACCCGTCGTCAAGATCGTCCTTGAGGAGCTTCGCCTCGACGAGATCCACGACCTGCTCGAAGAGCGCCTCGGCGGGCCCGTTGCGCCCTCACTGAGCGGCCGGATCCACATCAAGTCGGGCGGCCTTCCCGGCTTCGCGATCGCGTTTGCCGACACGGCGCGCAGCCAGGGCAGGCTGCGCAAGCAGGGGGCAGTCTGGCACGACGGCCCCGACCTCTGGTCTGAGGAGGTCGACGGCGCATTCGAGTCGCTTCTCTTCAGGTACCCTTACGAGACCCGCGAAGCCCTCGAGATGCTCGTTATCACGGGACCACTCACCGTCGAACAAGCTGCCACCCTCGTCGGGCAGGATGAGCTTGAGGCGATGGAGGGGCGCGGCCTGGTGCGCCTCATCTCTGCGGGCGACGGCACGCTCGTCACGGTTGACCCGCCAGGGATCAGCGACTACTTCAAGCACAAGAACCGTTCGGTGCGCAGCCTCCGCCTCCGGGCGCGCATCGAAGAAACGCTCGGGGCCGCCCAGCCGTTCGAGGCGGCCGAGCCGCTGCCCCCGCCGCGCCACTTCGCCGACGTCATCCCCCAGCCCGAGGTCCCGCTCATCGCCCGCGCATTCGGGGACACGTTCGCCGCCGACCTCACCCGCACCTGGGCCCAGTGGCTCGAGGAGCCGAGCGTGGAGCACGCGATCGATGCCGCGAAGCTGCGATTGACCGGTGAATCACCGAGCGGTGAACTCGAGCAGATTTTCACGCACACACGGCGCACCAACAGCACGCCCGAGCGGAAGCTCTACCTGCGCTATCTTCACGCCCGCTGGCTCGTGCTTCAGGAGGCTTCCTTCGGCGACATCGAAGCGGCGCTTCGGGGCACCAGCGACCTCGGCCTCCCCGCGGTGATCGAGGCGCTGACGATCGGTTTCCACGCCGAACGCTTCGACATCACCGAGACCGCACTGCGCCGCATAGAGGAGATCGCTGACGGGTCCGAGCTGGGCGGCACCGTCGGTGGCCTCGTCTCCGTTGCACTCCACGCGCTGAGCGGCCGCCCCGCGGCCGCGCTCGAACGGCTCGAGAACCTCCCCCAAACCGGCTGGGTCGCCGAGTACGCAGCCCCTCTTCGAGGGATGGCGCTGCTCGCTGCGGGAAACCCACGCGAGGCGCTCGAGTGGGCGTCATCCCAGCTCGCCCTCGCGCGGGGCAGGTTCCACCGATCCTCGATGATCACGCACTCTTACGTCGCGGTGACCGCCCTCCTCACGATGAATAGGTCGTCAGACGCGGTTCTCGCGGGGAGCATCACTGCGAGCGGTCAGTTCCGGGCCGCGAACATCCTCTTCTCACCGGACCAGGCGCTCTCGAACGCCCTCACCCTCGCCACCCGGCGAAACGGCCGCCCCGGGTCGGTCGCTGCCCTGCTTGAGCGCACACGCTCGTACGGTGGCAGCAGCGACGCCCTCCCCATGGGCGCACGCGGATTCCCTACCGCCCTCATCGCAGAGGAAGAGCTCCCACCGGGCACGAGGCCGGGCGAGCACTACAGGCAGCTCGCAGACGAGCTCCAGGAACGGGGCTACAACTTTTCGTCCGCCGGACTCAGGATGTTCGCGCTCGAGGCCGACTTCGATACCGTGGAGGCGGCAGACCAACGCCCCTTCATCGCGGCTGGCATGCACGACACGATCTACCTTGCATACCTTGACGCGCGCCAAGCCCAGAACGGGGGCGACGCACACGGCGTCCTCGAGGCGGCACGCCTCATGCGAGAACAGCACGCGAACGACCCCGCGTTCAAGAACTTTACGGTTGCCGCCCAGCTGTTCGAGGAGGCCGGGATGGAGGCGGAGGCAATGGAGGTGCGGGAGGAGATCGCGAGCCTCATGGCGTCGGATGACCCCGCGACCAACCTCGCAGTCGCCCAGGTAGAGGCAAACCCGAGCTTCACGCACCGCGAACTCGAGATTATCCAGCTCATCGCCCGCGGTATGAAGAACTCGCAGATCGCAGAAGTCTTGCACCTCTCGATTCGCACGGTGGAGTCACACTTGCGCAACATCCGCAGAAAGTCGGGCGCCTCCGATCGCGACGAGATCGCCGAGTTCTCACGCCTGCGGTAACCGCGCGTCGTGCGCCTCCCGCGAATCGAGCACCGCCTGGGCGTGCTCACGGGCCCAGTTTTCGACCGCGAGCAGCACAGGCCGGAGGCTCTCGCCGCTCGGGGTGAGGCTGTAAACGACGCGGGGCGGGATCTCGGCGAAGGCCTCACGCGCAACGAGCCCATCGCGCTCGAGCGCTTTGAGCGTCTGCGAGAGCATTCGCGGCGAGATACCGGCCACGCTCTCGGCGAGCTCCCCATAGCGCGCGGGCCCCGCGGAGAGCGCACCGATGAGCAAGACCGTCCAGCGATCGCCGATACGGTCCACAAGCTGCCGGCTCGGGCAGCCCGGGTCGTACGGGTCGAACTCCAGGTCCTCACTCACGGTGCCCTCCTTCTGCGTCAGTCGCCGCCTAGTATGCGACGCTGAAGCGTGCGCGGCGGTGCTCGCCGCGCTCGATCTCGTCGACGTAGGCAATAGCGTAGTCGGCCCCCGAGATCGTCGACGACCCGTCGGCTGCGGTGAGCAACACGTCGCCGCCGACGCGGAAGGATCCGGTGCGCTCGCCGGCGGCCCAGGCACCAAATTCCGCCGCGGGGCTGACGTAGAACCAGTCGAGCTCGGCGGGACTCTCGCGCAGCGCGTCGAGGATCGCACCGTGGGCGCGCGCCTCGGGCAGGTACGCCTCGGGGAAGTCAGGGGTCTCAAACAGCCGCGGGCCGTTCTCACTCACCCGGAGTGAACCGGCGCCGCCGACAAAGCTCAGCGTCGCCCCCTCGGCGATGGCCGTGGCGGTCAACGCGGGCAGCGCGGTCACGAGGGCCGGATCGCCCTGCGCATGCAGCGCGACCACGAGGTGATCGGCACCCGCCGCAACCTCGCGCACGAGCGCCTCGTCAAACACTGATCCGGCCCGAACGGCAACCTGCTCGCCGGCGGAAGGGGCGGTGCGCGACACTCCAAGCACCTCGTGCCCGCGCGCCACCAGCTCGCGCGTGATCGCGCCACCGGCATACCCAGAGAATCCAAACACTACGACTTTCGACATTTCACGCCTTTCGGATCAAGTTTCACATTACTACCGAAAGTATAGTGACTATGTTTTCCATAGCGCAAGAGTGAGTTGTGAACCGCCGGGCACGGCGCGAACCCCCGGGAAATCACGAACCCACCGGGCGGGCTCCCGCCGGGGGCTCCCCCACCTCCGCGACGGTGTGCCCGCTGCACTCCTGCTGGGTGACGCTCGCCCGCTCGATGCGCGACACCGCGAACCAGCGCATGGCGTCGCGCAGCCGGCACCACCCGATGAGGTACCAGCTTCCTCCCGTCGCGGCGAACAGCACGGGCTCGACATCGCGGGTCGTCGTGGCGCCCGCGCCCGAGGTGTAGCGAATCCGCACTACCCGCTGCTCCGCCATGGCCTGCTCGATCGCCGAGCGCACGGCGCGGGTGGGCGCGGGGCCCGCGTTCACCCACACCCGATCCGCGAGTTCCGAGGCGCGCGCACGGGTGGCCGGGTCGAGTACGTCGATGAGCTTACCCACCGCGGCCCCGGCGAGGTCGGCGTACGGAGCGTCGCGTGCGGCCGCGACCGCCGCCATGAGCGCGACGGCCTGCGCGGGCGAGAGCGTCACCGGCGGCAACGAACCGCCCGGCGCGAGGCCGTAGCCGCCACCCGGCCCCGGCCGCGACCAGACCGGGGCGCCGCTGCGCTCGAGCGAGGCGAGATCGCGCTTGATGGTGCGCACCGACACCTCGAACTCGCGGGCCATCCGCTCCGCCGTGTACCCGTGGGTACCGCCCCGCCGCAGCATCTCGGTGAGCGCGTGCAGGCGCTCGGCCCGCTTCATCGCCGGCCCCGTCTTGAGAGCGCGGGCGGCGGCCCGCAGCAAGTCGTCACATTCATGCCATAAATAGTGACACACAGGTGTCCGCGCTCCCTGCGAGAGTGGAGACATGACGCACCGAAACACCGCACCAACCCTGATCCTCGTCGCCGGCCACTGGCTCGGCTCCTGGGCCTGGGCCGACGTGATCCTGAACCTCCCAACGGAGCGCGTGCGCGCGCTTCCACTAACGCTGCCGGGCCTCGACCCCACCGACCCCGACCGCGCGACCCGCGACCTTGACGACCAGGCGGCAGCGATCCTCGATCACATCTCGGGCGCGGGCGGCTCGGCTGAAAGCCCCGTGTTCATCGCCGCGCACAGCGGGGCGAACGCACCCGTGACCCTCGTACTCGACCGCGCCCCCGAGCTTGTCGCCGGCGTGGTCTGGGTCGATTCCGGGCCCATCGGCCACGACTCAGCGTTCGCCCCCGACCTCCCCGCCGAGGTCGCGGAGCTCCCCCTGCCACCGGTCGAGGAGCTCACTCAGCAGGCGAGCCTCGACGGGCTGTCGGCCGAGGCACTCGATCGCTTCCGGGCGCGAGCCGTGCCGCAACCGGGCCCGGCGGTTCGCCAGCGCGCCCGCCTCACGAACCCCGCCCGCCGCGCTGTCCCCGCCACGTTCGTGTGCTGCTCCATTTCCGGCGACCAGATCCGCGAACTCGCCGCGGCTGGCCACCCCATGTTCGCCGAGGTGGCCGAGCTCAAGCACCCCACCTTCGTTGACCTCCCCACCGGCCACTGGCCCATGTGGAGTCGGCCGCGGGAGCTCGCCGCCGCTATTGAGCAAACGGTGCGGGGCAAGAGCCACTGATTCACACCCGGTTCCAAGGCCCAGCGGGCCCAGCTGTTGCCGCGGGGTCATAGGCTATCGACTCCACGTCGGGAGCAATCCCGCTGTTATCGCTTTGAAGGAACCCATTTGCTGGCAACGATCCTCGTTGGATATCCGTGGCTTACGCCCTTCCTGCTCGTAAGCTTCATCGCGGCGAGCCCGCTCCTCGCCCGCTGGCTACTGCCGCGGCGAGGGCTCACCTGGGCTCTCCTCTGGGCGGCGGTCGCGGTGGTGCTCGCCCTCGTGTTCTGGCCGACAGCGCGCGAGATGACGGTGAGCTGCGAGACCTATTGGTCGATCCCGCACCCGCGCGCCGTTGAGCCGTTCGCGAACCTCGTGCTGTTCGTGCCGCCAGTGTTCTTCGCCGCGGTGCTCGCGGGCCGCCCGCTCCTCGCCGCGATCGGCGGCAGCGCAGCATCAGCGGTCATCGAGCTGACGCAGGCACTCGCTCCGGCGCTCGGCCGCAGCTGCTCGGCAAACGACTGGCTCGCGAACTCGCTCGGGGCGTTCATCGGTGCGGCACTCGCCTGGGCCGCGATCGCAATCGCTACCCGGCAGGCGCGACCGTCGCCGCGATACCCGCAAGGACGACCTCAAGCTTCGCGGCGAACCACTCGCTCGGGTCGGCGGTAATCGCGGCGTGCACCTGCGCGGAGAGCGCGGCGCGCTCTCCCGCAAGCGGCCAGTTTTCGCCGATGTTCCCGCGCCCGGGCCCGGCGGTCGGCACGAGCGCGTCGAAGTGCTCGACCCCGCGCCGATTGTCAGTCGCGAGATCGAATACGAGGTCGCCCGCGAGCACGGCCTGATCAGCCGAGAATCCAGCGCGCATGAGCGCGGCCCCGACCCCGTTGAAGATCGAGGCCATCGCGGGCGGCACGATGCCCCGCGCCACCTCGGTCGCCGACCCGGGGTAGGCCGCCAGGGCGTGCCAGGCAGCGTGTCCGTAGGCGCGAAGCATCGGCAGCCACGGCCCTTCAAGAGCCGGCCAAACAGTCTCGGCGAGCGCGCGCTCGAGGCCGATGCGCACGAGCTCATCGCGATCCGGCGCGTGCCGATAGAGCGTTGACTCCCCCACGTCGAGCCGGGCCCGCACCGCCGCAAACGTGAGCTCGGCAAAGCCGACGTCAAGCACGGCGCGCGCGATACTCTCGCGAGTCAGCCGCGGAGGCCGGCCCCGCTTGGCCGCTGCTGTCATACCGCTCCTTACTCCGGGCGTTCACCTTTCCCCTGCAATGCTGCCAGATCGCGGAACCTGGGGTGCACCGTCACAAAGACCCACACCACCGCCATCACCGCGGCCCCCACGATGACCGGGAGCGGCGCCCACACCCCGTACAGTGCGGTGCTCACGGTTGGCGCGACGACAAATGTGAGGCCGTTGGTCGCCCCGATAAGCCCGGCGAGCCCGCCCTGCTCCTCGCGCGACATGAGCAGCGACGGTCCCGCGGCGTAGCCCGGCATGGCGACGCCGAGCCCCAGGCCGATGAGCGCCATCGCCACCACGAGCGGCACCGGGCCCGCGCTCGGAATGAGCACCACGAAGCCTACGGCAGCGATCGCCGAGCCCACCCGCAGCAACCGGGGCGGCGCCCAGCCCGTGCGCGGCACGACGACGGTTTGCGCGAGCACCATACCGAGCCCGGCGGCGAGGAGCGAGCCGCCCGTGACGAGCCCGGTCGCCGCGGCGTCGAGCGCGAGCCGATCTTGCACGATGAAGCCCGCGATCACCTGCACGCACCCGAGCGAGGTGAGCATGCCGAATCCTGCAAGCAGAAATGGCCACACCCGCGCATCGCCGACACGAACTCGGGGCGGGTCGACGATGAGCTCGTGCCGCGGCTCGCGACGCAGCCCGAACGCCACGACGGCAAGGCCGATCGCGAGCAGGATCGGCACCACGGCAAGCGGTGTGAGCAGACCGAAGCCGGCGAGGGCACCGCCGAGCACGGCGCCGGCCATCATGGCAATCCCCTGCACGGCGCCGACCCCCGCGAGCCCCTTCACCCGCGTGGCCTCGTCAGGCGTCACGTCGGCAATGTAGGCCTGCGCGGTGGGAGGAACGGCGGCGAGCGCCGTGCCAAACCCCACGCCCCGCAGCAGCACAAAGAGCGCAAAGAGCGCCCCGCCCGTGAGGGCGTCGCGCGTACCGGCGGCGGCGACAAAGGCAAACGCGGCCATCGAGGCCGCCGCGAGCGCAAGGGCAGCGACGAGCACTGGCTTTCGGCCCCATGACTGTGAGCTGCGCCCCCAGAACTGGCTCGTCGCGACGACCATCACGGCGGCGGCGCTGATCGTTACCCCGATCTGCCACTCGGCGAGCCCCACCTCGCGGGCGAGCGGCGCGATGATCGGGTTCAGCGTCATCTGCGCGAGGTAGGCGAGAAACACGGCCGAGAGCAGGAGCGGTATCTGGGGGCGTTGCGCGGTCTTGGCCGATGTCATGGATCTCCTGGTTGTGGCGGCAGCCCGATCAAGCGAGGGGCCCATCCAGATTAATGGGGGCTTACCCCCATTAAAATTCCTCGGAGCATTCACTCAGGGTTCGCGAGGCCTGGCGAAAGCGTGTTATGTTGATTCAGCCGAAAAAGAATGAGGCGCCAGCCGGTGGTCTGGTCTTTGTAGCTACTTCTACGCTCTGCGTCCGCGGCATCTAACACACGACAATTTCGTCGGGTAGATGCTTGCGACCTGCAACGCATCTTCCCGGCCTCGAAGGGAAGCAACCAGTGAACAGTTCCACTGCGTCGGCACCGCCAATTACCGCTCCGGCAGGCTCTCCTGCCGCAGCGCTGTCCACGCCGCCGGCAGCACCACTCGCGTCGGCCGCAGCGGCGAAGGCGCACCCCACACCGCGCAGGTGGCTCGGGCTCTCGATTGTCTTGACGGCGGCGTTCCTCGCGATGGTGAGCATCACGAGCGCGAACGTTGCGCTACCGACGATCCAGCACGCGCTCGGCGCGAGCGGATCCTCTCTGTCACTCGTGCTCACCGTCTACGCCCTCGGGTTCGGCCTCGTGCTCGTGCCCGCTGGCCGCCTCGGCGATGTGGTCGGGCATCACTGGGTCTTCATCTCTGGCGCCCTCATCTTCGCCGCGACAAGCCTCTGGTGCGGGCTCGCAACCGACATCACCCAGCTCATCGTCGCGCGCGCCGTCGCGGGCGTTGGCGCAGGCCTCGCCATCACACCGATCACGGCGCTCATCCAGCTGTGGTTCGCTGGCCCCGAGCGCGCGAAGCCGTTCGCTGTGATGGGCACCG
Organism: Leucobacter komagatae; assembly: GCF_006716085.1. NCBI lineage: Bacteria > Bacillati > Actinomycetota > Actinomycetes > Micrococcales > Microbacteriaceae > Leucobacter > Leucobacter komagatae. The sequence goes on along the minus strand of NZ_VFON01000001.1, from coordinate 3,183,367 downwards.
TGTTCGCCGTCTCCGTCGCGCTCGGGCCGCTCGTCGGCGGCTCCCTCATCGCCGCGGCTGGCGAGGATATCGGGTGGCGCCTCACACTCGCCGCGGGCGCTCCCATCGGGCTCCTCGCTGCGATCCTCGCCGTCTTTCTGCTTCCCCGCCCGGGCAACAGCGCGCACGGCGGGTTCGACGGGCTCGGCGTTGTCTTGCTCATCGCCGGGCTCGGGCTCATCATGGTACCGCTGTCGATCGCGCGCGACGCGATCGGCCTCGTCATCGCGTGCGCCGCGGCCGGCATCGTGTTCATCGGGCTGCTGCTCTGGTGGAGCGCGAGCCGTGAGGCCCGGGGCCGCTCGGGTCTCGTACCGCCGAGCCTGTTTCGCAGCGCGTCGTTTGACACCGGGCTGCTCGCCTCGTTCTTCGGCTTCGCGTCGTTCACTGGCGCGTTTCTCGTGCTCAGCCTCGTGTGGATGCGCGGTCAGGGCGCCAGTCCGCTCGAGGCAGGCCTCATGCTGCTGCCGTACTCGCTCGGGTCAGTACTCGGTGCGCTCGGCAACGGCCGCCTGTGGGCGAAGCTCGGGAGGCACACGGCCACGCTCGGCCTGAGCCTTCTCGTGGTGGGCTCTCCGCGGTCGCGCTGATCCTGCTACTCGTGCCGCAACCCGCGATCACGCTCTGGCTGCTTGCGGCCCCGCTCGTCATCACGGGCATGGGCACCGGCCTCTTCGTTGGCCCGAACACGAATGCGACCGTCGCATCAGTCACCCCGAAGCACGCCGGCGTCGCGAGCGGCCTCATCGGCACGGCCCAGCGCTTCGGCACCGCCGTCGCGATCCCAGTACTCACGGGCATCATGGCCACGTCGGGCGAGCCCGGGCAGAGCCTACCGACCGCGGGCGTCGCGCTTCTCGTGGCGGCCGGGTTCGCGCTCGCCGGAATCATCGTGGTCGCCGTCGACCGGAGCCCGCGCTTCGCGGTGCCGGGGCGCAAGCCCTAGCGAGCTACGAGCTCCCTGAGACACAGAGTGGGGGTGCGGGCTTCGGCCCGCACCCCCACTCTGCGTTATTCGCTGACTACTCGGCGTACCCGTTAGGCCGACACGAAGTAGAGTCGCTTGTTCGCGAACTCGCCGATGCCGACGGGGCCCATCTCGCGACCGAAGCCCGAGCGCTTCACCCCACCGAACGGGATCTCCGCGGCCTCAGCCGCGATGATGTTCACGTGCGCCATGCCGACCTCGAGCTTCGAGGCGACACGCGCCGCGCGCGCCTCGTCGGTCGAGAACACGGAGCCGCCGAGGCCGAGCGCGCAGTCGTTCGCGAGCTCGAGCGCCTCTTCGTCGCTGTGCACCTTGTAGACGGTGGCGACGGGCCCGAAGATCTCTTCCTGGTACGACTCCGAGTCGCGCGGCACTCCCGTGAGCACAGCCGGCGAGTAGTACGCGCCGGGGCCGTCGGAGAGCACGCCGCCAGCCTCAAGCGTCGCGCCCTCTTCGATCGCGCGCTGCACCTGAGCGTTGACAGTCTCTGCTGCGGCACGGGTCGAGAGCGGGGCGTACTCGCCCTCACCCAGGTTCAGCTGGTCGCCGGGCTTGAGGCCCTCGGCAAGCTTCTTCAGCTCGGCAACGAACTCGTCGTAGATATCGGCCATGACGATCATCCGCTTGTTCGAGTTGCAGACCTGGCCACCGTTGTAGGTGCGGAACTCCCACGCGGTCTTCGCGATCTCGGCGACGTTGTCACTGTCGAGCACGACCATCGGGTCGATGCCGCCGAGCTCGAGCACGGCCTTCTTCAGGTGAGTGCCCGCCTGCGCGCCAATGATCGCGCCAGCGCGCTCGGAACCGGTGAGCGAGACGCCCTGCACGCGCGGGTCGGCGATCATCGTCGCGATCTGCTCGTGCGAGGTGAACACTGCCTGGTAGCCGCCGACGGGAACGCCAGCCTGCTCCATGATCTCCTGGATCACGAGGTTCGACTTCGCGCAGATATCCGCGTGCTTCAGCATGATCGTGTTGCCGAGCACGAGGTTCGGCGCCGCAAACCGGGCGACCTGGTAGTAGGGGAAGTTCCACGGCATCACGCCGAGCAGCACGCCGACGGGCAGGTGTTCCATGACAGCCTTACCCGGGATGGTGCTCGGGATCTCGTAGTCGGTGATGAGGCCCGGGCCGTACACCGCGTAGTACTCGATGATGTCGGTCGCGAAATCAACCTCGTCGAGGCTCTCGGCAATCGACTTGCCCATCTCGAGGGCGATGATTCCTGCGAGCTCTTCGCGGCGCTCCGCAAAGATCTCAGCGACGCGCTTCACGACCGCCGCGCGCTCCTGCACGCTGCGCTCACGCCACTCGCGGTAGACCGAATCGGCGGCTGCGAGCTGCTGCTCAACCTGCGCGTCGGTCGCGGATTCGAAGCTCTCGATGATCTCACCCGTTGCGGGGTTTTGTACTCGATACTTCGCCATGGATATCGGTTTCCTGTCTGCACTCCCGTGCAATTGAACGGCACCCAATGGATATGCCATTACTCTGATTGATCGCATCACCAACCGGCGCGGTTGCCCGGCAACTCCGGCGGTCAAGCGGTTCCATCCTACTCGGGGCAGGCATGGAGTTTGCTGGCTCAAGCCGGGTCGTGCACGTATCACCCCGACCACTTTCACAACAGACGTTGACGAAATCGCGTGCGGCTCATTAGCGTGGGAAGGGCCACGAAGCTTCATCGTGTCGCCACACCGCTCAGCAGACAGTCACTCAGCGAAGGAGACCATGGCAATGCTCACAGGAGTCCTCTTCATAGTCGTTTCCGTAACGCTTCTCATCGTTGGGTTGCTTGTTCGAGCGGCGAAGATCAAACCCAACGACTTCTTCGGGCTGCGCACGCGTGCCACCGCGCGTTCCGAGGCCGCTTGGTACGCCGGAAACCGCAAAACTGCGCCGTTCATGCTCAGCCTCGCAGTACTGTGGGCGGTCACGGGAGCACTTCTCATTGCGCTACCCGAAGACAAGTTCATCGTGACGTTTTGGACGCCCGTTATCCTCACCCTGCCTGTACTCGCGGTCATGGTTCACCAGGCCAATAGAGCCGCCCGTGACGCGGACACGAAGCGCGGCACTGCCAATCGCCCGGAGACGACAGCGTAGATCCGAAGACCCCGAGGCCTTGCGCACCAGATTCCCCGCAAGTCGATCAGGCACGGCTGACGCCCCTCAGGGCCGAGCGCATAGCGCCTAGCTTCGGGCGAACCAGCGCGGCACGCCCGCGCTACTCACGACGATCGCGGCCACAGTGAACGGGATCATGCCGAGGGCGAGCATCGAGAGTCCGGTGCTTCCAGAGAACTCAACAACGCTGTGGCTCAGGACGAGCTGGGAGCCTGTCTGGAAGGCCGCGTGAAAACCGATCGCAGCCCAGACTGATCCCGTGATCATCCGGAGGTACCCGAATCCAACCCCCATCGCGAGGAAGAGTGAGAGGTCTGTCGGGTCCCAGCTCTGTCGGACCATCCCGGCGAAGAGCACAAACAAGACCGCCTGAACGGCAATGGTGCCCCACCCACGGGTCACGGCACCGAGCGCGGTCGTCACGTAGCCACGAAAGATCACTTCCTCAGGGATCGCTTCGGCCAGCAACACGGCGACGAGCACGAGTCCGACGGTCTGCACGAGTTCCCCCGCGGAGACGGTCGCGCGAAGCGGTCTTCCGAAGAGCGCGAGCACGCCAAAGCTGGCGGCGGCCGGAACGATCCATAGGAGCGTTCCCCAGACAGCGAGCCGCCATCCGCTGCGCAACGATGTGAGCCCCACGTCGTCGAGCCGCAGGCCGTCGGCGTACCGTGCCAGGAGCACGATCACGAGCAGAGTCAGCGCACTGAGCGCGGCTCCCGCGCCGATCCTGATCGCGAGCGTGCCCGCATCCGAGGGGTCGCTGTGCGGCGGCACCACGGCGGTGAGGATCACGAGTCCCACCCAGAGTGAGCCCACAGCGACGGCTACGCGCCATGCGGCAGCCCCAACTCGGCGGGCGGACGGTGGTCGTCTCGTCATTTGCTTCCCTCACGGTGACTGTGCGGCGGACGCGTTCTTCAACGTTAGCTGCCGGTCGCGACCGCTGTCGCCTGGCTCACCGTGTGGCGCGGCCGGCGCCAGGCCTCCGGGCACCGACCCCGACCCCGACCCCGACCCTGACCCTGACCCTGACCCCGACTAGATCATGTACTCGAGCTCCCGGTAGCTGCCCCGGTGGAACACGAGCGGCTCCACGTCGGGCGCCGTGTGCAGGGCGCTCACGCGCACGAGGAAGATGAGGTGGTCGCCGGCCTCGATCTCGCGCTCAATGTCGCCCGCGACCCAGCCGGTGACCTCGTCGAGCACGGGTGATCCGTTGTCGGCGGCCGGCGTCCAGGCGACGCCGGACCACTTGTCGGTGCCGGAGCGGGCGAACTGGGCGCTGAGGTGGCGCTGGGCTGCTCCGAGGAAGTTGATGACGACGCGCCCGCTCGCCCGCACGGCGGCGAGGCTCTTCGAGGTGCGGGCAATCGAGAACGACACGAGCGGCGGGTCGATCGAGACGCTATAGAACGACTGGCAGGTGAACCCGACCGGTCCGTCCTCGCCCTGCGTGGTGACGATCGTCACGCCCGACGGAAACGCGCCCATGACGTCACGGTACCGCCGCGTGCGCGCCTCCTCGTCAGCATCACCGGCATCGCCAGCCTCAAACGGCACCACCTCACGTCGCCGCACGGTACGCTCACCCGCTGCGACCCTCACTGGCAGGCGGTTCCCCGGCGCCGGCAACGGGCACACGAACTGGTCACTGAACGCGCACGGCGGAAGGTAGGCCCGGTTGAAGTCGACCGCGGTGCGGCCGGCCTCGTCTGGCGCGGGCACCGTGAGAAACCGGAAGCCGTAGCTCTCGACCCCGTTGGTCGCGTCGCCAAAGACGACCGCGATTGCTCCCCCACGAAGCGCCCCGGCGAGCCGATGTTCGGCCCCGGCGAGTTCGAAGACCAGGTCGCCGGAGGCCTCCGCGAGCGTTCGATGCCCGTCGGCTAGCTCGATCGGCACGGTGCGCTGGTTCGGGTCGAAGCGCGCGGGCACGACCCAGCTCTCGTCAGGTTCGAAGGCCTCGATCGCATCGAGCGCCACGCGCCCTGGAGCCTCGGGGTCGAACACCCGCACAGCGAGCACGCCCTCCCGCGCGAACGGGCGCACGAGCACACCACCGGAGGTCACCTCGGCGTACGCACCGGGCGTCACGCTCGGGTCGCCGAGCCGCAGCGGCGCGGCGGCGGGGTCTCCGCCCGGCAGCAGGTAGTCACCCTCCGCAAACTCTGTCGCGGTGAGTACGCCGCCCACCGCCGCCCAGAGACCGGGCAGCCCTGCAACCTCCCGCGGATCCTCACCCGTCACCCACTGAGTAAGCACGAGCGCCGCGGGCCCGTGCGGGGCGGTCGCCGCGGCGAGCCGCTCCCGCTGCCAGACCCGCCAGTCGCGAGCGAGCTCGAGGTCGAGGGCCGCGCCCACCCCCGCACCCTCCTCCGTGCGCACCGCGAGGCTCACGAGGCGACCCGCGCTTCCTCAGCCGAGAGCAGCCCGGCCCGGCCCGTCGCCCACCCCTCGCGCACGAGCGGCACGACCTCGTCGAGCAAGATCTTCGCCTTCGCGATGGTCTCGTCGACCGAGTGGAGGGCGGGGTGGATGCCGAGCACGAGTTCGTCGGTGAGCAGCACCGTCGGGTCGGCAATCAGGTCAGCGGCGAGCGCCCGCGGGTCGCCCCACACGAAGTTGTCGGAGAGCAGCTGGTCGGCGGGCGAGTAGGCGGGGTTCACGCGGCCGAGGATCCCGGCGTATTCGTTCCACCGCGCCGCCGTGGTTGAGGCTTCGGCAAGCGCGGCCTCGGTCGTCGCTCCCGGGTAGGCGCTACGCGAGGTCACGACGTAGGGGGTGCGAGTGTCGCCCCACGTCTCGCGGAACACGCGACGGTAGTCGAGCACGGTGCGCAACTGGCGGCGCTGGAACGCCTGCCGCTCCCCCGGCTCACGCTCGGGCCCGTTGCCGAAGCGCTCAAGAATGAAGCCGTCGCCTCGCTCGGCCGCGTACCTGATCGTCGCGTCGTTCGAGCTGCCGTGGAAGAGCCGCCCCTGCAGCGAGGTGTTCGCCGGGTAGATCGACTGCGAGCCGCCCTCGACCTGGTTCCCCTCGAGCGCCCAGTGCAGCGTCTCGATCTTCTCGGTGAAGCTCTGGTCGCGGTCGGGCGAGTACGCCTCAAACACCTGATACGAGTCGCTCGGCACCCCCTTGCCGAGGCCGACGAGCAGGCGGTGGCCCGCGAGGTGGTCGATGACTGACAGCTCCTCCGCCGCGCGCACCGCGTCGTCGAAGATGATCGGGAGCACGGCGGTGCCCAGCCCGATGCGCTCAGTCGAGGCGGCGAGCGCCCCAAGCAGCCCGTACGGGCTCGGCGCCGCCGCCCACCCGCTGCCGAAGTGGCGCGTCGCGATCCAGGCGCTGTCGTAGCCTTGCTCCTCGAGCGCCTGCACGAGGCGGATGTTCTCGCGATAGATCGACGCGGTGTCTTCGCTCTGGTCGAAGTGGGTGATGAACCCGATGCGCAGGCGCTCGCCGATATCGGTCGTGCCGAGCGGGCTGCGCGTGCCTGACTGCGGGTGCAGGGGTTCGGGCGCTGGTGTGGTGGTCATTGTGAGTCTCCTGGTTCGTTCGTGTGTGGCGGGCCTGCGGGCGGCCCGGCGCGGTTCAGTGCGGTTCAGTGCGGTTCAGCGGGCTGCGGGCTGCGCCCCAACGAGCCGGCGCACGTCGGGGTCGCCCACGCCATCGCTGTAGGGCGTGAGGCCCGCGGGCACCGGCCTGTCAGGGATCCCCCGGTCCTCCCACGCGACACTCGTGCGCGGGGCGTCGGCCTGCAAAGCATCGAGCTGCGGGGCGAAGAGCTCAATGGATTCGAGTACGTGCGCGTGCTCGACGCGGGGGCCGTGGAACTGGATCGCCGTCTCCTCGGTACCCCCGAACTGCTCCGTCCACTCCCAGATCTTGTCGGCGACCTCCTCGGCGGTACCGACGGCGAACGAGAGCTTCTCGGCGATGTCGTCGAAGGCCTCGCTGTCTGGGCCGCCGCGCCAGTCGGTGCGGAGGTAGACGGCGGCGTACTCGCGGAGAAACTCGACGGCGCGCTCACGCGCGATCTCGCGGGTCGGGCCAACGAGCCCCGAGCGGAGGTGGATGACCTCGCCGCCGGGTACCTCCGCGCGGTACTCGTCGTTGATCTGCAGCCGCTGCGCGAGCGGCAGCGGCCGCGGGATCATGAGGCGGAACCCGTGGGCGGTCGCGAGCGGGATCGCGTTGCGGCCCGCGGCCGTCCAGATGAGGTCGCTCGCCGGGCGGCCGGCGGGCGGCGAAATGCGCACGTCTGCGAAGCTATAGAACTCGCCGGCGTAGTTCACCACGCCGTCATCGAAGGCCTGGGTGAGGATCTCGTGGACCTCTTTCGCGCGCCTGGCCGCGTCGTCGGGCTGGAATCCCCACACGGCCGCGAGCTCGGGCGTCGTCATCCCGGTGCCGACGCCGAGGTCGAGCCTGCCACCAGAGAGGGCGTCGACGAGCGCCGCCTGCTCGGCGAGCCTGATCGGGTGGTAGTACGGCGCGCAGGCGATCGAGGTGCCGAGGCGGATGCGCTCGGTCGTGCCGCTCAGGCGTGCGAACAGCGTGAGCGGGTCTGGCACCTCACCGCGCGCCTGGAAGTGGTGTTCGGTCACCCACGCGCCGTGGTAACCGAGCTGGTCGCCGAGCACGATCTGCTCCTCGATCTCGCGGTAGAGCTGGGCGGGCGACTGCCCGGGCGAGGTGTCGCCGTAGTAGAAGAGGTCGATTCGTGGCATTGCTGTGGTCCTTTCGGGTGTGGCCTCGCGGGCGCTACTTGGTCAGCCAGACGTCGAAGAACGAGTCGGTGTAGCCGACGGCGTCGAACTTCCAGCCCTTGACGCTGTCGGTCGTACCGACGATCTTCTTCGGCACGTAGATCGGCACGACGTAGCCTTCGTCGATAATGCGGTGCTGCACCTGCTGCGCGGCCGCAATGCGCTCGGCGGGGTCGAGCGAGCTGCTGATGACGGCGTAGGCGTCGTCGATCGCCGGGTCGCTGAGCAGTCCGTAGTTGATGCCGGAGCCGCCGTTCGAGCTCGGAATGCCGCCCGTGGTGAACGGGTAGACCGAGGTACCGACGTCGGCGAACCCGCGCGACGAGTCTGCGAGGTGGTGTTCGCCCTTCGCGAGCTGGGCGGTGTACGCGGCGGTGTCGTACGGGGTGCGGATGACCTCGAAGCCGGCGTCCTTCAGCGACGACGCGATCGCCTCGCCAAGCTGCTGCCGCTGGTCGGTCTGCTGGTACAGGCTGTCGACGCTCCAGCGCAGCGTGAGCCGCTCGCCGTTCTTCACCCGGTAGCCACCGGAATCAACCTCGGTGTAGCCCGCCGCGTCGAGCAGCTTGGCGGCGTGCTCGGGGTCGTAGCCCCAGCTCCCCTCGAGTGTTTCGTCGAACGACCCCTCGGGCGGGGTGCCCGGCAGCGTCGTGCTCCACGCCTTGTCATAGACCCCGGCGTAGACGCCCTTAAGCAGCCCGTCGATGTCGACGGACTCGCGGAATGCGAGCCGCACGTTCTTGTCATCGAAGGGCGCGAGGTTCGGGTTGAGCGCCACGTAGTAGGGAGTGCCCGTGTTGTCTTTCTCGAGCACGGTGAGCCCGGCGCCCTCGACCTCGGGGATGTTCAGCGGCGGGATCTGATCGATCGCGTCGGCCTGCCCCGACGTGAGCGCGCCGATGCGCGCCTGCGTCTCGGGCACGAACTGGATGACGACCTCGTCAAGGTACGCGGGCCCGTCGTGTTCCCACGTCTCGGGCGCCCAGTCGTACTCCTCGTTACGTTCGAGCACGAGCTTCGAGCCCTTCTGGTACTCGCTCACCTTGAATGCACCCGTGCCGATCGAGAGCTCGGGCGACGCCGCGAGCTCGGCCGAGGTGTGCTCAGAGAGCACCTTGCCCGAGTAGATCGGCCAGTGTGGGGTCGAGAGCGCGTGGATGAACGCTGCGTTCTGCCGGCTCAGCACGACCTCGAGGGTGTGCTCGTCGACGACCCGGGTCGAGGCGATACCGGTCGAGACCGTCGCGAGGTCGGGCTCGGCGAGCGGGCGGTCGAGGTTCTGCTTCAACACCTCAGCGTTGAACGGCGTGCCATCGTGGAATGTCACGCCGTCGCGCAGCGTGAACGTGTAGGTGAGCCCGTCGTCGCTGATCTCCCACTTCGTCGCGAGGCCAGGCTTATAGGTGCCGTCATCGGCCTGCGCGACCACGGTGTCGAAGATCGAGCTGTTGATCGAGTTCGCGTTGAGGCTCGGAATGCGCTGACCGTCCCAGACGGGCGGCTCGGTGTTCGCGAAGTAGGTGAGGGTGCCGCCGGGTGTGGGCGTCGACGCTGCCGCGCCGCCCTCCCCCGCGTTCGCACCGGTGGTCGTGCAGGCCGACAGCGCGAGGAGCGCGGTTGCGGCGAGCGCGGGCAGGGTGAGGAGTTTTCGGTTCATGATGTCGGTGTTCTTTCGATGGATGCTGATGGTTCTGAGGGACGTGCTGGGCCAGGACCCCCACTACTGACGGACCGGAGGCGCGGGATCGCGGCGATGAGCTCACGGGTGTAGTCGTGCTTCGGCGCGGTGAAGACCTGCTCGGTGCGGCCAGCTTCGACGACTCGGCCGCCGCGCATGACGATGACCTCGTCGGCGATGCTGCGAATGACGCCGAGGTCGTGCGAGATGAACAGCAGCGAGACGCCGAGACGGCGCTGCAGCCCGTCGAGCAGATCGAGCACCTGCGCCTGCACCGACACGTCGAGTGCCGAGACCGCCTCGTCACAGACGAGCACCTCGGGCTCGGTCGCGAGTGCCCGCGAGATCGCGACCCGCTGCCGCTGCCCGCCAGACAGTTCGAGCGGGTTGCGCGCGAGGTGCTCGACCCCGAGCCCCACCTGTTCGAGGAGCGCCACCGCGCGGTCGGTGTGCTCGGCGCGGGGTGCCCCGACGGCCGCGAGCGCTTCGATGAGTATCGCCCGCACGTCGGCACGCGGGTCGAATGAGCCGAGCGGATCCTGCGAGATCGCCTGGATCCGGTGCCGCCTGGCTCGCCGGTTGCGCTCGCGCACGGCCGACCACGGTTCGCCGTCGAGCAGCACTTCGCCCGCGTCGGGGGCGGTGAAGCCGAGCACGGCGTTCGCCGCCGTCGACTTCCCCGACCCTGATTCGCCGACGATGCCGAGCGTCTCGCCGCGGTTCAGCGCGAACGAGACGCCGTCGAGCGCGGCGGTGTGCCCGCCGCCCGGCCGCGCGTACCGCTTGCGCAGGTTCAGCGCCTGCAGCACCGGGGGCTTCGGGGCGATGCCCGCGGGTGACGCGTCGCTCCCGGGTGACGCGCCGCCCGCGGGCGAGGCGGCCCCCGCCACCGACCAACTGCTGTCGCGTCGGGGCCGCTCCGACGGGATGGCCGCGAGCAGGGTTTTCGTGTACTCAGTGTGGGGCGAGCCGAGTACTTCGTCGGCGCTCCCCTGCTCGACGACCTCGCCGCGGTGCAGCACAAGAATCTCGTCGGCGAGCTGCGAGACGACGGCGAGGTCGTGGCTCACGAGTAGCAGGCCGGTGCCGCCGGAGCGCAGCTCGCCCAGCAGGGTGAGGATCTGCGCCTGCACGGTCACGTCGAGCGCCGTCGTCGGTTCGTCGGCGATGAGCAGGCTTGGGTCGCCCGCGACGGCGCTCGCGATGAGCGCGCGCTGACGCAGGCCGCCCGACAGCTCGTGCGGGTACTGCCTCGCCCGGAGCCCCGCTTCCGGGACGCCGGCGCGCTCGAGAAGCTCGATGGCGTGCGCGGCGCGGGCGGGGCCGCGCAGCCGCCGGCGGGCGGTGATTGTCTCGGTGACCTGCCTGCCGACCCGCATGAGCGGGTCGAGCGACACGAGCGCGTCTTGCAGCACGAACCCGACCTCGGCACCGCGCACCCCGAGCCACTCCCGCTCCGGGAGCCCGAGGAGGTCGCGCTCGCCGAGGCGCAGCCTATCGGCGCGCACCTCGGAGCCCCGCCCCACGAGGCCGAGCAGGCTGCGGGCGGTGACCGACTTGCCTGACCCGGATTCGCCGACGAGGGCGACGCACTTGCCCGGTGTGACTTCGAACGAGACGTCGCGCACGGCGACCTGCCCGCCGAAGGAGACCGTGAGCCCCTTGACGTCGGCGATGGGGGTCATAGCGAACTCCGTTTCGTGATGAAGCGCTGCTGCGCGTAGCGACCGACGACCGTGATCGAGACGACGGTGATGGTGATGAACAGGCCCGGCCAGATCGCCACCCACGGCGCGATGCTCAGGTATTGCCGGGCCTCCGAGAGCATGAGCCCCCACTCGGGCGTCGGCGGTACCGCGCCGAGCCCGAGGAAGCTCAGCGAGGCGCCGAAGATGATGCTGACGCCGACCCCGAGCACCGCGTGCACGAGCACGGGGCCGAGGCTGTTCGGCAGCACGTGCCGCACGACGAGGCGCGCGGGGCTCAGGCCGAGGCCGACCCCGGAGCGCACAAACCCGGTCTCGCGCACCCGCAGCACCTCGCCGCGCACGAGGCGAGCCGAGCCAGGGATGCGTCCGAGGCCGACGGCCCAGATGAGGCTCCACTCGCCAGGCCCGAGCACCGTGATCGTCACGAGCGCGACGAGCACGTCGGGGAACGCGAGCAGCACGTCGAGCAGGCGGGTGATCGCGCGATCCCAGGTGCCGCGGGCGTAGCCGGCGATGACGCCGAGCACGATGCCACCGGCGAGGCCAATGACGGTCGCCCCCACTCCGAGCAGGATCGAGTACCTGGCGCCGTGCACGAGCCGCGAGAACTGGTCGCGGCCGAGCTGATCGGTGCCAAGCCAGTGCTCGGTGCTCGGGCCTGCGAACGAGTTCGCCGGGTCGCTCGCAATCGGGCTGTGCGGGGCAATGAGGGTCGGCGCGACGGCTGCGATGACGAGCAGCGCAAACACCCCGATGGCGACGAGCGCGCCGATGGGTGGGCGGCCCTGGCGCGAACCGCGAGGGCGTGCGGCGTTTCCCGCCGCGGGGCGCTGTTCGCGGACGATGTGGCTGACCATCATGCCCCCTTGAGTCGCGGGTCGATGAGCGGGAGAAGTAGGTCGACGACGGTGTTGATGACGATGAAGACGACGGCCGCGAAGACCACGAAGCCGAGCACGACGGGCACGTCACGGTCTTGCAGCGCGAGCACGATGACCCGGCCGATGCCGGGGCGCGCGAACAGCGTCTCGATGACGACGGTGCCGGTGAGGAGCGACCCGAAGATGATGCTGCTCAGGGTGAGCACGGGCACGCTCGCGTGGCGCAGAAGGTGCCCCGAGCGCAGTCGCGCCTCGCTCACGCCACGGGCCCGCACCGTCGTGACGAAGGGCTCGTGGAGCTGGTGCTCAACGCGCTCGCGCAGCAGCTGGGTGATGACGCCGACGAGCGGCACGGCGAGTGTGACGACGGGCAGGATCAGCCCTGCGGGCGAGTCCCCGCTGAACGCGGGCACCCACTTCAGCCAGAACGAGAAGACCGTCATGAGCACGATGCCAAGCCAAAACGACGGCACCGAAACCGCGACGACTTCGAAGCCCTGCGCGGCGAGGCGCACTCCGGGGCGCTGGCCGCTCGTTGCGAGGGCGAGCGCGACCGCCGCGATGACGGCGACGAGCATCGCAGCGACCGTCAGCTCGACGGTGGGGCCGAGCTCGCTGAAGAGCACCTGCGTCACGGGCGAACCGCGGTGGTAGCTCGTGCCGAGGTCGCCCTGCACGACGCCCCAGAGGTAGCCGAAGTACTGCACGATCGCCGGCCGGTCGAGCCCGTAGTGCGCGGCGATTTCAGCGCGCATCTCGGGCGTCGCGTCTTGCACGCCCGAGAGCAGCACGTCGAGCGGGTCACCTGGAATGAGGCGGAGCGCGAGGAACGCGACCGTCGCTGCGAGCCAGACAACAAGCACGAGATCGAAGAGGCTCCGCAGCAGGATGTGCAGCCAGCGGGGTGCGCCCCGGCGATCCTCATCGGGCACCGCAACCGGTTCGCCCGCAAGGCCGCTGCGCTCTCCCGCGAGCGTGGCCGCGCTCACGACGTCCACCGCCTGGCGCCGCCGTTCGCGTCGAACTCTTCGCGCACCGCGGCCCGCAGCCCGCCGTCGGCGAGGTAGTCGGCGGCGAGACCCGCGAGCGCGATCGCGGCGTCGACCAGCGCGTCAATCGCCGGAGGCTCGACCGTGGATGCCGCGAAGGCAGCGTTGTGCGGCGCCACGTCGGCCGGGCCGCCGAGGCCGAGCGCCGGGTGCACCGCCGGGATCGCCCAGCTCACGTTGCCCATGTCGGTCGACGGGCCGCCGAGCCTGACCCGCGCGGGCGTCAGCGGGACAGCGCGGCCGCGGGCCTCGAGGCGCCTGGCCCAGTGCTTCGTGAGCAGCACGTTCGGCTTCAGCGGCAGGTACGGCGGCTCGAAGTCGACGTCGATCTCGGCGGTCGTGCCCGTCGCGAGCGCGGCCGCCTCGAGCGCGTCGATGACGCGCTCCGTGAGCACCTTGAGCGTGTCGATCTCGCTCGAGCGGACGAGGAACTCGGCCTCGGTGAGGTCGGGCACCACGTTCGCTGCGGTGCCGCCGTTCGTGATGATGCCGTGGATGCGGTCGATCGGCAGGATGTGCTGGCGCAGCTGCGCGATCGACTGATACGCGGTGACAACGGCGTCGAGCGCGTTGAGCCCGAGGTGCGGGCTTGCCGCAGCGTGCCCCGCGCGCCCGTGGTAGCGCACCCGCAGCCGCCGCACGCCGCTCGTGCCCGAGCCGTAGATCGGCGAGACTTCGGAGCCGACCGACGGGTGAACCATCCCGGCCGCGTCGACGCCGTCGAAGCCGCCCGCGCGCAGCACGTGTTCTTTGCCCCCGCCGCCCTCTTCGGCCGGCGTGCCGATGATGCTCAGCCTGCCGCCGAGCGCGGCGACCTCGGGCGCGAGGGCTGCGAAGGCGCCCGCCGCGACCGCGGCGATGATGTTGTGGCCGCAGGCGTGCCCGATGCCCGGAAGCGCGTCGTACTCGGCGACGATCGCGAAGTGCGGCGCTCCCGTCCCGACGCTCGCGCGGAACGCTGTCGGCAGCCCGAACGACCCGGTCTCGACCTGGTGGCCGCCGGAAGCGAGCAGCTCGGCGATGCGGGCGACGCTCCGGTGCTCCTCGAACCCGACCTCCGGGTCTTCGAAGAGCGCGACCGCGAGGGCGCGCAGATCGTCTCGGGCCGCCTCGACGCTGTCGGCGATCCTGCCGTGCACGGCCTCCGGTGCGCCGGCGAACGGGCTTGCGGCGGTGAGGCCCTCGGCCGATCCTGCTCCTGGTTCGCCGCCCGCGTGGCCGCCGAGCGCCTGTTCCGCCTCGGCGTGGGCGAGGTAGGTCGCAAGCGGGTCGGTGCCTGTGCGGGGCTGCGCAGTGCGGGGCTGTGCGGCGGTGGGTGCGGTGGTGGTCATGAGTTCTCCTCGGGGAAGCGTGGGTCGAATGGGGTGTCTCCGAGCACCGCCTGGACGGCGGCCTCGACCTCGGAGCTGACGCAGGAGTCCAGTCGCGTGCCCGCGGCCTGCTGGTTCTGCACGAGATGGATGAGTGAGCGCGATCCCGCGACGGCGAGCGCGTTCGGGTGCGCAGAGAAGATCCAGGCGAGGCTGAGCTGGTGCGCGCTCAGGCCGACGGTCTGCCCGATGCGCTTAAGCTCGGCGAACAGCGGGCGCTTGTGCTCGGCCCTGAGCCCGCGGCCGATGAGCGGCCAGTACGCGACAAACGGGATCCCGAGCCGCTCCAGGCGCGCGGCGATCTCGCCGTTCTGCCTCGCCGCAACGTTGAACAGGCTCTGCACGGCGGCGAGGCCCGGCTCGAGCTCGAGCACCGCGTCGAGCTGCGCGGCGGCGGGCTCGCTCACGCCGATCGCGCCGACGTCACCGCGGTCGCGCGCGTCCTGGAGCGCCCCGAACTGATCGGCGAGCGGCACGGTCGGGTCGATGCGGTGGAGGTACAGCAGGTCGATGCGGTCGCGGCGCAGCCGCTGCAGGCTCAACTGAATCTGCTGCCGCAGGTAGTCGGGCCGGCCGAGCACACCCCACGCGTCGGCCGAGGGGCGGAGCATGCCGACCTTCGTCGCGACGAGCACGTCTGCGCGGTTACCAATGGCCTCGCCGATGAGGCGCTCGCTGACGCCGGGGCCGAGCGCGTCGGCGGTGTCGACGTAGCTGAAGCCGGCGTCGACGGCGGCAAGCAGCAGATCTTTCGCGGCCTCGGGGTCAGCCGGGGTGCCCCAGCCGTCGCCGGCCGTGAGCCGGGCCGCGCCGAACGCGACCCGCGAGACCCGGTGGCCGGCGAGCTCGATCGCGGGCTCGCCCTGGGACCGCCCGCGGGGTGCTGGCGCTTCGGGCTGGCCGCCCTCGGCGTGCGGCGGTGCCCCGCTTCCCCCAACGATTGTTGTCCGTGTTCCCACTTCGCCACGCTCCCTGCCCATTCGTGGGCTGTGATTCAGCCCAACAACTTGGACAGAATCTAATGGGAGACATAACTAAAGAGAAAGTATTGTTACGGGCCGACGGCGATGTTCGTGTCCGATTCCGTCACACTTCGACACGGTTCGTCACGAAGGAATAAACGGGCGGGCGGTGACAACGCGGCCCGCCCCCGCGGAGATTGGCGCTCAACATCGCACGCACAGGCCACCCGAATGGGCCCGTCGCGGCGCGGAGTTTCCCGGCTTGGGCGGATCGGCTTAGGCTGAACGACCAGCGTAGTAGGTGAGAGCGAGGCCCACGAACGCACGCAGTTCGTCTACTGGGAGGGGCCCGCTCAGGGGCAGCAGCACAGCGCGTTTGCCCGAGAACTCGAGCTCACTCGCGAAGCTTCGCGCATCCGAGATGAGTGACGTGCCGCAGTGCACAAAAAGTGCGGGGCGCTCCCCCTCGTGCACGCCGAGCCGCACCGCGGTGCCCACTCTGGGGCGAAGCGGGCGATAGCTCGGCTGCCCCCAGGCGAGGTATTCCTCAAGCCCACCGCACTCGGGTAGGGTAGCCGCGACCTCGAAGACGAGTTCGCGCACGAGACTGAGGCGACTCACCAACGCCTCCGGCAGCGCCGCAAAGGCTTCCGTGACGTCCGCGGGCACCGGGGGCGTCGCGGGGGCTACGGGATTACCTGCAAGTGCGCGCCGGGTACTCATATTGCTGAGAGTACAGGCGCTGGCTGAACGAGGGGCCTGGGCAGGCAAACAGGCGCGCCCGCGGGCCGCGCACCCGGCGTTGCGCGGCAGAATGATGCTCAGCCACGCAACGGCCCTGGTTACACATTCGCGGATCGCACTCCAGTGAGTAGCCGCAGCGGGTTCTCTCTCGTGAGCTGACTCACGGCCGACTCAGCGACTCCCGCGGAGCGAAGCAGATCACAGAAGCCCGCAATCGCCCACGAATAGCCGAGGCCGCCGCGAATCTTCAGGTCGGTCATGTGGCAGCGATCACTTGAGATGAGGAGGGAGTCGACCCAGCCCTCGTCAATGAGACGCACGAGCATCTCGACGCGCAGACTGTCTGGCATGAGGTGTTCACGCCCGCACGTATCGAACTGCAGGTAGACGCCCCTGTTGAGCAGCCCAGTGAGATATGCATGGTCGAGGAAGGTGTCGACGTGCCCAATGGCGATGCGGCGCGGGTCGACCCCCTCCTCTTCGAGAATGCTCAGCTGGTCGACGCCGGTCGGGTACATGAAGGCGTGCGTCGTGACCGCGGCCCCGGTGGCGTTCGAGGCACGTCCGGCCGCGCGCAGCACGCGTTCTTCAGCGGGCGAAAGCGTGCTCCCGTGCGTGCCGATTTCGCCGATAACACCGGCGCGAATCCGTGTCCCGTCTGCGGCGAGCACGCCCTCCTCGATCTCTTCAATCATCTGCGCAGCATGCCGCTCGGCGGAGATCTCGTACACCTGCTTCGGGTAGTACGGTTCGAGGTACCAACCCGTACCCATGACCACGTGCGTGCCTGACTCCCGCGAGATTCGGCGCATCCCCTCAGGGTCCCGCCCCAGGTCACGAAGCGTCACCTCGACGATGGCGTGCTGTGCGCCTTGGGCGGGCGGCACGTCCTCGTTCATGTATCCGAGTTCGCGCACGGCGAGCGCCGGGTTGTTGAAGATGTGGTTGCGGTCGCCCGTCACTGGGCTGAAGTCGCAGAGCAGGTGCTCGTGCGGCAGTACCCGGTCGACGAGTTCAACGCTCACGTCACCCAGCACGGTTCTGAGGTTCACTAGGGTTCCTTTCGCCTACGCAGTCGTCTGATTCGAATCTACGACCCGAAGCACGCGGTCGAGCCCGCCATCGAGCGAGACCGCGACGCTTGTTCGCGGGTTCACGACCTGGCAAACTTTCACGTTCAAGAGCAGCCCGACCGAGAGGTACGCCTCATCCTTGCTGATTCCCGAGTGTTCGGCGACCTTGGCCACACAGTAAGCGGTCGCCTCCTTCAGCGCCTCCTCGACGGAGGCGCCGACGCCGATAACCCAGAGCCGGCCATCGATGTCTTCCACGGTCGGCAGGATCGACCCGACGCCCGCGAGCCGGTTCAGCCGCAATGAGACCGAAGCGCCGGTTTCCGCGCCGGTACCGCACACCTCTCCGTCGCCGATCGTCGCGTGCACGTCGCCGATGAAGAAACCGCCGCCCGGCACGGACGCGGTGATCCACAGTTTCGCGCCAACGCCGACCGCGCTGAAATCGATGTTTCCGCCATAGTGCCCGAGCGTGCGCGCCGGCTCGACCGAGTCGGTGAGTAGCCCGAGCGCCCCGACGTGCGCTTTGGGCTGCGCTGCCGCGAGCAGCGGCGTGCCCGGTCCGCCCGGCCTGAGCTCGAGCGTGGCCGTGTCGACGGCCATCACCGCGAACCGATCCTGCCCGAGGAGCCCCAGGCCTGACCTGGTCCACGTGTGTGCGACTGGGTCAAGATCCATGTCGAGAATCTCGATCTCGACGACATCTCCCCGTTCCACACCGACGACCTCTACCGGGCCAACGACCGGAAAGAACTTGCTTGCATCAAGCTCGCCGTAGTCGACATCGGTGCGGATCTGACCGCCGGACGAGTCAAGCGTGTGCACGGTGAACTCGCGCCCCGGTACGACCGACCCGGCCATCGTCGCGTCAGGAGCGAGTTCGTACATGCGGCCGTAGGGGCCGAGATCTTGCGTATCCGTGGTCATTTCACAATCTCGCTGTTGATCTCGACCTGCGCGAGGCGGCTGTTGTCCGAAACGTTCCACTTGTCCATTACCTCGCCGTACACGCCGGTGTCGATCAGGTGCTGAATCGCTGCGGCGATGGCATCACGGAGCTCGACGTTGTCTTTGTGGAAGGCCCATCCGTAGTTGTTGCTGAGGTAGCCCTCGCCGGGAACCACCTCGATGTCACGCGCGGTGCCCTGCTCGATGCCGAACTCGGTGACGATCGGGTTCGCGATGGTCGCGACAGCGCGCCCGGTCGACAGCCAGAGCAGCTGGTCGGCCGTCGTCGGCGCGATGAGCACGTTAATGGGATCGCTGCCGCACTTCGGCTGGAACTCTTCAAAGAGTTCGACCATCATGCTCCCCTCAAGCGTGGAGACGTTCTTACCGCACAGGTCTGGCAGGTCCTTGATGCCAAGCGGGTTGCCCTTCGCAACAACAATGTTGTTCGCCGAGATGAGGTTGTCTACGAAGTCGATCTGTTCGCGGCGCTGCTCCGTGTCCCACATCGCCTCACTCATCATGTCGTAGCGTTTTGTTGCGACGCCCGTAATCAGGCCCCCGAAGTCTGCGCGCGACCATTCGAGCTTGACTCCGAGCACGCCCGCAACCTCGGCCGCAAGGTCGGGGTTGATTCCGACAATGTTGTCGTCGTCGTCGGTGAATTCATACGGAGCCTGTGACGGGTCAGTCACCACTTTGATGGTGTTCGAACTCAAGATGCTGTCGGGCAGCATCGCACGGATCTCCTCGACAACGGCTGCGGAGTCAACCGGAGCCGCTTCTTTGTCTGCGGATGCTCCCGCTGGAGCGCATGCCGAGAGCGCAAGGCTCGCGGCTACGAACGCCGGGATGGCGATCGCCAGGGAAGTTGCATGTCGTTTCATGGCGTGTTCTTTCTCGTTCGGTTCAAGACTCACCCCGTCGTTGGGGTGAGTCGCTGGTGAGGTGCGCCCTGGTCGCGCGTCAGATGACGCGGCTCAAGAAGCGCTGGGTTCGTTCGTGGGTGGGGTTGTCAAGTACCTGCTCCGGTGGCCCGATCTCTTGGATCACGCCGTCTTCGAGGAAGGCGACCTGATCACACACCTCGCGAGCAAACCCGATCTCGTGAGTAACGACAATCATCGTCATCCCCTCACTTGCCAGGGTTCGCATAACTTCGAGGACCTCACCGACGGTCTCGGGGTCGAGGGCGGAGGTTGGCTCGTCAAAGAGCATGAGCGTGGGCTCCATCGCCAGTGCCCGGGCGATCGCGACGCGCTGCTGCTGGCCGCCCGAGAGCGAGTCGGGGTAGGCGTCGCGTTTGTCAGCAAGACCGACCTTGCGGAGCAATTCGAGCGCACGCTGCTCGACCACCCGCTTGTCTTGTTTCAAGACCTGCACTGGGGCGATCATGATGTTCTCGAGCACGGTGAGGTGACCGAACAGGTTGAAGCCCTGAAACACCATTCCGAGCTTTGCGCGCCGCTTGGCAACGATTCTCGGCTTGAGTTCGTAGGCCTTCGTGCCCTCTCTCCGATACGCAACGCGTTCACCGTCGACGAGGATGTCACCCGAGTCGAACGTCTCGAGATCGTTGATGCACCGGAGAAACGTGCTTTTACCTGAGCCGGATGGGCCGATGAGTGCGGTCACCGTTCCCCGTTGCACTTCGATGCTCACGCCGCGAAGCACCTCGTTGCCGCCAAAGCTCTTGCGCACCTCGACGGCTTGCACCATCGGCCGCTCGGTGGGTTCTGCGCCCATGTCTCGCTCCGCTGCGTTCATCGTTGTGCTCCCATCTGGGTGAGGCGCTTGAACAAGCCCCGGTTGTTGCCGCGGCCGGCGGTGTTACCGCTGCGACCGGCGTATTTCTTCTCGAGTTGGTTCTGCAGCAGTGTCGCAACAGTGGTCAGCAAGAGGTACCAGGCACAGGCAACGATGAGCAGCTCAATGACGTAGTAGTTCCGCGAGTAGATCATCTGGGCGTTTGTCAGCAAGTCCCGAGCCGAGATGACCGATACCAGCGAGGTGACCTTGAGCATCGCGATGGCCTGGTTACCCGTGGGCGGAATCACCATCCGCATAGTCTGCGGAAGGATAATCTTTGTCATCATCTCCAGCGGCGTAAAACCGAGAGCAACTGCCGCTTCGCGTTGCCCCTTGGGCACGCCAAGAATGCCGCCTCGAATGATCTCAGCCATGTACGCGCCCTCGTTCAGGCTCAGGCCGATGAGCGCGGCAATAAAGGGCGTGATGAGCGCGTTCGTGTCCCAACTCACAAATCCCAGGCTGATCGTCGGGAAAAGAAAGGCCAGGTTGAACCAGAAGATCAGCTGGATGAGCTGAGGGGTTCCGCGGAAGAACCAGAGGTACAGGTCGGCAAGCACGGTGAGTACTTTATTGTCGGAGAGCTTCATCAGCGCGAGCACGATGCCGAGAACGATGCCGATGATCACCGCCAAGACCGTGAGCTGCACGGTGAGGATGACGCCCTCGATGATGACGGGGGCGAAGAGGTACTGCCCAACGACGCTCCAGTCGAGGTTCTTGCTCGTAACAAGGGCGAAGACAAGGCCGCCGACGAGCAGCGCGGCTATGGCCGCGATCACCATGCGTCCGTAACGCTTCAGCGGAACGATCTCTAACGGGGTGATGTCCCGTGCTGCTCCAGCCGACGCTGGGGCGTGGGGAGGGGATGTGGTTTTCACTCGGCCACCTTTCGGTCGAGCCCGGCCCGGGCTTCGTCTACGTTGACGCACCTGCGCTTTCAAGAGGAGTTCCTCAGGAGACCGCAAGGTCGATGGATTCACTGTAAATGAAATTCAGTATTTCTACAAGCGAATTGAACCAATCGCGATCAACGACTCCAGATTTCCGCGAAATTCCGCCAATTTCCTCGTTAGTAAATCTCGAAGCCTGCCTTATTTACTTCAATTTGATTTCAGTAACGCTACATCCTGGGTACAGACACAGCGCCTCAAAACCTGTAACATCCGAAGGGATGAGTACTCAAAAACGCAAATCCGGAGACGAAGACGCTCAGCTGGGCGCGCGAATCCGTGAGATACGAAAGCTTCGGCGACTGTCACTGACCCAGCTGGGTGAGATGTCGGGCGTCAGCGCGAGCTTCCTCAGCCAGCTCGAGCGGGGAACGTGCCGCGCGAGCTTCGGAACGCTGCGAGACGTGACGGAGGCGCTCGGTACCACCCTCGCGGAGCTGTTCAACGCCGACCAGCCGCCAGGCCCCCGTATCGTCAGGCATGCCGAACGCCCCCAGTTGATCCACGGCGGCGCACGCAAGTTCATGCTGAGCCCGCGCCCGCTGTCGCACATCGAGATGTTTGCCGGCGAGTTCGATCCCGGCGAATCGACCGGAGAAGACCCCTACAGCCACGGCGACTCGCAGGAGTTTCTGACCGTGATTCGCGGATCGGTTGACGTGCAGATCGACGGCAGATCACACCTGCTCGACGCCGGAGACACGATCGAGTACCGAAGCTCCCAACTCCACCGCACCGTCAACGTTGGCGACGGCATTGCCGAGGTGCACTGGATCGTCAGCCCGGTCACCGTGCCGAGCACCACCGGATCGACTGAAGGAACCAATGATGAATAGCACCCGCGACGCCCTCGCTCTCAGCCTCGGCGCGACCGACGGCCCGAGCTCCCCCACCATGGCGCAGTGCGTGAATGCAAACGGCCTGATCTTCACCTCCGGGCACACGAGCTTGACGCTCGGCAAGGTGGGCGCAGATCTCTCTGTCGAGCAGGGTGCGCAGGCCGCGCGCGAAGCCGCACTGCGACTCCTGCATTCGGTGCGCGAGCACTACGGAACACTCGACGGGCTCGTCCTCGCTCAGCTGAACGTATGCGTGAACACCACCCCTGATTTCACGCAGCACGGCGCCGTCGCCGAGGGCGCGAGCAGCCTGCTTCGTGAGGTCTTTGGCGGCAGCGACCTGCCGACCCGAAAAGCCCTCGGCATGGCTTCGCTGCCCCGAGGCGTCGCCGTCGAGATCGACGCAGTCTTCGCCGCTACCGACGCCTAATCACTACAGCGCGTCAAGCAGCCGCGCTACCGCCGCACCAGCTCCGCCGAGAACGTGCCGAGCCCCACGCGCACGCGCCCGCCGGCTTCAAGGTCTGCGATCACCCAGCCGAGCGTCGTCTCGCCGATCCACTCGGCATCGCGTCGCCCAAACGGCTTGACCCGTTCAGGCTCGCGCCCCGGCGGCACGAGCCAGAGTTCGCTGCCGCGTTCCTCGAACACGAACGCCCTGCCGAACGCCCGCTCTGCATACTCGCCGGGGAGGTGCGCGGGGTGCCCGCCTGCGGGGTCCAGGCGCTCGTAGCGCTCCGCGATCCCGAACCACGACGTGACCTCTAGATCGCGGCCGCGCGGCTCGATGCGCGCGAAGTCGTCGTCGCCTTCCCAGACGCGGCCTCCCCGCCAGGTCGCGGTCTCGGGTTCCTCGCCCAGCCCCGTTCTGGCGGCGAGGTCGCCGGCTGACAAGACCTCGATACGGGCCCCCATGAGCGACTGGGTCGCGAACCAGTCGCCGGCGATGTCCCCGAACCCCGACGCAAGGTGCATCGCTTTCCACGCGGCCTCCGAGGCTCTGTACCCGCCGCGGTTCGCGAAGCAGGCGACGCTGAGCCCCGACTTCTCATCGACGATGGAGTACGCCGAGAACGCCCACATCCCGCCGCTGTGCACGTAGCCCGCGGTCTCGGCCTTCGTCTCGTGTTCGATGCCGAAGCCGTACGTCGTTTTGGTGCCGTCGGTGAGCGTCGTTCGCGCGAGCAGTTGGCTACGAATGTCTTCGCCGAGCACGCGCCCGTCGAGCAAGAACGCCTGCCACACACCGAACTCGTTGAGCGATGTGATGACCTCGCCGTCGCCGTTCACGCCACGCACGGGCTCGACTTCGCCGACGCCCATCGTCTCTTTCACGAACTCGCCGGGCCCCTCCTGCGAGAAGCTGAACGCCATCCCAGCGCTGAACTCGCCGAGCACCGTCGTACTGAATGACTTTGTCATCCCGAGCGGCACGAGCACCGATTCGGCGAGCACCTCGGGGAACGGCCGCCCCACCGCGCGCTCCAGGGCCAGGGCAGCGAGCACGTACCCGGTATTCGAGTAAGACTGCCGCTGCCCCGGCGCGAACTCGAGCCCGTCGAGCGTCGTGACCCAGTCGAGAAAGACGCTGAGCGCGGCGATCTCGATCTCGGGCATACCGACCGTGTACGCGACCGCCAGGTAGTCGGGCAGCCCGGCGGTGTGGTTCAGGCAGTTGCGCAGCGTCACCCCCGGCACCCGGAGCTCGGGCACCAGGCCACGCAGGTCAGCGTCGAGGTCGAGCGCACCGTCGCGAGCGGCGATCAGGATCGCGGCAGCAGCCATCTGCTTACTGATCGAGGCGATGTTCATGAGCGTGTCGGCGGTCAGGGCATCGTGGTCCGCCGAGCCGGGGCCCGAGCTTTGGTCCTGGTCTTGGCCTGCGCTCTGGTCTTGGCCCCGGATATCGGCAACGCCCGCGCAGGCGCTCGCGACGAGTACGCCGTCGCGGTAGACGGCGATGACGGCCCCCGGTTCACCCTCTCCGACCTGCCCGTCGAACAGCGCCGCCCGCAGGCGGGCGCTGAGGTCGGGGCGGGCTGGTGCGGGTATGCCGGCCAAGAGGTCACTCATCAGCGTCGTCCGGGAGCGGCAGGTCCCAGGTGCCGATCGAGACGAAGCCCGAGCCCTGAGCGAGCTTTACCGACGCGGTGTTGTCGGTCTGGCAGCGGTACTGGGGCTCGTGGTCGACGGCGAGCGCGCCGCGCGACAGCGCATAGATCACGCTGCGGGCGTGGCCCTTGCCGCGATGCTCGGGGTGCGTCACGACCCCCATGTCGGCGAGCGCAACGTCGTCGGCGAACGGGTAGGAGCTGCCAACGGCCACGAGCGCATCGCCCTCGAAGGCGCCGAAGACCATCCAGTGGTCGAGTTCGACGGAGGCGCCGTCGAGATCCTCCTCCGACACCCCCGCTTCGAAGGCATCGAACGCCGCCCGGTCGGCATCGGTGAGCGCTCGCACGCTGCTCGGGTTCTCCGTGTCGCGCAGCCGCTGCTTGGTAGCGTCGTCGAGAAAGA
Organism: Leucobacter komagatae; assembly: GCF_006716085.1. Lineage (NCBI taxonomy): Bacteria > Bacillati > Actinomycetota > Actinomycetes > Micrococcales > Microbacteriaceae > Leucobacter > Leucobacter komagatae. Next base: position 3,158,909 of record NZ_VFON01000001.1, on the reverse strand, counting down.
ACAGGTGGTCGGGCCCGTTGAGCGTGATGCCGCCCGCGGTGAGCGCGGCCCGCAGCTCAACCTCGTCACGTGCGTCGCTCACGCCCGGCAGGTCGCGCACCGCGGGCGCCGCGAGCACATACGTGCGGTCGGGGCGGGTGAGAATCTGCACGCGCTCGTCATCGTCGAGCTCGTCGGCAACGGCGAGTCTGTACGCCTCCGCCTCGCGCACGGTTTCGCCGCCCTCGAATGGTGCGATCCACTGCTTGTAGATCTCTGGGTTCATGTCGTCCATCACGTCATTCTCGTTTCATCGCTTCGTGAGCTGGGTCGCGGGCTACGAGCCGCGGGCCGTGAGCCCTGCAGCAGCCCCGGTTTCCACCAGCGCCCTCGCGAATACTGGCACCCAGGAGCACGATAGTCCACGAACCTTGCCGCTTCAGCAATGCGTCCGTTCGGGCAACGACGGCGTTCGAACGAAATATCCGAACCCCGAACTCCGCCGTGACGATTGCGGCGCCCACGGGAGGGCTGTCACAGTTCGTGGACGAGGCGATTGCGTGGGCCGAAGTGGCCGCCCGTCGCACCGCACGTGAACCGCCGAGAGCGAAGGAGCGCACCGCCATGAAGCCCAAGTCTGCAGTACCCGGATACCTCGTCGCGGGCATCGGGCTGGCGCTCATTGCCGTCGGTCTGTACTGGGGCGTCGTCATCGGCTACACCTCGGGCGAGCTTCCGGTACTCCTCGGGCTGCTCGGAGGTGGGGCGCTCATCGCCTGGCTCGGGCAGCGCATGCTCGAGGCCGCGAAACACGACAAGATCGAACGCCGCATCGCCGAACGCGATGCCCAGAGTGAGGAACGAAATGGCAACCATTGATGACAAGGTGAACGCGCTCAATTTCACGGCGCAGACCACGAAGACGGCCGAGCAGATCGCGCAGCTGCTCTCAGACGCGGCCGAGATCGGGGCCGCGGTCGGAGGGAAGATCGCGATCACTCAGGCGGGCCCCGGCGCGTACCGGGGTTCGGTGAAGAACTTCGTGCGCGTCGAACACGCCCAGTTCACGGTGAAGCTCTCGGAGGCCGCGGGCGGATCGGGGCACGACGTCCGTTTCACCGTCGACGACTACCTGCGCACCCGCGACACAGTCGCGTTCATCCCAGTCTCGCCGTGGAGTGCGCCGGCCTACAAGCCGCTGCGCGCCTTCGCGGAGCGGCTGCAGAGCGGGCTCTAAGGGCGCGGCAGGGTCAGGATCTCTGCACCCGCCTCCGTGATCGCGATCGTGTGCTCGCTGTGCGCGGCACGCGATCCGGTCGCGCTCTTCAGCGTCCAGCCGTCGGCGGCCACGACGAGCTCGGCGGTGTCACGCATCACCCAGGGTTCGAGCGCGAGCAGCAACCCCGGTCGTAGCTTGTAGCCGCGGCCGGGCCTGCCGGCGTTCGAGACGTGCGGATCCTGATGCATCGTCGACCCGATCCCGTGACCGCCGAATTCCAGGTTGATCGGGAAGCCCGCGGCCGTGAGCACCCGCTCGATCGCGTGCGAGATGTCGCCGATCCGGGCCCCCGGCCCGGCCGCCTCGATCCCGGCGGCGAGCGCCCGCTCTGTGGCCGCGATCATTTCGACGTCGGCGGGATCCTGATCGTCACCGACTACGAAGCTAATCGCGGCGTCCGCCGAGATGCCGCCCAGCGTGACCGCGAGATCGAGCGTCAGCAGGTCGCCGTCGGCGAGGCTGTAGTCGTGGGGCATGCCGTGCAGCACGGCATCGTTCACGGCCGTGCAGATGTAGTGGCCGAACGGGCCGCTACCGAATGAGGGCGCGTAGTCGACGTAGCAGGAGGTCGCGCCGGCAGCCACGATCATCTCCCGCGCCCACCCGTCGATCGTGAGCAGGTTCACGCCGGGCCGGCACCTGCCCTTGATCGTGTGCAGAATCGTGCCGACGAGCTGCCCCGCCTCGCGAGCCCGGGTCAGCTGAGCCTCGTTCAGAATCTCGATCATTGCGCCCCTCCCATTCTTTCCAATAACTATACCGGCCAAACTATACCGGCAGGGTACGCTTAGGGCATGGTCAGACTTCCCCTCAACCCCGAAGAGAGAGCTCGGGGCGAACGGCTCGGCGCCCTGCTGCGGGAGGCCCGGGGCAACCGCTCGATGCTTGATGTCGCGGTCGCGGCTGGCATCTCCCCCGAGACGCTACGGAAGATCGAGACCGGCAGGGTCGCGACGCCCGCGTTCTCGACCGTGGCGCTCGTGGCCTGCGAGCTCGGGCTGTCGCTTGATGCGGTCTGGGGCGACGTGGGCCGCAGTACGCGGCGCGCCGGGGCAGGGGCTGCGGCTGGGGCTGGGGCAGCCCTGCAGCGCTAAGACAGGGCGATGCCGAGCAAGGCCGCGCCTGCGGCCGCAGCGAACACGCCCACGCCGATGAGCACAGCACCGTTCCTTCGCAGTTGAGCCGGCTTCGACACCCAGGGGCTCTCGGGGTCGTATGCGACGACGCAGGCGCCGCCATAGGGCGGCCGCCACATCACTTTCACGGCGGTCTCCCCCGAGCGGTCGAAGCCGTCGGGCGTGCGGTAACGGTACTGGTGCGGCGAGAACTGAAGCGCGGGGCCGGCCCACTCCCCGCGCACGGTCGGCCAGTGCTTGGGCACGCTACGCAGCACGCGCGCACCCGCGAGCACCACGAACCCCGCGGCGACGATCAGTACGATGCATGCGATGTACATGACGCCTCCCCCTGGCCTCAGTTCGTGTGAGCAAGAGTCACAGCATACCGAGGGAACGCGGCGCGCTACTCGCAGAGCGAGTTTGGCCAGCCCGGCAGCGGAACCGCCCACTCTGCGGGGATCGGCTACCGCGGCGACTGCCGCAAACGGGCTACGCGTGCTGAAGCACCAGGAACTCCTGGCAGCCGGCGATGACCCGGGGGCCGGCGCCTGCCGTGAGACCGCTCGACTGCGCGAGTCGTTGCAGGCCAGCCCCTCGCCCCGTCCTGCGTCCCCGCCCAACGGCCGTGAACGTGGCGATGATTCCGACCGCCGTTCTTGCGCAGTGCGCCGCCAGCGAGGCCACGATGCCGCGCCCGTGCGCCCGGTCGATCCCGTACATGCGGGCTGGTGAGATTCCGTCGGCGGGCCAGCTGAGCACCAGCGTGCCCCCTGGGCGCAGGAGCCGGATCGCCTCCTGTAGAACGTCCTGCGGTTCAGGATGCGCGTGCAGGAGGTTCGTCATCACGACCGCATCGACGGACGCGCTGTCCAGGGGCACCTGCGTCGCGGTACAGTGGACCGCGCTCGAGACTCGGCCGAGCGCGAGCGCCCGGCGAAGCATGTTCTTCGACGCGTCGACGCCCACGACGCTCACGCCCGAAGCGACGAGCCCGTCGACCATGAAGCCCGTCCCGCAGCCGATGTCAGCAACAGAGTCGGCGCCAGCAAGCGCCCTCGCGACCTCCCACCGCAACTGCTCCGTCACCGGCCCCGACCACATCAACTCGTACACCGGGGCTACGAGTTCCCAAAACCAAGAGTCACTGGCCCCGCTGGTCGTCATCCCGCTGATTCGCTTCTCTGGCCCGCTTCGCGATGTATTCACGCAGCATCGACCACGCCACCGGCACCCCGAAGAAGATCAGCACCACGACGACGGGCCCCACCCATTCCACTACCAGATCACCCACTTCTCACCGGGCAGCAGCAGGTAGAGGCCATACGCGGCGACAAGGATCGCAGCCCACCAACTCGACGGGGCGATAACGAGCAGGGCGATTCCGCCCACGAGCAGCAGCAGACCCCACAGCTTCGTGAGCACCAACCCGATCCCTGTCCCGATATCCCCCGCAACATCGGCTGCCTTATCGATGCCAGAGGCGACCTTGTCGGCGGCGTTCCACGCCGAAGCCTGCCGGCCGCCCGACGCCGCGCTCGACCCGACGGCGTTCTCTCGAGGGGTGTGCTCGCTCGCGCCCGCGTCCGGGTTCTCGCCCGGGGGTGTTGCATCAGTCATGACTCGCCTCTCTTCATCGCCAAGCCCTCGCACGGCTCAGCCATCGATGTTCTTGATCGGGTCTGAGTCAGACCCGACGGTGGAGCAGTAGAGCGAGGCAGAGGCCACGTTCAGCAGGATCACGCCGTTCGCTGGCTCATCGCCGTTCTTCGATTTCAAGAACGACGCGATGGCGTCGCTCTTGCCCTGCTGAGAGAGCTTCGAGAACTCCCCGCAGGTGGTGTCGCCGCCCTTGTTTGCGCTGCAGCCCGTCAGCGTGCTCAGCAGCACGATTGACAGCCCAGCGATGCACGCCGCACGCAACACAGCGTTGCCGCCGTTCCTCTTCTTCATCGGGTACCTCTTCCCTGTCAGGCAGTATCGAAGGCTCGACGTCGCCGGTTCAGTCCATGTCCACGGAATGCTCGCACCCCTCTCAGCGGCCGCACCAGGGCCGGGAGGGTTTTCGAGCTTCGGATATTCCGTTCTGACCAAGACAGAACTCGAAAGCACGGTGAACGCGGCTATGCGGCGGCGTTCCCGCGGTTCCGGTGAACATTGTCGGGCGCTACCGTGAAGCCTCCCCGTCGAATGTCGCGGCCCACCACATCTCTAAGCTGCGGCAAGCCACACATCAACGAGCTGCAGGAAGTTGCTTCTCGGCGTTCCAGTTGAGAATCATCCACCGGAGGAATGACTGGGATGGAATTGCGACACGGAGCGAGACCATCACGACGATGCCGTAGAAGAACCAACCCACAGGGTCTCCGCTGGGCCCACTCTCCCAGTTCCACGGCGCGGTCACCCACAAGATCACTACGGCGAGGGTGAGGTACCCGGCTCGCAAGAGCATCATCACACTCCGCCACACCCTCCCGCTGCTCAGATATTCCTCCGGATACTGGCGGGCACCACCGGGCAACCCCGGCATCGCGGTGCTCGAAAAAATACTGTCGCCGACACGGTAATCTGCCTTGATCTGCACCCGGACGAACTGGGAGAAGAACCAGACCCGAAGTATCTCGCCCAGCGCCCCAGCCCCCGCCCGGTGATTGCCCTCGGCGGCCGTAGTGGGTCGTTGCCCTCGTGTTCGACCTCGCTGGCGTCTCTCGCGACTGCGTGGAGCGAGCGTGCGCGTGTTCCAGTTCCGCACCATCCACCGCAGCCACGAATGCGCTTTCATCAACGACCACAGGCTCACAAGCAGGCAAGGTGCCACTATCACTGCGGTAAATAATGTCCCAGGGGGAATCACTCCCTCAAATGCCATCCCGACGAATGCGATAACTAATGCCGCGAAAGCGATCGTGAACAACGCGGCATCGAAGCACCCTCGGACACGATGCGCGATGAGTTTGCTCCGCCACGGCTTGTCTTTCTCCATGTAGAACCGCGCAGTTGGATCACCTGGGCTCGCGCTGAACGGGCTGAACAGCGGGTCAGAGAGGTGATAGTCAGCCCGGACGATTTGGCGTTGGAACAACGCCCACCGGGTCACTTGTGAACGATTCATCGCCTCCATCTTCCAGGTCGGCTTCGCTTTGACGTCGGCGACATCCCGCAGGCCGGGCACAGGGCCCAACGAGGATCGAACGCGAGCGGAGGCTCGATCGGGGCCAAATCTGCAATCTCACGCTGACGACGCCTGCGGAGTTGCTTTTCTTCGATCCATGCCACAGCTGCGAGCCGCGCCTACGCTCCGTCGAACCCCGGCTTGGAGATAGTCGCGGTTCGTGCCTTCCTGACCGCGGCGGCAAGGCCACGCGCGATGGTTGCCACGCGGATCTGAACACTATTTCGCGCCAGCAGTTGGCAGCGCTGACTCGTGTGCCTAGCTTCGCTTGCGCAGTTCTACCTTTTCCCAGGCGTCCAGGTACTTGTCCGGGAGCCAAAGCCGAGAGAACTCTCGCACGACCTCGAATGCTGCCGCAAAAGCTTCCTCAGTGATCTCCACGAAGGTGAGGTCATGGCCAAGAAGCTCTTGCGAGGAATTCTCGCCCGGACCATAGATATGGCTCACCGACAGACTCGAATACGGCTCCCGCGGCATTGCGATACTAAACACCAGCGCGTCGTAGCAGACGAACTGTACGTGAAGGTGTTCACTGGACGCGAAGGTGCAACTCCCAAACTGTCGAATCGTGAGTTGAGTTTTGCGATACAGGTCTCGAACCCGGCGGCTACCCGGCTCAAATCAACTACAACTTAGACCTCTGTGCGAGGAACGAACGGTCAGGTTCAGTTGGATGGCTCTCCGACCTCCCACGCGGCAAGGTACTTGTCTGGCAATCGGAGCCGACAGTAGTGCTCGACGTGGCGGAGCGCCCGCGAAATTGATTCCTCGTCGTTCTCGACGAAGGCAAGGTCGATACCCAGCAGGACGGTTGTAGTTAGCCCCTCCGATGCCTCATAGAAGCAGCTCACCGAGGTATACGGTGCCCCCGAAAAGCCGAAACCAAAAGCAAACGAGTCAAAGAGCAAGAATCGCACGAAGCCATCTTCTCGATCTCGCTCTGGATTATGGCGAACAGTTCCCCGGTATCGCGCCTTCGCCTGAAAATGGGAACCGACCGACTGTTTGAGGGCCGACAGGCTCTGAACGTGCATCGACAACCAGCTCCCTTCGGCATGAGCGAATGCTGCGTTGAGCTTTTCGCGTCCGCAACCCTAACGATACTCCAGCAGACTGGCTGAATCCCCGCTACTGCCCTTGAGGATTATCGATCGGCCAGTTTTCTGAGCGACCCGGCGGACGGTTCAATACAAGCGCGTTCCGGTGCCCCTTGCATCTGCTTCTCGCGGCCCTGCACCAACCCGCACCTTCAGCGCAAGATCTCGCTCCGTGCGGGTGCCCCCAACACGCGAAGCGAGAGCGGGGCCGATACTCATGCACGTCAGTCGTCGAGGGCGACTTCAACGGTTGACCTCGACGCGGGGTTCCAGGTGGTGACCACCCACTCAGCGGGGAGTTCCGCACGAACTCGACGCGCCAGCTCGTATCCCTCCTGCAGAAAATCGTCCGACAGTTCGAAGCTCGCAGGATCATCAGCTGGGAACACGGCATCAGCCCGGTCTCCCCAGTCGCACAAGGCTTGCACGAGCTCGGGGCTCAACCCAATCTCGTGACCAGCCAGGTTTCCGTATCCGTACTTCCCTGACATCCACAGGGCGAACTGAGTCCATTCATAATGCACGTCGACCGCCGGCGGCTCGTTCGGGTTCTCAACCTCAAGTTCAATCCGAAGCCCCATAGGCCCGACACCCCTCCGCCTCACCATCGCGTTGGTGCGCGCGATGGGTCTCACACTACAGCGGCAGGGTCGGTTTCTTGGATCGCAATGCGACGTCCGCGATCCTGCGCACACAGTGTGCGGCTCAGACCGGGTGCGGCGAGCACGTACGCTCGCCGCACCAGACGGTTCAGACGATCTCTCGAAGGCCCGGGCCGAGCGCGGCGCCCGGCGCATCGGTCGGGTGGGCGGCAATCGCCTCGTACATGCGATCAACGCCCCACTCCTGCAGCGTCGTCCCTGCCGCCTGGCGCAACCCGGGAGGCATATCGCCTCGGCCAACGAATGGCTTCTGCAAGAGTTCGACAACGGAGAGCACCCCGCCCCGCTCTGCGACTTCCTGTGGGGTCACACCGTTCGCCAGGTCGGCGCGCGCCTGGTCGAGGGCGGCGAGGAGCTTAGTGCGCCAGTAGTGGAGATCCTCGCGCTTCAGCGGGTCGGAGTGGCCCTGCACATACCAGTCGACGTCAAGCGTCTCGAGCAGGGCGATCGTCGTGAGCCAGGAGACCGGGTTGCCGGACTGGATCGCGGGCGTCGTTCCAGTGTCGGCGATGAACGCGACGCGGTCGTCGATGGCGTGCACAACCGTGGAGCCCATGGTGTGCCCCGGAGCCTCGAACAGGGTGAACCGCTTGCCGCCGAGCTCGAAGTTCATGCGGCCGCGGTACGTGAGGTTCGGGCGCCGCATCTTGAACGCGTCGATGAACTCGGGCGCGGTGTCGGGGTACGACCCCCAGGTGCGCATTGCCTCGCGCGCCGCCTCGTCGGAGTCGAGGCCGAGCGCGGTTGTCTCCGAGGTGATGAGCACCTCGGGCTCCAGCAGCGGCGCGGAGACCGCATGGTCGGAGTGGTGTTCGCAGTAGACCTGGTACTTCAGCGGGCCTTTGCTGTCGATGAACTCCTTCCACAGCACCGAGTTCTGCGGCGACATGGGGCCATCAACGGCGACACAGCCCTCGTCGGTGACGATGAGGCCGGAGTAGGGGTAGGTGCCGAAGACGTACACGTCGTCGCTCAGGCGGATGAGGCGAGGGTCGCCTTCGAGGGCGGGAACTGGGGCGTTCATGGGTGGTGTCCTTTCTGGAACGAGTTTGATCGGGTGTGACGTGTGGCTAGGGCTTCGGGATGACGTACTGGGCGAGCACCCCGATCCGCTCGATCTCGAGCTCGACGAGGGCGGGCCTCGGGAGTCGGCGACCAAGCTCGAAAGATGAGCCGTTGCGCACGGTGCCCGTGCCCCAGACCTCGCCGGCAACGATTGGCTCGCGGGCGCTGATGTGCTCGACGGCCTCGGGGAACGAGTGGATCATCTGTGCCGAGGATCCCTCGCCCCACGTCTCGCCGTTGACCCGCACCGACATGCGGAGGTTCTGTGGGTCCGGGATCTCATCTCGGGTGACCACGCACGGGCCGAAGGGGTTCGACTCCGGGAAGTCCTTCGCATTGCCGTGCGCTCCGGCGCCCGCCAGCGCATTGCGGGCCTGCACATCGCGCAGCGACCAATCGTTGTAGACGGTGTACCCGAAGACATGCTGCTCGGCCTCCTCGGGTGTGATGTACGTGCCGCCCCTGCCGATGACCGCGGCGAGCTCGAGTTCGTAGTCGAGGTAGTCGCTGCCGGCCGGCCACTCGAGCACGGCGTTCGGCGCCGACACAGTCTCGGGGTTCCGCTCTGCGTACTGCACCGGCGTCGCCGGGTCGTACAGCGGGCTGAAGGTGCCGTCGAGCTGACGGTAGAGCGTCGCGTAGGAGCGCGCGTCGTCCGTGTGTTCGGTAATCCAGCGCGCAGTGCGCGAGATGCTCTGGCGCAGGTGGCTGACGATGAGGCCGCAGTCGCGCATCCGCCGCGGGGTGAACGGGGCGAGGAGCGTCATCGCGTCCTGCTCAACGAGCACCGCCTCGTCGAGCTTCTGGTAGGCCTCCCATGCGGCATCGAGACCACGGCCCCCCGCGTCGATGAGCGCGAGCATCGACGCGAACGCCGGGTCTTCCGGGTATCGCGCGGTGAGGTCGGTGTACGTCTCGCCGTCGGTGTTGTCGAGGCCGAGGCGCGGGGTTGGATCCCCCGGGCGGTGGAAGGTGACGAATCTCATTGCGGGCTCCAGCTGGGTTCGGGGGTGGGTGTTTCGAGACGTTCGAGCGCGTACACAGCGTGTGGACGCACCCTTGCGAACTCCCAAACCTGCGATCCTGACATGTCACAGAGTTGGTTTTCACATGTTATGCCCGCTTACCTGAGAGTGCAAGAGGTTGTAGTCTGAGGGTGTTCCACACCGAGAGGCAGCGAAATGGCACAGCCCACGCAGACGGAGACGAGCGCAACCCCCGAGGGCGCCGCCGACCTCCCGCTCGCCGAGATCGCATACAGCCGCATCAAGGGCGACATCATCTCCTGCCGCCTCACACCCGGTCAGAAGGTGACCGAGCGCGGGCTGGTCACGAGCCTCGGCATGAGCATGGCGTCCGTGCGCAACGCGATGACGAGACTTGACCAAGAGGGTCTGCTCATCACCCAGCCACGCAAGGGGTCAGTCGTCGCGCCGCTGACGCTGCACTCGGTCGGCAAACTCTTCGACTTCTGGGCGCTCCTCGCCCCAGAGATCGCCCGCACCGGCATCCCATCGCTGACCGACGGGCAGCTCGCAGAGGTCACCAAGGTCGGCGCACGCCTCAACGCCGAGGTCGTACCCGGCAACGACCGGGCCACGCGCGACAATCTCGTCGCGGCGATCGACGCCGCACTGCAGATCTTCACGCTCATCGCCGAGGCCAGCGATAATCCGTACCTGCTCGCCTCGCACCACCGCATCAATGGCGAGCTCAGCCGCGTCTGGCGCCTCGTCATCGAATCCGAGTTCGCGGAGCTCGGGGGCCGCGTGAGCGCGCTCACCGACGTGGTGCGGTTCATCGAAAAGCGTGACGCTCAGAGCGCGGTCGACTTCCTCGGCCCCCACATCGAGGCGTCACGACGCCGCGTCCTCGACGCCCTCGCGCGCTGGCCCTCGGTGAGCATGTCGGAGATTCGGGTGGGTGCCCAACTGTCTGGTTAGGGTGCTCGGTGCGGGCGCCGCGCACGATGCAGTCGAGCCGCCGCGGGCACGGCATTCATACGCCCAAGCCTGACCGGGCTCGGCGATTGCGAGTGGGCCTGATGCACGTTTAGGTGACAGTTTTGACCTGACCTACGGTTTGGTTTCCAACCCCGGTCGCTAACCTCAGGCGGATGTCAACTGTTTCGAGAAAGCGAGATCGAAGTCCGTGGGCGTTTGACACCCCAACGACGAGTGCCTTCGTTTGCGATTGTAGAACACCTCGATGTACTCGAAAATCGCGTTCGCGAGCTCAATCCGAGTTCTCCATTTCTTCTAGTTCAGCAGCTCTACCTGCATTGATGACCAGAAGGATTCCATCATCGCGTTATCGAGCGCATCACCGACGGACCCGAAAGACGACAGGAGCCCTGCAGAGCGAAACTTCTGGGCGAACGCCCACGATGTGAACTGGACCCCGTGGTCCGCATGGACAATGCCACCCGGATCTGGGGTTCGTGAGCGGAGCGCCATGTCGAGCGCATTCACCACAAGCGTTGAATCCTGCTTGGAATCGATCGCCCAACCAACGATCTTCCTACTACAGACGTCAAGTACCGCCGCGCAGAACACCTTGCCTTCCCGCGTCGGATGCTCCGTGATATCCGCCACCCAAAGCTCGTCCGGCGACAGCCGATGGAGTTTGCGATGCACGAGATCGTCGGCAGTAGCCACTCCCTTCAATCGCTTCACCCGGGCCGGGCCCGGGAGCCCGTAGATGCCGCTCTTGGCCATCAGTACCGAGATCAACCGACTCGAACACGGGATCTCCATCCCGATGGTGAGCTCGGCATGAATGCGACGGTACCCGCACGTTCCGCGCGGAGCCGTGTGGATTTCCCGGATCAGGCCAGTGAGCCACTGCCCGCGCAGCTGCGTGGCGCTGGTCGGGCGTTTCCGGTAGCGGTAGTAGCCCTGCCTGGAGACTCCCAGGAGACGGCAGCAGGTCTCGACGGGTGCCCCGGTATCGATGAGACGATCGATCACCGGGTGCGCCCTTTTGGGTCGACACGTTCCTCCTCAGAAAGCCATTTTGAGGCTCGTTTCACGATCTCGAGTTCTTGCTCGAGCTGCCTGATCCGGGCCCGTGCTGCTCGCAGCTCCGCGCCCTCGCTGGTAGATCTGCCTGGCCTCCGGCCAGTATCGATATCGTCCTGACGAAGCCACGAATGAAGAGTGACCTCGTGAATACCGAGATCGGCGGCGGTTTGCTTGACCGGCCGGCCTTCGCGGACGAGCGCGATCGCACGCTTGCGGAACTCTGGTGGGTACGGGCGTGGCATGTTGGTGAGCCTTTCATGAAGGCCATCGACTAGCGACCCCGAGTGGAAACCAAACCGTAGGTCAGGTCAGAATGTCACCTAAACGTGCAGCAGACCCGCCCGGCAATCTTCCCTGTGGTGGAGTCCGTCCGTTCCTACGCAGAGTTCATTAGCGGGACAGCCCTGTACGCTGCACTGGAGTCCTTCGTAGATAAGACTGACTCTCAGATCGCGCTCACCGAGCGGAGTGATGAGTTCAGCGCTTTGCAGGGCGGAACAGCCGCGGATACCTACTGGCGCGATCGCATCAAGAAAGAAGGTTGGCCGACCCCGGCCTAGTCTTCGATTAGCACACCACTTTCATCAGGAGTAGTCCGGGCCGCCTCTGGAGAGCTCGCCCCGGGATTAGTTGACCAACCGGCGATGAATTGACGGATCGGCCGCTTTCCCCTACTTGACTGGTGTTGTGGCCTTTCATGCGTTGCAGAGCGCGTCATGTTTTGCATGCTTCATGGCACGTTGACCACTGAAACGACCCACTCACTTCGCAGCCGACAGCTCGCACCAGGCTAAGTTCTATGGCGAGATTACGTCGAGCGCAGCTTCTGTGATCTCCGATTGATTCTCAGTGCCATCACTTACTCCGTCTGGGCTCGCTGCCGGATATTGCGGAACGAAACGCATATCGGCAAAGGTAGCTTCTACGCTTCGTTTCGCCCAGCTCACCGAATGAATCCATATCTCCTGCCGACGATGCGGAACCATCTTGTGAAGAACAGGAATCCTCCGATAGAGTCCATCCGCTAGTGCCGCCGAACGAGCGACCAACGCACAGGTATGTTTGAGGTGTATCTATTCGCCCTGACGTCAGGAGGCACATGTGGTAGTTACCCGGAACGTCCTGACTGTATTCATGGCTTCTCCAGGTGACGTTGGGGAAGAACGCAGTGAGCTCGCGCGCGTGGTATATGCGATTAATAAACGCCTCGCCGCGGACCTAGGTTGGCACATAGAGCTCCGGGGCTGGGAGAACACCGTACCCGGCATGGGGCGACCGCAGAGCCGCATTAACCCGGATGTCCAGGCGTGCGACGTGTTTATCGGGATCTTGTGGAAACGCTGGGGTACCCCAACCGGCGAATTCTCCTCAGGCTTTCGGGAGGAATTTGAGATCGCCTACGAACGCCGCTCGAAATCGACCGATCCGGAAATCTTGATGTACTTCCGGGCGGTCGAACCCACCTTTGCAGCGGATCCGGGTGAGCAGTACCGCCAGGTATTGGCCTTCAAGGACAAGCTCACCAGCAGCAGAACACTCCTCTATCAAGGATACTCGGACGTGCAGAACTTCGCGTCCCAAGTCGAAGACCACCTCACCAGCTTGATCCTAAAGCGAGCGCAGGCAGATGGCCGTACACTCCACGCGACTGGAGGTGCAGGAAGAAAACAGCCCGAAGAAGGTGTGCACGAACTCCCGTCGCTTGACACTTCTGAGCCGATTGCACTTCAAGTGATTCTCGGAAATCCGTCCCTCAGTGGCGAGGTTACCCTTGCACGGTGGGACGCGGCACGTCGAATGCGTGATGTCGCGCTTGCACCGTGTGCACTAGGAAACGGGAGGTTCTGGGCTCTTGACCCGTTTGATCCTGGATACGGGCTCTCGCTTATCGTAGGGTCCACGGGATCCGGAAAGAGCAATGCTATTTTGGCGATGGCTTTTGCCCTCGCATTCTCGCTTCCGCCTGAATACCTCCGCTTCTCGATCCTTGACTTAGACAGTTTCCAGTCTGTTCGGGTACTCGAAGATCTTGGCGCGACTGTACTGCCACTGTCACCACATGGTGAGCTCGATCTCGAAGCTGTACTTAAGGAGGCTAAGCGGCGTGAGCAACGGCTCAAGGCACTCGGATATCAGTCTGTGCGGAGTCTATGGAGACGTGATCCTGGCCTTCGTGAGGAGTTTCCTGCCTGGGTAATCTGCGCGGATGAGGCCTACAAGTTCGTTCACGACGACACTACCTTCGAAAAAGTTCTTGCCGCCGCTGGACGAGTAGCCGGTCTCGGCATACACATCATCCTCGGATCGCAGAGGATGGGAGAACTCGGGAATCTCGCGCTCGCTACTCGTGCAAAGCGGATCGCCTTGCAGATGCACGCAGAACAAGATTTCATCGATTTCACCGGAACTCATAACCCGTTTCAGCGGACCTCTTCCAGTGCTCCTGGACTCGCGGTATGTGCTGAAGGCGAGAAACTTGAGTCGGTACGGTTTGCCCATGTGGATGATCGTGAGCTTGCCGACGCATTCGAATCTGCCGCGGACCGATGGAAGGAAACAAGAATGGGGAATCCAGACGCAAAGTAGCTTCTCTCATCCACTGTTTACTTCCCTTGCAGAACGTTCGTCATTAAATTGGCCGCTAGCGTCGCAACTTCGGCATCGCCTCTGAGCCTGGTTTGTGATGAGTTTACGCAGGGTCCAGCATCAAGCGGGTAAGACCTCAATGCATTCCGGTAGACGATACCAGGATGCGCTCACGTCTGAGTCATCGCTGTTAGGTAACGGGTCTGCTGTACGAACCATAAAGGTAGTCGGGATGCTTCACCGAGGTCCCGAAAACCACCGCATACTGTTTGGGCAGCGAGGCGAGCCTGTTCAGACCCAGATGCGCGGAACTCGAAGTCGCTTGAGGACGCCGGCTGGACCGTCATTCGTTTCTGGGAGCACGAGAGTACGGAGAGCAGCTTGGAACGAGTGGTCGATGCGCTGAGATCAGCGGATCGATAACTCATCTGACGCCCCATCGCAGGTTAGTGGGCCAATAGGCAGACGTAACGGCTACTTTCCGCTACTTGACCAGGGGTTCGACGTTCCATGCCTTGCAGAGCCCGTCACGTTTTGCATGCTTTGCAGGACGCTGGCCACTAGATTTGCCCACTAATTTCCTGAGCTTCGCACCCATCGAAAGTTCGCATGTGGTGGGTTTATGTCCGCTGAATCCATAGCACCTTCATTCTCCGACCGACCCCAAGAACTCTTGCAGTCGAAGCCGAAACCAGATGCTCTTCGTTCGGAGCTTGGGGATCGTAAACCAGTTGCTCATACAGAGTTCTGACTTCCTAGGTACCAAGTCGCGTTCGGTTAGATCATGCGCGGCCAAGTCGCCGATGCTTCAGAGGCAAGCTCAACTTGCCTCTTTTCAATCTCGCTTGCAGTCCAGTCGGCCTGCGAACCAATTTCCTTCGTAAGTTCGTAATTGGACGACGCCAAGACTGGCTTCTTAACATTAAAGGGCCGATTGCCAATCGAGTCGTTCGGAGCTTTCTGAAGCAACGCGTGATTCCCGAGTCGATCGACCCATTGTTTCCCCGAGTCGCCAGGGAACGCAGGCCAGTCGGTCTCAGTTGCCTTCTTGGGCAATACGTGCTCAAGGTTGATTTCGGCCTCGTCTGGATTAGCTACGAATTCGGGCTCCGCTTCGCCTCTCCTTCGGGCTTCGAGTGCGCGAAGATAATATCGCGAGAGAGATGCCTTCAAGACACGAACGCTTGAAAAGGCACTATGGAATTCAGCGTCGCTGGGGATAATCACCTCGAGCCTCGACAGAAGTTCTTCCGCTGTCTTCACTTCGCCTTTTCTCACAGCAACGGCGGCATCGCAATAGGCCTTCTCCGTCGATCCCCCTCCGATGCCACCGACGATGAGCCCGCGCACACCCCAATTAACCGAAAGCCGGAGAACACGTTTTGCTTCTTTCATGGTGAAGTGTTGCAGAACAGCGAGAAGCATAGGTCGGATTTGCCCTAATGCCAGAAGGTTAAGTGTCTCAATGTTCAGCCTTGTTGATTTCCCCCAGGCAGACCAGTAGTCGTCATCACTAGATAACAACGCCGCATAAACCCCGGCACCGGACTCGATTTCAGTCGCGAATTCAATGGCTTGCGTAGCCGTCGTGACGTGACTCTTAATCTGCTTATACAAGTAGGCTTCCCGCGTCGCCCCGCGCTTCGAATTCCAGAGGTGCCTAAGATAGGCAATGAAGAGATCTTGATCTGCATCGAGCGCCCCAAATGCGACAAGCCATTTGTCTCGCACAATCTCAAGCCCATTCGCCTGTTTAGATGCTCGCCCAAACAGGTAGTTCTTCAAGAGATCGGAAAGCGTGAGGTTTGCGCCGCGATCATTCAGAGTTTCGAAAATCATGAAGGCGTCAGACTCACTTGGAACCTTTACGTAGATGACGCGGAGGCCCGACTCAATAAATTTCCTCCACCGGACAAAAGTGTCAACCCAGTTCGTTCCGGCTTGCTCTGCTTGCTCTTGCACAAAGGAACGAATTTTCTCGTTGGCATTTTCAAGAAGTCGATGAGAGTCACGTGTGGCCCCCACTGCTTCAGCATCAGGCACAACGAACTGCCTGAAGAAATGGTCATCCTCAGCGTTTAGGACAAGCTTCGGAACATGAGCGCCTTCCTCGTCCGAGAACATATTGAGGTACTCAGAATTGATCGCATTCGCTCGCGCATTCTCACCGTGCTCTTCGTAGTAGTCCCGCATCGCTGCTAGGAAAAGCGTCGTCGTGGCCAGCCGTTGCTGACCATCGATAATGGTCAGCCTGGCACCTTCTTCTGAGGATAAGACGACAGTTCCCATGAAATGCTCTCTCTGAGAAGAACCGAAAGCATTCTTTATGTCGGAGCAAAAATCATTGATCTGATCCGTCCCCCAAGAGTACGAACGCTGGTAGAGAGGCACCTGAAGAATCTCGACCTTGAAGAGGTAGCCTATGCCTTTAAGATCAAAATCTATTTTGTTCGACATTTGCGCCCCTATTTCCTCGGTCTGTCTTCTCTCCTCACCATACCTTCTTGCGGCTCGAAGCGGGGACCCCCAACGCTCCCTGGCCATGCCTGAGGCAGAGTTCCACGCGCTAGCGCTCAGCCCCCAGGCAGACGGATTGGCCAATTCCTATCTTCGACTAAGGTTTAACGTTCCGTTTCTTGCAAAGCTCCTCACATTTTGCATGCGTTGCAGAGGTGGGCCACTAGGTTGGCGCATTCCGCGATGCTCCGAACTGGGAGCCTCTATACCACCCCCCACCGAAGCCGCTCTGGCGGCTTGATAAAGGTCTTACCCTTCTACGGATGCGCTTGAATGGCCTTATGACTGACCCCATTGCAGAACTCGAACAAGCGACACGCGTCGTCGCAGGCCTCTTCACTGGACCCACATGCGTCGAGGCGACTGCGCTCCTCCTCGAGGTAGCGATGCAGCTGGGTCACAAAGTTGAGGCGAGAGCCGTCTCCCTGTTCGCCACCGATCTCGAAACCGGGCACCAGGTGACCGGCCAGCGCGGTCAGGCATTCGGCGAGTCCTTCCTCGCGAGGCGGGGTATCTCGGCTCCGCTCATCGAGACCTTCGCAGGTGGCACCCCCTTCCAGATCTACGCCGGCCACATGATCGTCGTCTCCGAAGAGTTCGGGCTGCTCATGGATCCGACCTTCGACCAGTTCGAGCCGCTTGGCGAACAAGCCACCCCGATTTTCGCTCAGAACGTGAGGCTTCGCAGTAATAGCTACTGGCAAGTTATCTCGGACGATCTCTACGTTCGGTACTTCGCCGCCGATGAATTCGCTGATCTCGACTTCAGCGAGGCCCGTGCGCAGACGACCGGTCGGGCCAAGAAGATTGCTGCGCACATCCGTGGATCTCGAACCTGAGCGTGCCCTGGTAGACGGATTCGGCGGTCTCCAAGCGCCAGGGCAAACAGGAAACGCGGTATTCGATTGGTACCTGCTAGATAGCTAGTCAGCCTCCCGTCGTCACATATCCGTGCTAGAGCTAGATGGTGTTTGCACGCTTGTGCAGAGCATTCAGAACTTCCTCGATGACCAAAACCGGTAGGTCAAGGGATTCGATTTTGCGGGAGGAGATCCATTCGAGGCATTCGGCGGGCGAGAGATTGTCACCGACAATGTGTTCGGAAAGCGCGACAACGCTAGTCCGGGAGAGCCCCAAGCTCATCATTGACACCTCAGTGATACGGGAGACTCCGAGCTCCATCATCATGGCAATGTCTCTTGATCCCTCTGCGCCCGGATCTGGTGGGATAGCTTCGTTCAAGACATCGGAATAGCATGCTAGAAAGAGCGGACCCTCAAACCGTGCGTACTGCTCGACATCTTTGAGCACGTTACGAATCTCTACTGGAAGACTGTGCTTCTTTCCGTTCCGCCGCAAATAGCTCAGGCGGCTAGCTATGAGCACGGCGAGAGGCCGCCCTCGCATCCACTCCACAAAGAGCAGAGCGAGAGAGTAGTGCCGGCCTTCGTTTGAGGTGAAATCGGCTCCGAGGAACGTGAAGCATATCTGGATGGCGCGTATGTAGGAGTTGAGGGCGTCGTAGCTTTCAGGCGGGGCCAGTTCAAACTCATCTCTGCTGCCGACTGATTGGAAATGATCGAATAGACGCTGGATAGAGATCGGGCTGATGCCTGCGTGAGTCTGCAGCGTTTCAGGAGAGACGGTAAGTGATGACAATTTCTCATCGACGAGCTCGGAAAGCGCAGTCTTCTCTTTGGCGTCAACCTGTAGCCAGGGCAAGTCGTTTAGGTCTTGTTCTTGCCTTCGAGCAGCTGCAAGGATGCCGAAGAGCGCCTGCAGGATAGGGTCTGTTCGCGAAATGCCGACCGGAGTGCCTTCCTGGATGTACTGGTGCAGCTCGAGGTATTTGCGCGGGAGTGTGTCGGTGGCCCTCTCCAATGGCTGTCGGGAACGGCGAACTGGAACTTCGCTCCAGATGCTCTCTGACTCGGTATCGATGCAGACGATGTTGCCCTGGAACTCCACACCCCAACGTCCTGCCCGGCCTGCCAGATTCCAGAAATCTGGAGCGGACATGAGGGTATTGTTTCCTTTGCGCGGTGCCCGGACGAAGAGATTTTGGCAGGGCAAGTTGACGCCTTCGAGGAGGGTGGATGTGCAGACGAGATAGCGAATATCTCCAGTGCGGAAGAGGCGTTCTACGGCCTCACGAACCAGAAGTGGCATGTTGCCGTAATGGAACGCCACTCCTTGCTTCAAATAGGCGGCAAGGAGATATTGGGGGTGGATGGTCTTCTCGACCAACTCCACCACGTCGAGGGTGTCTTTCGTCACTTGCCAGCTGGACGAGGAGAGAGCGTCGCATATCTGACCCGCGATCTTCTCTGCTTCTGCGGCTCCATTGGCATAGACGACGTTGCCTGAGTGCTCGCTGCCAAGTGCGACGGCGACGAGGGAGAGCCGCTTACTCTCGGGAACTGGACGAGCGGGCAAGTCGAATTCACCGATCGGCATACGTTCGCCGTTGACGAGTGCGACCATGTCCCAAAGCATTGGGTGGTACCGCCGCTGATTCACATGAATCAATGTCTGGTTCACAGTAACTGTCTCGCTGAGCAAGGCCGTCGAAGTGCCCGGAACTCCTTCTACAAGCAGTTCAGGGTTTGAGGTGAGAGGGCTGGCGAAGATGATCTTCGGCTCGCCGCGTCGCGCCGCTTCGTCCAACGTCCTTTGGAGCAAGACTCCGCGGGTCCCATCGCTCAGTTTCTGAGCTTCGTCTACGAAGATGAGATCGAAAGTCATCCTGGGGTGCTTGTGCAGCAGAATGTGCAATCGCTCCTGGGTCAGAATGAAGAGCTCGTGCGGGCGTTCACCCACTCGTGTGTCCCACGGCATAGTAGTGACCGTGGCGTTATCACCAAGAGCAGTTTCGAGTTCTCGACTGACTTCCTCAATCAGCGCCCGAGTAGGCACCAGATACACCGCACGGTAACGCGAACGATTCGCGATCTGGGTGGCAAGCCATAACCTAACAATGTGAGATTTGCCGGCTGAGGTCGGCGCGGAGACGCTAGTCCACCGGGCCTCCTCAGCGGCGCTCCAGAACTGGCGTTGGAAATGGTTCACCGGCATGCGACGGTCTCCGCCGTCGACGCTGAGCTCTAGTGTTCGTCGGATGAGGTCGAGTGACAGCGGGCTCGCCCCGATGTTGTCCTTCCGATCCTGAGTTAGACCCTTCTCAAGGGCGAGGTCAGCCGCCCGAGCATTGCCGAGGCGTCTCAAGAGATACTCCGCTGCCTCCTTCTGCTGCGTGGACGCATCAACGTCCTGAAGGCACCCTTGCACAATGCGTAGTGCACCCGACTGGATCGATTCAGGAGCTTGGGTCGTCACGAGGCTGGCTGCAAGGAGGTGACGTTCCCAGTCGATGCTCGGAGTCGGGTCGTCGGGGCGTACGTTAGCGAAGACGCTGCGTGTGGATTTGAGGGTGGAAAGACGGACTCCCTCAGCGAAAGCAGTGAGGACCGCGACTTCGCCCCAGTATTCGTCGTCGTTCATCGGTGGCTCAGAAGGTCATTGAATGCGGTTCGAAGCTCCTGCACTGAAGGCAAGGGCATGCAGAAGAACTCGATTTCAAAACCGTGAATGGCGCGATTCTGTACTCTCGTTCCGACGCTCTTCGACCATGCGTCGATACGTTCTTGAACGGCTTCAACGATGGTGGCTTTGTCCTCTCGAAATGGATCTCCATGAGCGTCGTGAGTGAAACCCACGAGGCAAGCGCCGCGCACCTCAAGCCCCAGACGCTCGGGAGCGTCGTCGGTGAAGTACTGCACGAGTTTGAGAGAAAGGTCACGGTCTCCGGCGTCAAGATTTTCGCGCACGAGCACGAGATCGCGATGTGCCGTCCCAGCCCCGTCATCAACGAGAAACGGGGCAATGCTCTCAAGACAATCAGTCATCGCGGATTGCACATCTCCATAGAGTTTGGACTCACCCCAGTAAACTGCGAGGCCGCCGTCCTCCCGAATCGCTGCGTGCACACCGTCCACGCCGTGAATCGGCATCGCTGTGTTCGTCTTCAATGGCATCTTGCACAAAATCTGCGGGATGTTCAGCTCCGCTTCGAGAAGAAAATAGAGCAGGAGCTCGCCTCCCTCGCCAGACGTCTCGGAGTCCATGAACATCCTGCGAGCTTCTTCTTGCAGTGTCATCATCTGAACGTTTCCCCCTTCCCGAGCATCGCGTGCACGGGCTTCCTGAATTCGAGAGCGAGGGATGCAGTAGTCGACGATGCGGTAGTAGAGGTGTCGCGCCAATGCCGTTGTGCGATGCCGGCCGTTTGCGTCTAGCGCGAGCCAGTGGACCCGGTAGTTCACGCGCGTGTCGGGGATGGTTCGTTCCCCTAGGACATGGAAGAACGATCGCGTCTGCTCCGATGTGCCAGCGGCGATGTCGTCCAGTGCAATCAGTTGAGTCATGGTCCCTCCATAGCTCAACATATCGGGAAATGACCTACATCGTCAGGAAGGACTCTCCATCAACGCACAGATCTAGTCTCCAATAAGCACGCATCGAAGAAAGAATGATGTTGCCCCTATCAGGGAGGGCAACGTCACAAGAAGTTTCAGCCGTCAGCCTCTGATGTGCAAAGCTGCGATTTCAGGTGACTCCACCTTCATCGTCATCCCTCTTCTCGCCGTGCGGATCCGAGTGCTCATAGAGCACGCTACCGACGAGTCCTTCAACAGAGATCGCCGCAGGGTCCGGCTCTGGGCGGCCTTCGACTTCAGCCAGCCGCACGGCAGAGAGGTAGGCGAGCCGCACGGCCTGGATCACAAGCACGCGACGCAGGCCGTCAGATACCTCGCCACGTTCATGAGCAACAGCAGCAAGGCGCGCGATGGTCTCAGCGCGGCGGGCGATGCGCACATCCGCATGGCCTCGCTCCCTTCGCGTCTGCTCGGAGATCAACGGGAAAGTGTACGACTCGGGCAGTTCCACCCGCGTGGAGATCGGCGGAATCTTCTCGTTGAGGATTGCTCCGAACTTACTGTCTTCGATCGCAGCTAGATACGCCGAGTACTCATATGCGTCGAGCAGCCTGAGTGCGTCGTTGTCCTTGGCGGAGACTCCTTGGAGTTCCCAGACGGGCCACATTCTCACTTCAGCGACCTCGAAGATGTCAAGGATTCGCATCGCAACGGCGTCAGTGCGCTGGTTCGTCAAGTGACGATTCAGGCGAGTAGCAAGCTGCTCGTGCGTCTGGCCGACGTAAATCGGCTCTCCGTCGTAGTCGAAGAAGGCATAAACGCCCCACTTCGCTGATGAGATCTTCCTGCCTTGATCGTCCTTGGCCTTCTTCGCCTCGTCAAAAAGCTGCCGGAACTCTTGAACAAGCGGTGCTGGAAGATCCTTTTTCCGAGGCTTGGAATGGCCTCCGCTTTGTGGCGACGCTGTGCCCCGGCTAGCCATTCGCGACTGCCTCCTGGATTTCACTCGCAGAAGCGAACTTTCCGCGGATCAGCGGCATCAAGTAGTTCTCCGCGAGCCAGGAGACCGCGGGCACTGCGACAGCGTCTCCGAACCCGAACAGTGCCTGGCTGTTCCTCGCGGCGCTCAGATCGTAGTCGCCGGCCCCCATGAGCCGCGCATACTCGCGAGGAGTCATCCAGCGAACCTGTAGACGCTTACTCCCGAGACGGACAACGGCCTGCTTCGATGAACCGCCGCGCGCAGTTCGCAGGCAACCCGAGATGTCATCCGGGCGAACTTCCCAGACAGCGACGCCATTGCGAGTGCGTCGGTATGCCGTCCGATACTTCACGCCAGGGCTTCGCTTCAACGCCATCACGCGATCACGCTGCATGGGGGAAAGCGACGAAGTGAACGCCTCAGTGCGGTCCGCATCCCACCAACGCTCATCATTCAACGACATGTCTTCCACTACCTCGCCTAGGCCTTCTGTCTTCGGGGCTGGAGGAGTTGGGAGCTTCGCGCGATGGGTGCGGAGAGTCTTATCGCCGTAGACCCATTGGAGCCAGTCTGGTCGCAGATCGGAGTTCGGCTCCGCAACGTCTTCCGGCGGGTTCTGTGCGCCGACGAGGAACAGTCTCGGCCGTGACTGCGGCAGGAAGCGTCGTGCGTCAATGGCAAGCACGTCCACCGAGTAGCCCAGGTCGTTGAACTCTCGAATTGCAGCGGTGAGATCGTCTCCGCCGTGCGATGTCGCGAGACCGACGACGTTTTCCAGAACCACTACCTCAGGTCGGTCGTAGTCAAGCTCTCTGAGTAGCTTCGTGAAGTGCCAGAACGTCCCGGACTGCACGCCCGCGAGTCCTGCTCGAGTGCCGGCGAGCGAGAGGTCAGTGCAAGGAGAGGAGGCCCACGCAAGTTCGGCATCTCGCGGGAGGTCTTTCGCCTTGACCTTGCCGATGTCTCCGAGGGCGAATGAGTGATCCGATGACTCGGCGAATTGGGCGTCGTACATGGCCTTTTTGTCAGGCTCGTAGTCGTTCGCCCATGCAACCTGGAAACCGGCTTCTTCGAGTCCCATACGAGCTAGGCCGATGCCTGCGAAGAACTCAAGCACCCGAGGTCGGGCTGCGCTGATCGGCGTGACATTTCCCATGCGGCTATCGTACTGGCTGCCACTGTCATTCACGTCGAGACACATCGGCACTGGCTTCCAGCGGCCGTGATCAGGGCTCCTCCTCGGCGAGCGATCCAGGTCTTCCTCCTTCGTCATTGACAGCGGGCCCCGCTTCTTCGGCGGAGGCGGATCTAGAGCGGCTGCCTGAGTGCGTGAGCGCGCCGCTTGACCGCGACGGCGGTTGTGATCGCAGCCGCGATCTCCTCCGAGCTCTGGTGCTCCCAGTACCGCAGCACCGTCCAACCCTCCGCTTCGAGCAAGCGGTTCGTCTCGGCGTCGCGGTCTCGATTGCGAGTGATCTTGCCCTCCCAATAGGCGGCGTTGGCCTTCGGCATCACGAAATGGAGTTCACAGCCATGCCAGAAGCAGCCGTCGAGGAAGACGGCGACGCGAAACCGGGTGAAGACGATGTCCGCTTTTCTCCTGAGTGCGCTGATCGGTCGGAAGTCGACTCGATCGCGAAGCCCTTGCGCGTGCAGAATTCGGCGGACGGCAAGTTCAAGCTCCGTATCTCGGGAGCGGTTTGCCTGCATCGCGCGTCGAGCCTGTTCGCTGGACGCCCAGGACTCTGCCGTGCCCTAAGAGTAGGTCTAATCTGCGCTCATCGGTAGGCGATCTGAGCCAATGCCCTTGTCACATTGGTTCCCATTTCGGAACTGAAGTGGCATCAGCCTGCGTAGTAGCCGCGGTGGGTGTTCTCCTTGATGAAGTTCATGAGCGATTCTCGGGAGACGTACTTTCGTGAGCCGATGCGGGTATGTTCCAGCTCGCCTCGGTTCGTGAGCTCGTACACGGCAGAGTACGGGATGCCAAGGGCTGCGCCGGCGTCTTTCAGGGAGAGCAGCATCGGCCCGGTCTCTGAGAGGAGATTCGGGCGGATTACCGTGGTCTGCTCCGCTTCGACGATCTCGACTTCGGAGGCGGTGGTTTTCCAAGCGCCGAAGTAGCCGTAGGGGCGTTCGAATTCTTCTTGCACTTTCTGCGCTGCGTGTTCTTCATCGGTTGCGCGTACCCATCGTTCGGCGACTTGCACCCGGGTCACGACGACTTTGTACTTCATGTAGGTCTCCTGCTTGCTCACTTGCCGCGTCGGAATCTTGCGTGGTTTCGCTGGCTTGGGTTTGCTGATTCTCCGCATGGCTTTCACGGTCGCCCCGGCCCGTTCGTCCGGTTCAGCATGCAGCGTGACTTGCGGTTCAGCGCTTGTAGCCGGCCCCCGTGACTTTGCTTGGGTTTGAAGTTCTCTCGCCTCGATGTCTGCAGGAACGGCAGCGGGCCAGGCCTTGCCTCGGTCAGTGAGCTGAGCGCGCCACTGAGCTCCGTGACCCGAGATCTGCACTAGCCCGCGGCTTTGCAGCGTGCGGGCAGAGATGCGGTGTCCGAAGTCGCCGTCCAGGTAGACCCCGTCGGGGCTTCCTGCTTTGATCCATTTGAGCACCGCGATCTGAGCAGCGTTCAGCACGATCGTGCTGCGTGCCTCTGGATCGTTCATCAGCTGCCCGAGGAGTTCAGGTCCCTAGCGCTTGTCCGCGAACGGGTCAACGATGCTGTGCGCTCCGTGGTCCGGGCAGACGAACATGATGCGGATACCGTACCTGTCTGCGCCGCTCGGCTCGGGAACGCAATCGCCGCCGCATACCCTGCAGGTGCGGTATCCGCTGTCCGGATCCCATACGCGGATTTCCAGGTCATCCGGAATCTCGATGCCGTTGTCCTCCATGTTCCGACCCTACGTGAAGACCTGGGTTCTGGGAACCGCGCCCCACCGATCGTGATCGGGCGCGGTTCCCGCGCGTGCTGGGGCGGCTATCCGCCGAAGCGCGGCTCGCCAACCAGTTCCTCGCGAGACCGCAGATGCGACAGAAGAGAAAGGAGCCGCCCCGCCACACCGGACCCCACCTCTAATAAGCAGCCTGCCGTGCTCGGCTTCGGGGAGGGGCCGAGGTCTCAACCTGCCCAGAAATTGGCCCACTAGATTTCCACTTTTTGACCCACTAGACCCGTCGCGCACTCCTGAGTGGCTGAACGCAGACGGTTCCAACGAACCCACTTTTGGGGCTATAGGACAAAAAGTGTGTAACGAATCCCGATCTACCCGCACCAGCATGCCGTAGTACGAGGTTCGCTATACCCCGGCACCATTAACCGTGCCGAAAACAACCAACTCGTCCACCTGTCTGGTATGCGGCAACGCGCTCGTGAAGAACGGTTTCACGAGCGCGGGAACCAGGTGCTGGAGATGCCTGAACTGCGGCAGCTCCTCAACCAGGAAACGGGCAGACCTCACCCGCCGGCACACCCTCGACCGGTTCCTGTCCTGGCTCCTGGGCAAGGACTCACAAGCCGAAGCCGCGGAACGAGTCTCAGACCGAACCTTCCGCCGGGAGATCGAATGGTGCTGGCAAATCAGGCCAACGCTCCCGACCGTGACGATACCGCCGAGGTGCGTGATCGTGGACGGAACGTACGTTGGTGGATGGTGTCTCCTGGTCGCGCTCGATGAGGACCTCACCCCGCTCGCGTTCCAGTGGTGCTCGACCGAAACCCAGGCCGCGTGGGGTGCGTTGTTCGCGCAGATCCCTGCCCCACTCGTGGTGGTGTGTGATGGCGGGCCAGGCCTGAACGCGGCACTCAAAACAGTGTGGCCGGATACGCGCGTGCAGCGTTGCATCTTCCACGTCCTGATGAACATACGCACCCATCTCACCTGGAGACCCCGCACCGTTGCTGGGCAGACGCTCCTCGCGCTCACAAAACAGCTTTCACAAGTACAAACGCCAGAGGACGCTCTCGGCTGGCTCAAGCGGTTGAACGCCTGGCATTCGATCTACGGACGCCTCACTCGTGAACGCTCGTACGCGAGGCGCAGACTCAAGGACGGGTCATGGGACTCACCCACCGGGAAACAGTGGTGGTACACCCACGACCGGCTTCGGAAGGCGTACCGGCTCCTCACCGAGATCCAACGCCGCGGACACCTGTTCACTTTCGTTCAGATCGATATCCCCAGAACCACGAGCGGCCTCGAGGGAGCCTTCAACTCGGTCCTGAAAACACTCCTCCGATTCCATCGCGGAATGCCCACCGTCCATCAGAAACGCGTCGCGGAATGGTTCGCTCTAAAACAAGCAGGACTGCTCCAGACCGCGCACTCGTTCATCACGCACGAAGTGATCAACCCGCCAGTGAACCCACGCCCCCGGTTCACGGAACCAGACCCGAGCCCCGAGCTCTACGGCACCGGCCTTGACGCCAGCGAAGGCCTCTGGCTACGCAAAGGATGGGGAGGGCGGACCTGACACGCCCAACGGTTTACACACTTTTTGTCCTATAGGCCCACTTTTGGACCCAGTTAGACCTGCGGCGGAGACCATCAGAAACGAGAGAAGCCCTGACGAGAAATAGCTTCTCATCAGGGCTTTTTCGTCGGGTTGACAGGATTTGAACCTGCGACCCCCTGACCCCCAGGTAAGAAGCTGACCGATTTACCCCACTTGACCGGGGTTATTCTCTTTCTCACGTTGCACAGCGCGTCACAGATTTCATGCTTTGCAGGACGTTGGCCACTAGATTGGCCCACTAGAATCGCAGTTCCGGCGACGCCACGAGATGAGTTTATGTGGGGTTTACGTCAGCCGGCTCGGCGACGATCCCTAATTCGGTCCCAGGCGCTCCCCGTTTCGTCTTAGAACGGCGATTCATCGCCACTCGCGTCCGGTGGCGGGAGCGGACTCGACCATGCCGTTGTTATCGACATAGTTCGACTATTGGGAGCAAACCGTGATTCCAGTTCGTCAACACTGACCATCACAGGGATCTGCGCCGCGACACCAGACAGGATGCAGGTGCCAGTTGGAAGAATCGGCATCGATTCGAATGACACCCGATCCAAATAGGACACCGCTTTCTCAATCGCCCGGATGTCCAAGTCATTGACAAGACGATGCAAAAAGTAGTTATGCAATTGCGAAATAATGGTTGGCGAGATGTCATGCGGACGCTGGCTTGCGATAGTTAGGAAGACACCGAATTTTCTGCCTTCTTTGACGATTTCCTCGAAGGTCTCCAAACGATAGTCTCGCCAGGCTTCGTTTTCTCGAGAGGAGTCCAGTGAGAGGATGTTGTGCGCCTCGTCAATGATGAGGTTGAGGTGGCGATCGTTCGCTTGGTCGGTGATCTTCTTAGATTCGTAGAGGTGGCGACAGAGGATCATGGGAATGACCTTGCGCATCTCAAGATTCACGTCACGGAGCGAGACGACGGTAAGCGGCTTCGAGGCTACGGTGTCATCTGAGACTGTGATCAGTCGTTTAATACCGTGGATCTGGCTGTGAAGACGCTTCATGAGCGGGCCAATGTGCTCGCGGTTCACAAACCCGCCAATAACATCCTTATAGAACTGCAGAACGAGTTTGAACCTGACAAGGTCGACGTCGGTCACTGCGGAAAAGTCTTGAGTGACAGCCTTGATCTTGTTGGCGATGAAATCTTCCCAGTCTTGGTCGGAAGACCATTTTGGGTTTGGGCCTCCCCAAAAGAAGTTGTGGTTCCGAGTGAAATAGTTCAGGTTGGTCTTGAAGTCCTGAACCATCGCTTTGAAAGAGCCAGAGGCCGTTACACCCAGGCATTCTTCAATCTCTTCAAGGAAGTTGTGCGGCAGGAGTCGATCCATTGACGGGTCGGTGCTCTTGGTTGCTCTCGCTACAGTGTCTCCAATCACCGCGAGCAGTGCGGATGAATCTGGAAGTAGGCGATCCCAGAAATCCCCTCTCAGAACACGCGACACGAACGGCGCTTGAGTCTTCTCTGTAGCGCCGAGCAAGATCGACCAGAACACGGGATCGTTTACGGCGGACGAGGGAAGCGGCAAGCGATCCCCGGAGGTCGTTCGAGTTGATAAGCGGTATTCAGCCTTGAGTTCGTCCTCGATGATTACCGACGCGCCATGGTCATCGTCACCTTCGGCGTCACGGTTGACGTATTCGCCGTTGAAGTCAATGAGCACGAACTGGGATCTGTATAGGAAACCTGGCTGACTGCCGTACTGCTTGAAGAGCTCGTGATAGAGCTTCGCGAGCGAATATGACTTGCCGCTTCCTGTGTTTCCGAACACTCCGATGTGGCTTGCGAATATCTTGTCAACCCCGATGCTGACTGGCTGCGTAGGCTCCATTGCCAGGACACCCAGCGGGATCGTTGGGGTCTTCGCGTCAGCAAATGTGTGAATAGCCTGGAACTCGTTCTCACTGAGGATGAAGCATTCGTTATCGAGGAGAGGCATCTCTCGGACGCCTCTCTGGAAGCGGCCGTTCTCGAAGTATCCAACCAGGCTCACCTCGAGCTCACGCACAAGGCTGTCGACGTTTCGCTTGTAATCGGGCGAGGCGACTCGCTCTTCTCGTATGCGTTCACCGTCGACCGAGGCTACAAGCTCTCCAAATCCCTTGGCGATCTTGATGTAGCTCCCAACGGCGATGTTCCGTACGATCTCTCCCTGGTAGAGAAGATGCGCACTGTTCTTGAGTTTGTCGACGGCAACACGTATTTGTCGCCCCTCTACGGCGACGACTCGTCCAACACTGAATACGGCATCTCGTTTCAGAGTCGCATTCTCGTCAAACACTGGCCAAATCCCCGGCAGCGGAGTCAAGCTTGAGCTCGATGATGTGGTCTGGAGACGGTGTCTTCTCAATCAGCACTTGCTCAAGGAAGTCCTCCACAACGGTACCGAGTGAGAGCTTCCGCTCATCCTCGCCCTTTTCGGGTTCCGCAGGACGCACGAAAAGGATGTTGCCGTTCTTGACCCGTTCCATGGGGAAGAGTTGTTTGATCTCTTTGTAGGAGTCGCGATCGTAGCAAAAGACAATCACTTGAAGAGTAGGGTTGGTCGCAGCTGCCCGCGTCACTAGATCAAGAAGATGCTCGTCGCGGAACGAGAAACCGTGAACGAACAGGGCGCTGTTTTCCTTCTCAAGCTCGTTCGCAAAGCGACGAAGGAGCTCATAGTAGGTCTTATTCAGAACCGTGCTCGCGAACTTGGTTTTCTCGGGGTTGACGATCTGGAGTCGCGAGTATGCCTTGACGAAATCTTTGACTTCATCGCTACGCACTTTTCCTGCTGCCCGTCTCCTCAGCCTGACCGCGTCTACCTGAGCAGGCCTAGTGATGCGAATCAAGGAGGGCCTCGCCGCCTCATACGCCGCTTGCACCCCTTGCACCAGTTTGAGCTGGTGGTCAAAATAGATGTCGTCGCCTTCGCCTCGCCAGGCGGCCGAACCGTGAATTTTAAAGAGATTGACAGTGGGGATCTCTGATCGGTACTCGAAACGGCCCCCTTGTCTATATCGGAGGGTGCTGTATTCGCCGAGGTCGAGACGTGGTCGAATTTTGCCGGAGAACCCGTCATTGGTATCAATCTCGAGGAGTTCGAGTGCCACTTCTGACGCCATGTCGACGTTGGTCGTAAACAAGTTGACTTGTTTGCCGAGGAGAGTGCTCCGTCGCCGCAACAGGACGCGGTTGAGAACGGCCATGAACCGCGCGTAGGTTTTGATCAGCGACTGCGCGCCGGCGTCAGTACGGGCATTCAGAAGTTTGGCATTCGGGACGAGCACCTTGTGGAAGAAGTATCCCTGCACTGAGGCCCGAGCAAGTCTGGTTTCTTCGTCAGCAGTCCGAAGTGCAGTGAGCGCTTTTTCGACATCTCCGAGAGGTTCGAAAAATGGTGCGGAGGTACCTGCGCCGATAAGAAAATTCAGGTGGGAATCTTGGATGATCGTTCGGAGTCGATCGATCGAGATACCGGTTGTTGCTTCCTTCTCGACCGGAACTCCTGGGCCGATGCGCAGCTGACTCGACATTCACGCACCTTTCTTCATCTCTGGGCTCCAAGCCTACTTATACGTGTTCAGTGTTTCGTTGCCCGGAACGCGATCAGTATCTCCGGCTCAGAGAGGGCTTAGTACCAGTGGGGATCGGCGCCAGATCCTCGGGGCCGAAGCCGCGTGCGTGCACGTTGAGCTGGCCTCAGCGCGGTGAACTGTGCTCGGACAGAATCGTAGATGTCATCGGTTGATGACTCATCAACAACGGATACGATCAAGGCGAACGGAATGGTTGTCGGCGAGTTATCTAGTGCCCCGCTTCGACGTGCGACGTATGACACCTCAAGGCGGGGTAGTTCTACTTCCCCGGGTTTCAGCGTCACGCGGTAGTGTCGCACGGTCTCCCACTTGCCGCTATCACGCAGTTGCGCCTCGGATGCTCCAGCCTTGGCGCTGCCGAGGGTCTTGGTAACCGGTTCCTGACTGGGCGTCCATCCTTGAGTGAGCAGTGCGCGCGCGTCCAGGCCGCTGATGTCAAGAGTCCGACTCTTCGCGTTCGATCCCTTGGGCGGGCGGAACGAATGCATGCGATGGTGTGGTCGCATCACCATTTCGAGTGAGGCACTGGTGTATTCGGTGGGTTGTGTTGGATCGACGGGTGACGCGTATGCGAGAGTGATTTGCAGTTTCACGTCGCTCGAAAGCTGCCCCGCGACCGGGATCTGATAGCCGAGCAAATCGCCTCGCTCGATGTCATCGACGTAGAGAACGTGAGCTTCGTTGGGCCCACATTCCATCAGGTCTTCAAAAGTCAGAGGCTGTCGCCCGTACCCGACCTCGTCGCGAAGCTTCACATGCTGAGTTGGGCGCTCCGCGAAGTGAGTGGCGAATGCGCGCAGGACGCTGCTGTTGACCCTGGGGAGTCGCGTGACGAGGTCTGCGAGCGCGTGCGTGGTCACGGGTGCAGCGAAGCTCGTGCCAGCGGCTTCGAGGAAACTCCCGTCAGCACGAACGATGTTGAACATGCGTTTTTCTGCTCCACCGAACTGGACACCCAGCGGCTGAACGCGAGCGCCGTGGCGCCCTGGCCCCATGGATGAGTAAGGTGCACGCGCCCAGGGCTTCTCCGGAGACGGAGCGTCGCAGGCGCCGACCGCGAGGCCATTGGCCATGTCCGCAGGGACCTGCACCCGGTGCAACCCAAGATCTCGATCCTGGTCACCATCGTTGCCCGCAGCGACCACGAAAAGCACGTCATCGTCCCATGCGAGCTGATCGAGTTCGCTCGTCCAACGGTTCGGTTCCATGTCATCTTCGACAGCCAGAGTAGGGCCCAGGCTCAGGTTGACGAGTCGGTGGCCACCGGCCTTGATCGATTCCTTGATGCGGTCGAGCACCCAGTAGCCTTCGAGATCGCCAGGGATCTGCGGAGCAGGAAGGACACGATAGCTGGCCACGGGCAGCGGCGGTGTGGGCGCTTGATCGCCCGGCTCTACGAGGCCGTACAGAACAGCTCCGGTCACGCCGGTGCCGTGATCGAGTTCGCCTTGGTCGGCCGGCTCAGGGGTGAGGTCTTTGGCTGCAACGGAAAAAAGACCATTGGCGCGTCGAGCGGTGTCAACACCACCATCGAAGACAGCTACAGACACGTCGGTCATCACAGGTTGGCGTGAGGCCGGCGCAGCAAGACGCAGAACACTCCGAGTACCAAAACGGGGCCGAGGTCGGATCGCCGGCATGGGTCGAAGAACACGTAACGGGTTGAAACGAGAGAGATGTTCGGCCCGATCAGCGTCGAGGCTCACCGGGGTGAATGTGAGGCCGCCAACGGTACGAACGAAGTCGCGGTGCACCTCACCGCCTTCGCTACCGATGAGGTCGAACCAGCGCTCGAGTGTGTCGTCCTCCAGCGGTATCGCGTCGCCCAGGCTGGATGCGCGAGGGTGCAGCACGGCCTCCCAGACTCGCCGAAGCGATGATGCATCTGCGCTCTGATCCGGTGTGCGAAGTACATCGGACTGCCGCGGTAAGGAGATTTCGCTTAACTCGCGGATTTGGGCGAAAGCTTGGTTCTCGGTGCGGTTCCGTCCGCCCTGGGTGATGAGTCGGCGAAGCTCACGCAAGCCGTCATCGGAGACAGCGAAGATGAGCCGCCTCGTCTGACTCTTGACTCTCTTCTTCTTGGTGACATACAGCCCGGTATCAGCTCGTGAGCCAACCGGGGTAGCACCGACGTGAGATAGCAACTCGGTCGGAAAATACGAAGCGGCGAGGTAGTTGGGGAGCAGTTTCGCTTCGACATACACGCGGTCGCTTGCTCGCAGGCGAGGAGAGAGGGCTTCCGCCTGCTCTGCTGCCTCGTTGATCTGTGGGATGAGCAGTTCTTGAGCCGCCTCTACGGTCTGAGGTTCGTACTTGTCACCGCCACCTGGGTTGGGGGCCTGAACATCGAGGCGTAGGGCTTCGCCGTTGACGAGTAGTGGACGTGAGATCCCGTCAGTGCTCCGAACGGCCGCCATCGTTGGCTCCTTCTGCTCGCTTGATGCCATTAGCCACGGTGGGGTGGCTAACGCCGGTCAGACTTGCGATCTGCCGGTTCGACACCTTTAGTATGTCGCGCATCGCAAGGAAAAGCCGGTCACGTCCCGCACCCGTGTCTTGGACTTGACGGGCTAGTTCACTAATCAATTCATCTGACAAGTTGGAATCGTTGAGCACGGAACGCCGGTTTGCAAGAGACCAGAACCGAGTGAGGTCGGAGCTGCTTTGGTCAGCGGTGAGTTCCGTCACAAGTTCAAGGATTTCTTGATCGACAGCTTGAGCTGTCGCAGCGAGGTTGGCAAGGATTGCTGCTCGTTCGACCCGACCAGGCAGCGGCAGCGCGAGAGCGCGATCAAATCGGCGTCCGACTGCGGCATCCAGCAGTTGAGGGTGATTCGTAGCTGCGATCAGTAAGCTCGTATCAGGCCACCGATCAAGCTCAACCAGAATGACGTTGACGATTCGTTTGAGTTCCCCAATATCGGAATCATCGTCACGTCTCTTCGCGATCGCGTCGAATTCATCCAGCAGAAGAACGCAGGGACCTGTCTTGGCATAGTCCAGGACAGACTTGATATTCCGTCCGGAAGTCCCAAGATAGCTTGACACGACCGAGGACAGATCGAGCGAGAGCAACGGAAGAGCAAGGGATTGAGCAAGCCAACGCGCTGTCATTGTCTTCCCCACTCCAGGAGGACCGCTCAGCAAAAGCGTTCGAGTGAGTCCCACTCCGGCTCGGCGGAGGTCGTCCGCTCGTTCGCGTTCACGGACTACCTCACGAAGCTGGCTCATCGTGTCGTCGGCGAGCATCAGCCCATCACCATCCGGGAGGAGGTCGATGTCGACCAACGGTTTGGCACTGTCATCCTCGGTCGGTACGGCGCCGGCAACGTACCTCAGCCCGGTACCGTCAACTCCCGCGGAGATCGCGCTGTGCATCGCATCTCGAAACGACTCAACATCCTCAACACCAGGAGGAACCGCACGCATCAGGCGCGATGCAACCTGCCGAACCCCTGCACCATGGCCACGAGTACCGACCCTCACCAGATCAATGACGGCTCGCTCCAGACCGCCCTCCGATTGGTAACCTTTGCGCGATGCATCTGACATGATTACCACCCTATCCTCATTGTGTTCTTAAGACTGGTAGGTGCTCGCGGTAACACCATCGCATGAACCTCAGACATTTACCACGCAAGTCGAGCGGCGCACACTCGCAATGGGCATGCTTCCGACTCTGAACTACGCCCTCCCCCCAAATCGTTCTTCGAGCATCCGGGCGGTGGCGGGGTTCACGAGATCATCACGCACGATGTAGTGCTGGATCGTGATCCGTGAGTCGGTGTGCCCGAGGAGTTCGGCTGCGAGGCCGATACCGCCGGCCTTGTTGATTGCAGTCGCTCCGGTACGACGGAATCGATGCGGGGTCACGCCACTCAGCCCTGCTTTATCCATCACGTCGCGGAGTCGGCGGCGGACGTTGTTCGTTGTGAGTGGGTCGCCGTTGCGGTTGCAGAACAGGAGCGCATCGGGGTCAATCGAGAGCCGTTTCTTGAGCCGTGCGCGGATCGCGGCCACCGCGAACTGCGGCAGTGCGATCGTCCGCACCGAGCGTGAGGTCTTCGGATGATCTTGACGGTGGGTCGGTTCACCCTTCCTGCTGACGATCGTGCCTGTGATCCGTACTGTCGGGATCGCGCCCCGGAGGTTGAGGTCTCGGATACGGATCGCGAGCACTTCGCCGATCCGAACAGAAGTACCGAGGAGCACTTCGATGATCTGCCCGAGCTGTCCGTCTGGCTTCGGGCCAGCCATGATCTTCCGCTCTTCCCAGTCGCGCACAGCCTCGCGGATCAGTTCGATCTCCGAGTCCTCGAACGCATCAGGAGTGCGGGCGGGTCGGCGCAGCCGGGAAACGTGATCCATTGGATTGCGTGGGATCGCTTCGTGCCGCACTGCGAGTCCGAGCGCGAGGCGCAGAACCACGCGAGCCTGACGGGCACGGTTATAGCTTTGCTTCGCGAGTTGTTTCAGGAAGTAGTCGCAACGTGCGACTCCAATCTCGCGTAGCGTGAGCTCAGCGAACGACGGAGCGACGAGGGTTCGCATGTTTCGCTCGTAGAGGTTCCGGGTGGTTCGTGAGAGCCGGTCTTCGACTTCCATGTCCTCAAGCCAGTAGTCCACGAGCTTCGCGAACGTGCTGTCGGCGCTGAGTCCGGCAAACCCTGGTTGGAAGAGCGACCGTTCGGAGAGCTTACGTTTGAGTGCGAGCTCGGCTGCCGCTTTCGTCGTCCCGGTGCACTGCACCGCTCGCAGCTTCCCATCCCAATCGCGGTAGCGTGCTCGGGCTTGGCACACGCCCTTCTTGATCCTGCGGTGGCTGATCTTCCCGAAGGTGCCGATCGGAGTGCGGGGCCTAGCCATGCCGCACCTCGCGCGTGCAGCATGAGGCGGGGACTCTAGGGTGGTGCCGGAAAGTGATTCTCTGGATTGATTGCATCAGTCCAGATTGGCGAAGCTGACTGCTCCGGAACCTGGGTACAGCCGGCGGAGGAGCTGCGGTGCGGGCCTGACTGAACTCGCATGATTGCTGGCGCGTTCGCGGCACTCGGCCAGATACTTTTCCGCCTGATCGGAACGCTCGAATCCCGGAGGCACGACGCGATCTTCCAGGGCTGCTGAGTCGCACGTGGAGCGTTGGGTGGCACGCTTGATCGCAGCCCGATCGATGATCCGCTTCTTCATCTGCCCCTTCCCTCTCGCCTCTCGCGTTGGCTGATCCTCTGCGTGATCCTACCGGCGGGGCGCAGTGTGTGGCTGGAGCGGCAGATCCAGGCTCAGAACCGGGCGGCCCTCACCGCTGAGGAAAGCTGTAGCGCATCCAATAGACGGGTCTGCTACAGGAGCCGTGTTCGCTTGCGTCCTGGCCAATAGCTGGTGCTGGCGGGAGAATCGTGGTGTGAGGTCAGCGATGAACGATCCCCAGGACGCGGTCCTGGAATGGATTGCCGCTGGCCGCCTCGCTGGCGAAGAACCCGTCGAACGCTACAAGCAGACGGCGGCGTCACCGGCTGGGCGAGGCCTGATCCAGCTCGATCGCGGGTACGAGAAGCAGTGGCGGGCCTGTCTCACGCCACCGGGCCGGTACTGGATCGAGCACCGTTCCTATCCGCCCGCGGGCACGGTGCTGGAACCGCTGATCGAGACCGGGCCAGAGCCTGCCGAGGTGAGCGATTCGCTGTCGGATGCGGAGTTCATCAATCGCCGCCTGATCATGAAGGCGAAGGCCGGTTTATCAAGTGCAAGGAGCGCAAAACCGATCTGGCTCATGACAAGCAACGGGATGCCCGCTAGAAGTATCGCATTTGCGCGCAACGTCATGCCACCGGACTACTGGGGCCGTTCAGGGGTCGGGTTTGGCAAGACCGCCTAAGTATGGCTTCGTTGCTATATTTCGCGGTTTTCTCGCCCGTCGAGGAGCCCGCGTTGGTGGGCCTCGTTGATGGCTGCCCGACGGGATTTCACGCCGAGTTTGCGGTAGATGCTCGAGGCCTGGGACTTGATGGTGTGCAAGGTGACGTATTCTTGCTCCGCGATGTCTCGGAGCCGGTCGGGTGAGGCGAGTCGGCGGAGCAGGTTCGATTCGCGTTCGGTCAGGGCGACCTCGGTGAGCGGGAGCTCGAGGGGGTTCGTGCTGTTGACGTTGGCCGGTAGTTCGATGCCGGCCACCGACGCGATTGCCTGGAGTTCCGAGTATGGGGTGAGGGAGTGGATCAGGCGGATCTTCTGTCCCGATGTGATCGTGAGTGCCCGCTTGAGTGCGAGTCCGGCGTGTTGCGCGTCTCCTTGGCGATGGAGGTGAACGGCGAGCAGCAAGAATGCCTGCGCACGCAGTCGCGGCCAGACGTCTTCTTGCTGGGTCAGCTTCTGCAGGTCTGTGACGTTGTCGGGGTTGCGGGTGATGAGTCCGATGCGTGCGGCGGTGAGGCGCCTGGCGATGTCGGCCTCAGCCGGGTTTCCGACCGTTCGGATCGCGCGCTGCACATCGCCTGCGGCTAGTGCGAGGTCTCCCAGCGCCGACTTCAGCAGATCAAGCACTGCGGGCGATGTTGGCTGTCTCCCGTGGATGCGCATGAGACGGTCCAGGTCCTCAATGCCGGCGGTGGGGTCGAGGGCGATGTGCGTGCGGGAGAGCACGATCAGTGCATAGGGCCACTCGAGCACTTCGTGGAGCTTGGGTTCGATGGCACGCAGGGTGGCTTGAGCCTGCCTCGCGTCTCCCTCTTCGAGTTGCACCGCTGCCCGGGTGATCGCTAGCCTGCCCTCCCAGGGTGTGAAGCCTGAGAGCTCGTCGCCGACCTGATCCAGCAGCACGGCTGCGGGCCCGATCTCACCACGATTGGCGTAGATGAATGCTCGCTGCGCGATGCCACGAGTGATGCGCCGTTGGTCCTGATCGGCACCGAGTGCTGGCAGGATCTCCTCCGCCCGTACCAGGTTTCCGGCAAGAGCCAGTGTGACCGTCGAATAGAGCAGCCCCCAATAGGCGGCGTCCCACACGCCGGTGGTGGAGTGCGGGTCGAGCGCACCGACGAGTTCGACGAGTCGGTGCGCTCGTGTAGCGCCAGCGACGTGGCGTTTCGCGGATCTGAGCAGGGCGAGGATAGCGAGCTCGCGGTATACCGCTGACTCGGGGTCGCTGGGCGGGGGCTGGCTCTCCAGGTCGGCGAGAGCCTCATCGACCATGCGGAGTAGCGCGATCGACGGAATGGGTTCCCGCGCGCTCTGGATGACGGCGGTGATGGCAGCGACGGTCGCGTCGGTGCTCAAGGTGCTCGGCAGCATGGAAGACAACGAGGCTCCGGCGCCTTCGGGCACGATGTCGGCGAACGTGGCCGCGAACAACGGCCAGAGTTCGCCGCTCCGGCCCGATTCGGTGAGGAGCGCGAGCGTGCGCCCTACCTGATTCACGTCGTTACTGAGATACCTGGTCGCAGCCGTGCGCAACTCACGAATAGTGGCGTCAGGGAGCACGTTGCGGGCCTGACGTTGCAGCGCTGACCGGATGACTTCGTGGAACTCGAAGTATCCGTGCCGGTCCACATGGCCGAGGCCGTCGCGCGCGAGCATTTCAAGTAGTCGTTGTGGCGGCTCGTGCCCCGTCAGGTGCTGGGTAAGCGCTCCGTCGGCCGCTGGAACGAGCGAGAGCCGCAGTGCGGCGTCCCGATACTCATCGACGACCAGCTCCGAAACCCATGCGTCGATCGCTCTACCCCAGCCCTGCGGCGGGGGCTCGGTGCCCATGTCGAGAAGCAGGCGGACGAGGATCGGGATGCCGCCGGTGAGGTGAAGGAGCGTCGCAGCGTCTCTCTGCTGCATCGCATCGGCAGAAGTATCGCGGCTGGTGATGAGGCTCGCGATCTCCGACTCCGTATAGGCCAGGTCTTGTGCGGTGAACATCGAGATGTGCAGCTGCACGCGGAGCAGAGACAGCAGGTGCGGATCGAGGCTGCGTGTCAGCAGCACGATTCGCCCGGTATGCAGCATGCCTGCGAACTTCATCACTTCGCGCTGCACATCTGGGGTGGCGTACTGGAAGTCATCGATCACCAGCGAGATGTCCGAACCGTCGGCATTGAGTGCGGCGGCCAGCTCGCTCGCGCTGCCCGGCACGGTGCCATCGATCACGCCGAGGGCTCTTCCTGCAGTGGCCCAGAGGAGTCCGGCGGTCGTCGTGTCGCGTTCGACCCGAGTCCATGCCGTCGTGCGATCGTCCGCTCGCAGATTCACCCAGTCGGCCACGAAGTTCGTCTTGCCGCCGCCTGCCGGAGCATGCACCAGGATCACGCTCGATCCGAGAGCAGCATCGAGCTGGGTGATAAGGCGGTCTCGACGCAGATAACCGGGGGCGAGTCTCGGAGCGCGTCCGACGGGTGCGCGTCCTTGAGCCGAGCCCCCCATGCTGTTCATTCTAGTGAGCGCATGGTCGTCGCATCAGGTAAGTTTCCCGGCCACTCCAGCGCGCAACGGATGGGGCGCCGACTGCGGCAGCGCCTTCGCTCCGTACCTTTGAATGACGAGCGCCCCGTCCGAACATGTCCGACGGGGCGCTCAGAGGTGGCTGCTTACGCCGTCGCGTTCTGCTTCCGTCGGCGGACGATTGCGAGGAGCGTGCCGCCGGCTGCGAGCAGCAGGAGTGCCGCAGGCGCCAGCAGGTTGTCCGCACCGGCGCCGGTGGCTGGCAGGCCGCCCGTCGCAGCTTTCTTCGCGATCGTGTTGGTGAGCACGACCTCGGCGACCGTTCCGTCGCCGATGGTGAGGGTGTCAGTGCTGAACGTCGCGCCCGTCCATTTGCCGCCCTGCACGACGCCCGGAGCGTCTTCGGACAGGGTCACTTCGGCGCCGTACGGGATCGGGGCACTCGAGACAGCGGTGCCGTCGGCGGCCACGACGAGCTCGCCTGAGCCGGCGTCGTAGCCGTTCGCGGCAGGGTAGGCGTACTGTACGGTGAACGTCGCGTCGTCACCGACCAGTCCCTTGCCGGTGCCGTCGATCTTCTTCGCGACGCTGAACGCGCCGGTATTCAGATCGATGGCGTTCTCAAGCCCCACCTGGGTGGTCTCGTCCTTCACGATCGTGATGACGTTGCCGTCCGTGAACTGCGCGGGCTGCCAGGTGCCGCCCTCGACACTTGCGGGGGTGGCCTCGGTGAGCGTCACGACCGCGCCGGCGGGGATGCCGGTCACCACTGCGGGCTCACCGGTGGTGACCTCGACCGAGCCGGAACCTGCGTCGAATCCGGGCCCCTCCGGGTAGGAGTAGTCGACGGTGAAGACCGTGCCGCCGGGGACGAGGTGCGCGCCGGACCCGGTAACGCTCTTTTCGATGCTGAACGAGCCGAGATCACGCTCGATCGTGTTGGTCAGCGCGACCGCGAAGGTCGTCTGATCCCCGATGGTGAAGGTCGAATGGTCGAACTCGGCTGCCGTCCAGGTGCCGCCCGCGATCGCCGGCGGAGTCGCCTCTGACAGCGTCACCTCGGTGCCATAGGGCAGGCTGGCGCTCGTCACGGCGGTGCTATCGTTCAGCACGGTGAGGGTGCCAGTTCCGGTGCCCGGCGTGATGCCGAGATCCTCGGGCAGCACGTAGCTGTAATCGATCTCGAAGGCGACATCGTCGCCGACGAGGCCGGCGCCGTCACCCGTCACGGACTTCACGATCGAGAAGTTGCCGTTGTTCCACGTGATGGGGTTGTCGAGCGAGATCTGCACGACCTGATCCTTCACGACCGTGAACTCGGCGACGTCGAACTGCGGTTCGCCCCAGGTGCCGCCGGCCGGGTTGACCGGGGTGACCTCGTCGAGCGTGACGACGGCGCCCTCCGGGATGCCCTCGATGGTCGGCGACGTCTCGCCTGCGCGGACCGTGACGGTGCCGCTTCCGGCGTCGAAGCCGTTGACGGCGGTGTAGGAGTAGTTCACCGTGAACTCGGTGCCCGCAGGCACGAGCGACTCGCCTTCGCCCGACACGCTCTTCGTGACGGCAAAACCGCCAACGTTCTGCGTGATCGTGTTCGTGACGGTGAGGTCGATCGAGCCGTCGAGTGGCAGGTTCACGAGCTCGTTCTCGGTGTATGTCACACCGTTCACCGTGTAGACGGGGTCGGCCCAGGTCGTGCCGGCGGGTGCCGGGGTGAACCACTCGAAGAAGCTGTACCGGACATCTGCGGGCAGGTCGAGCGATATTTCCGTGCCGTCGGCGGGGAGGATGAACTGGCCGCCGGTGAGGTTCTGGATGCCCTTCTCGATGGCGTTCTCGCGGGAGTAGCCGATGCGGAACGAATCGACGCCGGTGGTCACCCCGTCCGGGTTTTCGACGACCTTGCGTGCCGTGATCGGGCTCTTGATGAGGTTCGCCTCGTTCACGAGGCGGATCTCGGTGATCTTCCCGAGGTTGTCGTTGTCGGCTGAGAACGTCAGCTCGGTGATGGGGTTGCCGTCGGCGTCGACAAAGACCGGAGTTTCCCAGGTGACGTTCTGCGGGTCGGTGGGCTGCACTTCGGTGAGCACGATGCGGGTGCCTTTGAAGTATTCGCCGCTGATGTACGACTGGCCGCTCTTGATCTGGAAGCTGCCCTGATCGATCGGTGTGTTCGGGTCTACGGTGTCGTCGTAGGCGACGTAGTTCACGGTGAAGGTCGGGTTGAGGACGGTATCGCCCATGAGCTCCTTGGTGACCTGGAACTTGCCGAAGTTCTGCCCGACTACCGTTGCGCCGCCTGAGTAGCGGGTCGCGGAACCGCTCGTGGAGGCCTCGTCCTCGCCCTCGATCGTGTAGGAGGCGGTGTTGGTGTACTTGCCTGCTTTGCCGCCGTCGAGCGCCTTCACCTTCCACTGCACGGTGTAGAAGGAGCCGGTGGTGCCGACCTCGCCTTCTGCAAGGTCGGGGTCGCCTGCCCAGCCGGGGGCCGACTCGAAGGACACGGTCGTGTGATCGCCGTTCCAGGTGACCTCGCTGGCGGGCTTTGTGATGACGTTGACGGTCTGCCTGCCCCACTCGTTGTAGGAGTAGCTGCCGCCCTCCCGCACGCGCGGGTAGCCGTCTGCGACCACGATCTCGTACTTCGACGTGTCGAGCTGATCGGTGACGGTGATCTGCTTGCCCGGCTCGATGCCGTCTTGCGGGGCGGGGAGCCTGACAGTCCAGATGATCGTGTCGTCAGCATTGTTGTAGGTACCCCACTTGCTGTGGGTCTGCCCCGTGTACTCGCAGTTGTCGGTGCACCAGTTCGGGTTCGCCTCGACGTCGACCGTCTGGCTGAACTCGCCGAAGTCGAAGGTGTGGGTGGTGTCTTCCTTGTTCTTCAGCTGGGTCGACACGTCGAACCAGAACTCACCGGAGACGCTGTAGGGGTTGGCCTGGATGAACGCGTCATCTACTTCGCAGACTACCTGCGCAGCGGTCACGGTGCAGGTGCCGGCGGCCTCCCCGTTCGGGCCGACCATCGTGAAGGAGTCGGCGTAGCCCCTGATCTCTTCCGGAAGGTCGAGCACCAGGGTCGCGGGAGCCGAGGCGTTGTCCGGAAGGCTCCAGTTGATGTGCAGCGCCTGACGGGACCCGTCGGGGAACGAGTCATTCTCGAAGTACACGTTGTCGATGCTCATGGCCGTCGCGGCGTTCGCAGGCGCGGGTGCGTTGACGGCGAGGCCGAGGACGACCATCAGCGAGAGGAGAAGGCCGAGGACCAGTTTCAGGCGAGAAGGGTGCTCAACGGCGATGGCTGATGCGTTCATGCTGCGCCCTCTTCTGCGGCACGCTGCTGCGTGTCCTCGAACGTCGTGTGATGGCATTTGCGCGCCGTAGTGTGCACAGTCAAAGCTCCCCCGTTTTCAAATCAATGTCGTGCATCGGAAGCCGCCTCAACCTACCTGCGCGTGTCCGCCTGGATGCGTACTGCATACCGCCAGGCAACGGATGTCGTCGGCTACGCCGCAGAGCGGGGAGTCGTCGCAACATTCCGGACGCTTCTGAGGAAACTTCCAGTTCCAACTTCTACGAAAGCAGGAGTTCAGGTGAAGGTTGAACTGCACTCGGTGAGTTTCATACCTGGTTTCATACTTTTCCGGCGTGGCTCCCGGGTCACACTTACAGGAATGGTTGCCGAGACTTCTTGCGTGCGGAAAGCTCCGCTGCACGCTCGGGCTGTCCGATTACGCACTTAGGTTTGAGCGGTCGAGATGCGCATCTTTCTCACAGTCGCTGCGCAGTCTTGGTGTGAGGCCTGCGATGAACGATCGCCAGGACGCGGTTCTGGAATGGTTTGCCGCTGGCTGCGTCGCTGGCGAGGAACCCGTCGAACGCTACAAGCAGACGGCGGCGTCACTGGCTGGACGAGGCCTGATCCAGCTCGATCGCGGGTACGGAAAGCAGTGGCGGGCCTGGCTCACGCCCCTCGGCAGGTATGGCAGCTCTGCTGGCGAAGATGGAGTTCCAGCCCATGCCGGTGCCACCATCCTAGCCGCCTCGCAAGAAGAAGACGCCGGTCGTTCCCCACGCCCCGAAGAAGACCCCGCCGGAGATCGATGCGAAGGTCAAGAAGGCGTGCTCGTGTCATCGTGCAGGCTCGGATCTCGCGGGGGTGCTGGTGGCCCGATCCGCAATCGCCCACATGCTCACGGGCCGCGGTGCTCTCGCGCAGTCAGATGATCTTGGCACCGCGCTGCCTCGTCTCGTCAATGCGGGCCGACTGCCACCGGGCACAGCCCGGTCGCGCTTCCTGACGGTCGTCCCAAGCCACCCGACCGTGACGCCCGCGGAAACCAGCGCGCTGCTGAACGTGGTCGTGAGCATCCTCAGCGAGCTCTGCCCTGGCGGACCCGAAATCTGAACCTGCTCATCAGAGACGCAACGGAACTGCGGTCGGAGTCGCAGACCTCCGCTCGGTGTTTTCCACCCAGTCAGCAGAACGTCCGCTTCAAGCCAGAACCCGGAGTCAGAACGCCACCCCATTGTGCGGGGATGAGGGTGCCATATCGGCGCCCTCATCATTCTCCATTTCCGCCTTCGCGCGACGCCGTGCGCTCCGCCGGGCTGCGGCCTCCCGTATCCGCGCTTTCGCGAGGATGATCAGGCTGGCCGGTCCCATCGCCAGGAAGACGAGGCCCATGACGAGGCACCAGAGCATCGGAATGCTGAGCCACGGTTCGCCGCCGCCCTCGATGAGTTCCTTGAAGATGTTCGCAACGAAGAAGTAGGGAGCCGCGAGGAGCATTGCGAGCACGCCCCACTTGTGGCTGTCGCGGCGGTGGATGATCCGCATGATGAGCCGGAGGCTGGGCAGGTACCGGGCCAGGAAGCCGAAAGCGTTGATCACTCCCGCGATGATGCCGCTGAACATGATGGGTTCCTCTCGTTAGCGCAGAGCTATTCAGAAGCGGTGCTAAGAGAAGTTGCCCGAAGGCCTGCCCGGAAGGCGGAAATGTTGATCACAGGGGTGACCGCTCTGCTTCCACTGTACGTCGAAGCGGTGCGAACGGGAACCCTCACATCAGAGAGTGCGTCCTCGTTCCCTCGCGGACGTTCGCCCGCCCGCCTGCGGCCGAGGATGTTCAGCCGCGAGTACACGGGCGCGCTGGATTGCCTGTGCAGCGCGGGCATGGTCGATCTTCTGCGCGACCCCGTCAGGCTCCGGCCCGAGAGCGTTGCTGCTGGTGATCGCGTAGCGGTCACGGTAGGCGGCGACCGTTCGGGCATACCGATTCCAGGCTTCCTGCTTGCGCGGTTCGCCGGGGCGAGCACCGAGAGCACGAGTCCACGCAACATCATCGGTGAGGGCTTGTTCGGCGAGGGTGGCGGCTCGGTTCTCGATGAGCTGGTGCCGCTCTGCGAGCGCCTGCTTCATGTCGGGGTCGGTGATCCCGGCCGCGACGGGGATGAGGCCGGCGATGAGTTTCGGTGCCCGTCGGGTACGCCCCGCGCTCGCGGGCTGGGTGGTGGCGTTTGCGACGCGCCAGTGCAGCACGGAGGCGATGTCGTCGGCGTTCTCGAAGCCGCGCGTGGCTACCAGGCGGGGCATGAGCTGGTCGACGTCGTGATGGTTCGCCTCGGCCCGGCGCAGCTCGGCGGCGAGTGCCCCGAACGCTTCCGACGCGAGCGCGGATTCTGCCTGCATATCGGTGAGGCCGGATTCGTGGATGAGGGTGGCCCAGCGGTCGTGCTGGGCTTCGGTGGCGATCGTCTCGTACTCGGCGGCGAGCTGCAGGATCGACT
Source organism: Leucobacter komagatae (assembly GCF_006716085.1). Classification (NCBI taxonomy): domain Bacteria; kingdom Bacillati; phylum Actinomycetota; class Actinomycetes; order Micrococcales; family Microbacteriaceae; genus Leucobacter; species Leucobacter komagatae. The sequence continues at coordinate 3,114,682 of NZ_VFON01000001.1, read as the reverse complement.
CCCACCGTTCCTGCTCCGCCTGGATCGTCTCGTGTACGGAGAGCTCGGCCCCGGAGTGATGCAGCACCCCGTAGAGCACACGGCGGGCTGCCTCTTTCATGTCTTCGGCCTCGTGCGGGTGCGCGTGCGCGTCATCCGGGGTGTCGGTCGCGACGTAGGCGAGGTTGGCGTCCTTGCCGCGGGTCAAGGCGACGTACAGGTTCTCGCGGGTCATCGAGGGGTCGACCAGCACATGCGAGGTGTCCACCGTCACGCCCTGCGCCCGGTATGCGGTGACGGCGTAGCCGAGGTCGAGGTGCTGGGCGACGTAGTCGGCGGGGAGCACGATCGACTCGCCACGGCCTGGGCCGGCGGGGCGCACGATCACTGAGCCGTCGCGGCGTATCTTCGTGATCGTCCACCGGTTCCCGTTCTGCACCCAGGAGAAGCGGGTGCGCAGCTTCCGCTCGTTCTTCCGCGTGATCACCGTGTCACCGACAGCGGCCGTGGCGCCGCCTTCCAGGGTGACTTCGCCTCGGAGCGGGTTGACGACATCGGCGAGGATGAGCTCGGTGCGGGCGCGCAGGTTCAGCGCGGCAACGGCTTCGCCGGAGTCGGAGACGAGGATCGAGGCGATCCCGGCTTCTCGGTCTGCGCGCCATGCCTCGTAGGCTCGTGCGGTCATGTCGTCGGTGGTGCCGCCGATGATCCGGTCGGCGTCCTCGTAGACATCGATCACGTTGTGTTCCCCGAGGCGGAGCCTGAGCGATGCTCGCTTCTCCCACTCGTTCGTGAAGCGGTGGATCGTGGAGAGTTCGGGGGTGTCCGTGCGGTCGCCGGTGAGGAGCCCGAACGCGCCGGCCGCGGCCGGGGATTGGAGCTGCCCGTAGTCGCCGACGAGGAGAATCTTCGCTCCGGCTTTCGCGGCGGCCCCGGTGATGCGGTCGAGGGCGAGGGTGCCGGCGAGGCTCGCCTCGTCCACGATCACGAGCTGACCCGCCTGGAAGGTTCGGCCGGTCATGAGGTGCAGCGTCCACCATCTCGCGGTGTTCTCGGTCTTGATCCCGAGATCCCCGGCGAGCACTTCCGCCGCGACCGCCGACGGGGCCAGCCCGACCACCGAGCCCGCGCCGTGCTGCTGTTCCCATGCGGTGCGGAGCGCGAGCATCGCGGTCGTCTTCCCGGTGCCTGCGGGGCCGACGAGGAGATCAAGCTGCCGGCAGGAGACCGCGATCCGGGTGAGCGCATCGGCCTGGTCGGGGCCGAGCATCCGCCCCTCCCGATCCGGCCGCCTCGTGACCTTCTCGATGAGGGTGAGCGGGAGCTCGGGGCTGGTCATGGTGCGGGAGCGTTCGAGGAGCCGCTTCTCCGCATCGAGCAACGCCTCGGAGGAATACAAGGTGCCGTGGCGGGGACGGAACGCGCTTGACCCGTCCGGCCGCTGGAACCGGGCCGGCGTCGACGCGAGTTCCGGCGGCGTCAGGCGCAACGAGGCGCGCTCGGCGGCATCGACGACCATTCCGGTGACAGTCTCCCGATCCCGTGCGGTTGCGAAGCGGTACTCCATCGTCTGCCGTGCGGCCTCGGCGGTCAGGTTCCAGCGGTGCCAGGTCGACCGCTTCTCACCCACGGCCTCCATCACGGCGCGGCCGATCTTCTCGATCTCATCCAAGGGAAGGTCGTCGGCGCGCAGCACCCGTGCGGGTGCTGCCGGGGTCGCCTCTCGCGCCCATTCCGACGCGTCCCGCCCCAGCAGTGTCGTGGCGCGCTTGCGCCACTCGGTTGTGAGGTCTGCGAGGGATCGCACCTGCTTCTCGGGCCTCGTGGACAGCGTGGCTTGAGCGCGGAGCTTGATGATCACCGCGGCCGAGGGCTGCCGACCGTGCTTCTCGACATATTGCACGATGAGGCGGTCTTTCTCGGCGTCGATCTGGCGGGCGCGGGTGGAGAACTCGAGCACGAGTTCTTCCGGCACCGTCGAGATCGCCCAGGCTGGGTTGCGGTCGTGTCCGCGATCCCGCGCCTCCCACTCCACGCCAAGCAGACAGGAGAGATGGTCGGCGATGATCGCCTCGTGCAACTCCGACAGCGCGACGGTCGCGGCGTGCATCGGCCGCCCATCCAGTGACCGCCACCGTCCGTCGAGCCTGGTCTTCACTTTATTCGATATGACAACGTGGGTGTGAAGGTGCGGGTCGGAACTGCGGGAGTCATAGTGGTCGTAAGCGGTCGCGGTGAGTCCGAAGGTATCGACCTGGACGACTGCGCCACCGTCCGCGCCGGTCATGCCGACACGGGTGGTGGCGACTTCTCGTTCCATGAAGTCGATCACTTCGGTGATCGCCGCATGGTGCGCGTCGGCGATGAGCGCCTGGGTACCGGCATCGGCGACAGCCCACAGCACCGACGCCGACTTCGGTAGGGAAAAGGTGTAGTCGTACCCGGCAACAGCCTTTCTGTTACCGCGCCTCTGCTCCTCGGCTTCGATCTCGGCGATCGCTTCCGCGCGCGAGGCCGGGCCGAGGTTCGGGTCTAGGGCTTCGACGTGCTCGGCGATGCGCTCGGCCGGGGTCTTGTAGACCGGGAAGGCGCGGCCGAGCGCATCACCCGTGATGGGGTCGCATCCCATGCCAATGAGGAGATGAAGCTGCTGCTCCGATACCTCTTCTCCGGGAGTGATGCGGCCTTCGCCGAGCTGGGTGAGGCCGGAGCCGAGCCAGCGGCCCGGAGGGTTCCCGACCTCGGCGTAATAGCGAGTCAGCGGCGTCGAAAGACTCCGGTCACCATCGCCCGCAACCACGGAGCGCAGCAGATACTTGTAGCCGTCACCGGCGCTCATCACGCGCATCGAAACCGTCATACAAACGAGGTGAGCCTCGAGTCACGATCACCGACGACTCCAACGTCAGCGAGGGGCGGATACGGTTGAGCTGAAGTACGCAGCTTCGCATATGGGAAGATTGCGCAAAGTAGCTACATTTTCTTAGGAGCGCCGGTGATTGAGAAGCTGATGGTTCGTAACTACCGGATATTTGACTCTTTCGAGCTCGACTTCAACGCTGGAGTGAATCTTCTCGTTGGCGACAACGACGCAGGTAAGTCCACTGTGCTGGAAGCCGTAAACCTCGCATTGACCGGCCGCCTCAATGGTCGACCAATCGCATACGAACTATCTCCCTATCTTTTCAACACCAAGGCAGCCGCCAACTACCTTGCTCAGATTCATGAGGGCAAACAGATTCCTCCGCCTGAGATCATCATCGATCTTTTCCTTTCAGATGATCCCGATTTGGCCCCTCTGAAGGGGTCCAACAACCTCACGGGCAACGAAGCGGTTGGCATTCGAATTCGCATAGCAATGAGCCCGGAGTTCAGTGCCGAGTACAAAAACTTCATCGCCGATCCTGAAAAAATCAAGTTGATCCCGGCGGAGTACTACAGCGTCGAATGGCTCGGATTCTCAGGGAACGGGATCACCACTCGGAGCGCTCCACTCAGCACCTCGTTCATCGATGCCTCCACGATCCGCCTCCAGAACGGCGCCGACTACCACCTTCAATCGATCATCCGAGAGTATCTCGATCCAAAGGAACGTGTCGAACTCTCGCGAAGCTACCGCAGCACTCGTGAGGCCTTCGCAGAGCACGATTCAGTCAAAGAAGTGAACGCCAAACTCGGTGGCACTAAGGGCGACATTACTGATCGAGAACTGACACTGGGAATCGATATATCTCAACGCTATACCTGGGAAAGCAGCTTGGTAGCTCACTTGGATGGCCTGCCCTATCAGTTCGTTGGTGACGGTGAGCGGGCCACACTCAAGATTCTCCTCGCCTTGAACCGTAAGGCAGTAGATGCCGAGATCATCCTCATCGAGGAGCCGGAAAATCACCTTTCGTTCGCCTCTCTCAACATGCTGGTCAGCAAAATTTCTGAAAAGTGCAAGGGCAAGCAAGTCCTAGTAACCACGCACAGCTCGTTTGTACTTAACAAGCTCGGTTTAGAGAACCTCGTCCTTCTCTCGCCAACAGGCGGCGTTCGCCTGGGTCAACTCCCTGACGGCACGCAGGACTACTTCATGAAATTGTCTGGCTACGACACGTTACGGGTAGTTCTTGCACGTCGAGTCATTCTGGTCGAAGGCCCATCCGACGAGTTGGTCGTGCAACGGGCATACAGAGACAGCCATGATGATCGCCTCCCAATCGAAGACGGGGTAGATGTGATCAACGTACGCGGACTCTCATTCATGCGCTTTCTGGACATCACCAAGGCGCTCAAGAAAAACTCTACTGTTGTCACGGATAACGACGGCAAGCTGGCGCTTGACGTCGCGGCGCGTTACGCGAACTATACGGCCGAGCCGTTCATCACCGTTCATGTCGGAACGGATGGCAACGGAAACACGCTCGAACCGCAACTGCTTAGCGCAAACGGAAGAGATGCCTTAAACGCAATTCTTGGCAAGTCGTACGCCACCGACGATGACCTGAAGAACTACATGAAGGAGAACAAGACAACCGTTGCCTTAGCCGTCTTTGACTCCACAGACACAATATCGATGCCGGAGTACATCCGTAATGCCGTCGCGAACTAACACCGCTATCATCGCGGCGGCAGGATCACGCAAGACGCAGTTCATTGTCGAAAACGCTCTGGCGGACCCTAGCGAACGCGCACTGATTGTCACCTACACCAACGAGAATCAACGACAGATCACCCGAAGAATCGAACAGCTCGCTGGGGGTGTCATCCCGAAACATATCACCGTTACCGGATGGTTCTCATTCTTGATCAATCAGTGCATTAGGCCGTATCAAAACGCGGTAACCCACGAGGTCGGGTATCTCCGCTCTCTCAACTTCATCGGTAAACGCCCTGAGTACATCAAGAAAACGCAGTTGGGCTACTTCTTCGACAAGAATCACGACCTATATCGCGACACCGTGGCTGACCTCGCGGTGATCGTTAACAGGCAAAGTGGCGGCAAAGTAATCAAGAGACTCCATGCCTGCTTCGATCACATCTATATCGATGAGGTTCAGGACATGGTCGCTTTTGATTTAGATGTCCTGGACCTTCTGCTCAAATCAGACATATCCGTAACGATGGTTGGAGACCCACGTCAACATATCTACTCCACGAGCGGAGGCACTAGAAACAAGAAGTATCGAGGCCGTGGATTGCTAGATTGGCTCAACGAGCGCAGCAATATCTGTCAGATCGAGACCCGCACGGAGACCTATCGCTCAAACCAGCAAATCTGCGACTTTGCAGACGCGCTTTTCCCAACTCTTCCAGCGACCAGTTCGCACAATATAGATATCACTGGACACGACGGCGTATTCATCATAGATAGAGCCGAGGTAGCTGAGTACGCCGCAACCTACCATCCACAGGTGTTAAGGCACGATAAGCGAACCAATACGGAAAACCTGGGAGGGCTAAATATAGGGAATGCTAAAGGTTCCACCTACGATCGGGTGCTCATATTTCCTGCGTCAACGGCAATCAAGTATTACGACGGAAAGATACCTCTGGACGATTTCAAGGGCGCAGATCGTCTGTATGTGGCCATCACGCGCGCTCGTTTCAGCGCCACGCTGGTGAGATGAGCAAGCTCCACTTCTGATTCATAAGCGTGTCCAGGCCCTTGCCCAGTTCACATCCAAGCCGTCTTGCTGAAGGTGAGCTGAGGTTCCTCCGGAAGCGGCGAGAGCCCCCTCAGCGAAGCGATTGCTGGGATGGCGTCAGAGGGAGCGGAGCGCGTGGCCGGTGGTCCTATCGGTCTTTATGGTCGGGCTCTCTTCTCGCCATTAAGCGCACAGTTTAGCTGCCCAGTTAGGGCGAGTCTTGGTCGCGTCGTTGAGCCAGTTCCTGACGAGGTCTTGGACGTATCGGGACTGGTCGGAACGCCGCCGTTCCAAGATAAGGAGAACCTAGCCTGGGCAGGCCTTCAATTCCGAGATGTGTTTGGCCCAGACTCCTCGCGGGCGGAGGGACTCGCTGGCGAATCTGCGGATTCGTTCTGATTCATCATCGGCCCAGCCGTTCAGGATGGTGACGCTGTCGCTCAGGCCTGGATCATGTCATTTTAGTGCCCCGCGGCGGTGTGTGGCACGGTGAGGGTCTCTGCTGCACGCTGGACCCAGGACAAGCGGAACCGTCAACACCTCCCGGGCCGCGGGAAGTCGTCCACTAGCCTGGGACTTGTGAATGCGAAGTGGTCATTGGTGACAGGTATCGCGACATTGCTCGCACTTTTGCTGTCCGTGCTCTTCTTCGTTGCGACCCAGAGCATCACGGGCCGAGATTGGATCGTGCTCGTGATCGGGACACTCGTCGGTGCTGGTGGAGCTGCCTTCATCGCGACGTTCATCTTTCACAGCGACAGCCGCACGGCGAAGAAGAACGCCGCTGCAGCCGAAGCGCTCGCCGCCACAGAAGCGAAGAAACAACGCGAGCAGAAAGAAACGGAGCTGATGCGGCTGATTCCGAATCGCCGCGATCACCTTGAAGCACTACACGAGCAGAAGCTTGAGTTGGAAGTCGAGATCTCGAACTCGCAAGGTTACGAGGCCATCGGAGTGGTACAAGCCCAGGATGCCGCGAGACACGGATTCACCGATATAGCCCTCGAGAACCAGACTGCCGCCAAAAGTTGGAAACTTAACTACCAGGCCCGCACGGCGCAATTAGCACGGATCGAGGAAGAGATAGCCCGTGTCGAGGCGCTATCGGACGCGGAATGGAAAGCCGAACAAGCTCAGCACCGCTTGGTCACCTCCGAGGACTTTCCTTCGGCTTCCTGACGCCTTGCCGCCCGGGTTCGCTGCGACCCATTTGAGCCGAGGTCGTGCGGATTGCGGAACTGGTGTTGCACGGAGGTTGCATGACAGCCACCATGCAACCCCAGGGGCTGAAGAAGCGCCGGCACCTCGACGACTGCAACCCAATAACGAAGTTGACCTTCTATTGGGGAGAGCTTGCGTCTCGACCCGATACCTCAAACCGCCCGGTCCTTGGGCTCCCGCCAGTTCTTCGGAGTTCGATCATCAGTGATGCCTGGGCTGGGAGACGGTAAGTGTCTCTCATCAATGCTCACTACATAACGGTGCCAGCCCGACGAAACCTGAAACCTCGCCAGCCAGACTTCCCACCTGCCGAGCGGCTGGCCTGGGTCTCGCCGCGCCCGGCCCCGGAACCAGATGTCCGAGATGCCTTCCGGGAGAATGAGGCTGTCAACGTGTTCCGGTGGCTCCTCTTCATATGAGTTTGAGAGCCGGTAGAAGTAGTGATTGACATTGTGTCCTCGACCAAAGAGGAAGAGGTGTCGCTCATCCGCTGGATGGGCCAGGAGTTTGTCGAGATTCTCTATGGCCCACTGCTCTTCTAGCATTTCGCTACATACCTGCGCAAGCTCACCCATGCGCGTCGGAATCGCTCCACTCTCGTTCTGGGATCGTCCTTCTCTCTTCGCGGCCGCCCATTCACTCATCAGATTCGTGGCAGGCGGTGAAGTGATCTCAACAATGGCCCGGCAGTCCTTGCCATCGGGGTAGATCCAGAAACCGTCAGGCTTCTTGTCTCCGGTGCCAGCATCAGCAAGCTTGATCTCGACACCAAGCACTTGTTCCATCGCGAGGAACGCAATTTCTTCTTCCCGACGAGCTTTTTTCTCAGCGGCGTTGCTCATGCCTCGAGCGTAGCCTGATGTGTCTAGTCAGCCTGCCTTGAGAATGTCGTGCCCAACAACCATGAGAGCCGTGACGTTTAAGGCGAAGATGCGCGCTCGAACCTCATCTGCAAGACGCGTGGAGGCTCGGGAGGGAGGCGGAGAGGTGGCTGAGAACGGGGCGGCGGTGAGAGCGGCGGAGGGAAGGAGGTCGGGCGTGGGAGAGGCGCGTAAGTCGGTGGCTGGGATGTCGGGGCGAGTAGGGCGCGGGAAAGGCGGCGTGCACCTGAGAGGTGACCATCCGGCGGCGCGGAACGTGCGGGCCGGGATCGCCGATCACGGGAGTTCCCTTGCGAGAAGAGCCTGCGTCACATTCCGGCCCTGCGCCGCTGCGCGTCGGGTCTCTGTTCTCTGGCTACGGCGGCCTCGACCTTGCCGTCGAACACGTCTTCCGGGCGCAGACGATCTGGTTCTCGGAGATCAGCCCGGTGCAGCACGTGTTCGCTCGCCACTGGCCGGACGCCCCGAACCTCGGCGACATCACCGCGGTCGAGTGGGCGGAGGTCGAGCCCGTGGACATCCTCTGCGGCGGGTTCCCCTGCCAGGATGTCTCGACCGTCGGGAAGATGGCCGGCCTTGCTCCTGGCACTCGATCCGGGCTCTGGGCGTACATGGCCGAAGCAATCGACCAGCTTCGCCCCGAGTTCGTCGTCATCGAGAACGTGCGCGGTCTGCTCTCCGCATCCGCGATCCGTGCAACCCCTGAGAGAGGAAATCGTGCAACCCCTGAACCTGCAACCCTTCGCGATCTGGAACCCGGCTTCTGGGGTGTGGGAGACGACGCAGCTCGACCTCTCCGGGCGGCCGGCGCCGTTCTCGGAGACCTGGCCGACATCGGGTATGACGCGCAATGGATCGGCCTACCCGCTTCCGCCATCGGCGCTCCGCACCCGAGGTTCCGCGTCTTCATCCTCGCGCACGCCCCTGTTCCGCACCCCGCTCGCCTCCGACGCCGCGCGGGGAGGGGAGAACCTGGACCAGGTGCGAGCTCGTCGGGGTACGATCGCGTTGTCTCATCAGGTGATCGATCTGGCATTGCATGGCCCGGGAGGCTCGCCGAGATGGAGAGCAGAATCGGACATGTTGTGGACCCTCATCAACGGCATGTTCAGCGATGGGGAAAGTACGCTACAGCGATCGCCAGATGGGAGCACATCGTAGATGCCCCAGCCCCGAACCCGGCAATGATTCCCGAAGGGGCCGGTATACGACCAGCACCAGATTTCGTTGAGTGGCTGATGGGTATTGAAGCCGGCTGGGTGACAGGTCCGGCACTGGGATTGACGGCGAACCAGCAACTCACCGCGCTTGGCAATGGAGTTCTTCCACTGCATGCGATCTGCGCGCTCCGAGCACTGCGTCAATGGTCAGACGTCGGGGAGCCGCGAGCTGTACCGGATCATCGTCCCGATTCTTGACGCGAGCACCCCAAGAACCCGGGGCACAAAAACGGACATGCGGTTACACCGAAAGCTGCGTAGCTGCGTAATATCGGCATCCTTGTTCTGCCTTCCACAGTGTTGCACAGGCAGAACTTCATCGTGAAGGGAGAACTGGATGTCCGAACCACCACCACAGGCCCCTTCCCATGCTTCCAGTTGCCCACGATCAGAGACAAAGCCGGTAGCGGGTTTGCCTGGATTGGAGAGCGTGCCGTATCGGGCCGTGTTCACAGCTCCATTCGATGAGGAATGGACGCGGGAAGTCCAGGAGCTCGTGCGCGTCCTGGCGCCAGGGCAGCGGGTGCGCGTTCTCCTGCCCGATGACATTCAGATGGAAGACTACGCGCCGGCTTATGAAGTGACGTACGGCCTGGCTGCAGCCGACGTTCTCCGAGACGAAACAACTCGAACCGATGCGGGAGAGTCGACGTTACTGGTGGTGGACTTCGCACCACAACTATGGCCGGACGATGATGCACTGTTGCCCGAGCTCAATGCTGCACTTGCCAGGGAGTGGCCGCCGCATCTTTCCTTAGCGGTAATCACACCGAACAACACCGGACTCGAAGTCAATCGATTCGACGCTTGTCTTGAGCTATCCACTGCATTCGCCGGCACCTCGGCATGAGTCGCGCCGAAGCGGAATCATCCGAGCGCGGGCACGGACTCGGACACTCACACAGCCACGGATTCTCAGGCCCATCCCCGCGCATCAGCGCGCGAATCCAAAGGGCAACGATCATGGTCCTGACGGCACTGGGGGCGCTGACTGCGGTCGGGCTGGCGACATTGTGGCCGGACTACGCGAAAGTGGCCGAAGTTTCGGAGCGGGTGGCTGCACACAATCATCTTCCCGATGGGACGACCTTCGAACGTGGACATATTGTCGGCGCGCCTGAGGATTGCACCCTCCCGCCAAACCCGGCGGCCTTGGCCGACCCCGCGAGCGTTGAGCAGCGCACCACCACAGCATGCCTCTTCATCCAGGTCGAGCTTGCCACGGGCCCGGATGCCGGTCGGATCGTTGACGTGCTCGCGCAGGGCCCGATGGCAACCTCCGGGCTACAGGAAGGCGATCGCGTCGAACTCGTCGCATTCCCCGAATATCAGCCCCAGGGCGCCCAGGTAGCGTCTCATGAGGTGGTGAACAACTATGGCCTGTCGGGCATCATCCGAGGTTGGCCGCTGCTCGTTCTCGCTGCCGTGTTTGTTGGAGTTATCGTCGCAGTCGGGCGGCTCCGCGGAGCGCTGGCGCTCGCCGCGCTAGGCGTGAGTGCCGGTGTGCTCCTGGCGTTCATGTTGCCCGCACTCATCACTGGCCGACCGGGGATTCTCGTCGGCATAGTCGGGGCAAGCGCGATCATGTTTGTCACGCTCTACTTCGTGCACGGTCTGAGCTACCGCACCACCTCCGCGCTTGTCGGCACCCTCGGCGGAGTGCTCATCATTGCCGGGGTTTCGATTCTCGCGATCCACATCACCCGCCTCAGTGGCGTTGATGAAGAGGGTTCCATACTGCTGACTAAGGTGAGCGGAGAGATCGACTTCCGAGCGTTATTGACCTGCGCGATCATCGTCGCGAGCCTCGGCATTCTCAACGATGTCACGATCACCCAGGCCTCCTCAGTCTGGGAACTGCGCGCTGCCGCCCCGCACCTAAAGCGACGCGACGTCTACGCCAGCGCAATGCGGATCGGACGCGATCACATCGCCTCCACCGTGTACACGGTATTCTTCGCCTACACCGGTGCCGCGCTGAGCGTGCTCATGGTGATGTACCTGCACAACCGGCCACTGCAATCACTGCTCACTATCGATACTCTCGCGATCGAGATCGTTCACACCCTCTGCGGTGGGATCGGGCTCGTCCTCGCCGTCCCCATCACTACCGCCGTCGCCGCATTGTTCATTCCTGCGGCGACGGCCGAAGCTTCTACGCCCGCAAAGACTATGCACCATGGCAATGAGAAGGTCGGCGATCGGAACTGACCTTGAAGACTAGTCCACTTCCTGCCTTTGAGCCGCCGACCTCGGTCATCGAGCGCCACCAACGCCGGAGGCTACATGCCGGCTTGCGCAAGTAGCTCAGAGGTATCCATTCCAAGCGTGTTGGCCAGGCCCGTGAGCGTGGATAACCGCGGATTGGAAGGCGACGTCGTATCGGCTCGACCGGACGCCTTTCCCGCTTCGATCAGTTGCACCTGGTTCTTCGTTATCCCTGACTGAAACGCGAGCGTTTCCTGCGAGAGGCGACGCTCCCTGCGCAGCCGCCGCACCGTCTCACCTAACTGCCGTGCACGTTCCTCGTTCCAAACCACCTACCTATTTTTTGTAGAAAACCAAAAGAACAACACCCTATACACAAGACCATGTAAACATGGATATATTAGCGGCCGCGAACGTAGGGTCTAAAGAACGGTGCCTGCTGACGTGGGTTCCTCCGACGTCAACGTGGTCACCAAACCTCTGAGAACGCTTTTTGGCCATTTCGTGCCGCCCCATACATTCACATCTCGGTGCCAAGGGCATCGGTGTCGATGATTTTGGACGTGTAAGGACGGAAGCGATTGGACGAGTACGGGGTCTCGAAGCTACTCGATTCACACCTACGTGAAGCAAACGGGGCTTACACTGTCGATGCCGTCAGCACTCATCAGCGGATCATCCTGAGCCATCATCGGAGCTCGAAGTCGACCTGGCGATGGAACGCTGCCGGGGACGATCTCGGGTTTGTCGTGATCATCATCTCGACCAGCGGGACGCTCAGTCTCACCTCGCCTGACATCACCGGTCGAGCGAGGCCACCGGGTGCGCACGCGAACGGGGTGCGTCCGACGACGGGTGCTGTCGCTGTCGCCAGCACCCACCGCGCCACCTTGTGGTTCGGGGGTAGAGATGCGACCTGCGCGATCATCTGGTTACCGGCCAAGCTGCTCAGCGACGCCGGTATCAGCCTCTCCACGCCTATGATCCTGGGGAACACCATGCTGCTTGACCTGCTGCGGGTTGCGATCACGATGTCCTTGCGCAGGCGTCGCACCGCGCGTCTGTCCGCCCATGAGCACCAGATCATGGAGCGAGTGCTGTTCTCTCTCGCGTTCGGGGTGATTCTCGAAGAGCATACTGAGCGCCCTCCGGCAGAGTTCGGCTCGCATCTCGAGAGGGCTCACTCGATCATGTTGGCCAAGCTCGCCGACCCGAAGTTCGATGTTGCCGCGCTGGCAGATGAGATGAACCTGTCCAGGCGGCAGCTCCAACGGCTCTTCAACCAGTTCGGCACCACGCCGGGACGCGCGCTGCGCACGCTGCGGATCGATGTGGCCATGCGACTCATCAACGACGAGAGGCGGAGATATTCGAAGCAGCAGATCGCGTTTCGCTCTGGGTTCAAATCGGTAGCTGCGCTCCGGCGCGCGCTTGAATCCGTGGAGCTGAGCCCTAATGCGGCGTTCGCGGAGCCGGACGATACTTTCGGCCATCCATGATCCATTTTCGGCCTTCCCTTTTCTCAGTGAAGCTTCAGCCAGGAGATTCTTGAGGCCGAACTTATGAACCGTAGGGGGCGCCGGTCGACGCATGCTTCCTCCGGCAACCGGCAGACACGGCATCGCGAAGGGGGCTCCTGTGACAGACGCTGCTCCGGACGCAACCACGACGTCTGGCGAGTCCGCCTCTGCCCGGCAGATATTGGCCTCATCAACGTGGGACGCGCCGGTCATCGCCGCAACTGTCACCGTCCCGCTCGTCGCTCACTGCGGCGAGGCCCCCGCTCAGAACCTTGCACCGAACGAGGAGCACGCTCGACATGACTAAGTCACGATTTCGCCTACTCCTGACCTCATTGTTCACGGTCGCGATCCTCGCGATGGGCCTGTTCACGGCGCCTACGCTCGCTGCCTGGGCCGAGAACGATCTCCCCGCCGACACGATCGAGGCTGTGCCGGACGAGGCCGCAACCGACGAAACCGGCCCGACCCCAGATGAGCAGGCGCCGAGCCAGCCCGATGGTGCGGAACCGGACGATGCGCCCGCCGATGACCCTGCCGGTGATACCCCAGGCCTTGTCGAAGATCCCCAGAACATGCCGGTCGAGGTGAGCCCGTTTGTACTGCCGGAGACCGCAACCGGACAGACGATTCCGGAGGGCGCGGTGATCGTCGACTTCGGAGGCAACGGCACTTTCGGCCGCACCTACGCGAACCAGCTCCGCCCGTACGGGTTCGTGCAGGATCTGCTGCTGAACTATCAGGTGCCGGTGCTGTGGGTCATCGCCGACGATAAAGCGGCAGATGCGGATGTCGACTTCACCGCGACGACCGAGCGGATCAAGCCCGCAGGCACCACCGAGACCCGCACGTACTCCACGGGCGCGTTCATCATCATGCCCGAGTATGTTCCGTTCATTCAGAACGCGATCAACCAGTGGGGCGCCGGGGTGGACAGCAAAGGCAAACCCACTGACGGAGTCGTGTTCGACCGGGTGACCGAGGGCTTCACCGCCCCGGTATACGGCGAAGTTCAGTCCTGGCCGAAGACCGCTCTCGATGCGAAGAACGGCTCGATCGCCGGCGCCTACTACACGAACGCAGGCATCGGCTTCAACAAGTCAAGCACCAAGCCGGCTGAACTTGATCCTCGCAAACCGTACTTCAAGGAGCCGAGCGAGCTCACCTCCTGCGACGACCTCTACGTGATGCCGCACGCCGACCCTGCGGTTGCCACGCACAGCAATCTGCTCAACTTCAACGAGCAGGGCGGCTACATCTGGGCCGGCTGCCACGCCGTGAGCGTACTCGAGAACATGCAGGGCACCGCGGGAGGCATCACCTACCCGCTGGGCAGCTTCTCCTTCCTGACCACCAACGGCATGGTGCCCTACGGCAACCACGATGACGGATCCGTGCCGTACGAGACGACCACCCAGCGCAGCGATCCCATCATGCAGTTCTGGGGCACCACCGACGGCTCGTCGCAGAACGGCTCCGAGCAGATCTACCTCCCCTCGCTCACCAGCCAGTGGCGGGACACCTCCCGCGTCCTGACCTGGGATCCCGACCAGAAGAACATCCTGCCCGGTAAGGATCAGAGGTCGCTCGGCCCGGCCGCGCAGATGGTATACGGGCGCGGCTTCGGCGATCCGACGAACGGCATGGTCATGTACCAGGGCGGTCACGACCTGACCCGCTCCGGGACAACCGCCGAGAAAACGGCCGCGCAGCGCGCCTTCTTCAACTTCAACCTGATGACCGGCATCGACCGCGGCCCGAAGGTGCAGGCCGCCGCAGACAAGACCACCGTCGCCGCCGGGCAGACCGTGCAGCTCACGGCTGACGCCTCGGGCGGGGAGCCCGCCTACCGCTACCAGTGGACGTCGAGCTGCGGCGGGTCGTTCGACAAAGCGACCGCGCAGAACCCGGTGTTTACGGCACCGACCGGGGCCGATCCGGTGGACTGTCTGTTGAAGGTGCAGGTGCTCGACTCCTGCGACCGATTCGCGGTCGATGCGGTTCTGCTGGCGGTCGAGGCTGAGAAGTCCACGCTCACCGCGTCCAAGAGCGTCGATGTCGGCGAGACCACCCCGGTCATCGCGGGGCAGACTCTCACCTACACGCTGACCTTCTCCAAGGTCGGCAACCCCGCGGCGCACATCGACTATGTCGACAACCTCGCCGGCGTCGTCGATGATGCGGTCATCGATCAGGACTCGCTGGTGCTGTCCCCGCCGTTGCAGGGCAACGCGACCGCGACGTTCAACGCCGCCGGCGATCAGCTCCACGTCGAAGGCACCCTGCCGCAGGCGGTCAACACGGGCACGGTCACGTTCACCGTCACAGTGAAGCCGGACGGCGAGCGCGGCGATTCGAACCTCGGCAACTTCCTGGTTCCGGCAGGGCAGAACCCGCCGACGGACTGCCCTGCCGCGAGCACGACGTGCACGGCGAACCCTGTCCACTCCTGGACGATGGAGAAGGCCGCCGACCCCGAAACGGGTGCCGAAGTCTCGCCGGGCCAGGAGATCACCTACCGGGTGACGGCCGAGAGCGTGAAGGGCGCGATCCACGCGGTGATCCTCACTGACGACCTGAGCGACGTGCTCGCCTACGCCGAGTTCGTGCCGGGCTCCGCGGAGGTGTCCCTCAACGGCGGAACTCCGGAGCCGATGCCCGATCCGGCCGGTACCACCCTGGAATCCGACCCTGTCGAGGTGCCCCCGGGCGGGCGGGCGGTGCTCAGCTACCGAGTGATTGTGAAGGACGATGCGGGATTCGTGACGCTCACGAACCGCGCCCACGGTATCGCGACGCACACCGTGAAGCCGGGCGACCCCGCGTCGCCGACGCTCCCGTTCCCGCCGATGGCGTGCACGGCGGAGCATCCCTGCAGCACCACCCATGCGGTGCTCGCCGGAATCTTCATCGAAAAATGGGGCACGCCCGAGGGTGCCGGTGACGCCGGCCCGATCGACGGCTCGGCGTTCGAGATCCGCACCGATGACAACGGGGCGCCAGCCGACGCCGATCCGGATGCGCCGATCCTCGTGACCCCGGTCGCCGGGGAGACCGGCAGGTTCGCTACCTCCTCGCTGCGTCCCGGTGACACGTACTGGCTGATCGAGACGAAGGCTCCTGCCGGGCACAGCCTCCTGGCGCAGCCGGTCGCGTTCACGCTCGACTCGCAGGGTGCAGTGACGATCCACCAGAGCGTCCTCAACCCGCAGGCCACGGTCGTCGGAAACGCCGCCGACACGATCCGCGTGACCGACATCGCCGCGATCCCGCTGCCGCTCGCGGGCGGCCTGGGCGTGAACCTGCTGGTGTTCGGGCTGCTGCTCGCCGGCGCTGCGGGCGCGGTGGCCTGGGTGATTCGACGCCAGCTCGTGCCCCGTACGGGGCCGGCGGAATGACCCCCTCCTCTGACTCTGCGTTCTCATCGAAGTTTTTTGTCACCCATCGAAAGGATAAGAAAGTGACCAGTCCACGTAAGAGAGGCCTGCTCGCGGGCCTGAGCGCGGTTGCTGCGGCAGCGCTGCTCGTGATCGGCGGAGGGTCGGCCGCGCAGGCCGCCCCGATCGTCGATCTCGATCCGGACGCGACCGCGACGCTCAACATCCACAAGTTCGAGCAGGGCGACGTGCTGGGCGTCGAGGCCAACGGCCTTGAGCAGACCGTCGATATGGAGCCGATGGGTGGCATCACCTTCACCGCGAAGCAGGTGCCCGGCATCGACCTCAGCACCAACGCTGGCTGGGAGGCCGCCGCGAATCTGACCCTCGCGCAGGCGCAGGCCGACACCGCAGCGGTCGCCGGTACCTCGGCGACCACCGACGGCACCGGACTGGCCCAGCTTTCGGGCCTGCCGTTGGGTCTGTACCTCGTGACCGAGACCGGCTACCCGGCCGGCGTCACTCCCTCGGATCCGTTCCTCATCACGCTGCCGCTCACGCACCCCACGAACACCAGCGAGTGGCTGTACGACGTGCACGTGTACCCGAAGAACTCGACCACCGGAATCACCAAGACCGTCGAAGACGCGGACAGCGTGAAGCTCGGTGACACCGTAACTTGGACGATCAACGGCGACATCCCGAAGGTGGCCGAGCTGAGCGGCTACCGCATCGTGGATCCGCTCGACTCGAAGCTTGAGTACGTCTCCCCGGCACGTGTGTCGCTCACCGGCGGCGGAACCCTCGAAACCGGCGACTACAGCATCGACTACTTCGCCGCGACCAACAGTGTCTCCGTCACCCTCACCGACACCGGTCTGGCGAAGCTGGCTGCTGCCTGGCAGGCCGACGCGACTGCCCAGGTGCAGGTTGAGATCGACACCAAGGTCATCGCCTCTGGCGAGATCGCCAACCACGCCGTGCTGTACCCGAACGAGCACAGCTTCACTTGGGATCCCAACGATCCCGGCTACCAGCCCCCGTGCGCTGAAGGCGAGACCGAGAACTGCACGCCTCCGGGTGAGCCCGGTGGTCCGGTTCCGTCGGATCCGGTGGAAACCCGCTTCGGTGGGTTCACGATCCTCAAGCAGGACGCGAAGGACACCACCAAGACTCTTGAGGGTGCGACCTTCCGCGTGTTCACCTCGCGTGCCGCTGCCGAGGCGTTCGCCGCCGATCCGTCTGCGGGTGGCTTCGTGACGATCACGACCGGCACCGGTGCCTCCGCCGTGGAGCAGTCGGAGTTCGTCTCGGACGCCGATGGCCTGGCAGCGATCGATGGTTTGCGCTACAGCAACTTCGCTGATGGTGAAGAGGTCGCTGAGGGCGACGCGGGTTACCAGAGCTACTGGCTGCTTGAGACCGTTGCTCCGGCGGGCTTCGAACTGCTTGCCGAGCCGATCGAGTTCACGGTCACGGATCAGGCGACCGAGATCACCCTGCCGGTGAAGAACGTGCCCCACAACGCCGGCTTCGAGCTCCCGCTCACCGGTGGTGCGGGCACCACCGTGCTCACCGTGCTCGGTCTGCTGCTTCTCGCGGGCGGTGTGACAGCTGCTATGTTGTCGCGTCGCAAGACCGGCCAGCAGAGCTGAGCCACCTGACCGGCCAGGCGTATCGGTCGATTCCCCTGACGCGATAGTTCCCGAGCCTCACCCCCAAACGAGGCCGGCGACAAGCCTGGTCACCTCAGATGCCCACCGCCTTTCCCCAAGGTCGCGCATCTGATCCAACGATCGGGGCGGACACCACTTTCCCTCCCGCCTGCTCACCCCCTGAGCAGTGCCGGAATAGTTCTCTCCCCCTAACGAGAGCCGGTGCCGCCCCGGTCGTTCCTCTATTTCACGCTCCACACCCATGACCGGCCCGTTAGGAGAAGCCATGAAGCTGAGCTCGCAGACGAAGAAACGTCTTCCGATGCAGATCATGATCGTGCTCGGCGTGGCTTTGTTGACGTACCACTCCGCTGCCGACTGGTTCGCAACCCGCAATCACAATGCGGAGCTGTCCGGTTACGTCGATGCCGTCGAGCAGATGCCGAAAGAGAATCGTGACGCTGAACTCGCCCTCGCGCGCTCGTACAACGAGAAGATGCCGCAAGGACCGCTTCGCGATCCCTACGCTTATGATGTGAACCCGGAGCAGGAGGATGCTGCTTTCACGGACTATACGAAGCTTCTGGCGGCAGCGCCATCCGGCGTGATGGGGCGCCTGTCGTATCCTTCGGCGGGGATCAACCTGCC
Source organism: Leucobacter komagatae (assembly GCF_006716085.1). Lineage (NCBI taxonomy): Bacteria > Bacillati > Actinomycetota > Actinomycetes > Micrococcales > Microbacteriaceae > Leucobacter > Leucobacter komagatae. The sequence continues at coordinate 3,096,340 of NZ_VFON01000001.1, read as the reverse complement.
GATCTACCACGGCACAGCAGACTCCGTGCTCTCCCGCGGTGTCGGCCACCTGTACGGTTCCTCCTTGCCGATCGGAGGCGAAGGGACCCATTCGGTACTCACCTCTCATTCGGGACTGGTGAACGCGAAGCTGTTCTCGGAGCTACCGGCTAAGACCCGCGTGGGCGACATCTTTACGGTGACCGTGCTCGGCGAGACCAGTCGCTATCAGGTGGATCAGATCCTTACTGTTCTGCCGGATCAGAGCGATGCGCTGCGCATCGTGCCGGGAGAGGATTACGTCACACTCATCACTTGCACCCCTATCGGCGTCAATAGTCACCGGCTCCTCGTGCGGGGTACTCGGATCGCTGATCTCCCCGAGCAAGAGGATCAACGGCAGGAGGTGGCCGGCGATGGAGTCACCGCGGGATTCCCCTGGTGGATCGTGTGGCTCGTCGGCGGAGTCGGCTTGAGCGTGATCGTATTCCTCCCACTCCCAAGACGCGACCGCATCGACGAGGCGACTGCTCCGGGGCGGGAGCAGACTGACGATGTTGAGGCATTGTCGTCTGAGGAGACGTCGGAGCTGGTGAGGTAAGGGGTTCCGACTTGTCGGCGCACCGCTCGGAGCCTCGGAACAGTGCTTGTGTGCGGGCTGTCTTCGCGAAGAGCGTCCTCGCACATGAACGAGACGAACGCGAACTGCCGCATAGTCGTGGAAGGTCGCTGGGACGAGGACCGTTCTTGATTATCTGCTGCCGTGGCTCTCGGGAAGTTCGAGGATGTTGCAAGGTTGCTGAGGCTGGGCACAGAACCGCCCCAGTCCGTCAGCTTGAGCGGCATGGCGGTCGGGTAGGGGACGGTGAAGTGCTATTCCGGAGAGATCGTGACGACGGCGGGTAGCGGGGGCGCGGGCCCTGTACGCGTAACCCGACGTCTGCATGCTGCAGACCGGTTCCAACCCCTACTTGCGCGCACGCGGATATTCCATCCGCCCATCGACCCGGCCACCTATGATTGCGTGAAGCTCGTCATCGTGCGCGATGGATCTGCGCTCGTGTATAGCGAGTTTGGCGAGAAGCACGCGAGGGTCGGTGATGTGCTGCTGCTCGGGGCGAACGTGCTCTGCGGCGCTCAGCCCGAGGGGCACGTCACGGTGACCGTGATCTATCTTGATCTGGATTTCATTCTGGATCAGTTCTTCTGGCAATACATCGACCTGGTGCAGGATCGCTTCGCATCCCAGAGCGTCGCCGACACGATCTACACCGAACCCGCCCAGTTGATGCGACTCGGGAAGGATCGTGTCGGCCTGCTGATGCCATGGCTTGATGAGTTGGTTGCGCTCAGCGTCGACGGGCAGTACCGCGACCGATTCCACCGGATGCAAGCGCTCTGGCACGCCGTGATCGATCAGGTCTCCCCGCACATCCGCATCTCCTCTACGCGCATTCTTCCGAATCAGCGAGCGCGGACCCGGCCTTCCGTTCCACGAGACCGGCGTTTTGCGCCACTTCGTGTTGAAGCGCGCGCGGCGCGTGAACTATTACATTCCGACATCAGCCATTCGTGGACGATTCCCGAACTGGCGGATGCAGCTCACCTGTCTCAGACACAGCTTGTCCGCGTTTTCACTGACGCCTATGGGAAGACACCACTCGCGTACCTCACAATGCTCCGTGTCGAGGAGATGGCACGGCTTCTCCGCGAATCTGATGCGTCGATCGCGGAGGCCGGGCAGCGAGTCGGGTGGGCGTCTCGGAACCGGGCTGCAACCGCATTCCGGGACTGCACCGGTCTCACCCCTAGCCGTTACCGCGCGATGCTGCACGAGATCGACGTGCCCAGCTTTTCGTCATCTTGAGCGCAGCAAATCGCCAAAATATGCCGAACCAGCACCCTGGCTGCCCTGGTAAGTGCTATCCGTGATACTACGTCAGTTGCCGCACGGGTTCCTGACGGCCAACCTGCCGCTTTGACTGTTCGCTGACCGTCTCGACCCGCCGCCGGCAGCCCCGGCGTACCTCGCTTGCACGGGCGCCCCGTTCTCGGGGCCGCCCCGGTGACGAGAGGAGGCGGTCATGGCTGCGAGGAGAACCCCCGAGGAGGCGCGCGCTGCTCGGGAGGCGAAGCTCGATAAGGTGCGCGAACAGCTCAACGCGCAGGTCGTGAAGCTGGTCACCGGCGAAGACTGGAAACAAGCACTGACGTTCGCGGCGAAGTTCCGTTCCCGTTCGGTGAACAACTCGTGGTTGATCTTCGCCCAGCACCAGGCCGCCTGGGAAGCCGGCCGGGTGCCCGACCCGATGCCGACGTACGTGGCCGGGTTCCGGCAGTGGGAACAGCTTGGCCGCCAGGTCATGAAGGGCCAGAAGGGGTACGCGATCCTCGCCCCGGTCACCGGGAAGTTCGCGTCGAAAAACCCCGCTGATCCGATGTCGTGGCGCAAGCTCGCCCCAAAAGAGCAGCCGAAGCCGGGCGAAGTAGTGCGATCGCGGATGATCGGCGCGAAAGTCGCCTACGTCTTCGACATCTCCCAGACTAGCGGCCCGGACGTGCCGCTCCCGCCTTCGCCGCAGCTCCTCGAAGGCGAAGCCCCGGCTGGGCTCCGTGACGGCCTGATCCGGCAGGTGACCGAGGCCGGGTTCCAGTTCCTGCCGGTGCCACATGAGGGCATGATCGGCGGAGCGAACGGACGGACCCATTTCATCGAGAAATGGGTGGCAGTGCGGACAAACATGGACGATGCCGCCCAGGTGAAGACCCTTGTGCACGAGCTCGCGCACGTGAAGTTGCACGGCCCCGACCAGGAGCAAGCCCGCCAGCATCGCGGGATCGGCGAAGTCGAAGCCGAGTCTGTCGCACTCATGGTGGGAGCCGCACATGGGATGGACACGAGCGCTTACACGATCCCGTATGTGTCGGGGTGGGCGATGGCCGCCGACGGGAAGAACCCCGTCCAGGTGGTGCAGTCGACCGCCGAGGGCGTGCGGAAAGTCGCCGTCGAGATCCTGGATCGGCTCGACACCGAGCAAATCGGCGACGGCACCCCGCCCGGCCTCAACCGCGAGGGCCCCGAGGTCTCGGCAGCGAAGCAGTCTGAGCGTAAGCCGCCTACCCGGTCGTCGGCGCGGAGGCAGCCGGCGGCGCGGTCTGCGCGTTCCTCGTCTCTGGTGCGGGGGCTGTGATGGACGCCGAACAGCTCCTCGTCCCGGTCGCCCGCATGAGTCTCCCGGAGGCCGCCCGTCACTATATCTCGTTGGGGGTGCCGGTGTTTCCGTGCGTGCCGGGTGAGAAGCGGCCGCTCGTCGCGCACGGCTTCAAGGACGCCAGCACCGATCCCGCGCGGGTCGAGGCGTGGTGGCGGCGGTGGCCGGAAGCGAACATCGGCATCCCGACCGGCCCCATCTCGGGGATCGAGGTCGTCGATGTCGACGTGAAGGGCGATCCGCTGCGCGGGCCCGCTTCTTGGCAGCACGCCACCGAGGCCGGTCTGCTCGATGGGTGGGCGGCGCAGGTCGTCACCCCATCGGGCGGGCTGCACGCCTACTACCCAGCAGCCGCCATCGAGCAGCGGTCGTGGGCGTCGGGGGCGGCGCAGCTCGACTTCCGCGGCACCGCCGGCTACATCGTCGCCCCGCCCTCGAGAACGATCATCGACGGCGAGGTGGTCGCGTATCGGCTCCTCGACCTCGCCGCCGGCGAGGTGCATCCCGTCGATGCGGGCGCGCTGCGGGAGTTCCTGGACCCGAAGCCGGTGCGGCTGTCGTGGCCTCAGGCTCCCCTTCGGGGCACACTCGAAGAACGGACACGGCGGATCGCGGGGTGGCTTGCCGGGCAGGGCACCGGCGAACGCAACGTCGGCCTGTACTGGGCGTCCTGCCGTCTCGCGGAGAACGGCGCCACCTTGGCGGAGGCGTTTCAGGCGCTCGGTCCGGTCGCGGAAGGGATCGGCTTGCCGCCGCGGGAGATCGAGCGCACGATCCGCTCCGCCTACCGCACCCCGAACAGCACGCCATCTGCATCCGCGAACAGCGCGTCGCGCTCGGTCGCGCAGCACGCTCGGGCCGGCCGAGGGCGGGTGCTCGCATGAACATGAGGAGGGAGCGCCGGGGTGGCCGGCTCGCGGTGGTGACGGCGGTGGCGGGGACGGTGCTGATCGCGTGCGGGGCGTTCTGGCTCTCCTTCACTGCGCTTGCCGATCTTGCCCGCCGTTCCGGGATCGAGGAGGGGCAGGCGTGGGCGTGGCCGCTGATCGTGGACGGCATCATCGTCGTCGCAACTGTCGCTGTCGTCGCCCTCGCGGGCACTCGCACCGCCTGGTATCCGTGGATGCTGTTGATCTGCGGGGCCGGGTTGTCGGTGACGGCGAACTCGATTCATGCGATCGTCGTCAAAGGTGCCGACGTGCCTGCGGTGCTCGCGGCGTCGGTTGCGGCGGTGCCGCCGCTGGTGCTGCTCGCGATCACGCACCTCACCGTGATCCTCACCCGCCACCAGCCCGAACACGACCCCGAGATGGCTGGCGAGGAAGCCGCGGAACTGCACGCCGAGGCCCCGGAAGTGCCGGGCGGGCCGGTGCCGGTCGCGTCGCTGGAACCGACGCTCCTTGCGCCGGTTCTCGCTGCGGCGCCGACGACCGATGCGGTACGCGGCCCTGATGAGGGCGATCCGCCTATGCCTGAACAGGGGCGGGGTGGGTGGTCGCGGCGTGAGGTGGCGGAGGTGCTGCGGGCGGGCGGCTGGTCGAACAAGAAGATCGCCCGCTACCTCGACGTGCACCCCTCGACCGTCGGCCGCTGGCTCCCGCACGCCAGCACCACGCCAGAAGCCGAGGTCGACGCTGAGCAGCCGGTGCCCGCTGCGCCGACGGCCGATGCAGCAGCCGCACCAGCTGCAGACGACCCCAGAGACGAGGAGGACCCCTCATGAACCCCGAACACGACCCCGAAGTAGCGGAGGCGGCGCGGTCGCGTCTGCATCCCGCGCTCGCTGCGGCGATGAACGCCGAACGAACCCTGCCGGGCGGGCCGGAGCAGGTGGAGGCGGAGCGGTCGATGCTGGCCGTACACCGCGACCCCTCCCTGACCGGGCGCAACGGTGTCGAGCGCGATGCAATGGAGGCCGAGTCCCCGGAGCCGGATGCTGAGGCGAAGCGGCGGACGCAGATCCGGTGGGTGCGGCCGACCGAGCTGGCGATGCAGGGCGGTGCCCGCGCGACCGGGTGGGGGCTCGATCTGCGGGCCGAGCTCGCCCAGCGCCTCCGCGACGCCCGCGCCGACCGCAAGCAGGACCGCGCCGAACAGCGTGCGGTGCGGGGTGAACGATCCTCGCGGCTGCCCGATCTGTCGATCCGGGGCCGCAGGCGCCAGGCACGACCGGAGCCTGCGCGTTCGGGGATGGGGCTGAGGTGATCCGCCATGCACGAGTCAGCATCCCGGTTCGCGCAGGACCTTCCCGGCCCCAGGCAGACGGGGCGCACCTATCTATCAGGAGGTGCCGTCATCATGAACCAGACCCGCACGAAGAGCACCCCTGCCGCACGTCCTGAACGGGATGCGCGGTGGGGGTTCGAGCATTCCGAAGGGCTCCGCGCCCTGCTGATCCGCCTGCACGAGGAGGGCCGGTGGGCGTGGCGGCACGACCCCGAAGTCGCAGCGCTCATGCGGCACGCGGCCGACAAGTACGCGGCGCTCGCGCGCCGGCACGGCCTCGACCCGTGGGAGGCGGCAGCGGCGGCGTTCGATGCGATGCGCTCCGGTGCCGTCAGGCGCGCCGATGACCCCTGGGCTGTCATCACCCGCGCCGTGAAAGTGACCTGCATCGCTGAGGAACGCGCGAACGGGCTGCTGTGCTCGGTACACCAGGCGAGGCGGCCGAAGTTCTCCGCCCACCACGACGCGGAACGCTTCAGTGATCGGGAGAACCCGCTGACCGACTACCATCACAGCCTCACGATCCCCGCCCCCGACAGCATCGAGGAACCCGAGCACGACGAGACCTCGGCCCGGGTGGGGCAGGCCGTCGAGGACGCGGTCGCGCTGTTCCATCTGCTCGGCTGGCCGGCCGAGGCGGCACGGGGCGGGATCGAGTACATCGTCACCCGGCTCGCGGAGTCGGCGTCGCGGGCTTCCGCGTTCGAGTCGCTGCGCCGCGACTACCACGCCCGCGCCCTCCTCGACATCCCCGCCGCCTCGTGGCTGTCCATGTTGCGAGTCGTGCTGGGGACGCCGGACCCGAACCAGGCGCACACCAGCGCCGCCCGCGGCATCCTGCATCGCCTGGTCACCGGCGAACCCCTCCGCGCGCTCCTCGCCGACGACCGGGTGCTGTCGGAGGTGGTGCTGTCCGCCCCGGACGGAGGCGGCTGCGATGGCTGCCAGTAGCCCGGGGCATATCGAGCTGGAACGCGCCCTCGACTCCATCACCGTCGGCCAGCGCCACCGCACCGACCTCGGCGACATTCCGGCGCTTGCCGAGTCCATCCGGGCGGAGGGCCTGTTGCAGCCGATCACCGTCACCCCGGACGGGGTGCTCGTCTGCGGGCGCCGCCGGCTCGAAGCGCTGCGCCTGCTCGGGCACCGTTCCACGAATGTGTGGGTGCGGTCGAATCTCTCCGGCCGCCTCGCCCAGCTCCTCGCGGAGCAGAACGACAACTCGCTGCACAAGCCCCTGTCCCTGATCGAAGCCGAATCCCTCTACCGGGAACTCAAGGTCGTGCTCGCCGAAGACGCCGCCCGCCGGCAGGCCGCAACACGGTTCGGTGCCGAGGGCGGGATTTCGCAGGATTCTGCGGGAGTCTCCGGTGCCGCCGATTCGGCGGTACCGCGGTCGGCCGGTGACGCGCGCGTGCAGGCGGCCCGGATGGTGACCGGTCGGAAGTCGTACTCGATGCTCGAAGAGCTCGGCCGGTTGAAGGATCTCGCCCATGACGAGGCCCGGCCCGCGCACATCCGGGCGCAGGCCGCGGAGGAGGTCGCGCGGATCGAGGCCGGCGGGAAAGTGCACGGCGCGCACCTGCGCATGAACACCGCCCTCTCGCTGGACGAGCTCGACCGGATCGCCGCCGACCCCGCCCAGCCGGAACCCGTGCGGATGCAAGCCGCTGCCTCTGCCGAGGAGGTGCGGGCCGCAGCCGCCCGGGAGGCGCGGACGGCGGAGCTCGCCCAGCTCGCGACCGATGCGATCGCCCGGGTCACCGCCGATGGCCGTAAGAAGGTCAAGAAGCCGGTGCCTGTGGAGCGTCCGAAGCTGGCGCTCGTGGTGCTGCCGCCGCGCGCGTTCGTCGCGCTCTGGGCCGATATGGACGGGTGGACCCAGAAATACGACGCGACCGTCCTAGCCGCAGAGCTGACTGTGGCGGAGTGGGAGCGCGCCGAAGCGGTGCTCGCCGAGACCGTCGCGTTCTTCGCCCTCATCCGCGCCGCACGCAAGAGCGCCATCGCGGGCGGCCCCGGGGCGCACGCCGTCTGAACCCGCAACTCCGCCATGTGGAGCCGACGTCGGGTTGGGGTGTGCACCTTCTGGGTACCGAACTCGCTCGTTCGCCGGAAGGAGCCCCGTATGCGTCAGATCACCGAGCCGGAGCAGGCGTCGCGGCGCCTCCGTATCGCCCTCATCGGCGGCGGCCTTATCCTCGCCTTGCTCGTCGGCATCGGCATCTACGGCCTGCTGCGCGGCCCCGCCCCGGAACCGTCACCCGGCCCCCGTGTCTCGGCCTTCGGCACGCCTGACTCTGACCGGGGACTCTCGCCGCCCGAGCTTCCGGCTGTCTCGGATGCGGAGCGGTTCGCGCGTGAGGTGGCGGTGGGGCTGTTCGGGTGGGATACCGGCCTCGGCCACGCCACGCATGAGTACATGCAGGCGATCGTCGATGTCGCGGACCCGGACGAGGCGCCGGGGCTTGCCGCAGACCTCCGCGCCTACTTCCCAGACGATGACACCTGGGCCGAACTGCGCCACTATGCGACCCGGCAATGGCTCACCATCGACACGATCTCCGTCCCTGAGAACTGGGCGGGCATCGTCGCAGACGCCCGCCCCGGCATCCTCCCGCCGGGTGCAACCGCGTACACGGTCACGGGCACCCGGCACCGGGCCGGCGTCTGGGAAGGGCAGAACGTTACCGACGCGCGCCCGGTGTCGTTCACGATCTTCGCCGCCTGCCCGGACGGCCAGAGCTGCCGGCTGCTGCGGCTCTCCGCCCTCGACACCCCGCTCCGATAGACGAGGACGGCTCGGTGATGGTGAAGAAGGTGCTCGTCCTGCTGCTGGTGCTGTTCTGCGTCGGCCCGTCTACCGCGCTGGTCGGCATGGGGGCGTTCATGGGCCCGTTGGGGTTCTGCCTCTCGGATTCTCTGACGGTCGGCCCGATCCCGGACCGTCTCACCGCGACCACCGCCGACGGCACCCCGGTCACGCTCGAGAAGCGGCAGCTCACCCACGCGGCGACGATCATCACCACCGGGGCGAGCATCCCCGGCGTCGGACAGGCGGGTGTGCGGATCGCGCTCATGGCGGCGCTCACCGAGTCCCGGCTGCGGATGCTCGCCAACACCGGCGCCTACCCCGAATCCGGGAACTATCCGAACGACGGCGACGCCGCCGACCACGACAGCCTGGGGTTGTTTCAGATGAGGCCCGTCGCGGGTTGGGGCACGGTCGCCGAGCTCATGAACCCGACCTATCAGGCAAAGGCGTTCTACGGGGGTGAGCAGGGGCCGAACTTCCCCTCGCCGCGGGGCCTGCTCGACATTCCCGGCTGGCAGCAGATGGACCCAGGCAGTGCGGCGCAGGCCGTCGAAGTGTCGGCGTTCCCGGATCGGTACCGGAACTGGCAGCCCGTCGCCGACACGATCCTCACTGCCCTCACCAAGCCCGCCCCCACCGGCGGCGGAAATGGTGGCGGGGTGGTGCCGGAGACCAGTCGCGTCGTGTTCCCGCTGCCTGAGGGCTCGTACACGAGCACGGACAGCTTCGGGTGGCGCACCGACCCGTTCACTGGAGAGCGGCAGTTCCACTCCGGCTCCGATCTCGCCGCCGCCGACGGTACCCCGATCTACGCGGTCGCCGACGGCCGCGTGACCGTCGCGGAGTTCAGCTCCGGATGGGGCGGCCTGATCATCGTCGAGCACACCGTGAAGGGCGGCCGGGTCGCGTCCTATTACGCGCACATGTGGCAGGACGGCATCTACGTCACCAGCGGCGAGACGGTCGCGGCCGGGCAGAACATCGGCGATGTCGGCTCCTCCGGCCGATCCACCGGCCCCCACCTCCATATCGAGATCCGCCCCGGCGGGCAGGGGCAGCCCCCGGTGAACGCCGTCGAGTGGCTCGCGCAGCACGGCGCTGTCCCGGCAGACGGCACCGGCACGGGCGCGCCCGGATGCCGAGCGAACGCAGGAGGTGGTGCCCGGTGAACGTGTTTCCCGACTTCGGCGCCGTCGGCGCGTCCGGGGAGTTCGCGGCGGTGATCGGCGCGCTCCTCACCTATGTCCTCATCGGCGCCGTGCTCACCCTCCTCGTCTCCGCAACCATCTGGGCCATCGCCGCCCACACCGGCAACCCCTACACGGCGCAGAAAGCCCGCATCGGCGTGTTCGTCGCCCTCGGCACCGCAGCCCTCGCCGGCGCCGGCATCGCCTGGGCCAACTTCCTCCTCACCATCGGCGACCGTCTCTAAGGGCACGGCCGCCGGGGCCGCTGAGTGCACCTGCTTGTCGGACGGTTCGCGTCCATCCCACCGAACGGCAGGAGTGCTCAACCATGATCGACATCGACCCGAACAGCAACGGGCTTCCGGGGATCGCGCAGCTACGCGACATCGTCGGCGCGGTGATGACCGTCGGCCTCATCCTCAGCGTGCTGGCGCTCATCGTCTCGGCGATCGTCTGGGGCTTCGGCGCTAACAGCAGCAACCCGCACCTCGCGAGCAGGGGAAAGACCGGGGTACTGGTGTCGTGCGGTGCGGCGGTGCTCTGTGGTGCGGCGGTGACGCTCATCAACTTCTTCTGGACCGTCGGCCAGGCCGTCAACTAGCCGGGTGGTGGTTCAGGGTGAGTATCTGCGACACCCCCGGCGTCTCCACCGTCTGCACCGCGATCGGCGAGGGCCCCGCCGGCCTCTTCTTCGGATGGATCGCCTCCGCGATGGGGCTCGCCGTGTCCACCCTGTTCCAGGGCATGTGGGACGTGTTCTCCACCACCACCTCCGTCGACGTCACCAGCGACGGATACGTGAAGGTCTACAACATCCTGTTCGGCATCGCCGTGTTCGTGACCCTGCTGTTCTTCTGCTTCCAGCTCATCACCGGCCTTGCCCGCCGCGACCCGTCCGCGCTCACCCGAGCCGCCCTGGGCCTTGCGAAGAGCATCCTGGGGTCGTTCGTGCTCATCACCTGCACCGCACTGCTGCTCGAAATCACCGATCAGCTCTGCGTCGGCATCATCCAGGCCACCGGGCAGACGATCGAGAGCATGGGCGACCGGCTCGCGCTCCTCATCACCGCGGTCACCATCACTTCGGTTGCCGGTGGTGCGGGGGCGCTGCTCACGATCTTCCTCGCCGGCCTCATGATCGCCGCGATCTTCATCCTCTGGTTCAGCCTCCTCATCCGCAAGGCCTTGCTGCTGGTCGCGATCGTGTTCGGCCCGGTCGCGCTCGCCGGCCTCACCTGGGAAGCGTCCCGCGGCTGGTTCGGGAAGTGGGCAACCTTCGTGGTCGCGCTGATCGCGTCGAAGCTCGTGATCGTGGTGATCTTCCTCATCGCCACCACCCAGGTCGCCGCCCCCATCAGCCTCGACCTGAAATCCCTGTCCGAACCCATCGCCGGGATCGTGCTGCTGTTCGTCGCCGCGTTCGCCCCGTACATGGCGTACAAGTTCCTCTCGTTCGTGGGCTTCGACATGTACCAGGCCGCGTCGATGGAGCAGGAAGCGAAGAACGCCCTCAACCGGCCCGTCCCGCTCCCGTCGAAGCCAAACGGCCCCGCCCCGAAACAGGTGCTCGACGGCGCGGACACCGGCAAGGGCGCCGGAACGCCGAAGCCCGCACCCACCCCAGCACCAGCCGCGGCGCCTACCGCGGCCGGCACCGCAGCACCGGCAGCGACCGGTGGCGCGGCCGCCCCAGCCGCGGCTGCTGCGCCGCCGGTCGCGGCGGCCGTCGCCGCAGGAGTCGTCGTGAAAGAGACTGCGACCGCGGGTCCGAAGATCGGCGGCGCGATCAGCGAGGCCGCAGATGGTCATGCCGACAGTGCGTCCGAGCCGGCGGCCCCGCCACCCGCTGCGCCGGTGCAGCAGCCGCCCGCGGTGCTCCCGCCGCCATCGCCGCCGCGAGCCGATCCGCCCGCCCCGACCGGGAAGCAGTAACCCGATGAGCGCAAACACCTCCGAAGCGTCGTTCGAGCTGCGGCCGGTGCAGTTCTCCCGCCTCACCAAGCGCGGCCTGCTCCTCGGCCTCTCCCTGCCACAGCTCCTTGTTCTCGCCTGCGCGCTGGGCATCATCGTCACCGGCCTCTACACCGGCGGCGGCCAGGGCCTTGCCTGGTCGTCGCCGGCGTGGGCATCCCTGGTTGTGATCGCGTGGGTGCCCGTCGGCGGGCGGAAGCTGATCGAGTGGGCGCCGATCGTCACCCGCTGGCTCCTCCGCACCCGCGCGAAGCAAACCACCTACCGGCGCAGGGTGATGAAGCCGCGCCCGGCGGGCACGCTCGCGCTCCCCGGCGACCTCGCCGCGCTCCGGGAATGGGTTGACCCCGAGACGGGGGCGGCGATGATCCACGACCCGCACGCCCAGACCCTCACGGTCGTGTGCGGGGTGGCGCATCCGGCGTTCGTGCTTCTCGACCCTGGCGAGCAGCAGCGCCGCGTCACCGGATGGGGTCGCGTCCTGGCCGCTGCGTGCCGGTCCGGGAGGATCGCCCGCATCCAGGTGCAAGAGCGCACCCTCCCCGATTCCGGGTCGGGACTGACCGAATGGTGGCGCGAGCACGGGAGCGATGACGGCTCCTGGGCGGCGAACACCTATCGGGAGCTCATCGAACGGGCGGGCCCGGCCGGGGAACGCCACGCGACTACCGTGTCGCTCTCCCTCGACATGCGCGCCGCGAACCGGCAGATCCGCTCCGCGGGCGGCGGCATGAAGGGGGCGGCTGTGGTGCTCGGGCAGGAGATGCAGTCGTTCCAGACCGCGCTGCGCGCCGCCGAGCTGCAGCTGACGGGATGGCTCACCCCTGGGGATGTCGCCCTGATCCTCCGCACCGCCTACGACCCCGCCGCCGGCCCCGCCCTCGAACGCCACGGCGCGCTCGGCCGGGAGCTCGCGACCGCGGGCCCGGTCGCGGTGAACGAGTCCTGGGACCGGCTGCGCTCCGACAGCGCGCACCACGCGGTGCTGTGGATCAGCGAATGGCCCAGAGCCCAGACCTTCCCCGGCTTCCTCGCCCCGCTCGTGCTGACCGGCGGGGTGCTGCGCTCTTTGTCGCTGCACTACCTGCCGGTGCGGGCGGATCAGGCCGCCCGTGATTTGCGGCGGAAGAAGACCGAGATGGTGGCCGACGCCGCCCAGCGCCGGAAGATCGGCCAGGTCGAAGACACCCAGGCCACCGCCGAATACGGCGATGTGCTGCAACAAGAGAGCGAGCTGACGGCCGGGCACGGGGTGCTCCGCGTCGTCGGCCTCGTCTCCGTCTCCGCACCCACCGCCGGAGAACTGGGTGCCGCGGTGTCGCAGATCGAGCAGGCCGCGATCCAGGCGTCCTGCGAAACCCGGCGCCTGGTCGGCCAGCAAGCGCAGGCATTCACTGCGGCCGCGCTCCCGCTCTGCCGCCCCATCTGACACCGGCGGCGAACCTTCACGCACCTGGCACATGAACCCTTCACGATTGGAGCCCGGCCATGCCCACCTTCACCGATCCCGTCGCAGGCGCCACGGAAGCCTACGAGGCGATGCGGGCGCTCGCGCACGCCAGCCGCACCTTCGACCAGCCGGAGGACATGTACGGGGTGCTCGGCGATCTCCTCGGCAGCGTCCGATCCCTCGAACAAGTCCTCACCCAGATCGCCACCGCCCACGAGAACCTGTGCGACCGCGCTGCCGACGACGCCGGAGACCGCGCCGCGGGCGTCCGTGACGCGCTCGCGACCGCCGGGGAGCTCCAGCAGGCGGCAGCGCTGATTGGTGAGGCGGAACGACGCCTCGACGCGGCATCCGCGGCAGCGGGTCGGATCGCCTGGCCCCCCACCATAGAGGTGCAGGAGGATGCGGGGCGGGTCATCAACGTGGTCTTCCTGCAAGGCGGCGAAGCAGACCGGCTCCTCGATCTCATCGACCATGGCGGCGCCGATGCCGTGATCCAGGAGCTCGCGGGTTACGACTCCGGTGACGAGACCGTGGATGCCGCACTCGAGAACGGGTACGTCTACGACACGCCCCCGCAAGGGTCCCTCGACCGCACCGTGCAGTTGGACGCCTACACGCTGGTCTACAACCAGGACCACCGGCACCTCGGCCTCTACCGCCAAGCAGATGCCCTCCCGTCCCCGGTGCTCCTCGGCCTCGAAGACCCCCGCCACGCCGCCACCACCGCCGAACTACCGTCATCTGCGACCGCCGCTGCCTCTGGGGTGCGGGCGGGGCCGATCCTCGCGCGCGAGGCCGCGCGGGTAGAATCGCGGCGAGAACGCCTCGGCGCCCCGCACATCCACCGTCAGCAGCCCGGCAGGCAGGCCGGGCGGGGGCTCGGCCGATGAGCAACGACACCGACGCGGGACGTCTGCATACCTCGGTGCTCGTCGGCCCCGAAGGAGAACTCCGCCGGCACCGGAAAGCCCGCGCCCAGGCCGCCGCCCGCATCCACGCCGAAGCCCGCGCCGAAGCCGTGGCGAGGGCGCGGGCGGAGGCGGCAGCAGCACGCGAAGCCCGCCGTGCCACTCGCTACCTGCCGCGTGCCGGAGAGGACGGGGCGGCGTCGTTGCGCACGCCGGGCAGGTTCCGGCTCCCACGCCACCAGGACACCTCAGCGACCTTGTCGGGGCATTACCCGTTTCTCGCCGAAGGCGGGCTCGGCTCGGCCGGCACCTTCATCGGGCAAGACCTCTACTCCGGCGGGTCATTCGTGTACGACCCGTGGGAGCTGTACCGGCAGGGCGTCATCACCGCCCCGAACGTGATCTTGGCCGGGATCGTCGGCAGCGGGAAGTCGTCGCTCGCGAAAGCGCTCTACACGCGGGCGCTGCCGTTCGGGCGGCGCGTCTACGTCCCCGGCGACCCCAAAGGCGAGCACACCCCCGTCGCCCGCGCCGTCGGCGGTCGCGCGATCGTCCTCGGCCCCTCGCTCCCGACCCGCTTGAACCCGCTCGATGAGGGATACCGGGCCGCGGGCATCCCGGACGCCGACTGGGCGGCGCAAGTCGCCGCCCGCCGCCGCGACCTCATCGGCGCGCTCGCGGAAACCGTGCTCGACCGGAGGCTCACCCCGGTCGAGCACACCGCGATCGACATCGCCCTCGCAGACACGGTCAGATCGGCGGAGGTGCCGATCCTCCCGATGGTCGTCGACCGCATCCTCACCCCCTCACCGACAGACGACCCCGACGACCGGCTCGCAGAAGACGGGCGGATGCTCGGGCACGCACTCCGAAGACTGGTCGCAGGGGACCTCAGCGGCCTGTTCGATGGGCCGTCGACGGAGAAGTTTGACCCGACGTTGCCGATGCTCTCCCTCGACCTGTCCCGCGTCTCCGAGAACAGCGCCCTGCTCGCCGTGCTCATGACCTGCTCGGCGGCATGGATGGAATCAGCGCTCCAAGACCCCTCCGGCGGGCAGCGCTTCGTCGTCTACGACGAAGCCTGGCGCCTCATGTCCTACCCAAGCTTGCTTGCCCGCATGGATGCGCAATGGCGGCTCGCCCGCCACTACGGCATCAGCAACCTGCTCATCTTCCACAAGCTCACCGACCTGGAGAACGTCGGCGACCAAGGCTCCCGAATGAGGGCGCTCGCGTCGTCGCTGCTCGCGAACGCCGAAACGAGAATCGTGTACCGGCAAGAATCCGACCAGCTCAGCGTCACCGCGCAGACCCTCGGACTCACCGGCACCGAACGATCCCTCCTCCCAGGACTCGGCATCGGGCAGGGGCTCTGGAAGATCAAAGACCGCAGCTTCGTCGTGCAAGCGCAGTTGCATCCCGCCGAGCTAGAGCTCTTTGACACCCGCGCCCGGATGCTCTAGGTTCCCCGTAAGTTCAGGATTTCTGAAGGCGATTCAGCGTGAAGATGCGGGTCGACGGGCCGCTGGAGTGCGCGTGAGGGTGCATGTTCGTGGAAGATGCACCCTCACCTCGTGCTTCTGCAGGGTCAGCTGTGGTGCGGCGTTCAACGAGGAGGGTGTCACGCCAGCGTCCGGCGTATGGCCCGGCTTCCATGCGGGCGATGCGTTCTCTCCGTCCGACGACGCGGAACCCGGCCCGCTCATGGAGGCGCAAGCTTGCGGTGTTCTCGGGGAAGATCGACGATTGGACCGTCCAGACCCCCACCTGGTCCGCGAGTTCGAGGAACGCGGTCAGGAGAGCTGAGCCGACTCCGTGCCCTGCAGCATCCGGGTGGATGTAGATGGAGTGCTCGACGACGCCCGCGTACACGGCCCGCGCCGAGACGGGTGAGGCGGCGGCCCACCCGAGAACCTGCCCCTCGGAGTCGACGGCGACGAGGCTGAGTTCCGGGCGTTTGCCGGTGGCGAAGGCGGCCCAGGTGTTGGGTGGAGCGGTTTCGAAGGTGGCGTGCCAGGTCGCGATCCCGGCCCGGTAGATGTTCTCGACCTCGGGCCAGTCAGCCTCGACCATCGGCCTGAATTGGAGCGACTCCATCAGGCCGTGAATGCTCGGGCTGCGTCGACAAGGGTGCCGGTCGTGGGCTGGTAGTACGCCCACTTGCCGCGCTGCTCACGGGTGACGAGCCCGGCCTCGACAAGGAGCTTCATGTGGTGCGACACGGTCGGCTGCGACAGCCCGACGGGTTCGGTGAGATCACACACGCACATCTCCCCGCTCGCACTCGCGGTGATGAGCGAGAACAGCTTGATCCGGTTCGGGTCGCCGAGCGCTTTGAACACCTTCGCGAGCTGCTGCGCGGTCGCGTCATCGACCATCGGATATGCCGCAGGGGCGCAGCACGGCCCCTGCGCGGGTGTCGTGTCAATCGTCGAGCGGAGAGCAGCCATGCTTCCATTCTGCCTCACGTATTGACAGATGTCGATGCGTTCGGCAGGCTTGTCACATCGAAGAACATCAATGCATGGAGGTTGATATGGATTCCGTCGTCGTCATCGGCGCGGGCCCGCAGGGACTCGCGGCGGCCGCGCACCTGCTCGAGCGCGGCCTGAACCCGCTCATCCTGGAAGCCGGCACTGGGCCGGCCTCGGCGGTGGCCGAATGGGGGCACGTGCGGCTGTTCTCGCCGTGGACGGAGCTCACCGATGCGGCGTCGCGACGCCTGCTGGAACCCACCGGCTGGATGGCGCCCACTCAGGGGTAT
The DNA here is from genome assembly GCF_006716085.1 of Leucobacter komagatae. Lineage (NCBI taxonomy): Bacteria > Bacillati > Actinomycetota > Actinomycetes > Micrococcales > Microbacteriaceae > Leucobacter > Leucobacter komagatae. Next base: position 3,079,825 of record NZ_VFON01000001.1, on the reverse strand, counting down.
CCGACCGGCGCGCAGTGGATCGAGCAGTACCTCGCGCCGCTCGCGGAGACCCTCGGTCATCGCATCCGGTATGGGGCGCGGGTGATCGGCGTGGGGCGCAAGGGCCGCGATCTCTCGGTTGATGCGGGACGCGCTGAGCAGCCCTTCATCGTGCACGTCGAGCCCGCGGACAGCAGCGAGGAGCGGATCGAAGCACGCGCCGTGATCGACGCCTCGGGCACCTGGCGGACGCCCAGTCCCGCCGGCGCCGACGGGCTTCCCGCCCTCGGCGAGCGTGCAGCGATCGAGGCAGGCCTCATGGAGCACCGCATGCCCGCGATCGAGGATGCCAGTGCGCTGGCGGGTCAGCATGTCGTGGTGGTCGGCAACGGGCACTCAGCGGCGACCACGATCGGGATCCTGTCCAGGGTGGCCAAGCGCGAACCCGGAACACGGATCAGCTGGGTGCTGCGCCGCGGCACGGTCGGCAACACCTTCGGCGGCGGCAGCGCCGACGAACTGCCCGAGCGCGGCGCGCTGGGCCAGCGCGCGAAGAAGGCCGTCGAAGACGGCCTCGTGGACCTCGTCACCGGGTTCCGCACTGAACAGGTCGTCATCGACGGCGGCCAGGCAGTACTGGTTGCAGAGGACGGCCGACAGCTCGCGCCTGCGGCGCGGGTGTTCGTCGCCACAGGGTTCCGCCCCGACCTATCCTTCCTCTCCGAGATCCGTCTCGACCTCGACATGCGCCTGCAGGCCCCGACGCGCATCGCCGCGGAGGTCGACCCAAACGTGCACTCCTGCGGCTCCGTCCGGGCCACCGGCGCGGCCGACCTCGAGCAGCCCGAGCCGGGGTTCTACATCGTGGGAGCGAAGTCCTACGGACGCGCGCCGACCTTCCTCGCCCTGACCGGCTTCGAGCAGGTACGCAGCGTCGTCGCCGCGATCGCCGGAGACCGCGAAGCCGCCGAGCGCGTGGAGCTCGCCCTGCCCGACACGGGCGTGTGCGGAGGCTCCGGCCTCTTCGACGCGCCCGACGAGCAGTCCGCGGCCGGGCCCTGCTGCGCGCCTGCGCCGCAGCTCATCCAGCTGGGGGCACCACCCCTGGTCCACTGATACCCAAATAGTCAGCATTCGCTGTATGATCAGTGAATGCTGACCATTGCTTCACGCCTCGACGTCATGAACCGGCTCGGCCGGGCCATGGCGGACCCGACGCGCTCCCGGATTCTGATGACCCTGCTCGACGGGCCGAGCTACCCGGCCGTGCTCTCGCGCGAGCTGGAACTGACCCGCTCGAACGTGTCGAACCACCTGACATGCCTGCGCGACTGCGGGATCGTGGTCGCGGAGCCAGAGGGGCGGCAGACGCGTTACGAGATCGCGGACCCGCACCTGGCGGCGGCGCTGACCGCTTTGGTGGACGTGACGCTCGCGGTGGACGAGCACGCGCCTTGCATGGATGCCCAGTGCACCGTGCCGGGCTGCTGCGGGACGGGAGCAGGCGCATGAGCACTGCGTGCGGCTGCGAGCACGACGAGCCCGAGACCGCGGACGCCGAAGAAGCCGAGGAGGCGGAGCGCCCTTGGTGGCGGGACCGCGGGATCATGGTCCCAGTCTTCTCCGGCACCGCCTTCCTGACCGGCCTGGTCCTGGAGTGGTCCGGGCTCGAGATCCCGGCGCTGGTGGCGTTCTGGATCGGTTTGCTGCTGGGGGCGTCAACGTTCACGCCGGGCGCGATCCGGAAGCTGTTCACGGGCAAGCTCGGCATCGGCCTGCTGATGACGATCAGCGCGGTCGGCGCGGTGATCCTCGGCTATGTCGAGGAAGCCGCAGCTTTGGCGTTCCTCTACTCGATCGCCGAGGCGCTGGAGGACAAGGCGATGGACCGCGCCCGCGGCGGGCTGCGGGCATTGCTCAAGCTCGTCCCCGAGACTGCGACCATCCGCCACGACGGAACAGCCGTCGAAGTCCCGGCGAAGGATCTCCATGTAGGTCAGCTGATGCTGGTGCGGCCGGGCGAGCGGATCGCGACCGACGGGATCGTCCGCACGGGGCGCTCCAGCCTGGACACCTCCGCGATCACCGGGGAGTCGATCCCGGTCGAGGTCGAGCCCGGCGACGCCGTGTCGGCGGGTGCCATCAACACCGCCGGGGCGCTGGAGGTCGAGACGACCGCGGCGGGCACCGACAACTCGCTGACCACGATCGTCGAGCTCGTGGAGCAGGCGCAGGCCGAGAAGGGCGACCGCGCCCGCCTCGCCGACCGCATCGCCCGGCCATTGGTGCCCGGCGTGCTGATCCTCGCCGCGCTCGTGGCAACCCTCGGGTCGCTGCTCGGCGACCCGGAGCTGTGGATCACCCGCGCCCTCGTGGTGCTGGTGGCGGCGTCGCCCTGCGCGCTGGCGATCTCCGTGCCACTGACAGTGGTCGCCGCGATCGGGTCGGCGAGCAAGTTCGGCGTGATCATCAAGTCCGGGGCCGTGTTCGAACGATTCGGCGTGATCCGCCACGTCGCCGTCGACAAGACCGGCACCCTGACCCGCAACGAGCCCGCCGTCACCGCCGTCCTCACCGCCGACGGGATCACCGAGGCGCGGGCGCTTGCCTGGGCGGCCGCGCTGGAGCAGCACAGCACCCACCCGCTCGCGGCCGCGATTACCGCGGCCGCTCCAGATGCCCCTGCGGCCGAGGGCGTGGCGGAGCAGGCCGGGCACGGCATCGAGGGCAAGCTCGACGGCGCGCGGATCACGGTCGGCAGCCCCCGCTGGCTGGACGCCGGGTCGCTCGGCGACCAGGTGGCAGGCCTGGAAGAGCAGGGCATGACGGTCGTGATCGTCCACCGCGACGACGTCCCGGTTGCCGCGATCGGCGTCCGCGACGAGCTGCGCCCCGAGGTCCCCGAGGTCGTGCGCACCCTCGCGACCCAGGGCATCGGGATGACGATGCTCACCGGCGACAACGCCCGCACCGCACGTGCCCTCGCTGCGGAGGCCGGGATCGAGGACGTCCGCGCCGAGCTGCGCCCCGAGGACAAGGCCACCGCGATCAGCGAACTCGGTAAGAAGAACGGCTCGGTCGCGATGATCGGCGACGGCATCAACGACGCCCCCGCCCTGGCCGCCGCAGACATCGGCATCGCGATGGGCGCGACCGGCTCCGATGCCGCGATCGAGTCGGCCGACGTGGCGTTCACCGGCCATGACCTGCGGCTGCTGCCGCGCGCGTTCGACCACGCCCGTCGGGGGCGGCACATCATCAACCAGAACATCATCCTGTCGCTGCTGATCATCACCGCCCTGCTCCCGCTCGCCCTGTTCGGCGTCCTGGGGCTCGCAGCGGTGGTCCTGGTGCACGAGATCGCCGAGGTCGTCGTCATCCTCAACGGCCTGCGCGCCGCCCGGACTCGGAAGGAGCCGACCGCATGAAGGTCGAACTGCTGCACATCGTCGACTGCCCGAACACAGCTGTCGCTGAGGAGCACGCGCGCGCCGCCCTGGACGCTCTCGGGCTCGCGGACGTGCCCGTCGAGCTGGTGACGATTCGAACCGAGGCCGAGGCGGCGGATGCTCCGTTCGGAGGCTCGCCCTCGATCCTCGTCGACGGCGTCGACCTGTTCCCCACGGCCCCGGTTCGCTCGCTCGCGTGCCGGGTCTACGCGACAGGAAGCGGGTACGCCGGAGCGCCCACGCAGGAGCAGATCGAAGCAGCGCTGCGAGGCGCATCCCGGTAGAGCGAGAACGACCGGTGACGCGATCACTGGGTCACACCTCACGGCAAAGCGGTGTTCGCCGCGTGGATCGAGAACCCGGAAACAAAGCGGAGGGGGGTAGGGCCGCTGGCCTCTACCCCCTCCGCTGCTCGCAGTCCCTCAGACGAGCAGTTCGGCGAGGAGGGTTTCGACGCGGCCCTTGATGTCGTCGCGGATCGGCCGCACCGACTCGATGCCCTGACCGGCGGGATCGTCGAGCTTCCAGTCTTCGTACCGCTTGCCCGGGAAGAACGGGCAGGCATCGCCGCAGCCCATCGTGATCACCACGTCGGAGTCCTGCACCGCTTCGGTGGTGAGCACCTTGGGCTGTTCGGCGGTGATGTCGATGCCCTCTTCGCGCATCGCCTCGACCGCGACGGGGTTGATCTGGTCGGCGGGCATGGATCCGGCGGAGCGGACCTCGACGCGGTCGCCCGCGAGCTCGCGGAGCCAGCCTGCGGCCATCTGGGAGCGGCCGGCGTTGTGGACGCAGACGAAGAGGACGGAGGGCTTCTGGTCGGTCATGGTTTTCGCATCTTTCAGTCGGTGAGGGTGGCGAGGAGGCCGCGGACGCGGCCCTCGATGTCGTGGCGTATCGCTTCGACTCCCTCGGGCGAGGCCAGCGCAGGGTCGCCCACGGCCCAGTCCTCGTAGCGGACGCCGGGGATGATCGGGCAGACGTCGCCGCAGCCCATGGTGACCACCACGTCGGCCGCGCGTACGGCGTCGTCGGTGAGGGGCTTCGGGAACGCCGTCTCGGCCTCCTGCTCGCCTTCGATCTCGGTGAGCAGGGAGCGCACGTGCGGGTGCACATCCGAGGCAGGGGTGGAGCCCGCGGAGCGCGCGATCACGCGGCCGTCGGCGAGCTGGTTGACGATCGCGGCGGCGAGTTGGGAGCGGCCCGCGTTCTGCACGCACACGAACAACACCCGCGGCACCCCGGCCGAGCGGTCCCGCGTCAGGTCGGTGAGGCGCTGCCGGGCGAACCGTTCGGTCAGCGGGATCATGTGCGCCGTCAGTTTGGCCGAACGGACCAGGCCGGCGTAGGACTCGCGGACGATCGCGATCACGAGTTCTCGGTTCAGCCCGGTCAGCTCGTCGGCGAGCTCTTCGGCGAGCCGCGTCACGCGGGCGTCCATCTGCTGCAGGGCCGCGACCCGTGCTGCGGTGTCCTCGGGCTCGTCCGTTGTGGCCGCGGCGGGGGCGAACGCGTCGAGGAGGGCCGCGACGGCGCGCTGCTTGCCCGGCGCGATGCGGTAGTACACCCAGGTGCCGCGCCGCTTGGACAGCAGCATCCCGGTCTCTTTCAGCACCTTCAGGTGGTGGGAGACGGTCGGCTGGGACACGTCGGCGAGCTCGGCGAGGTCGCATACGCAGGACTCGCCGCGCGGGTCGGTCGCGATCGCGGAGAGCATCCGCAGCCGCAGCGGGTCAGCGAGCGCCTTCAGCGCCCCGGCCACGGTCGTGGCGGCCTCGGTGCCGATGGCGTGCGCCGTGGACGGCGCGCACGCGTCGGCGTCAGAGATGACGGTCGTGTCGGTCATGACGTCCTCGATTCGGTGGCGTAGGGGTCGGTGTGGAACCAGGCCTTCGCGGCCCAGAGCGAGACGTAGACCAGGCCCACGAGCACCGGCACCTCGATGAGCGGGCCGACGACCCCGGCCAAGGCCTGGCCGGATGCCGCGCCGAAGGTGCCGATCGCGACCGCGATCGCGAGCTCGAAGTTGTTGCCCGCCGCAGTGAACGCGAGCGTCGTCGACCGTGCATACCCCAGGCCGAGCCCCTTGCCGAGCAGGATGCCGGCGAACCACATCAGTACGAAGTAGACCAGCAGCGGCAGCGCGATCCTGGCGACGTCCATCGGGCGCGAGGTGACCTGCTCGCCCTGCAGCGCGAACAGCAGCACGATCGTGAACAGCAGCCCGTACAACGCCCACGGCCCGATCACGGGGAGGAACTTCTCCTCGTACCAGTCGCGCCCCTTGCGCTTCTCGCCGACGAAACGGGACGCGAAGCCCGCGGCGAGCGGAATACCGAGGAACACGAGCACATTCAGCGCGATCTGCCAGACCGAGACATCCAGACCCTGCGCGTCCAGTCCCAGCCAGCCCGGCAGCACGGTCAGGTAGAACCAGCCCAGCACCGAGAACATCACGACCTGGAAGACGGAGTTGATCGCGACCAGCACCGCGGTCGCTTCCCGGTCACCGCACGCGAGGTCGTTCCAGATCACGACCATCGCGATGCAGCGGGCGAGTCCGACGATGATCAGCCCGGTCCGGTACTCCGGCAGGTCCGGCAGGAAGATCCAGGCGAGCGCGAACATCACCGCGGGCCCCACGAGCCAGTTCAGCACGAGCGAGGAGAGGAGCAGCTTCTTGTCCCCGGTGACGGCGGCGACCCTGTCGTAGCGGACCTTCGCGAGCACCGGGTACATCATCACCAGCAGGCCCAGCCCGATGGGGATCGAGATTCCGCCGACCTCCATCGCGGAGAGCGCGTCCGAGAGCGCGGGCACGAAGCGTCCGAGCAGGAGGCCCGCGACCATGGCGAGGCCGATCCAAAGCGGCAGCCACTTGTCGAGAGTGGAGAGCCGCTTCGGGGCGGTGCGGGTCCGGGTGTCGGTCATGCGAGCAGCTCCTCGATCTTCGCGGCGTAGACGGGCTTCGGGTGCGCGCCGATCAGCACGTCCACGCGCTCCCCGTTCCGGTAGAAGCCGAGGGTCGGGATCGAGGTCACCCCGGCCGCGGTCACGGTCTCGGGGTTCTGGTCGGCGTCGACCTTCACGATCCTCACCCGGCCCGCGTACTCGCCGGCGAGCTGGTCCAGGATCGGGGCGATCGCCCTGCACGGGCCGCACCAGGTCGCCCAAATGTCGACCACGACAGGCAGCTCGGACTCGAGCACCTCCGCCCGGAAAGTAGCGTCGGTGACAGGGATGACGGTGCTCATGCGGAGACCTCCAAAGCAAGCTCGGAAACGGTGGCGGGTGCGAGGTTCGACAGGTAGTGCTGGGCGTCCTGCGCGGCCGCGCAGCCGGTGCCCGCGGCGGTGATCGCCTGCCGGTACGTGTGATCGACGAGATCCCCGGCCGCGAACACCCCGGCCAGGTTCGTCCGCGTCGACGGGTGCGCGACCCGCACGTACCCGTCCGCGTCGGTGTCGACCTGCCCGGTCACGAGCTCGGAGCGCGGGTCGTGCCCGATCGCGACGAACACCCCCGTCGCGTCGAGCGTGCGCTCGGCCCCGGTGACGGTGTCGCGCAGCGTGAGCCCGGTGACCTGCTCGTCGCCGAGGATCGCGGCGACCTCGCTGTTCCAGGCGACCTCGATCTTCGGGTCGTCGAGCACGCGCTGCGCCATGATCCTCGACGCGCGGAACTCGTCCCGGCGGTGCACCACGGTCACCTTCGATGCGAACCGGGTGAGGAACAGGGCCTCCTCCATCGCGGAGTCCCCGCCGCCGACCACGACGATCTCCTGCTCCCGGAACAAGAACCCGTCGCAGGTCGCGCACCACGACACACCGTGCCCGGACAGGCGCTCCTCCTCGGGAAGGCCGAGCTTGCGGTACGCGGAACCCATCGTCAGGATCACCGCCCGCGCCCGATACGTCGCCCCGGCACCGGTCTCGATGGTCTTCACGTCGCCGTCGAGTTCGAGGCGGACCGCGTCGTCGTAGACGATCTCGGCGCCGAACCGCTCGGCCTGTGCCCGCATCGACTCCATCAGCTCCGGGCCCTGCACGCCGTCGACGAAGCCCGGGAAGTTCTCCACCTCGGTCGTCGTCATCAGCGCACCGCCCGCGGTCACCGAGCCCGCGATCACGACCGGCGCGAGGCCCGCACGGGCGGCGTAGACCGCCGCGGTGTACCCCGCAGGACCGGACCCGACGATGAGTAGTTCGACCTCTTGAATAGACATGCATCTATATTGACGCATGTCGAAGCAAGCGGCAAGTCTGCGCAGCGCATCTGGGCGGGTGTTTGCCGAAGATTCATCTCCCGCGGCGCCTACGCACTGTCGGCCATGATGTTCTGTGGTCCCGTGCTGGTGTGGGAGTAGCGAAGTGCGGTCTCGACGCTGATGCCGAAGAGGTCACAGATGCGCCTGACGTCGCCGCCGGTCTGCTCGACTTCGTAGAGAATCCGGTCGGTGCGGAGTGCTTGCGCGGTCACGCCGGCTTTCTTCCAGGGGAAGTTCCGGCTGGGCGGTGAGAGACGGGGTGCGGTCTGGGTGGTGACGAGCATGTAGGGGTTCTTCGTCTCGGGCCAGCGTTTGGCTCGGTGATCGAGCCAGGCGGCCAGGCGGACAAGAACGGGCTTGGCGAGCGGGATGAAGCGGCCATCGGGCATCCGCAGACGTCCGTCGATGATGTCGGTGAGCTTGATGTGCTGCACTTGCGAAGTCATCAGAGCGTGGAAGGCGACGAGGGAGACGGCCAGCGCGATCGCGGGGTCGGGATTGGTGAGCGCGTCGCGGATCGCGGTGGGTTCCATCGGCAGCGGGAGGTTGCGTCTGGGGCCGCGCAGCGGAATCGCTTTCGTCGGGACGGTGAAGACCAGCTTGCGACCGTGCAGGATCGTGAACAGGCTGCGGAAGCCGAGCATCATGGCGTGACGGCGCGAGGGGTCGTCAGGAAGGGCGGCGAGGATGTCTTCGGTGCTGATCCCGGCGAGGCTGGTGCGGCCTTCTTCGACCCAGCGAGTGATCGCGGGGAGGATGCCGTACATCTGGCCCTTGACGGTCATCGTGTCGCGGGGCTGACGGCGCGGCGGAGTCTTGGAACCGTCGACCATGATGTCTCGCCAGAGCTCGAGCTGGGATCGCATCGGCTCGGGCAGTGCGTGGGTCTTGCGTTCGAAGAGCTTGGTGAACGAGGGCACCCGGTCGTCAGTGAGGAGCCCGGCGTCTTCGAGGACTTCGATGGTGGAGCGGATGTTGCTGCCGTCGTCGTAGCGGCGCATCGAGAGGATGTCGGAGGCGCGGAAGCGCAGATTCGCGCCGGGGAACACGAGTTGCAGGACTTTCAGGGTGCGCCTGACCTGGTTGGTCTGGCGCTTGCTCCATGCGTACTCTCGGGCTCGGGCGTAGAGGAAGTGGTCGGTGCGGCTGGTGATGTCGCGCAGCCTGATCTCGTTGGAGCGCTGCCGGAGACGTTCGGGGTCGGGGTCGATATGGAACAGCACCGGTTGGTGGCTGGCCGGTTCCGGCGGCGGGGTGCTGATGACCTTGAGCGCTTCGCGGATGCTCATCGCCATCGGCAGGTGGAGTTCCGCGGGCTGACGGGAGTCGTTCACCGAGGCGAGGAAGAGCTGCTGGCCGTACTTGCGTGCCGTGTCGAGGTCGAGCGGTTCGCCGAGTCTCTGGTGGTAGCGGGCGGTTTCCAGGCAGAGCCGGCAGTAGCCCTGTTCACCGATAGTGACCTCGCGGTGGCAGGAGATGCACTCACCTTGCGGGTAGTGGGTGAACCACCAGCGGCACTTCCAGCACCGCCAGTTGTGCCTGCGGTAGACGCCCCAGGCGAGGCAGTCGCGGCAGGAGCCGATGAAGCCGGGGCTGCCGGGGTGGCAGTGAGCGCAGAGGCCTTGGCTGTAATACTCGGCCGATCCGCACTTGCTACAGGCCGGCGGTGTGAACGGGCCGCCGGGGATGCAGTCGTAGCAGAAGTCGATTCGGGGTGTGAGCCACGCGGCCGGCTTGACCCCGCACGCGGTGCAGGGCAGCGGCGGACTCAGGGGTCCGTTCGGGCCGCGTGCCGGGCTCATAGCGGCGGGGCGGGCCGATCGTTCTTCGGGCCGAACCGGGGCGTGACGATGCTCGTGTTCCCGTTAGCTTCTTCCCGTTCGCGGGCGCCGGGCTTGCGGGCGCGGACCTTCTCGGGTTCGGGTACGAGGAGATCGGTCGGCTCGCAGCCGAGGACATGGCAGATGACGTCGAGGTCGTCCAGCCGGATCGTGGTTGGGGTGCCCGTCCACAGCCCCGACATCTTGCCCTGGCTGATCTCTAGCCCGGCGTCGGCGAGCATCCGCCGTAGCTCCGTCGACTTCCAGATGCCGCGCTCGGCGGCCTGGACTCGCAAGTTCCATTTCATCGCGCGGTCATCCCTTCGAATCGGTCTTCCAGCCGTTGGTTCGCTTGCATCCACGAGTTCTCTACGTGCTCGCCCGGGACGTGGATGTACTGCGTCGTGGTCGAGAGCCACTGATGGCCCAGCAGCTCTTGCAGCGCCTTCAGATCCATACCCGCCAGATACAGAGAAGACGCGCAGTAGTGCCGGAGCACATGCGGCGTCATTCGCCCGTCGGCCCAGGCAGGCAGGAACCGCTCAGTGGCTCGGGCCAGGCCTCGTCGGAGCACGTCATCGCTGGCCCGCCAGGAACGGCCGAGTTCGTGATCGAACCGTTCCGACGGGATCATCGGGGCATCCGGGTTGTCCCAATCGGGTCCGAACCGGTGTCGCACATCGCCGAGCCACCAGTCGATGAGCTTGTCCGCCCCGTTGATCGCGGGCACCAGGCGCTGCTTCGACCCGCGTCCGCGCGAGCCTTTGCCGAACCGGACATGCAGCTTGCCCAGCGCCCCGAGATCGGGCCGCCAATCACGGAGGTCGAGCTTCGTGCCCTCGGTGATGCGCACCCCGACCCTGCGCCAGAGCGACGCAGCGAAGTAGTTCCGGGCAGCGGGCAGGTAGCGTCGCTCGTCTTGAAGTGAGGCCGCCCAGCCGCCGAACAGCCGCTCAATCTCCGCGTCCGAGGGCGGCACCCTGACCTTGCCGAGCGACGACCCGGACTGCCGGTTGTACTCGTCGACGGGCTGCTCGATCACCCACTCGGTGAGCGCATGGATGTCGCCTTGATAGCGGGCGATAGCGAAGTCGTAGAACTGCGCGATCGCGCCCGCCTTGCCGGCTCTGGTCGTGACGGCCAGCCCTGCTCGACGTAGCCCGGCCAGGAAAGCGTCCGCGTCAGAAGGCTTGGCCTGCCAGACCGGGGCGTCGAGATGGTGACGGAACTCAAAGACGACCGCCCTGGACTGCGCGATGTACCCGTCACTGAGTCCAGCGGCAGCCATCGCGAGAGCGTGCTGATCGATGATCTCCTGCTCGAAGTCCGCAGCATCTTCCTCGGACCGCCAACCCCTGGCAGTTCCGATGCTCCGCACCGCGGCGAGCTTCATCGCCCCGCAGCTTCACGAATCGTGACCATGCATCAAGAATACAGCGAATTCGTCAGGATTTTGTGATGGATTGTCGAGAATCGTGACGGCTGTGGAGTCCAGCCTGGGGGCTGGGAAGACGCACCTGGCGGGCATGAAACTCAGTCAAGAAGATGCGGGTCTAGAGACAAAAAAGGCGGTGTCAGCGGTGCTAGTAAGCGTCCTCAGTCCAGTACGCGTACATCCTGCCATCGCTGGTAATGCCACGTTCGTAACCAATTGCGCTCGACCAGCGCGATGCGAGATCGCAGAGATCCGTTAGCACCGCGGCAAGTTGTTCTTTCGACATCGGCTCGTGTGCTGGCCGCAGTTCGTGGAATTTGTTGCTCCAAAGGGGCCACGCTGTCCCCAAGTAGCGATCCCACTTCTCAGGGATGATTTCGGGAAACGCCGGTTCTCCGTCCTCGGCAAGTCCGAGTTCTGAAGAAAGGTACGCGATCACACGAATGAACCCGCTCACTGCAATATCACTCCGACGAGCGGCACCGTCGAGGTCCAATGCCCAGGTGGATTTGGCTGCGGTTAGTTCGGACGAGAGATGATCGATCGCGGCTCCAAGGTCATCCTGGTGGCGAAACACTGGCGGCGTAAACTCTCGAGTGTGCCGCTCGATGCGGAAGTCATCCATGTATGCGGCGACGATATCGGCCCAGCCAGCTGCCGTTGGCTCTAGGCGAGTCAGATTTCGGTACTGTTGGTCGTCTTCGTTACGCAGTCGCAGAAGCATATGCCCTGCTTCATGTCGAGCGAGATGTTTCGCCGTCTTCCTGGCATTGTCTACGAGTCCTTCGAGGTCTTCATGATCCCCTGGAGGACTGACAAATATCTGCGCACCAAGAACGATGTCGAAGATGCCATCTTCGCGCGGAAGGGTGATTCCACCTACATGACCGGCTCCGCGATTGGTCGTATACGCGTTTCCCTCGTGTCGGCCTTCGATCGCGTTCACCGTCGCCGCAATGTCGCCCGTGAGCACCAGCCGCCACTTACTGAAGTCGGGTACAAGCGCATAGATCTCCGGGACGATCTCATTGAAGAGGTTGTATTCGTGGATGAGTAGCGATAGTCCGTCGTGCAACAACTGGTCATGGTCTACATGTTCCACGGCTAGAGACAGCTTTCCCTCGCCTTTGCCTGCATCCATTTGATCGCCCTTCGGAACGTCGTCTCAGTCTGCGCTTAGCTCCGCGATCAGTGGACCATGCCCCGACTTCGCAGCCTGATTCGAGGCTACCGTCAGAACAGCTAGCTTCTACACGATTCACTTGCCGAACAGGTCGCCATGTTCCGCATTCGGCTGCTACCGGCAGCTCCCGGCTTCCTGGGGCATCTCGGGCGTGGACGTCCCGCGCACCTTCATGGTGGCTGTCGTCATTCCGGCGGCGGCGTTCACGTTTAATCAGGAGTAACCTCATGTCGCTTCCCATTTCCGCGCCACCCGACACGATGCCCCCGCCGGGCCGCACGAGCACCCGGTTCGCTGCGATGCTGACGATCCTGCTCATGCTCATCAGCGGCCTCTTCTTCATCCCGACCCCGGCGCAGGCCGCGACCCTGGGCGTCGGCTACGGCAACGAGGACCTGTGGCTCGGGTCGTTCTCGTCGCATGGCCGGCAGGCGTACTGCATGGACCTCGACGCGCTCCCACCCTGGGGCAACACGCAGCATCCCGAGCTGAAGACCACCCTCGACTCGCTCTCTGCCACCGAGCTCGCGCGCCTGAACTACGTCATGGGCCGCTGGGGCGAAAGCAGCGACCCGAACATCACTGCGGCAGTGCAGATGTACGTGTGGGATGTTGCCGACCATGGCAACTACGTGGGGCGTGGAGGCGACGGGCACTTCATCACTCGGGTGCCCGCGAATGTGCAGGGCACGGTGCTCGGCAATCTTGCCGCGATGCGGGACGCGGCGGCCGCGAATGCGACCGTGAACCCGTCGGTGCGGATGTCTGTCACGATGGATGACCAGTACCAGGGGCAGCTCACGATCAGCGCGAATCCGGGATCACTGAGCGGAGTGGTGTCGCTGAATCACGCGACGTTCTCTGACGGGTCGACCTCGGCTACGCTCGGTCCGGGCACCCACCGGATCGTCGGCATCCCGCCGGAGGGGGCGCCGGAGTACCGGGTGCAGGCGTCGTTCACTGCGTCTCATGTCGGGCTCGGCGCGGGGGTGGATCTCTTCTACACGCCCGGGGAGCAGCGTATCCTCGCGTCGGCGAGCTTCAAGCCGCTGCTCGTGACTGCGCAGTCGCCGGTGATCCCGCTGGACTTTCAGCCCGTGATCGAGACGGTAGTGGATGCGAAGTTCGTGCAGGCCGGCGACGTGTTCACCGACAAGCTGAACGTCACCGTGACGAAGCATTCGTGGATCAAGGTGAACGGCAGCGCCGTGCCGGTGCTCGCCGAAGGCACTCTCTACGGGCCGTTCGACGCGCAGCCGGCCGAAGCGAACGCACCCCCAGAAGGTGGGCCCGTGCTCGGGACGGAGTCGCTGACGCTCACGCACCCCGGGAACTATGTCTCGCCGGGCACGCTCACGGCCCCGGAGTCGGGGTTCTACACATGGGTGTGGAAGATCGACAAGACCAAGCAGGGTGCGAACGCGAAGTACCTCACCGATTCCTTCGCGGATCGGTTCGGGCGGGTGGCGGAGACCTCGGCCACGCCGTTCCAGCCGGAAGCGGTATCGCAGGCGAACGGGCGGCTGGTGACGCCCGGCGACCGGGTGACGGATACGATCACGGTCTCCTCGACCAATGGCGCCTGGCTGAAGCACAACGGTGAGCCGATCCCAGTGGTCTTCGAGGGCACTGCCTACCAGGTACCCGGCACCCTCCCGCCTGTGCGGGGTGCTGAGGTGCCGGCGGGCGCGGTGCCGATCGGCACCGTGCAGGTGACTGCGACGGGGCCTGGCGAGTATGAGTCTCCCGAAGTGGTGCTGCCGGATGCGGGGTTCGTGACCTGGGTGTGGGAAGTGAAGAAGAGCAGCCAGCCGGAGTGGGTGCGCCTCTACCTCGCCGCGGATTGGCAGGACGAGTACGGCATCAACATCGAATCGCACTCCGTCAGGTGGCCGCTCACGATCACCTCGGAGGTCCGCGAGTACAACGTCCACAAGAACGGGCGCGCGTTCGACCGAATCACCGTCACCGGGTTCCCCGACAATCACCCGGAGTTCACGGGCGACGGTTACTGGGGTCCCGACGAGCAGGAACTCGAGCACACCGTCTACGGCCCGTTCCAGACCGATGCGGAGCTGACCGACGATCTCGATCTGTCGGACACGCCGGTGCTCACGCGGATCACGACGCCCGCGAAGAACGGGGTCTACGACATCGGCTACACCGACGAGGACCGCATCCAGCCGACCGAGGCCGGCTACTACGTCATCGTCACGCGGTTCGCGGGCGACGACCGGGTGCAGCCCTTCACGAGTTCGCCGGCGGATATCTGGGAGCGGTTCTACGTTCCAGGCGACGAGCAGCCGGTGTCGGTGATCACGCAGGCCACCCCTGTCGCGGGGGTCGGTGAGGAGTTCGACGATGCCGCCCTCGTGCAGGGGTCGAAGGTCCCCGCGGGCGCGTACCTCGTGTTCCGCGCCTACGGCCCCCACGACCCGGACGCTGAGCCGGTCTGCGAGGCACCGTTCTTCACCTCGGAGAAGATTCACGTGACCCAGGCCGGCATCTACCGCTCCGGGAAGACGAGCGTCGACCGGGCCGGGCACGTCTACTGGGTCGAAACCCTCTACGACGCCACGGGCAAGGTCATCGCGGAAGGGAAATGCGGTGCACCGGGTGAGACGACGGTCGTGACCGAGACGCCGCCGGAGGTGCCGCCTGTGCCGGAGCAGCCGGGGCTTCCGGAGAAGCCGTCGGAGCTGGCCGTGACTGGGGGCGGGTTCCCGTGGCTGATCGCCGCTGGCGGCGTGGTCGCGCTCCTCGCGGCCGGAGTGACGCTGTGGTTCGGCCGCAGGCTTGCGCTCCTCCGGGAGCGCAACGGATATGTGAGAGAGGAGGACACCGGTATCGAAGACCTCATGAACCAGTAACCCCAGCACCCCCATGATGGGCGGGGCGCAGACCATTCCCCAGGGTCTGCGCCCCGCCCTTTTCGCGTGTCCGCCCGGCGCACCTGTCCTCTGACAGTGACGGCAGTGCAGGAGGCGGCGATGAGCGAGTACACGGCAGACACGATCGCGCGGATCACGCTCGCCGTGCTCACCGAGCCCGGCGATCCGGTCACCGGGCAGCTCGTGCAGGCCATCGGCGTCACGGAGACGCTCGCGCTGATCCGCGACCCCGGCGCAGCGATCCCGTCACAGGTCGACCCCGTGGCCGGGGTGAGGTGGCGGCAGCAGGCCGCCGCTCAGCAGAAGGACGCGCTCACCGGTGAGCTGATCGGCCTGACCGAGCGTCACGGCCTGCGCATCCTCACCCCGCACCGCCCCGGCTGGCCCGCAGCCCTCGCAGACCTCGGCCACGCGGCCCCGCTCATGCTGTGGACGAAGGGCAACCCGGAACTGCTCACCGCCTCCCTCACGTCCCGGGTGACGATCACCGGCGCCCGCGCCGCCACCGGCTACGGGGTGCAGCTGACTCGAGAGTTCGCGGCGCAGCTCGTCGCGTCGCCGCGCATCCTCGTCTCGGGCGGCGCCTACGGCATCGACGCCGAAACCCACCGCGCAGCCCTCGCTGCGCGTTCGGCCTCGACGATCGCGGTGCTCGCGGGCGGCCTGGACCGGCCGTATCCGCGAGCACACGAAGACCTGTTCCGCCGCATCACCGAGCACGGCGGCCTCCTCCTTACCGAGGCCCCGCCCGGATACGCGCCGACGAAGGGCCGGTTCGAGGCACGTTCGCGGTTGCTCGCCGCCCTCTCCGCAGCGACGGTGATCCCGGAGGCCGGGGCACGGTCGGGAAGCCTCCGGGTCGCGGTCGCCGCCTACGAACTCGGCCGGCAGCTCGGCGCGATCCCTGGGCCGATCACGTCCGCGAACTCGGCCGGCTGCCACCGGCTCCTCGCCGAAGGCCTCGCAGAAGTCACCACAAGCGTCGGAGATATCGAAGCGATGCTCGACCCGACGCCAGCGGCGTACCGGCTCCCGCCGGCATATCAGCAGGCCGCCCGCCGCGCCGCCCCCGACCCAGACCGCGGCACGGGCCGGCCCGCGCTCTGAAATCTCTGGCTCGCATCCTTGCCGCCCACGTCGCGCCGTTCCTGGCGTGTTTCTTCCGGCCCGCTGGCGCCCCTTGTCTCGGGTCGATCTCTGCCTGCCCGTCTTGTGAAGGAGACCCTGTATGTCGAAGCGTGATCGTTCGAAGCCCGCCGGCCCGTCCGTGGTGATGGTGCGGATCGTCGTCGCCGAAGACGGCGCCCTGACCGTCACGGTTGACGGGGCGCCGTTTCTCCCGCCGGAGTTCTGCCCGCCGTGGCGGCGGGGATCGTTCCCGGCGATCGTGGACGCGATCCGCGAGCAGACCGGGTGCACGATCCGCGTCGATGTCGTCGAAACCGACGGCCGGACGATGACTGACTTCTACACCCCGCGCCCGCGCCGCACCCCGCCACCGTCGGAGGTCGCGGCACAGTCCGTCGAGCAGGTTCCGCAGTCGGCGGAGCCGATGCCGGTGGTGCCGCGTCTGGTGCAGTTCGCGGGGTCGGGGATGGTGCCCGGCGAGGACGTCGCGGTCGCGATCGTCATCGCGCACACCGAGACCGGTCCCGACGGCATCGCCCGCGCCCTGATCGATTCCCGCTACCTCGACCACGCACCCACCGGCGAAGTGATCCTCCTCGGCCGCATCTCCGCCACCGTCTGCATCGGAGCACCGCAGTGACCTCCCCGATCCGCCCGACCGGGAGCCTCGGCGACGAACTCACCAACGCCGCCCTAACCGGCCTCGCCGCCCTCGCCGTCATCGCCGTGATCCTCCGCGCGGCAGTCAGCGTCACCGCGTTCCTCACCGGCACTCCGCAACCCGAATCCGGGCTCGGCGCGGGCGCCGGGGTGTTCCTGCACCCCGCCGACCCTGGCGCCGCGCTTGGCGCGGCGGGCCTGAGCCCGGTTGTGTACTGGGTGGTCGCCGGCACCATGATCCTCACCGCCGGGGCTGCTGCGTGGTGGGTGTGGGCGGCGATCAGGCAGCACGGTCGCCGGCAGGCGATGGATCCGTACCGGATCGCCGGGATCGCGACCCGCGCCGAGGTCGCGAGAGCCGGTTCCCCGCGCGCGCTCCTTGCCCGTGCGGGGAATCTGCGGCCGTCGTTCGAGAACCCTGAGCCTTTGGAGGTCGGGTATCGGCTCGGGGTGTCGCGCGGGGTCGAGGTGTGGGCGTCGGTCGAAGACTCGATCCTGCTGATCGGGCCGCCCCGCTCCGGGAAAGGCGTGCACATCGTCATCAACTCGATCCTCGATGCTCCCGGCGCGGTCGTCACCACCAGCACGCGCCCGGACAATGTGACCGCCACGATCCGCGCGAGGGAGAAGGTGGGGCCGGTGGCGGTGTTCGATCCGCAGCATCTCGCCGACGGCATCCCCGCCGGGCTCCGCTGGTCGCCCGTCCGCGGCTGCACCGACCCCCTCACCGCGATGATCCGCGCCGCAGGGCTCGCCTCCGCCACCGGGCTCGGGAAAGGCGGGGTCGAGGGCGGCGACTTCTGGGAAGCGAAAACAAGGGTCGCGCTCCAATGCCTGCTCCACGCAGCCGCCCTCGACCAGCGCCAGCCCGCCGACTTGTTCCGGTGGACGCTCGACCCCGCCGCCGCCGGCGACGCCGTGTCGATCCTCGCCACGCACCCGCAAGCTGCCGGCGGGTGGGCGGAAGCGTTGCAGGCGATGATCGACGCAGACCCGCGCACGAGGGATTCGATCTGGCAGGGCGTCTCCCTCGCCCTCGCCGCCCTCGCAGACCCCCGCGTGCTCGATGCCGTCACCCCCGGCCCGGACGAGGTGTTCGACCCCGAAGACTTCCTCGCGAAGAAGGGCACCCTGTACCTGCTGGCGACCGCGGCAGGTGCGAACAACAGCGCCCCGCTGGTCGCGGCGCTCATCGAAGACGTGGTCGAGGCAGCCCGCCGCCTCGCCGCCCGCTCCGCAGGTGCGAGACTCGACCCGCCCTTACTGCTCTGCCTGGACGAGGTCGCGAACCTCAGCCCGTTGCCGTCGTTGCCGACGCTCATGGCCGAAGGCGGCGGCACCGGCATCACCACCATGCCCGTTCTGCAGTCGCTTGCGCAGGCGCGGGAGCAGTGGTCGGAGAACGCGGCCTCCGCGATCTGGGACGCCGCGATCGTGAAGATCATCCTCGGCGGAGCCTCCAACTCGAAAGACCTCCAGGACCTGTCCACGCTCATCGGGGAACGCGACGAGATCACCGACTCCACCACCGTCGGCGACCACGGCTCCCGCTCCGCGCAACGCTCGATCCGCCGCGTCCCGATCATGCCGCCCGACGCGATCCGCCGCCTCCCGTTCGGCACCGGCCTCGTGCTGCTGCGCGCGGCACCGCCGATCGTGACCCGGCTGCGCCGGTGGACCCAGCGCGCAGACGGGAAACACCTCGCAGCCGACCGGCGCGCAGTCGAAACACAACTCCACTACCGGCAGCCCACCACCCAGCCGGGCGCGGACGATCCGTCAGGCGCAGATGGTGCACCTGCTTCGTAGAGATGTCGCGCAGCGAGTGCGACCGTGAACGAGAAGGACAATGCGATGGACCCGCGCACCAAGACCGCTCTCCCCGGATATCTCTCCCGCACCCCGCAGCTCAAACGCCTCTCCGGCGGGCTCGCGCTGTTCATCGGTCAGATCGGGCAGAAACAGTACCGAGAAGAACCCGATGGAAGCCTGACGCTCTTGGGCGCCACGTACACGAAGCTCGTGCTGCTCGGCGAGCATGCGGAGGAAGCGTTCGCCGACTTCGTAGAGGGCGACGACGTAGTCGCCATCGGCAGCTTCAAGACGCGAAGCTACGAGCATCGCGGACAGAAGATCGAGGAGTGCCAGTTCCAGGCAGCCAAGCTCCTCTTCGATACCACGCGCGAACGCTACCGGGTCGAACGCAGGCCACGGCCCCGCGCGGAGGCGGCACGGGAGGCACCGCGGGCAGCGGGCACCGTCGAGTTCCGTGCGCCTCAGCCCGCCCGTGCGCTGACGCTGGGGCGGTGAGCGACATGAACGAAGCTCCCGATGTTCCAGGCGCCGAGGACGAAGCCAGCGAACACCTCGATCCCGAGATCGAAGACGACGACCTATACGACCTGGTGATGGCGCGCACCGTGCTGCCGGAGCCACCGCGGCCGATCAACTGGTATCTCCTCACCTCCGGTGACGCCGAAGCGGAATGGCTGGCATTGAATGAATGGGTCGATCAGCTTCGCCGCACCTACGGGCTGCCCGCCTCGGTGATTCCGCCGTTCTGGTACCGGCACCCCGAACTCGTGTGGGAGCTCTCCGCCTTGCACTTGCACTGGATCGCGAGCTACGACCCGGAGCAGGACGCTTCGGGGCCGATCGCCTGGCACACCGATTTCGCGCTCGCGCGGGAACGGCTCCGCGAGTGGGTATCGACCAGCGGCACCCGCCTTGACCGCGACCGCCCCACCCGGCAGACCACCTGGCCGGGAGAGGAACCCCAAGCGCTCATCGAAGACGAGCTGATCCCGAACCGAGCTATCGATTTCGTCGACTTCGTGGCCGCCGACGTGCAGGCGCGCCAGGACATCGAGGATGAGTTCATTCGCCTGAAGCGAGCGGCTGATCGTGCCCGCGACGACGAGCCAGGTTGAGCCGCTGTGGAACTCGCGAGAAGCAGCCGAGTTCCTGAACGTCTCGCAGGCGACCTTGTCGAGGTGGCGCAGACAGCACGAGGGGCCGCCATTCGTCAGCGTCGGCGGGATCGCCCGCTACAACCCGCCGACCGTGCGAGCCTGGGTACTGGAACGCGAGCGCGAGCATGGCTGACCCGCGCCAGCACAAGATGCCGCCCATCGGGGTGAAACTCTCCACCAGTATCGAGAGCCGCGGCAGCGGGTATCTCGCGCGCGTCCGCTGGACCGACCCGCACACGAAGAAGCGCCCCAGCCGCTCCGCGTTCGTCCCGACGCCCGAAGACGCGGAAGCGTTCTTCGTGACCATGCAGCAAGCGACCGAAACGGGAGCCGATCTGCTCGTCACGTTCGCGGACTACGTCGACTCGATCGGCGATCGCTGGCAGCGCGGCCTCGACACGACTTCCACCGTCGCGGGCTACGACGCCAGCCTCAGGCTCCGCGTCCTACCGGCGCTCGGCCACATCAAGGTCAGCAAGATCACCACCGGGCTGATCGATCGCACCATCGACCAATGGGAGACCGAACATCGCCCCTCCACCATCAAGACCTCCATCGGCGTGCTGGTACGAGTGCTCGACGTTGCCGTGCGAGACGAGGTGATCCCGTCGAACCCGGCGAAGAACCGGGCACGACGCGCGTTCAACCACGTCCCGGCGCTCGAACCCGGTTCCATGCGCGCATTCGCGATCCAGGACGTGGAGACGCTGAACGCTCTCGCCGCGAAATGTGCGGAGGTGCACCAGAGCTATTCGGATCACGTCATGCTCTGCGCGCTGCTCTCCGCTCGTGGCTCCGAAGTCTCAGGGCTCGAGGCCGGAGACATCGACTGGAAGAACCGCATCGTCAAGATCGAGCGGCAGATCTACCCCGGCAAGGGAGGGCTCGTTCGCAAGCAGACCAAGGGTCGCAAAACCCGATTCGTGCCGATCCTCGATGAGCTCGAACCAGTGCTCGCGCGCCTGTCTGGGGGCAAGAAGCCAGAAGACCCTCTCTTGCGTGGGCCTCGCGGCGGCGTGCTCACGACCGCGACCGTCCGAGACGCGACGAACTGGGATCAGATCGTGATCGATCTCGGCCTGCCGAACCTCACCCGGCACGGGCTCCGGCACACTGGCGCGACCTGGCTCGCCGATGCCGGGGTGCCGCTCCACGTGCTGCAGCGCATCCTCGGGCATGCGTCGATCGAGACGACCAAGGGCTACCTGCATCCCGATCACCGGCAGCTGAACGAGGCAGCCCAGCTCGCCAACCAGTTCCTCACGCGTCCGAAGACACGACAGCACAGGAAGGAGCCGCCCCGCCGCAACGGACCCCAGCTCTAACGAACAACCGCCGCACTCGGCTCCGAGCAGGGGCCGGGGCCTCAACCTGCCCGGATTCTGGCCCACTAGATTTCCACTTTTTGGCCCACTAGACCCGAATCTGACCGATGCTCGACCGAATCTCGAGGCGACTCACGGACCTGCTCAGGGACCCGCCCCGAGCTCCGGCGAAGGTCACCAGAAACGAGATAAGCCCTGACAAGAAATAGCTTCTCATCAGGGCTTTTTCGTCGGGTTGACAGGATTTGAACCTGCGACCCCCTGACCCCCAGTCAGGTGCGCTACCAAGCTGCGCCACAACCCGTTGTTTAGTTATTTTGGGCTACGGGAGAGGCTAATGCCTGTAACCCCCAGTCAGGTGCGCTACCAAGCTGCGCCACAACCCGTTGTTTCTTCAAGCGAGTCGGCCGAGGCCGCTCCGCTGCCGAAGCAACCTCTCTATCTTATCCATACTTTTGCGGGGTGAAAAACGCGGCGGGGTGTTTACCGAAGATTCGACAGCTGTCTCTGACGGAAACACCTCTCCGCAGGTAGGCAGGACGGCCCGTAAGGAGCGGCCAGAGTGGAAGCCTAACCCGGAAGAGGCACCGCCCGGCCACCCCGCGCCCCCACCCCTACTCGTCGAGCAGCGCCGCCGCGTACATCGGGCGCGCCGCGTCAGCGCTCGGCGGGTGGAAGAGGCCCGCGGTCGCGTCACGGTAGACGCGGCTGAGCTCGCTGCCGTTGTCGAAGCCCGAGCCGCCCGCGCAGATGAGCGCGGTCTCGGCGTTGCGGCGCGCGGCCGTCGACGCGTTCAGACGGGCCGAGACGAGGCGCAGCGGCCATTCGGAGTCGTAGTCGACAAGCTCGTCGAAGTCGCGCGTGTACGCGTCGAGCTGCGCGGGCACGGCCATGAACTCCATGTGGGCGTCGGCGAGACGCACGCGCGCCTCGGGCACCTCTGCGTGCGAGGTGCCGGCCTTCGCCGAGCGCCGCTTCTTCATCCCTGCTGCGGCGAGGTCGAGCGCCCGGCGCGCGACGCCCGCGTACACGGAGCCGATGAGCAGCTGGAAGTTCGCGGTGATCGCGAACGTGAGCAGGTCGGGGTGGCGGCCTGCCGGGATCTTCCGGGCGACCCGCTCCGGCCTGATGCGCGCGCCGTCGAGGATTGTCGCGCGGCTGTGCGAGGCGCGCATGCCGAGCACGTCCCACTGATCAGACACCGCAATACCGTTGCCACCCCACGCCGCGGCCTCCTCGGCGGTGCGCTCGAGGAACCCGTAGACGAGCGTCTCAGCGTCGGTGTCCGCGGTCGCGGTGTCGAGGCCGTGCACGATGAGCCGCGTCCACACGGGCGACAGCGACGTGAAGATCTTCACGCCCGAGAGCAGGTAGCCGCCGTCTTCCTGCGGCTCCGCCTTAGACTTCGACCCCTGCAGCACCCAGTCGTTCGCGGGCTCGCTGATGCCGAACGCGAAGATCTCGCCGGCCATCGCCTCCTCGAACACGTAGCCGAGCGATCGGTCGCCGCGCTCAAACATCGCCCGGATGACGCCCGTGCACATGAGGTGCATGTTGATCGCGAGCGCCGTGCCGGGGGCCGCGGTCGCGAGCCGCTGTTGCAGCCGCGACACTTCGTTGAGGGTGAGGCCGGGCCCGCCGAATTCCGACGGCACGAACAGCGTCAGGTAGCCGCGCTCGCGCAGCTCGTCGAGGTCTTCGTGGAAGAAGCTGTTCTCGCGGTCGTACACCGCCGCGCGCTCGCGAAACCGCTCGAGCAGTTCCTCGGGCAGGTAGCGCTCGGCAAGCTCCTGATGCCGCGTCTCTCGGTCGCTCATTCTCTCTCCGATCGTTGGTTCTTAGGTAAGCAGTGAGGCGCTACGACCGCTCGATGAGCACGGCCCCGTTGTGCCCGCCGAACCCGAACGAGGTCGACAGCACGCGCGAGACCACGGCCGAACGGGCAGCCCCCGCGACGAAGTCCCAGCCGTCGAACTCGGGGTCGCCAAGGTTCAGGGTCGGTGGCAAGAGCCGTTGGCGCAGAGCCACCACCGAGATAATCGCTTCGACGACGCCGCCCGCGCCGAGCAGGTGCCCGGTGCTCGATTTCGTCGCCGAGATCGGCGTGCGGCGCGCGTGCTCGCCGAGCACCGCCTCAAGGGCGAGGAGCTCGGCGGCGTCGCCCGCGGGGGTGCCGGTTCCGTGCGCGTTGATGTGGTCGACGGCCTCGGGGCCGACGCCCGCATCGGCGAGGCACTCGCGCACGGCCTGCGCGGCGCCGCGGCCCTCAGGGTGCGGCGCGGTCGGGTGGTGGGCGTCGCTCGCCGAGCCGAACCCGGCGAGCACCGCGAGCACCTCGGCGCCGCGCGCGAGCGCGTGCTCCTCCGATTCGATCAGGATCGCCGCAGCCCCCTGCGACATCACAAACCCAGAGCGAGCGCGGTCGAACGGCCGCGACGCGGTCTCGGGCGCCCCTTCGTAGCCTGCGGCGAGCGCGCGCATGTTCGCGTTCGACGAGAGGTTGACGCCGTTCAGGCAGTCCTCCATACCGACGACGAGCACGGCGTCGGCATAGCCGTGGCGGATCCGCCTGAGCCCATCCCCCAGCCCGACCGCGCCGCTCGCGCACGTCGCGGAGACGCCCTGGGCTGGCCCGCGGATCCCGTACCGCTGGCTGAGAAGCGCCGCCGCGGAATCTGGGGCGCCGTGGATCGAGAGGGTGAGCGGCACCGCGCGCGGGCCGCGCTCATCGAGCACCCGCGTCGCCGACTGCATCGCGTCGATGGGGCCGGATCCCGTCGCCGCGATCACGGCGATCCGCTCCGCGTCCCACGGCAGCGCGCCGGAGAGCCCACCACCGCTACCAACAACCGAAGCTGCGTCAACCCCGGCCTGCGCGAGCGCCTCGTCGGCCGCCCCGATCGCCCAGTGCTGCACGGGGCTCAGCCGCTTCGCGAGGCTCCGGTCGAGCACGGTCGAGACGTCGAAGCCGCGTACCTGCCCGCCGATCCGCACGGCGAGGCCGTCAAACTCGGGGCCCTCAAGCAGCGTGATCGCGCTCCGCCCCTGGACAACCGCGTTCCAGAGCTCGGGCACGCCAATGCCGCTCGGGGTCACAGCGCCGAGCCCCGTGATGACGACGCGTCGCCCATTCATAGTCGCTCCCCTTCGCCCGCTTCGATGAGTGCAACGGTCTCAGCCCGACGGATCTTCCCGCCGACCGTGCGCGGCAGCGCGTCCAGACGGTACCACTGGCGCGGCACGAACTGCGGAGCAAGCCGCTCGCGGCCCCACGCGCGCAGCGCATCCTTCCCTGCACCGCCCTCGGCTACACCCTCGACGACGAGCCCGACGACGCTCCCAAGCCGCGGGTGCGGCAGCGCGACCGCACAGACCGCGCCGAGACCGGGCATGCCCTCGAACGCCCTCTCGACCTCGGGGAGCGCGACCTTGTGCCCGCCCGTCACGACAATGTCGCCGGCCCGCCCGGCGAGCTGCAGTCTCCCGTCTACGATGCGCCCCTGGTCGTGTACGGTCGCCCAGCCATCAGCACCGCGCAACACGGCGTCGGTCGTGCCCGCGAGGTAGCCGTCGGAGCAGGCTGCCGCGTCGATCCAGAGAGTGCCGAACTCGCTGTCAGGCACCCGCTCGCCAGCTTCCGAGCGGATCTCGAACCCGATCCCCTCGTACACCTCAATGAGCGTGCCGTCGCCGCCCCGGCTGTCGCCGATGAACCCGATCTCGGCGGCCCCGTAGTAACTGATGAGCCGTACGCCCGGCAACACCGCACCGAGGCCCTCGCGCAGCGACGCCGACAGGTTCGCACCCCCGGTCACGACGAGTTCGAGCGAGGCGAACCTCTCCGGGTCGCGGCGGGCGGCGTCGCTGAGCGACTGCACGAGCGCGGGCACGGCGACGACGCGGGTGATCCGCTCCTCGTGCACGCGCCTCGCCATCGCGATCGCGTCGAACGCGTCGGCCATGTGCGCCGCTCCCCCGGTTGCGAGGCACTCGATGAGCGCGTAGAGGGTGAGGCTGTACGACACCGGGCCCGGCGCGAGCGTGTGCACCCCGGGCAGCGGTTCGAGGTACGCGCTCGACACCGCGACGTTCGCCCGGTACTGGTCGCGCGTCTTGAGAAACCCCTTCGGCGCGCTCGTCGTGCCCGACGAGAACAGCAGCAGGAACGGCTCGTCGCCGTCGCGCACTGTCGGCGCGTCCGCGAGCGGGGTGGCCCCGCGACCAGGATCCCGAACGTCCCGCTCCGCCGCACGAAATTCAGGGAGCGAGATGATCGTTCCGCCCCAGCCGCGCTCCCGAAGCGCCGGTGCGAGGTCATCGGCGTCGCTGATCACGAGCCCAATGCCGGTCGCGAGGACCACGTTCACGCGGTGTTCGAGCGGCCAGCGCGGGTCGATCGTGGCCGAGACTGCCCGGTACCCGGCGAGGCCCGCGACGATGCGCGACGTGTGGAACGCCGACTCGATACTCACCGCGGTGATCGGGATGCCCCGCGTCTCGGGCGCGGGTGCGGGCGGGGCGTCGTGCGCGCGGTGCAGGGCATCGACGACGGCGAAGACGCGGCGCGAGTCCTCGACGAGTTCGGCGTAGCTGAGTCGGCCGTCTTCCCCGGCGATAGCGACCCGCTCCGGGTGCTGGCTCGCGACCTCAAGTATCGACTGCGTGATCGGCACCCGGGACTCCCTGCGCTCGGCTTAGATGGACTCCGTCCAGCATACGCTCCCGCGGCCCGCCGGGCGCGCCCGGTTCGCGACCAGGGAACACCCGACCAGGGCGCCGTCGCCTGAGGGCCACAACTCAGCGAAACCGACGTATCCTTGGCGCATGGCTGGACACCGCATCTTCAAGCTCGCGTTCTCGGATCTCTACCCGAACTACACGCAGAAGGCCGAGCGCAAGGGCCGCACCAAGGCGGAGGTCGACGAGATCATCTGCTGGCTCACCGGCTACTCGCAGGCGCAGCTCGACGAGCTCATCGAGCCGGGCAACCCCGTGAACCTTGAGGAGTTCTTCCGCGACGCCCCGAAGATGAACATCGCCCGCTCACAGATCACGGGCACGATCTGCGGTGTGAAGATCGCCGAGATCGAAGACCCGCTGATGCTCGAGATCCGCTACCTCGACAAGCTCATCGACGAGCTCGCGAAGGGCAAGGCGATGGAGAAGATCCTCCGCACCCTGCCGACCCCGGCGTAGCTCGGGCAGCAACCCCACCCCGCCCACATCATTTTCGCGAAGGCACACCGATTTCGGGGCGATTTACGCGTGTTCTGGTGAAAATGGGGTGCTTGCGCGCGGCGCGGCGGGGCACGAGGCGACACGACGCGACACACGGCAACGCCGCCAGCGCGTACGCCCGACGCAAGGGCCCGGCCATTCGCCCCTAGTCGAAGGCAGGCCGCTGACGGTTGCGCTTCACCTCTGAGCGCTTACCCTTCGCCTGCAGGCGGCGCTCGCGTGAGCCACGGGTGGGCTTCGTCGCGCGGCGCTTCGGCCCGTCGGGGGCGAGCGCGGCAGCGACAACCTCGCCGAGCCTTTCGCGCGCGGTCTCGCGGTTACGCAGCTGCGAGCGCTGCTCTGACGACACGACGGTGATCACGCCCGCGACGAGCCTGTGCTGCAGCTTTTCGAGGAGGCGCTCGCGCTGCTCGTCAGTGAGGGCCTTCGAGGAGGCCACGTCCCAGAAGAGCTCGACGCGGCTATCCGAGGTGTTCACGTGCTGCCCGCCGGGCCCGGAGGATCGCGAAAACCGCCATCCGAGCTCAGCGGCCGGGATGGTCAGCTTGCGCGAGACCTGGATATCCACGGAACAAGGATCGCACACCCGCACCAGCCAAGAACCGGCACCGGCTCACTTCCGCCGCAGGCGCGGCATCTCGAAGAACCACGGGAAGTGCAGCTTTTCCAGCGCCCAGCGCGCGAACAGGGGAAGCACGACACCGGCGACGGTGCCCACGATCATGAACACGGCAGGCGATTCCACGCCGAGTCTGACGAGCACGATCCGCGCCCCCGCCCCGGCGAGGATGTGCGCGAGATAAATCTCGAGGGTGCGGCTGCCCACAACCGACAGGGGCTTGGAGAGCACCGTGCGCGACAGCGCTGTGCAGACGAGCATCATGCCCGCCGCGCACAAGAGGGCGGTAAAAATACTGAGCGGCAGCAGCTCGACCGGCGCTGGCGGGCGCCCCTCCGTTGGCGGCGATAGCGGCAGTCGCGTGAGCGCCCCACCAATGGCGACGCTCACCAGCCCCACGCTCCACAAGAAGCCGCTCCCGAAGCGGTCGAGCCACGCTGCGAGCTTCTTGGGGTCGGTGACGGTGCCCGCCATGTAGAAAACATAGAGCGCGAGGCCGTGCAGGCCGACGTATGAGCTCGCGATACCCCAGGTGAAGACAGAGAGCACGCCGGTCACCACGAGGGTGATCACGGTTCGCCTGGTGCTCAGCCACGGCATGATGAGGGCCCCGAAGAACTCGGCGATCATCATCCACGGCATGAACCAAAGTTGGCCCTCGACCTTCCACACCTGCAGCAGGTCGATCGGAGACACGGTCGTGTTCGCGGCATCGCCGACGACCAGCTTCACCCCCGACTGGAGGAAGAACCAGAGCAGGTAAAGGTAGCCCCACTGAACCACGCGAAGGCGAACGAAGCCCCAGAACCCGTGACGCTCCCTCGACCGCCGCATGAAGAGCCCGGTGAGAAACGGGAAGAGCAGCATGCACCAGGTGGCGAAGAACCGATCCATCCACTGGTAGGCCTCAGAGTCGCCGTCAAGAATGCCGGCGCCGGCGAGGCCGCGATTGACGTGGGTGAAGACCACCACGATGATCGCGATGCCGCGCGCCGCGTCGATGGCGCCGAGCCGAGCCGCTGCGGGTTTGGCCTGCGGAGCTCCGAGAGACTCGGGAGCCGGAGGCGCCGCCGCATCCGCGCCGGGCGCGTCATTCTCATATTTCACCACACTAGTATGCCACACCTTTGCAATTCGACCCCCTACACCCTGCCCGCATCCCAGGAGGGCGCAATCTCGAGCCCGCCCACGCCGCAGAACGCCCCTACGTGCCGCCTCGAGGTTTTGTAGAACATCCAGCATCAAAGCGCCCGATTCTTGTTGCATCCGTCACACAATCACGAATCTGCGCCGCCGCGAACCCAGGCGCCCAACGCGTGATTAGGCTCGCCCTACCATTCAGCAGGTCAACGTGGACCTTCGATGGCCAGATACGGAGCCGATGTATATGACTACCGATTCTCAGCAGACCCCACCGCGCCGCCGGGTCCCGGCGATCCCGATCCTCGCGGGCCTCCTCGGCCTCTCGCTGATCGGCACGGCCGCGTTCGCCCTCACCGCGAGCTCGAGCATCAACGAGGGCGCGACACGGCTCGACGCGGGAGCGACCGAGCTCGCGGCCGGCGCGACCGACCTCACCACTGGGCTCGACGACCTCGCGACGGGCACCGAAAGCCTCGCGGGCAGCGCGATTCAGCTCAGCGACGGCGGCACGCGCCTCCGCTCGGGCGCAGACAATCTCTCGCTCGGCGCGACGCGGCTACACACCGGGGCGGAGAGCGCGAAGGCCGGCAGCGAAACCCTCGCAGCAGGCGCGGAGCGCGCCGCGGCGGGCACCGCCGAACTGCACGACGGCGCCGCAAGGCTCGAGTCGGGCGTCGCCGAGGTTGGCCAGGGGGCTGGTGCGCTCGCCGACGGCACATCGCGGCTCGCCGCCGGGGCCGGCAGCCTCGCCGCAGGGACGGGGCAGGCAGCCGCGGGGACGGGGCAGCTCGACAGCGGCGCGACCCAGCTCGTGCAGGGCATCAAGCAGCTCAACGACAGGGTGCAGAACCGCAAGCCACGCGTGCAAGCCCTCGACGCTGGCGCGACCGCGCTCGAGCGAGGGCTCGGCGAGTACCTCCCCGGCGTCGTCTCGCTGTCGGGCGGGGTACTGCTGCTCTCCGACGGGGTCGACAGCCTCGCGTCCGGGGTCACCGGCCTGCAGGGCGGCTTCGCCGGGCTCAAGCAGGGCGGCGACGCGCTGAGCGCCGGCGTCGCTCAGCTCCCCGCCGGGATCGACGGGATCCGCGCCGTGACCGGTCAGGCGCTGAGCAGCGCGCAGGCCGTTCAGGGGGCGGTCGGCGAGCTCGGTGGCGTGGCGTCCGGCGCCGTCGCCTCGGCGGAAGCCTCGTCAGGGCAGCTCGCGACCGCGAGCGGCGAGACCGCGGCCCTCGCAGACCTCGTCGCAGGGCTGAACCCCGACGAGCCGCTCAGCGCGGAGACCCTTGCGCAACTGCAGAGCGCGGCCGCTTCAGCGAGCGCGGCGACAGTCGCCGCGCAGAGCGCCCAGGGCGAGGCCGTCGCGCAGCTCCAGGGCTTCGCCGGCTCAATCGCGGGCGACAGCGGGAACGCGCTGACCGCCCAGGCAGGCGCGACAGTCGGCCTGCTCGGGGCCCTCGAGCCACAGGCCATCACCCCGCTCGCAGCCGGGGTCGACCGGCTGAGCGGCGGGATCGCCGGCCTGCAGACCGGTCTCGGCCAGTTCGGCGGCGGCCTCGATCAGCTCGCCGCGGGCGTTGCCCCGCTGCCCGAGAGCATGGAACTGCTGAGCGGCGGAGCCCAGCGGCTCATCGACAACACCCCGGCACTCGCGAAGGGCGCCCCCGGCCTCGCCGCGGGTATGAACGAACTGCTCGACGAGTTCCTCGAACTCGCTGACGGCACCCAAGACGCGCACAAGGCGACCCAGCGGGTCAAGGCCGGCACGAGCACCCTCCATCAGGGAGCCCAGCAGCTCAACGCGGGTGCACGCGAACTCGCAAACGGCGCCTCTTCCGCGGCAGACGGTGCCGGCAGGCTGGCGGCCGGGAGCGGCGCGCTCGGTGACGGCGTCTCGCGCCTCCACACCGGCGTCGACACGCTTGCCGACGGCTCCGTGAGCATCAGTGACGGCGCGGGGCGCCTCGACGAGGGGCTGACTGACCTCGTCGACGGCTCGCTCGCCCTCAGCGATGGGGCCCGCACGCTCAACACTGGCGCTAAGACGCTCGACGAGGGTCTCCTCAAGCTCCGCGCGGGGTCGGGCAAGCTCGACGACGGCGCGCAGGCAGCCTCGGCCGGTTCGCAGAAGCTCGCGGGCGGCACGGAGACGCTCGCGGCCGGCACGACCGAGCTGTCAACGAGCGTCGCCCCGCTCGCACCGGGCAGGGTGCTCACGAGCCCGTGGATCCTGCTCGGCGTTGCGCTCCTCGTCGCGGCGACCGTGACCGCGGTGATGCTCGGGAGCCGCAGGAACCACGGATGATTGCCGGGAACGGGGGCGGCTTCGCCCCCGCCCGGTAGTCTGGAACCATGAGCGACCTTCGAGATCCCGGTGACGCATGGGTGACGGCCGCAGACGGAAACCGCTACTGGGGTAAGTTCGGCGCGGCGGGCCTCCTCGCCTATGACCGGGCGCTCGACGCGATCCTCATGCAGCACCGCGTCTCCTGGAGCGACCACGGCAACACCTGGGGCATCCCCGGCGGCGCGATCAACCAGGGCGAAGCGACGATCGACGGCGCGATCCGCGAGGCGCAGGAGGAGGCCGGCGTTCCCGACAACGCCGTGACCCCGCGATACACGCACGTGCTCGACCGGGGCGGCTGGTCGTACACGACCGTCGTCGCCGAGGTGAAGACGCCGTTCACCCCCGAGATCACCGACCCCGAGAGTCACGCGCTCGAGTGGGTGCCTGTCGACGAGGTCGAGCTCAAAGAACTGCACCCCGCGTTCGCGGCGACCTGGCAGCTGCTCAAGCCGATCGTGCGCCGCACCCCGACCATCATCGTCGACGCGGCGAACGTCGTCGGCACGGTGCCCGACGGCTGGTGGAAAGACCGCAAGGGGTCGACGGAGCGCCTCCGCGACCGCATCGAGGCGCTCGCCGTCTCGGGCGAGGGTGTGCGCGCAGCGTTCTTCGACATGCCCGCCGACCTGCACGGCGGGCTCGTCTTCCCGGACTGGGTCTTCATCACCGAGAGCACCGCGCGCGGCATCTCCACGACCGAGAACGTGCGCGTCGTCGACGCGACGACCTCGGGCGACGACGCGATCGTCGAGGAGGCGGCCGCGCTCGCGAACCGGGGCGGACTCGGCATCGTCGTCACGAGCGATAATGAGCTGCGGGTGCGCTCATCGGCGGTGGGGGTCGAGACGACCCGCGGGTCGAAGCAGCTACTCGACCTACTCGACCGGTCGGAGCGCTAGCCGCCGCACGATCCCGTACGCGATGAGGCCCTGCCCGAACGTATAGGTGAGCATCACCGCGCCGTTCGTCCAGTCGGGCATCGCGTCGGGTGTGAAGATGCGAAACGACAGGATCGCGTCAGACATGAGAAACCAGAAGCCACCCCAGGCGACGACGCCACCGCAGCGCGCGGCGAACGCCGCGGTCGCGACGAGCAGCGCGCCGTAGACGAACACGGGCGCCGTGAGCGCTCCGGTGTGCGGCACGAGCAGCGAGACGAGCACAGCGTACGCGGCGACGTAGCCGAGCGTCCAGGCCGGGAACCGCCCCTGCGCTATGCCGCGCCCGCGCCACATGAGCAGCACGTAGCAGACGTGCGCGATACCGAAGCAGGCGAGCATCATCGGCACTTCGTTCTCGAACATCGGGAAGAACGTCGAGGCGCCATCGCCGAGCCACGAGAACACGACGCCGGCGATGAGCAGCGCGAGCGCGCGGCCCGGCCACGGCCGAAGCCCGGCGGAGGCCCAGAGCACCGCGACCGCGAGGAGCGGCATGAGCATGAGCTTGGTGGGCCCGGCGAGCGGGTGGTCGGCGAACCGGAACGCGACGTGGATCACGGAGATCACCGCGTACGGCACGAACGGCAGCGCGAGCTGCTGCAGATGCCCGGCGGCCCCAGAACGCCCGAGGCCCCCGGGGTCCCCGGGGTCCTCACCGGCCGGGTCGGTGCGCTGCCCGGCGGGGCTCAGCCCACCGGGCAGCGCGTCGGTCACTGCTCGACCAGGATGCCGTCGGAGTCGCACCACACCATCGCGCCCGGCGTGAACGTCACACCGCCGAACGTGACGGGCACGTCGGTCTCGCCGCTGCCCGTCTTCGTCGACTTTGCGGGGTTCGACCCGAGGGCCTTCACGCCCAGTGGCAGCGTGCCGATCGCGACGCGGTCACGGATCGCGCCATTCACAATGATGCCGGCCCAGCCGTTGTCTGCGCCGAGGCCCGCGATGATGTCGCCGACGAGTGCGGTCTCGAGCGACCCCTCGCCGTCGATGACAAGCACGGCCCCGTCGCCGGGCGTCGACAGCACGCTCTTCAGGCGGGCGTTGTCTTGGAAGCACTTCACCGTGCGCACGGTGCCGCTGAAGCTCGTCTCGCCGCCGCAATCCTGGAACTGGAGCGATACGGACTGGAGCTCTGCGCCCCGCTCGTCGTAGAGATCTGCGGTGCTGATGGTGTCCATCTTGATGGCCCTCATTCCTGTGTGTCTGCCGCCAACGCCCCCACGCTACCGCGCAAGGGAGTTGACTCGCTACGGAAATGTGCTGTACAAATGTACATGTACAGAAGTACAGGATCGCGTCGAGCAGCACACGGGGGAAGCGACAATGAGTGAGCCACTCGCTCCGGGCAAACGCGACCCCGAAGGGCGCCGCCGCGCCATCCTGCGCGCCGCGACCGAGATCATCGTCACCCGCGGCGCCGCCGCCCTCACGCACCGCGCGGTCGCGAGCCACGCGGGCGTCTCGCTCGGCTCGACGACCCAGTACTTCTCCTCCATCGAGGAGCTGCGCGAGGAGGCCCTGCGCGAACTCGCGCAGGAGGACGACGAGGCGCTCGCGGCGCTCGAGCCGCACCTTGCGACGCTCCAGACCGACCCGTCGGGCGCGGTCACCGAGCTGCTCAGCTACCTGCAGGATCCCCGTGCCGTGAACGCCGATATCGCGCTCTTCTCGAGCGCGACCGCTGACCCGAGCCTCCGCGAGCTCGCGCTGCGGTGGAGCGACAAGCTCATCGAGATGCTCTCGGTGCACTTCGATCGGGATCGCGCAGAGGCGATCGCCGTGTACATCGACGGCGCGACGATCCACGCAGGGCTCAGGCAGCAGCCGCTCTCCCGCGAGGCGCTAACGCTCGCGCTCACCGCCCTCGCGGGTTCCCCCACTTCACCTCGACCCACCAGCACGACTGGCCACCCATCCGAAAAGTCTGAGTCATGACGAACGAACACCAGCCCACTCTGAACGCCCCGCACACCGACCCCGCGCAGGCCACCGCCGCGCCCATCAGTCGTGCCCGACGTTGGGGGGCGCTCGCGGTGCTCACCGCGAGCCTGCTCGTCATCACGATGGACATGACGATCTTGAACATCGCGCTCCCGAAGATGTCTGCCGAGCTGCACCCGACCGCGGCGCAGCAGCTGTGGATCATCGACGTCTACTCGCTTGTACTCGCCGGCCTGCTCGTGTCGTTCGCAGCGCTCGCAGACCGCTGGGGCCGCAAGCGCATGCTCATGCTCGGGTACACCCTCTTCGGGCTCGCCTCGCTGCTCGTGCTCATCGCGTCGAGTGCGGAGGCCGTCATCACGATCAGGGCCCTCCTCGGCATCGGCGGCGCCATGATCATGCCGACGACGCTCTCGCTCATCCGCGTCACGTTCACCGACCCGCGCGAGCGCGCGACCGCGCTGAGCATTTGGGCCGCGGTATCGGGCCTCGGCGCGGCCGTCGGCCCGCTCATCGGCGGCGTGCTCCTTGAGCACTTCTCGTGGCACGCGGCGTTCCTCGTGAACGTGCCGCTCATGCTTGCGGGTGTGATCGCGGGCATCCTCGTGCTTCCCGAGTCGAGGGTCAAGAACCCGGGCCGTTGGGATTTCCTCGCGGCGATCCTCTCGTTCGCGGGCATGACGCTCGTCATCTGGTCGATCAAGACGTTCGCGGCCGAGTCGAGCTTCCTCGTGCCGAGCGCGCTCGTCACGTTCTCGGCTGGCATCGCCCTGCTCGCCTGGTTCATCGTGCGCTGTCTGCGCAGCGACGCACCCCTGCTCGAGCTCGCGCTGTTCAAGAACCGCCCGTTCTCAGCCGGCATCATCGCGGCTCTCGGCTCGTCGTTCGCGATGGGCGCGGCTCTGCTGCTGCTCGCACAGTGGATGCAGATCATCGACGGCGCGACCCCGATCGAGGCGGGCGTGCGACTCATCCCCGTCGCGATCGCCGGCGCAATCGCCTCCCTCGCCGCTCCCCCAATCGCGCGCCTCATCGGCTCGCGCGCGGTACTCGCGGGCGGCATCGCGCTCGCCGGCATCGGCATGCTCGCCATCGGGCTTCAACCCGGAACGCTCACCTACACGACGGTACTCATCGCGCTCACCCTCGTCGGGTTCGGCACGGGCTCGCTCGCGATCGGTTCGGCGATGATCATGCACGGCACCCCCGAGGATAAGGCGGGCAGCGCCGGCGCGATCGAGGAGACCTCGTACGAGCTCGGCGCGGTGCTCGGCGTCGCTATCCTCGGCTCGATCGCCGCCATCCTGTACCGCTCTGGCCTCACGGGCAATCCGCTCGTGGACGGGCTCGGCGCCGAGGCTGCAAAGCAGGCGAACGACTCGCTCGGCGCCGCCGCGGCGATCGCAGAGGAGCTGAAGCTGCCCGACCTGCTCGCGACCGCGAGCGACGCGTTCACGTCGTCCATGCAGACGACCGGGATCGTCGGCGGCCTCACCATGCTCGCCATCGCCGCGTCGGTGTTCTTCATCACGCCGAAGGGCACCGACGTCTCCGAGGCCTCGCACTAGCGACGAACCCCGGGTGCTCGGCGCTGCGCCGGGCGCTCGGGGTTTCCACTAGGGGTCGGTAGGTACCCCGGTACTATCGACCCCGGTACCGGGGCAGGACGCGCAGACGACCGGTCAACTCGTAGCCTAGAGATATCAAGGCAGCGTACGGCAGAAAGGATCGTCATCATGACCACCGACGCAAACACTCAACAGCTCACTGATGGAGTCGCACAGCCCGACGCCGTCGCCAAGGAACTGCCCGAGGGAGTACAGGCAGCGCCTGAGGCCCCCGAGGCCCCCGTCGCAGCCCCCGTTTACACCGCGCCAGTGCAGACACAGGCTCCAGCACAGGCGCAGTACACGGTCCCGCCGCAGATCGCGGTTCCGGCGACCGGCGTTCAGCCCACGCTGACGCAGCCCACGCAGGCTCCGTACACCGGGGCTCAGCCCACGCAGCCGCAGTACGCGGTTCCGCCGCAGGCGTCCCAGGCACCCCAGGTACCCCAAGCACCCCAGGGTCAGTACGGCGTTCCGCCCCAGGCCCCGCAGTACGCGGTGCCTGCGAGCATGAACCCGGCTCCCGGGAAGAACGCGTACGGCTTCTCCGTCGCGAGCTTCGTGATCGGCATCGCGTCGATCCTCAGCGCATGGACCTTCGTCGCCCCGATCGTCGGCCTTGTGCTCGGCATCCTCGCGCTTCGCCGCAACACGACCGAGCGCACACTCGCGCTCTGGGGCGTGTGGCTGAACGGCGCGATGCTCGCGTTTGCAGCGATCGGGCTCGTGCTCTTCATCGGGCTGGTATCGTTCGGGGCCTTCGCGAGCGCTGCGAGCTACGGGTTCTAGCTCAGCGGCACCCCGGGTAGCATCTCGGGCAGCGTCTCACCCGGCGCCTATTGAACAGGGCGGGCCTTCCCAATGTGGGAGGGCCCGCCCTTTCGCGTTCATGCCCCCGGGCCAGTCACCGGCCGCCCATAGCGCCAGGTGCCCACTGGGCCGCGCCGCGGCAGCTCTTCCAGCCCGGCCTCGCTGAGCTCAGCGCGCACCCGGCGTGAGAGGTCGGGTAGCGCGGCGCGTTTCCCGGCGAGCGGCTTCGCAATGCCGACAAGGAGCGACCGGTCCCCTCGCCGCGAGCGCACCTCTATCCGCGCGGCCTCCCCGCGCGGGCACCAGGTGAACGCCTCGATGTCACGAAAAACGTAGGTAAAGGTGTCGCCCCCGACCCTGATCCTCATCCGCCCCTTCGTAAACACGACGCTGTAGGCGCGAGAACGGCCGCGGAAGGTTGCGCGCGCGAGCAGAAACACGGGCAACACGAGGCCAAGCCCGAACGCGAGAAGCAGCACTCGGGGCGACCACCTACTGACGACGGGTTCCGCGGCGACGAAGACGCAGATCGCGGCCCCGAACACCGCGACAGCGCACGCGGCTACGGCCCACAGGTATGCGCGCCTCGTCATCTCGACAGCGGTGAACTCCGCAGTGGCGCCGTCCGTGGTTCCCACCCAAACTGGCGCCGGGAGCTGCAGGCTACGCCCGCCGGGCCCGCCGGGGAGCGCCGCGGTCGCCCGCGCAAGCAGCGTGAGCCAGACGACACCGGAGAGCGTCAGCGTCGGCACCCAGAGCGCCCACACGAACGATACGGCAGGCTCGGGCAGCGCCTGGCGAAGCCAGCCCATCACGTCGCCGAGGCGCGGAACGAACAGCGCGCCGAACACGGCGAGCGCCGCCGCGACGCCGACGTGCGCCCACAGCCCCGCGCGCCGCGATGGGATGCGCGCGAGCTGCCGCATCACGATGAGGCCCGCGAAGAACCCCGCGACGAGCAGGCACACGAACGGAAAGAAGCCTGCCGCGTCGCCCGCGAGCACCCACGGCAGCGCCGCCCCGAAGCACGCGAGCGCCCAGAACTCTGAGCGGCCAAGCAGCCGTTTCACTCGCGCGCCTCGGGTGCCTCGCGCGCCTCGGGCTCCCGCGGCGGGTACACCCAGGTCACCATCACGACCGAGATGATCATGAGCAGGAACCAGGCGATGAGCTTCTGCGGCGAGACGAGCTCCCAGCCCGCCTCCTGGTGCGGGTACAGCCAGGCGCCCGCCCACGTCGCGATGTTCTCGGCGAACCAGATAAACGTCGCGACGCCAAAGAAGACGAGAAGCAGCGGGGCGCGCAACGTCACGCGGTACACGCGGAAGTGCATCGTCGTGCGCCACCACACCACGAGCACCGCGGCGAGCAGCACCCACCGCAGGTCGACGATGAAGTGGTGCGAGAAGAAGTTCACGTAGATGAGCGCGGCGATCACCGTCGTCACGAGCCGCGACGGGTAGCGCGCGAACCGAAGATCATGCAGCCGGTACACGCGCACCATGTACGAGCCGACCGCGGCGTACATGAACCCGCTGAAGAGCGGCACGGCGCCGATGCGCAGGATCCCATCGCCCTCATACGCCCACGAGCCGACGTCGGTCTTGAAGAGCTCCATCACCGTGCCGGTGACGTGGAAGAGCAGGATCACCCACAATTCCCGGCCCGTTTCGAGCTTGAAGACGAGCAGCAGAATTTGGATCACGACCGCCGCGATCGTCAGCGCATCATTCCTCGCCAAGATCGCGTCGTCGGGGTACCAGAGCCGCGCGGCGACGAGCACGACGAGCAGCAGCGCGCCGAAGATGCACGCCCACGCCTGCTTGAGTAGGAAGACCGAGCACTCGACGAGCACGGCCCTGACGCCGCGCGCCGGCGCGCCCACGAGCACCCGGTTGGCGGCACGATCGATCGCGCGTTCAAGCCGGGTGAGCTCGTGCGGGGGCAGGCCGCTCGCGTCAGTCACGCGCCACGCACCTCAGCGTCGCAGTGAGTGAACCGGCAAAGCGAGGCGCGCCTGAAAGGTCTGGTATCGACCCCGCTTCAGCCCCGGCGAGCTGTACCCGGGCAACGTCGTTGGTTTCAGCTGTCACGGTGAATTCGGTCGCTCCGTCAGGGAGCGCTGTCGCTCGAACGTCGGCATCGTCAGAGGCAAAGACGAGCACTGAATCGTCATCGAAGATCGCCACCTCAATGCTGCCTGGGTCACCAGCGCTGACGGCCACCTGGGTGAAAGGCTCTTTCGAGAACTCGAACCCGACGCCGCCCGAGGCCTCCCCTGGGTAACATCCGAGGTCGTTAGGTGAGACGGCGACGCGCTGCGCGTCGCCGTCAACCTCAAATTCGATTGCGACCGTGTTCGGGTTCGCGCTCCCGCTCGCCCCGCAGCCCCCGAGCAGGGGCATGCCGAGCGCGGCAACCAGCAGCAGCGGGAGCCGAGCCCGGCTCCCGCGAGCCAGCATCGTTAGCGTCGCTCACGCCGTTCGCGGATGCGCATGTTCAGCACGATCGGGGTGCCCTCGAAGCCGTAGGTCTCGCGGAGGCGGCGCTGGATGAAGCGGCGGTAGCCCGGGTCAAGGAAGCCCGAGACGAACAGCACGAACGTCGGCGGGCGGTTCTGCACCTGCGTGCCGAACAGCACGCGGGGCTGCTTGCCACCGCGCAGCGGGTGCGGGTGCTCCTGCACGAGCTCGGCGAGGAACGCGTTGAACTTCGCCGTCGGGATACGGGTATCCCACGACTCGAGCGCCTGCTCAAGAGCGGGCACGAGCTTCTCGAGGTGACGGCCGGTGCGCGCCGAGATGTTCACGCGGGGCGCCCAGTCGACGTGCGCGAGATCTTGCTCGATCTCACGCTCGAGGTACTTGCGACGCTCATCGTCAAGCATGTCCCACTTGTTGAACGCGAGCACGAGCGCGCGGCCCGACTCGAGCACAAGGTCGATGATGCGCAGATCCTGGTCCGAGATCTCCTGCGTCACGTCGATGAGCACGACGGCGACCTCGGCCTTTTCGAGCGCCGCGGAGGTGCGCAGGGTCGCGTAGAAGTCGGCGCCCTTCTGCAGGTGCACGCGGCGGCGGATGCCGGCGGTGTCCACGAAGGTCCACACGCGGCCCGCGATCTCGACCTGCTCGTCGACAGGGTCGCGGGTGGTGCCGGCGAGCTCGTTCACGACGACGCGTTCCTCGCCGGCGGCCTTGTTCAAGAGGCTCGACTTGCCAACGTTCGGGCGGCCGAGCAGCGCGACGCGGCGGGGGCCGGCGAGCTTCGGCTGCGCGACAGCGGACACCTCGGGCAACACCTTCATGACGTCGTCGAGCAGGTCGGCGACGCCGCGGCCGTGCGCGGCCGAGACGGGGCGGGGCTCGCCGAGGCCGAGCGACCACAGCTCGGACACTTCGCCGTCGCGGATCGAGTCGTCGGCCTTGTTCGCGACGAGGAAGACGGGCTTCTTCGCGCGACGCAGCAGCTGCACGACGCGCTCGTCGGTCGCGGTCGCGCCAACGCGCGAGTCGACGACGAAGAGCACAACGTCGCAGAGTTCGATAGCGACCTCGGCCTGCAGCGCGACCGACTGGTCGATGCCGCGAGCGTCGGGCTCCCAGCCGCCGGTGTCGACGAGCGAGAAGCGGCGGTCGTTCCAGAGGCCCTGGTAGGTCACGCGGTCACGGGTGACGCCGGGGATATCTTCGACGACGGCCTCGCGGCGGCCGAGGATGCGGTTCACGAGCGAGGACTTGCCGACGTTCGGGCGGCCGACGATCGCGATGACGGGGAATGCCTCGAGGCTCGGCTCAGCGAACCCGACGTACTCGCCGTCGGCGGTGAGGATGTCGCGGTCGTCTTCCTCGAGCTCGAACGAGTCGAGCGACGAGCGCATCGCGCGGAGGCGCTCCTCGTCGGTGACGTTACCGTCGAACTCTTCGCCGTCGAGGTCTGCGTCATCGAGGTCTACGTCGCTGCCGCCCGAGATAATCTCGCTCGGGTCGACCTGCGACAGGTCAAATTCTTGTTCTTCGCTCATCATCGTTCCTTCTCGTTCGATGGGCGGGCCCCGCGGGCCTCCTCAACGGTGTCGATCACAGCTTGGATCGACTGCCCAAAGTTCATGTCGCTCGTGTCAATGAGCGTGACCCCGGGGGCGGGGTTCAGAAAATCTACGACCGCGGCATCCTTCGCATCGCGGGCCGTAATGTCAGCGAGCACCTGCTCGTGGGTCGCGCCGGGCAACTCGCCCTGGCGCCTGGTCGCGCGCACCTCGGGTGACGCGGTCATCAGGATGCGCACGGGCGCGTCCGGCGCCACGACGGTCGTGATGTCGCGCCCCTCGATGACGACGCCGGGCAGCCCAGACGTCGCAACGATCTCGCGGAACATCGCGTTCAGCCGTTCACGCACCTGCGGGTGCTTTGAGACGCGGCTCACCTGGCCCGAGATCTCGGGCTCACGAATCTCGCTCGTCACGTCGAAGGTGTCGTACCCTTCGCCGTCGGCGAGCACGATGCCGATGAGCTGCTCCCCCTGCAGGGTGGTCCGGTACGACCACGCGTCCATGAGTGCGAGCACTGCTGCCTCGTCCTCAAGATCGGTCTCGGTGTGGAGCGAGAGCCACGCGAGCGCGCGGTACGCGGCGCCCGTGTCGAGGATGCCGAAGCCCATCTGCTCAGCGGCGGCCCGGGACACGCTCGATTTGCCGCTCCCAGCGGGGCCGTCGATCGCGACGAGAATGGGCTCGGTTGCGAGAGGTGTTGCCCCCATTACAGTGTTCTCCATCCGCGCTCGGTGAGGTCAGCGACCGCCCGTTCGGCGGCTTCTGGCAGCACGGCGATCTCCGCAAAGCCAATCTGCGCGCCAGGCGAGTGCTCAAGGCGCAAGTCTTCCATGTTAATACCGAGTTCTCCGAGTTCGGTGAGCAGGCGGCCGAGCTCGCCCGGCGTATCGTCGATGAGCACCGTGATCGTGATGAATCGCTCGGAGGATCCGTGCTTGCCGGGGATGCGCCCGACGCCGCGGCCGCCGGCCGCGAGCAGGTCGGCGACGCGGCGCTTCGCGCCCGGCGCGTCGGCGTCGCGGAGCGCGGCGGTGAACGCGGCGACATCGGCCGAGAACTGCTCGAGCAGCGCGACGACCGGCTCGCGGTTCGCCCCCAGGATCTGCACCCACAGTTCAGGATCGCTGGCCGCGATCCTCGTCGTGTCCCTGAGGCCAGCGCCCGCGAGTGCGATCGCCTGCTCCTCCGCCGAGACGAGGCGCGCTGCGAGCAGGCTCGACACGACCTGCGGCAGGTGCGAGACGAGGCCGACCGACCGGTCGTGCTCCTCCGGCGTCATCTCGGTAAGCACGCCGCCGAGATCGAGCGCGATCGCCTCAACGAGTGACAGCGCTTCTGCGGGGGTGTCGCGGTCGCGGCAGATCACCCACGGCCGCGCGGTGAAGAGGTCGGCGCGCGCCATGATCGCGCCGCCGCGCTCGCGGCCCGCCATCGGGTGCGAGCCGACGTAGTTCTTCAGCGGGGCGCCGCGGCGCACGAGTTCGAGGTAGGGGGCGAGCTTCACACTTGCGACGTCGGTGACGACCGCGTCAGGGAACTCGGCGAGCGCCCGCTCCACGGCATCGGCGACAACGTCGGGCGGGGTCGCGACCACCACGACGGATGGTTCGGGGTCGCCGGCCTCCCGGATCCTGCCCGCTCCGTAATCTGCGGCGAGCGCGACAGCGGTCGGCGAAAGATCCTCGAGCGTGACGTCGACGCCGCGCTCGCGCAGCCCGAGGCCGACGCTCGCGCCGAGCAGCCCAGCGCCGACGATGTGCACGGTGCCGCGGACGCGGGATTCAAGTTCATTCATCGCGGGTGGGGTCTCCGTTCGTGGCGCTGCGGGCGCTCGCCAGCGCCAGGAGATGAAACTCCCTCGATTTTAGCGGTTCTTCGCGGGAAACCCCGCACCGGAATCCTCGGGCGGGTGCCGCGCTACTCCGCTGCTCCACTACTCCGCGAGCATCCCCGTGACGCGGTAGGGAATGACCTGCCTGAGGAAGAGGCTCGTCGATGTGCGGGTGATGCCGGGGCAGAGCCTGATCTCTTCGCTCACCCGGTACAGATCTTCGGGGTCGCGCGCAACGACGCGCAGCAGCAGGTCGGTGTCGCCTGCGGGCGCGAAGCACTCGAGCACCTCGGGGATACTCGCGAGGGCCCGGATCGCCTCCGTAATGAGGTGCTGGTCGAGCTCGACCTGCACCATCGCGGCGACCGGTCGCCCGAACGCCGCAGGCTTCACGCGGGCGCTGTGCGGCCGGAACACGTCAGCCGCCTGCATCTTGTCGATGCGGGCCTGCACGGTGCCGCGGGCGAGGCCGAGTTTGTGGGCGATCATCGCGACGGGCATGCGTGCGTCGACGTCGAGCTGTTCGAGGATTCGACGATCCGTCGCATCGAGGGCATACACTTCGCTCACTTCGCGCTCCATTCTTCGGTCACCGCTATACAAATTGCGTACTGAAAGCTTAGCCGGTTGCGCGAATCTTGCACCCCTCGATTGAATACTTCTCGGGAGGCGGCACCATCCGCCTCCGACACTTGCGGGCTTCCCCACCAGGCGGCTCCGCACCGCAGCCGACCACCACCCCAGGCCGCTGCACACCGCACCTGATTGAGCGCAACTCCCTGCCATAGTGCACCCGCGACCCCGTGGGTACGCCGCGTCGTCGCGGCGTAGGGGCGCGCCAATCGGGGCTGCATTTCGCACGGCGTCGCACCGGTTTGCGCGCCCCCGCTGGCGTGGGGTTGAATACTCCTCGGGGTTCGGCCAACCAGCCGCTCCCCGCACCGCTGCACGCCACACCCGGCACCCGCAGCACGGCACGCAACCACCACCCCGGTTGCCAGTACGAAAGCACCACGTTGAGCACCACCCATGCCCTCGCGCACCCGAGCAGCGCGCCCGTTTCTCTCCGGCGCCCACGGCTTCGCGCGACCCTCACGATCGTCAGCCTCTTCGGGCTTCTCACCGCCGCGAACCTCCCGACTGCGCTGTACCCGCTCATTGGTGGCAAGCTCGACATCGACGCGTTCGGCGTCACCATCGCGTTCTCAAGCTATGTGCTCAGCCTGCTCGTCGGCCTCGTGCTGTTCCGCCCCATCAGCGCCCGCGCGAACCGGCGAACCGTCATCATCGCAGCGCTCCTCGCAACCTCAGCCGCGACCCTCGGGCTTGCGCTGGCGCCGACCCTCGCGTGGTTCTGCCTCGCACGCGCCGTCCAGGGCCTCGCGATCGCGGCCGCGACGGGAACGGGTTCGAGCGCTCTCCGCGTGCTGCTGCCCGGTCGGCCGACCCTCAGCGGCAGGCTCACGCTGCTCGCGACGTCTGGTGGTGTGGCGGCCGGGCCGATCCTCGGCGGCGTGCTGTCGCTCGTCGGCTCCCCCACGCGCACCCCATTCTTCGTGTGGGCGGGTCTGCTGCTCGCGCTCGTGCCGCTCATCATGCTTGCCGCTCCCCGCAACGAATGCCGCCCCGCAGGCATGGCGGCGGGCGCCACCCCGGCACCCAGAACCATGACGACTGACACGGGCACGGTTATCGCCGTTGCGAGCGCCGCGCCGGCAATCCGCACCGCCGCCATCGTCGGCTTCGTGAGCTTCGCGTTTCTCGGGTTCTGCCTGTCGCTCGCGCCCGAGCACTTCGCCGACCTCTTCAACGCGACCTCGCGGCCGATGCTCGGGCTGCTCGCCTCGCTCGTACTGCTGGCGTCGTCTGGGGCGCAGCTCTTCGCGGTGCGCGGAAGGTGGGCCGCGCCGATCGGGCTGACCGCGTTCGCCGCTGGAACCCTGCTGCTCGGCGTGGCCACGGCTGCGGCTAGCCCGTCGCTGACTGTCGCCGCGTGCCTCATCGCTGGGGCGGGGCAGGGCATCGCGTTCCAGCAGGTGTTTGGGGCGGCGGTTGCGTCCGTGCCCGTCGAGCGCCACGCGGCAACCGTGAACACGATCTACGCGGTCACCTACCTCGGCAGCACGCTGCCCGTGCTCGGGCTTGGCGTCGCAGCCTCGGCGTTCGGGCTCACCCCGGCGGTCCTGGCGTTCACGGGTGCGATCGCGCTGGCGTGCGCGGGGCTCGCGGTGGCGGCGTTCCGCGGAGCACGCCAGGGGTAGCCGCCCGCGTGGCCGCCGGCCGCTGCCGAGCTACACCCGTCCCCGCCTGCTCCGCTCGGCCCGCGTGGCCGCAGCCTCCTGCACCAGCCCACTCCGCCCAAGCCGCCCAAGCCGCCCAAGCCGCCCAAGCCGCCCAAGCCGCCGGCCAATGTACCCAGTTTGACCCGATTCACCCGGAAAATACGTGAAAAATCCGGGTGATTCGGTGCGAAGCGGGTGTTTTGGCCGATCGATCCCGGGCCGCGGCGGCCGCCCTACGGGCCGGTGATCGCCGCGAGTGCCCGGCGCTCGTCGTCCGAGAGCATTGAGCTGAAGCGGTCGGCGATGGCCCCACGCGCGATGCGCCCAGCCTCGGCCGAGTCGCGCCGCTCAATCGCCTCGAACAGCCCGGAGTCGATGCGCGCCGAGTCGAGCCGCACCGCGCTCTAGCCCGAGCCGCGTTCGAGGTCGCGCTGCACGAGCGCCCGGAGCGCGCCCGAGACCGCCTGCCCGCTGAGC
Organism: Leucobacter komagatae; assembly: GCF_006716085.1. Taxonomy (NCBI): domain Bacteria; kingdom Bacillati; phylum Actinomycetota; class Actinomycetes; order Micrococcales; family Microbacteriaceae; genus Leucobacter; species Leucobacter komagatae. The sequence goes on along the minus strand of NZ_VFON01000001.1, from coordinate 3,035,426 downwards.
TGCAGCACCTGGTTGCCACTCGCCTCCCACACGGTGCGGTGGAACGCGAGGTCAGCGTCGGCGAACTCGGCGTCACTCGGCTGTGCCCCGCCTGTTCCGCTGCCGCCCTCAGCGACCTCGCGCATGCGGGTCACTGCCTCACGCATCCGCTCGAGCTGTTCGTCGGTGTGCAGCACGGCCGCGAGTTCGGAGGCGGAGCCGTCGAGCACGATACGAAACTGCACGAGCTCCGCGAGCCCAAGCGACGCCGTACCGAGCATCGCTCGGAAGGAGCGCTCCAGCGTCTCGGGTGAGGGCGCGAGCACGACCGGGCCGCCACGCGTACCCGGTTTCGGCTCGATGAGCCCCATGCTCTGCAGCACGCGGAGCGCCTCGCGCACCGTCGGCCGGCTCACGCCGAACTGCACCATCAGGTCGCGCTCGCTCGAGAGCTGCGTGCCGACCGGAATCTCGCCGGAGAGGATCGCCGACTCCACCTGCTCGACGATGCGCTGGTAGGTCAACACCGGCACCGCCGGGGTGAAGCTGTGGGTGGGTGTCAACGGTGACTCTCCATCTGTGGAACGTGGCGGTCGCGCGCCGGGGAGTGACCCGCGCGGGGCGGGAGAGGTTACACGATCGGTATCGGGAAACTCTCTCAGATAGTAGCGCCCCACAAGTGGTCTTACCATGTATCCTAGTTTGAATCCTCGCGGCGCGAGGCGCGCGTCAGAGCCGACTCGCCCCAAGAGGTGACACCCCACCAGATCGCGTCAACATGGGCCGCACACCCCGCGACCCGCCCCGAAACACCAACCGAAAACCCCCGTTCAACTCCGCAGAACCCCAACTCACCATCGCCGGCGACGTAGCCGGCCCAAGTTGTGACAGGAAGCACTATGCGTCGTAAGACAACTCTCTCCATCGCCGCGGCGATCATCACGGCGGGCGCGCTCGCCCTCACCGGCTGCTCGGCAGGCTCGGGCGGCAGCACCGGCGGCGACTCCGGCTCCACCGAGACCACCGCAACGATCGCCCTCACCGGCGCCCCCGTGAACCTCGACTTCACGACGACCGCGGGCTCCGCTATCCCGCAGGCGCTCATGACGAACGTCTACGAGGGCCTCGTCGAGGTGAACCAGGACGGCGAGATCGTGCCGCTCCTCGCCAAGGAGTGGAAGCTCTCAGACGACCGCAAGACCTACACCTTCACGTTGCAGGACGGCGCGACGTTCTCGAACGGCGACGCGTTCACCGCGAACGACGTGAAGTTCAGCTTCGAGCGCGTGAAGACCGACTGGACCACCACGCTCAAGGCGAAGATGGACGTCGTCGAGAGCGTCGAGGTCGTCTCAGACACCGAGGTCGCCGTGCACCTCTCGCGCCCGTCGAACGCCTGGCTGTTCGACATCGCCACCCCCGTCGGCGCGATCTTCACCGAGAACGGCGTCGCGGACCTCGCGAACGCCCCCGTCGGCACAGGCCCGTACACGGTCGAGTCGTGGAAGCAGAACGAGTCGATCGAGCTCGCCACCCGCGACGACTACTGGGGCGACAAGCCCGGTGTCGAGGGCGTCACGCTGAAGTACTTCGCTGACGCGACAGCGACGACGAACGCGCTCCGCACGGGCGACGTCGACGCGATCGTGAACCTCCAGGCCCCCGAGCTTGTGAGCACCTTCGAGACCGACGACGCGTTCACCGTGACGAGCGGCACCTCCTCGGGCGAGATCTCGCTGTCGTTCAACAACCGCACCGAGCCGTTCAATGACGTTCGCGTCCGCCAGGCCGTGCTCTACGCGCTCGACCGCCAGGCGATCATCGACACCGCGTGGAACGGCTACGGCTCGCTCGACGCGACCTTCGTCACCCCGAAGGAGCCCTACTACGTCGACCTCAACGACCAGTACGCCTACGACCCCGAGAAGGCGAAGGCGCTGCTCAAGGAGGCCGGCAAGGAGAACCTGAAGGTCACCTACAAGGTGCCGACCCGCCCCTACGCGCAGGCCGTGTCCGAGATCGTCGTCTCGCAGCTCAAGGACGTCGGCATCGACGTCACCATCGAGTCCTCCGAGTTCCCGGCAGTCTGGCTCGACGACGTCTTCACGAACCACAACTTCGAGATGACCACCGTGCTCGCGGTCGAAGCGCGCGACGTGCTCACCGTCTTCAACAACCCCGACTACTACATCGGGTACGACAACTCGAAGATCGCTCCGCTCGTCACTGCTGCCGATGAGGCCGACGAGGCCGGCTACATCTCGGGTATGCAGGACGTGCAGCGCCAGATCGTCGACGACGCCGCGAGCGGCGTGCTGTTCCTCTTCCCGAACATCGTCATCACGAAGGCGGGCCTCGACGGCGTTCCCGAGAACGCGATCGTCGAGTCGCTCGATCTCACCGGGCTCTCCTGGAAGTAGCCTGACGCGGTGTTGTGGGTGCGCTGAGGCGCGCCCACAACACCGGTTCGCTCCACGCTCTCAACCCCTAGGACCACGGCATGGCCATTCGGATTCTCATCAATCTCGCGCGCTTCGCGGCGACGTTCCTCGTCGCGACAGTCGTCGTGTTCCTGTTCATGCGGCTCATCCCCGGCGACCCCGCGCAGGTTGCCCTCGGCACGAACGCGAGCCCCGAGCTCGTCGCGCAGCTGCAGCACGAGTTCGGCACCGACCGGCCGCTCTTCGTCCAGTACTTCGACTGGGTCGGGGGCCTCCTCACCGGCGACTTCGGCACCTCCTACATCACCAGGCAAGACATCAGCCCGCTCGTGTTCGACAGGCTGCAGGTGAGCCTCATCCTCGTCGTCACGGCGATGATCGTCGCGCTCGCGATCGCGATCCCGCTCGGCACGATCGCCGCGGTCAAGCACCGCAACGCCTCCGGGATCCTCATCGGGGCCGGCAGCCAGCTCGGCGTCGCGATCCCCGGCTTCCTCGCGGGCATCCTGCTCGTGCTTGTCTTCGCGGTCGGCCTTGGCTGGCTCCCCGCTGGCGGCTGGACGCCGCCCGGCGAAAACTTCGGCGACTTCGTGCGCCGCCTCATTCTTCCCGTGCTCGCGCTCGCGTCGGTGCAGGGCGCGATCCTCACCCGCTACGTGCGCTCGGCCGTGCTCGAGATCATGAGCGAAGATTACCTGCGCACCGCCCGCTCGAAGGGCCTGAGCCCGACGGGTGCGCTACTCAAGCACGGCATGCGCAACGCCGCGATCCCGGTCATCACCGTCACCGGGGTGCAGCTCGCGGCGCTCATCATCGGCGCCGTCGTCATCGAGCGCGTGTTCGTCATCCCGGGCCTAGGGTCGATGCTGCTCGACGCGGTCGGGAACCGTGATTTGCTCACCGTGCAGTCGGTCGTGATGGTGCTCGTCGCGATCACTCTGATCCTCAACCTGCTCATCGACGTGCTCTACACGATCGTCGACCCGCGTATGCGAAAGGGGGCCTAGCCGTGAGCCAGACCTCGAAGTCCTCGCAGGGCCCGCGCACGAGCGCGATCTCGGCGCCACGCGCGCCGCGGAAGCGCCGCGGCCTCTCCCCCACGCTCATCGTTGGCATGGTGCTCGTCGGCATCGTCGTCGTCACCGCGATCGTGTCGTTCTTCTGGACCCCGTTCGACCCCGTGCAGGTGAACGCGCCAGACCGGCTGCAGGGGCCGAGCGCTGAGCACTGGTTCGGCACCGACAAGTACGGCCGCGACCTGTTCTCGGGCATGCTCGTGGGCGCGCGCATCACCCTGTTCGTCGGCCTCGTCTCGGTCGGCATCGCGCTGCTCATCGGCACGCCGCTTGGCATCTGGGCTGGCATCCGCGGCGGCTGGGTTGAGGAGGTCATCATGCGCTCCTCAGACATCGTGCTCGCGTTCCCCGCGCTGCTGCTCGCGATCATGTCGGCGGCGGTGTTCGGCGCCTCGACGCTCACGGCGATGGTCGCGATCGGCGTCTCGACGATCCCCGGGTTCGCGCGCGTCGCGCGCTCGGGCACCCTGCAGGTGATGAGCACCGAGTATGTGCTCGCGGCGCGGGCGGCGAGCCAGTCGCGGTTCAGGATCGCCGTGCGCCACGTCCTCCCCAACATCATCGGCATCGTGGTCGTGCAGTGCTCGGTCGCGTTCGCGCTCGCCGTGCTCGCCGAAGCCGCGCTGAGCTTCCTCGGGCTCGGCACCCCGCCGCCCACCCCGTCGTGGGGCCGCATGCTGCAGGAGTCGCAGCAGTTCCTCGGCACCCACCCGCTGCTCGCGATCTTCCCCGGCGCAGCGATCGCGCTTGCGGTGATGGGCTTCAACCTCCTCGGCGACGGTCTCCGTGACCGCTTCGACCCCAAGCTGAACGGGAGCCGCAGCTGATGGCAACGAACCTGACAACGGGAACCGACACGCTGCTCGCGGTCGACCACCTGAACGTACGCACCGCGCACCGCACGCTCGTGCACGACTTCTCGCTGCACATGCGGCAGGGCGAGCGGATCGGCCTCATCGGCGAATCCGGCTCGGGCAAGTCGATGACCACGACCGCACTCCTCGGGCTGCTGCCGAACGGCGTGACGGCCGACGGCTCGGTGACGCTGCGCGGCGCCGCTCAGCAGGACGGCCGCGACGGCAACCTACTGGAGGCGTCTGAGCGCGAGCTCATGAAGATCCGCGGCCGCGACATGGCAATGGTGTTCCAGGAGCCACTCACGGCGCTCAACCCGCTCATGCGCGCCGGCGACCAGGTCGCCGAGATCATGACGCAGCACGGGCTCGTGAAAGGCAAGGCCGAGGCGAAACAGCGCGCGATCGAGATGCTCGACGCGGTGAAGCTCCCTGATCCCGCGCAGGCGGCCCGCGCCTACCCGCACCAGCTGTCGGGCGGGCAGCGCCAGCGCGTGATGCTCGCGATGGCGCTTGCGAACGACCCGGCGCTGTTGCTCTGCGACGAGCCGACGACGGCGCTCGATGTGACCGTGCAGCGGCAGGTGCTCGACCTCATTCTTGAGCTCGTGAAGCAACGCGGCACCGGGCTCCTCTTCATCACGCACGACCTCGCCGTCGTCGCGAACATGTGCACGCGCGTGCTCGTGATGAACGACGGCAGGATCGTCGAGGAGGGCCCGACCGACGAGATCTTCACGCGCCCCCAGCACCCGTACACGCGAGGCCTGCTCGCAGCCTCCGACCTCGAGGCGACTGACGCCGACGGGCGCCTGTTCACCGTTGCGAGCGCGCGCGACTACGTGCCGCCGACCGTGGATCCCGCGGCCGACCGCGAGGTTGAGGAGCACGCGGCGCTGCCCACAAACACAGCGGCCGAGCGCGAGCACGTCGCCCAGCGCGCGGCTGCGGATCCCGGCGCGGAGCCCGTCATGCGAGTCACCGACCTCGTGCGCACCTACACGCGCGGCAAGACGAGCCTGTTCAAGCCCGCGGCGGAGGTGCACGCGCTCAAGGGGATCTCATTCGAGGTGCCGCGCGGCGGCCGCCTCGGCGTCGTCGGCGAATCGGGATCGGGGAAGTCGACGCTGCTCCGCATCCTCGCGGGCCTCGACCAGCCGACCTCCGGCTCGGCCGTAGTCGTCGGCAACGAGGTCGCGGGCGCGAAGGAAGCGCAGCTTCGGGAGCTTCGCCAGCAGCTGCAGATCGTGTTCCAAGATCCGATGGGCTCGCTCGACCCGCGCATGAGCGTCGAGCAGATCATCTCGGAGCCCCTGCTCGTCCGCGGCAGGAACGAGACCGCGGCCGACCGCTCGCGCATGGTCGCTGAGATGCTCGAGGCCGTGGGCCTTCCCGCGTCGGCCGCCGAGCGCTACCCGCACGAGTTCTCGGGCGGCCAAAGGCAGCGCATCTCGATCGCGCGCGCCCTCGTCTGCCGGCCCGCGGTCGTCGTCGCCGACGAGCCCGTGAGCGCCCTCGACGTGTCGGTGCGTGCGCAGGTGCTCAACCTGCTCGCAGACCTCGTCGACGAGTACGGGCTCACCCTCGTGTTCGTCTCGCACGACCTGAACGTGGTCCGGCACCTCTGCGACTCGGTCATCGTCATGCAGTCCGGCGAGATCGTCGAGGCAGGCGAGACCGAGACGGTCTACCGCGACCCCCAGCACCCGTACACGAAGCGGCTCATCGACTCGTCGCTCACGCTCAGGCAGGAGCTGCTCTCGGGGAGCGCGTAGCCGCCCTCCCCGACGTTCTGTTTCAGCCGCTTTCCTGATTCACCTGTTCCACCCGTTTCACCCCGCGCGAAAGGCACCGATGTCTCACTCCACAACCGAATACGCCTTCCTCGACGCGGGAACGCTCTCCAAGCGCTACGCCGCGGGAACGCTCACGCCGACCGAGGTCGCGGAACACGTGCTCGCCCGCGTCGCCGAGCGCGAGCCCGAGCTGAACGCGCTCTACCTGCACGAGCCCGACGAGGTGCGCGCCGACGCGGCCGAGTCGACCGCCCGCTGGGCCGCGGGTGAGCAGCTCAGCCCCTTCGACGGCGTGCCGGGCACGGTGAAGGAGAACGTCGCGCGCGCTGGCCGCCCGAAGCCGTCTGGCACCGCACTCCCGAACCCGCCGATCGCGGCCGCGAACGCGCCCACGACCGACAGGCTGCTCGAGGCCGGCGTCGTCATCGTCGGCTCCACGACGATGCCCGACTGGGGCATGCTCTCCTCCGGCGTCTCCAGCCTGCACGGCATCACGCGCGGCGGGCTCAACCCGGCCCACACCTCGGGCGGTTCAAGCGCCGGTGCGGGTGCGGCGGCCGCTGCGGGCTACGGCCCGCTCCACATCGGCACCGACATCGGCGGCTCGATCCGCCTGCCGGGCACCTGGCAGGGGCTCACCGCGCTGAAGCCGAGCGAGGGGCTCATCCCCCTCGACGTGCCGTACACGGGCCGCGCGGCTGGCCCCCCTCACGCGCACCGCAGCCGACTCGATCCGGCTCATGTCGATCGTCGCGAAGCCCGACGTGCGCGACTACCTCACCCGCGAGTACCGCGAGATGGACTGGTCGCTCACGCCGCTCGCGCCCGCGGGCCTCCGGGTCGCTGTTCAGCTCGATGCGGGCTCGGGCCTCGACGTCGAGCCCGAAACGCTCGCGATCATCGAGCGGGCGGCGTCGCTCTTCGCAGACGCGGGCGCGACCGTCGAACCGCTCGCCCCGTTCGTCGGCGCTGAGGTGCTCGACGGGCTCGTGAACTTCTGGCGGTCACGTTCGTACGCCGACCTCGAGCTTCTGAGCGAGGCCGAGCGCGCGGCCGTGCTGCCGTTCATCGTCGACTGGTGCTCGGCGGGCAAGGACTTCACGGCGGCGGAGACGGTGCGAAATCGCAACTGCTCGGACGAGATGGCGAGGCTCACGCGCCTCGCGACCGCACCCTACGACCTCGTGCTTTCGCCGGTGACCCCGGTCGCCGCGTTCCCCGCTGAGGATCCCATGCCCATCACCGACCCGCTCGCCACGATGGGCCACATCTCGTTTACCGTGCCGTACAACATGTCGGGCCAGCCCGCCGTGTCGATCGGCGCCGGCATCCAGGCTGACGGCCGCACGGTCGGCCTGCAGATCGCCGGCCCCATCGGCTCAGACGACCGCCTCATGCGGGTCGCCCACTGGTTCGAAACTGTGCGCGGTGCGGGCGCCGAGGTCGACTGGAACGCGATTCCATAGCGGACGCCGCGCCATGCGCGCTGTGAGGGGCCACGGTTGGTAGGCACACCGGCCGAGGCCCCTCGCTGCTCCCCTCGCAGCACTGCGACATCTTCCGCAGCTCCAGACCCAAAATAGTGACCTTTTTGCCACATTCTCAATTTGGCACAACTGATTCCGTTGATATATTCTTGAAATACGTTGCAATCCGCAATTCAGAGGTGCGGTCACGCCAAGACCCCTCTGCAACGAATCTTTCGCTTCTGGAGTGATACCCGTGACCGGCCAAGGCCACCACGATCTGTCGATAGCGCCCGCTACCGCAACCCTGTCCATCCCCACCACCGGCACCGTTCAGGTCGCCGGGGTGCCCTCCCTTCCCGCCGCCGCGTCGCCCGACGCGGAGCCGCGCGCGGCGATGCACCCGATCTTTCGCCGCGTGATCTTTGTCGGCGGCTACGAGATCCTCAGCGTCGTCTTCACCGTATTTGTGCTCGGCGGCCTGCTTGGCCACGCCGGCGGGCAGGCGACCCTCACCGCGATCCTGCTATCGACGACGGCGACGATCTGGAACTACGTCTGGAACACGCTCTTCGAGCGCGCCGAGCGCCGCTTCGGCTGGACCGGCCGCGGGGTGCTCGTGCGCCTCGGCCACGCCTTCGGGTACGAGGGTGGCGTGCTCATCTTCACGATCCCGCTCGTCGCGTTCATGCTCAAGGTGAGCCTCGTCGAAGCGTTCATGATCGAGGCAAGCCTGCTCGTGTTCTTCCTCGTGTTCACCTACGTGTACTCGTGGGCGTTCGACAAGCTCGTCGGCCTGCCGGAGTCGGCGAAGTAGTTCGCTTCGCTCGCTCCCGCGCTTCCGCGCACGCAACGCACCCCCTTCCCTGTACCGGGAAGGGGGTGCGCTGTTGGGAGGGCCGATTCGGCGACTCCCTGGGGGAACCGGGGCCGAACTTGGGGAAAGTTGGGGAAGGCCGCCGGAGTCGGTGGGCGGGCTCGCGCGTGCGCTAGGAAGCCGGCGGGGTGAAGCGGCCGTCGATCGCGGTCCAGCCGCCGTCGACCATGAGCGTCGAGCCCGTCACGAACGATGAGGCGTCGCTCGCGAGGTACACGACGGCGCCCGCGAGCTCCTCGGGGCGCGACCAGCGGCCGAAGGCGCTCTTCTTCGCGTAGGCGTCGTACCACTCGGGGTTCGCCTTGATCTGGGCCGTCAGCGGGGTCTCGACAACGCCAGGTGCGACGACGTTCACGCGCACGCCCTGCGGACCGAACTCGGCAGCAGCGGTCTTCGCGAGCTGCACGAGGCCGGCCTTTGTCGCGGCGTAGACGCCCTGCCCGGGTTCAACGACCTGCGCGCGGATCGAGGCGAAGCCGATGATCGATCCGCCGCCGTTTGCCGCGAACCGCTTGCCGAAATGGCGGATGAGCTGGAACGACGAGCGCATGTTCAGGTTCACGACTCGGTCGAACTCGTCGAGCGTGTAGTCCTCCATGCGCTTGCGCACGTTCGTCGCAGCAGTAAACACGAGCGCGCTGGCGGTGCCGAAGCGCTCCGCCGCTGCCTCAACCTCGGCGTCGTCGAGCACGTTGAGCTGGAACGACTCGGCCGATCCGCCGGCCTCGGCGATGAGCTGCACGGTCTCGTCAGCGCCCTCAATCTTGAGGTCTGCGACGACGACGTGCGCGCCGTGCGCGGCGAGCGCCTGGGCGGACTCGCGGCCGATGCCGCTGCCGCCGCCAATCACGACGACGGTGCGCGCATCGAGGCGGAACAACTTGGAGTAGTCAACGGCGGTCATGTTTTGAGTCCTTTGAGTCTGGGAAACGTGGTGAGCGGGGCGGCCCGTTAAGAGCGTGCCCTCGGACGAATCATCGCCATGCGGGTGACCGTGTACTCCTCGATCGCGTAGCGCGGGCCCTCGCGGCCGATGCCGGAGTCTTTCACACCGCCGTAGGGCATGATGTCGGAGCGGAAGCCGGGGATCTCGTTCACGACGACGCCGCCGACCTCGAGCCGCTCGATCGCGGCGAAGGCCGACTCGAGCGACGCCGTGTAGACGGCGGCCTGCAGCCCGTAGCGCGAGTCGTTGACGAGGTCGATGGCCTCGTCAACCGAGTCCACCGTGGTGAGGCAGACGACCGGGCCAAAGATCTCCTCGCACCAGGCGTCAACCTCGCGGGGCACATCGCCGAGCACGATCGGCGGCACGGCCGCGGCGGTCTCGTCCTCAGCGCCGCCCGCGGGGATCGTGCCTGGCGTCAGGAGCGCGGCGCCCGCGGCGAGGGCGCGATCCACCATCGCACGGATCCGCTCCCCCGATGCCTCGTTGATGACGGGCGCAACGTTCGTCGTGATGTCACGGGGATCACCGACGACGATCTCGCCCATGCGCTCAATGAGGCGGGCGGTGAACCGCTCGGCGATCGGGCTCTCAAGCACGACGCGCTGCACCGAGATGCACGCCTGCCCGTTCGCGTAGAAGCCACCGCGGAACACCGCGTCGACCGCGGCCTCAATATCGGCGTCGGCCGCGACGATGAAGCCCGTGTTCGAGCCGAGTTCGAGCAGCGCCTTGCGCGGAGCCGCCTGCTTCGCGATGAGATGCCCAATCTTCGCCGATCCGGTGAAGGAAACGACGGCCGCACGCGGATCCTGCACGAGCGTCTCACCGACCTCCGGGCCGCCGTTCACGAGCTGGACTGCCGCGCCAGTGACGCCGTGCTCCGCGAGCACGTCGCGCGTGATCGCGAGCAGCTCGAGCGTGGCGAGCGGGGTGTTCGGCGCGGGCTTCACGATGACCGGGCAGCCCGCGGCGATCGCGGGCGCGAGCTTGTGGGTCGCGAGCAGCAGGGGGTAGTTGAAGCCGGCGATCGCGACGATCACGCCCGCGGGCTTGCGCGTGTAGTAGCCGATCATGCCGCGGCCGAGCTCTTGCACGTCGAGCGGGACGGTCTCGCCGGTGACGTGCGAGGCCTCTTCGATCGTGGCCTGCAGCGTGACAATCGTGCGGTTCACCTCGACCCGGCAGTCGGCGCGGGGCTTGCCAGTTTCGAGCACGAGGAGGTCCTCGAAGCGCTGCGCGTCGGCGCGGAGGCGGTCATGGATACCCTGCAAGATCGCCTTGCGCTCGGCGGTCGTGAGCGCCGCGACCTCGGGGCGGGCGGCCTCAGCGGCGTCGAGCGCGTCGCGGGAGTCGGCGGCCGTGCTCACCGGCGCGTGCGCGAACACGGAGCCGTCGAACGGGAAGACGATGTCAGACGATTCGGCGAGGTCGCGCCAGCCCTTGCCGATGGGCAGGGCGCCCGCGGGGGCGCGGAGTTCGGGGGTGCCGAGCTCGGGAGCAGTCGATGCGGCGGATGTGGCGGTCATTGCTGGATCCTTGCTGTCGTGCGGGGTGCGGGAGTGCGGTGAGGATCGTCGGCCGGCCGCACCGCGGCTACCTGGGCGCGGCAGCGGGCCTTCAAACGAGTGGTCTTACCAGTTAATATAGTTGAACAGTTGGCCCGCGACAACGCCGCGCGCCCTTCGGCCCCGAAAGGATCCCAATGACGCGCTCCCACACCATCGCCATCCTCCCAGGCGACGGCATCGGCCCCGAAGTCATCTCCTGCGCCCTCGAAGTCCTCGACGCAGCCGAAACCCGCTACAACTTCACCACCACCCGCACCGAATACGCCGCGGGCGCCAACCACTACCTCGAAACCGGCGAACTCTTCGCCGAGGTACAAGGCCAGCTGCGCGGCGCCGACGCGATCCTCTTCGGCTCCATGGGCGACCCCCGCGTCACCCCCGGCATCCTCGAACGCGGCTTCATCCTCGAAATGCGCCAGCGCTTCCAGCAGGCAGCAAACGTCCGCCCCGTCCGCCTCTACCCCGGCGTCCCCACCCCCATCGCAGGCCTCACCCCCGAGCGCTGCGAACTCGTCATCGTTCGCGAAAACACCGAGGGCGCATACGTCGGCCAGGGCTCAACCGTCCACGCCGGCACCCCCAACGCGGTCGCCATGCAGGAATCGCTCAACACCCGCGCCGGAATCGAACGCGTCGTCGACTTCTCGTTCCGCCTCGCGCTCGGACGCCGCAAGAAGCTCACCCTCTGCCACAAAACGAACATCCTCGTCGCCGCCGGCCAGCTCTGGCAGGAAGTCGTCGCCGACGTCGCAAAGCGCTACCCGGAGGTCGAAACCGACTACGTACACGTCGACGCCATGTGCTTCCACCTGCCACTCACCCCGGAACGCTTCGACGTCGTCGTCACCGACAACCTCTTCGGCGACATCATCACCGACCTCGGCGCCGTCATCCAGGGCGGCCTCGGCGTCGCAACCAGCGCAAACCTCAACCTCGACGGAACCGCGCCCAGCATGTTCGAAGCGATCCACGGCTCCGCCCCCGACATCGCGGGCAAGGGCTGGGCAAACCCCTCGGGCGCGATCCTCTCCCTCGCACTCATGCTCGGCCACCTCGGCGAGGGCGAAGCAGCCCAAGCCATCGAGGCAGCAACCGTCGAAGTCCTCGGCAGCCTCCCCGCCCTCGCAGGCGCAGACATGGGCGCCACGACCGCAGAACTCGGCACACGCATCGCCAACATCGTGCGCTCTGGCCGCGCGAACACCGACCTCGTGCAAGACTCCCTGCTCGCCACCCTCGCAGCACTCCCCGCCAGCCGGTAGCGAGGCGGCAGGGCTTGGCGCCGCCACCCCACCAGAGCACATCATCTTCGCGAGCGCACACCGTAATCACCCGTATTTAGGTGTGCGCTCGCGAAAAAGATGTGTTGAGGGCCGAAGGTCCGGGTTCGGGCGCGCAACCCCACCAAGCCTAGGCGCCCTGTGACTCCGCGATTTCCTGCAGCAGCTCCTGCGCCGCGGCGGTCGGGTCAGCGCCACGCCACAGCGCCGTGAGCGGCCGGGTGATCTCGAGCCCAGCCACTGCAACACGTGCCAGCCGACCACCCCGAATGTCGTCACGAACCGCGAGCACGCTGAGAGCGCCAGGCGCCACGCCTGCCATCACAGCGCTGCGCGCCCCAAGGGTCGTCTCGTGTACCGCGGCGGGCTCGGCTTCAAGTGGGTGGCCCGCTGCGGCGAGCGCACGCTCGAATGCCAATCGGGTGCCGCTTCCCCGCTCGCGGTGTACCATCGGGGTCGCGGCGAGCTCGGCCGGGCTGACCGTTCGCCCGGCCCAGGGGTGGCTCGCGGCGACGACGACCTCGATACGGTCACGCCCGACAGTCGCGGCCGACAGGTCGGAGGGCAGCTCGGGGGTCTCCACAAAGCCGAGATCAACGTCGCCCGAGCGAAGCGAAGCGATCACGGCGGAACTGTTGGCAGCGGTAAGGGTGGCGGTCGCCCCACTCGGCCCCTGCAGCCCGCGCCACCGCGCGATCCACCCCGGCAGGAGGTGCTCAGCGATTGTGAGGCTCGCTGCGATGCGCAGGCTATTTCCCTGCCCCTCCCGCAAGGCCGCAACCGCCGCCCCAAACCCGTTCGCCGCGTCGAGCACCAGGCATGCCCACCCGACCACGAGTTCTCCGGCTTCGGTGAGCCGAGACCCCCGCGCCGAACGCACGAGCAGTGGCACGCCGAGCTCCTGCTCAAGCGAGCGCACACGCAGCGAGGCCGCCTGCTGGCTCAGCCCGAGCACGGAGCTCGCCGCAGAAATACTGCCGGTCTCGGCGATGAGGGCGAGCGCGCGCAACGCGCCAATGTCTGGTTCACGTTCCATGCTGCCCCCTGTCTAGCCACAAGGATAGCTTGTGGGCCTCGCGGTTATTGCACCTACCGCGACTCTGCGCGGAGGAGGAACATAAGGGGCGTGAACGACCAAGCCCTGCCCCCGGAATCATCGGTAGCCCCCGCAACACGAACAGCAACGCACACCGCCCCGGCGCAGGAGCCAAGCGCACCCCGCGGCCCCCGGCTCGCGGCATGGACGCGCAGGATCACGCCCGGTCTCCTCATCTGCCTCGCCGCCGCAGGCGCCTCCTATGCCGTTGGGGTTGCACTCCCCGGGGTCAGCCCCATGATCATCGCGATCGTGCTCGGCATTGTGGCCGCGAACACCGGGGTTCTGCCCCGGGCGGCAGCTCCCGGCATCGACTTCTCGGCGAAGAAGCTGCTTCGCGCAGGGATCGTGTTTCTCGGCCTCCAGCTCGTGCTCGGCGACATCGTCGCGCTCGGTGCACCGGTGCTCGCCGTGATCGTCTGTGTCGTCGCGGGCGGCCTGTTCGGCACCGTCGCGCTCGGCAAGCTCATGAAGGTGCCCACCCAGCTCACGCTGCTCATCGCCTGCGGGTTCTCGATCTGCGGTGCGGCGGCCGTCGCCGGCGCCGCCGGAGTGACAGACCCCGACGACGAGCACGAGCAGGCAACCGTCACTGCGGTTGCGCTCGTCGTGATCTTCGGGACGATCATGATCCCACTCGTGCCGTTCCTCGGCCCAGTCATCGGGCTCACGAGCGACCAGACGGGCATGTGGGCCGGCGCGTCAATCCACGAGATCGCGCAGGTCGTCGCGGTGGGCGGGATCCTCGGCGGGACCGCGCTCACCCTCGCGGTGGTCGTAAAGCTCGCCCGCGTGCTGCTGCTCGCGCCGATCATGGCAGTGTTGAGCGTACGCATTCGGCGGGCGGCGGGTGTCGCGGCCGCGGGGGCTGCGGCCGAGGTCGAGACTGGTGGCCAGCCCGGCAGTCAGCCCAAGTTGCCTCCCATCGTGCCCCCGTTCATCATCGGGTTCCTCGCGATGGTGCTGCTGCGCTCGTTCGTGCCGCTTCCCGAGGGCGCGCTCGTCGCGGGCCAGCTCCTGCAGACTGTGCTGCTCTCGGCAGCGATGTTTGGTCTCGGCTGCGGCGTGAAGGTGAAGAGCCTCTTAAAGGTCGGGTTCAGGCCTTTCGCCCTCGCCGCGCTCGCGACCGTGCTCGTTGCGACAATCGCCTACGTGGGCGTGCTGCTCGTCGGATAGCGACCCGGCGGGTTGTCACCCAAATCATCGGCCAACTGACCACCCGTGGCTTGCATGCCGCGTCCGGGGCATACTGATTGAGTGCAACCTCAGCAGATAGTGATGAAGTCCGACGACATCAGGCGCACCGGTCTGGAAAATCGCGGATGGGCCAATGTCTTCCGTTCTTGGGGAGCCAAACTTACAGCGATGGACGTTGACGTCGATGCGCTCACGGCACTGGTCGAGCGTGGAAACCGGCATAGCGAGATCCGCGAAATCCGCGACGCAGACCTGCCCTCCGTTCTGGCGCTGGATGCAGCGACCACAGCGGACTACCCGGGTGGGCCAGCAACTCGCCGTGCCCCCTTAACGATGTCCGCCGTTCGAGCTAGTCCTGGAAAGCGCGGCTTTGGCGCGTTCGATAAGGCAGGCCGAGCGATTGGGGTGACTTTTGTCGACATCGATGGGCAACATGCAGAGACCAATTTCACCGTTGTAGACCCAAGTACTCGAGGTCTTGGCATTGCTTCAGCTCTCAAGGCCGCATCACTGATTGCCCTCGTAGGGGATGGCGTCGAGACATTTCGAACAGGAGGGGCGGCAGAGAACACCGCTATCCTCACTGTGAACACGAACCTCGGATACACGGTCGACGAGGAGTGGATTACCTTGGAATCGCCGGGTTCTTCGGCCCAGGCCACGTAGAGCACGCGGCCTCTCTGCGACTACTGAGTCGCCTACGTGGGCGTGCTGCTCGTCGGATAGCGCTCCGGCTGGCAGCACGCCGACCCGGCGCTAGCGCCCGGCGCGCCCTCTCCCTCCGCGAGCACCGCCGGAAGAGCTGCCACCACGCGGGCCTCCTCCGCGCGCACCGCCGGAGCGTCCGCCGGAGCGTCCGCCGGAGCCGCCGCGCGAGCCACCGCCGGAGCCGCCGCGCCGGTCACCGCGCGAGTCGTCCCAGGGGTTGTCGACCCAGCCGCGCTCCATGGGGCGGCCTCGGCCATCGCCCGAACGCCCGCGCTGGTCACCGCCACCGCGCCGGTCGTCACGCCGCTCACCGCGCCAGTCACCGCCACCCCGCTGGTCACCGCGCTGGTCACCGCGCCGGTCGCCGCCAGAGCCTCCGCGGGGAACGCCCCCGCGATCCTCATCCGCCTGCCCGCGACCGGCGTTCGGGTTGCCGCGCGCGGCGATCCCGCGCATTCCCTTCGCGCCCTTGCCGTCGCCCGGTCGCCCGGCCGTGATCGGCCGGTCCTTACCCCGCGCGGTCGCGTTCTTGTTCTTTCCGTCGGCGCCGCGCCCGCCGCTGCGGCTCGAGCCGCGCGCACCGGTCGGCTCCGCCCCGGAGCCACCGTCACCGCCCGACGAGAGCAGTGCACCGCGCTCAGCTGCCGACAGCTCGCGGAGCTCACCGGCGCGCAGCGTGCCAAGGTTCAGGGGGCCGAGCTGGCGCCGCACGAGCTCCTCGACGGGGTGCCCGAGCTCGGCGAGGAAGCGGCGCACGATGCGGTTCTTACCCGAGTGGATCGTGAGTTCCACGAGCGAGTGCGTCTTTGTTGAGCCGTTCGGTAGGAGCTTCGCGCGGTCGGCGCGCATGGGCCCGTCCTTGAGCTCAACGCCGTCGAGCATCTGCTGGATGACCGCGGCGGTGACCCGGCCTCGCACCTTCGCAATGTACGTCTTCTCGACGCCGAAGCTCGGGTGGGCGAGCTTGTGCGCGAGCTCACCGTCGTTTGTGAGGATGAGCAGGCCGCTCGTATCGGTGTCGAGCCGGCCGACGTTGTAGAGGCGCTCCTCCACCTGGCTCGTGAACTCTCGCAGGTCGGGGCGGCCGTGCTCGTCACTCATTGTCGAGACGACGCCGACGGGCTTGTTCAGCACGAAATAGCGCTTCGACGAGTCGAGCTGCACGACGACACCGTCGACGCGCACCTCGTCGGTCTCGGGGTTGACGCGCGAGCCGAGCTCGCGCTGCTCCTCCCCGTTCACAGTGACCCGGCCGCTCGTGATGAGCGTCTCGCAGGCGCGGCGCGAGGCGACGCCCGCGTTCGCGAGCGCCTTCTGCAGGCGCACGGTGCCCTCCTCGCCAGCGCGGTCGACCTCGTTCGCGGAGGGGGTCACTGGGCGGTCCCAGCCCCACTCGGCCATGTCGATCTCGACGGCCTTGCCGTCGACGATGAACTCGCCACCGACGTCGCCGCTGCCTCCGCTGTCGCTGTCGCTGCCTTCGTCCCTAGAGCGATTCATGCTCAAATCCTTCCGATCCATCGTCGAGTAGCGGCGCCACCGACGGAAGTTCACTGATGTCACCGATGCCCAGGTGCGCGAGCAACTGCTCGCTCGTCCCATAGAGGATCGCGCCCGTCTCAGCATCATGCGCGACCTCCTCGACGAGGCCACGGGCGAGGAGCGTCCGCACGACGGAGTCAACGTTCACCGCGCGGATCGACGCGATCGCGCCACGCGACACCGGTTGGCGATACGCGATCACGGCGAGCGTCTCAAGCGCGGCCTGCGACAGCTTCGCCGGGGTCTGCTGCTGCACGAAGTCTTCCACGACGGGGTCGAGGCTCTCTCGCACGTAGAACCGGTAGCCGCCGGCGACCTCGCGCAGCTCGAAGCCACGGGGCTGCCGGGACTCGTCGGCGCCGTTCGCGCTCGGGCCTGCCCCGTCGTAGTCGGCGACGAGCGCGGCGAGCGCCTTCCGAACCTCGCGCACGGGCACGTCACAGGCGGTCGCGAGTGCCATCGCCGAGAGCGGCTCGTCGGCAACAATGAGCAGCGCTTCGAGTTGCTGCTGCAGGGTGTGGGCGGCGCGGGCGGCGGCGAGCGTCTCGTCAGTCATAGTCACTTCCTAGCGTCGAGAGTTCTTCGTCATTCCAGTGCTCACCCGACCACTGCACGCTGAGCTCGCCGAGCGGCTCGGCCTGGTCAAACAGCACGGCGTCACGGCGGTACAGCTCAAGGATCGCGAGGAACCGCGCAACAATAACGCCTTTCTCGGTCACCCCGGCGATCAGCTCGCGGAAGCTGCGGGCGGGCCCGCCGCGAAGCATCGACACGATGATGGCCGCCTGCTCGCGGATCGACACGAGCGGGGCGTGGAGGTGGTCGAGCCCAACACTCGGAAGCTCGCGCGGCGTGAAGGCGAGCAGCGCGACGGCGGCGAAGTCCTCGAGCGACAGCGTCCACACGAGCTCGGGGCCGCGCTCACGGTACTTCGGTTCGAGCGGCACCTGCCGCGGGTGGCGCTTCTCCTCCGCGACGAGTCGCTCGCGAAACCACTCGCTCGCCTGCTTGAACGCGCGGTACTGCAGCAGCCTCGCGAACAGCAGGTCGCGGGCTTCGAGCAGCGCGATATCTTCGGGGTCAACGACCTCGCCCTGCGGCAGCAGGCTGGCGATCTTCATGTCGAGCAGCGTCGCCGCGACGACGAGAAACTCCGAAGCCTGATCGAGCGCGAGCAGGCCCTGCCCCTCAAGCGTCGAGAGGTACGCGATGAACTCGTCGGTCACGAGCGAGAGCGAGACCTCGGTGATGTCGAGCTCGTGCTTACCGATCAGCGTGAGCAGCAGGTCGAACGGACCGTCAAAGCCGTCGAGCGAGACCCTGAACCCGGGCTCATCTCCCGCAGGCTCGGTCTCGGTCTCGAGCGCTGTCATGGCATCTCGGTTAGGCAACCACGCCGCGCTGCACGAGCTCGCGGGCGAGCTTGAGGTAAGCCTCCGACGCGGGGTTCGACGGCGCGTACTCGAGCACCGACTGCGCGGCGATCTGCGCGTCTGGCAGCTTCACGGTTCGGCCGATGACGGTGTCGAACACCGAGTTTCCGAACGTGTCGACGACGCGCTCGAGCACCTCGCGAGCGTGCAGCGTGCGCGGGTCGTACATCGTCGCGAGGATGCCGTCGAGCTCGAGCGACGGGTTGAGCCGGTCACGCACCTTGTCGATCGTCTCGACGAGCAGCGCGACGCCGCGAAGCGCGAAGTACTCGCACGCGAGCGGGATGAGCACGCCGTGGCTCGCGGTCAGCGCGTTCACGGTGAGCAGGCCGAGCGACGGCTGGCAATCGATGAGGATCACGTCGTAGTCGTCGGTGATGCGGCGCAGCACGCCGCCGAGGATCTGCTCGCGCGCGACCTCGCTCACGAGGTGCACCTCGGCCGCGGAGAGGTCGATGTTCGCGGGGATCACGTCGAGCCCCTCGGTGCTTGTGTGCTGGATCGCCTCGCGGGGATCCTTCACCTTGCCGAGCATGAGGTCGTAGATCGTGGGCACGTCGTGCGCGGGGACACCGAGGCCAGCCGACAGTGCGCCCTGCGGGTCGAAGTCGACGGCGAGCACGCGGCGGCCGTAGCGCGCGAGCGCGGCCGCGAGGTTGATGGTCGACGTGGTCTTCCCGACGCCGCCCTTCTGGTTGCACATCGCGATGATGCGCGCGGGCCCGTGACGATCGAGCATCTTGGGGGCGGGGATAACGCGCTCCGGGCGCCCCGTCGGTCCCAGCTCAACCTGCTTTTTCGCCACTCCAGTTCCCTTCCGTCGCTAACGCCCTATCCTATCGGGCCGAGCGCTGATCCCGGGGTGCGCACACTACGAGAGGACCCTGAGACGAACGGGTGGCTTCTCCCCGCGCTGCCGCACGTACGTTCTGGTGGCGTGCCCTCAGAAGAGCCGCCACGCTTCGCGAAGCATGAACAGATACGTTGCGGCACCCGCCAGGAGGAGACGACCTCGAGCTCTCGGGGTTCGCGTCTTCCCGTCGTGAGTCGACCGTCGGCCGCACATATATCTTGAGCTTGAGGTCGCCCGTACTGTCCGTGTTTCTCCGCCCATCGCGCCGTTCACCCGAGGTAGGTCAGGTCTTCAGGGAGCGGGCCACCGTCGGAGAGCGCGTACCGGCGAGCACGAGTCCACCAACCAAAGCGGCGGATACTCATGTAGATCGCCCAGCACCCCATGCCGAGCACAATGACGGTCGCACACCCCATGAAGAGGGTTAGATCCATCCGGCTCGCCTCCGGCGATATGGCGAGGCTCCCGAACCAAACGCCTAGGCACAGCACGGCGAGACCGGTTGCGAAGTGCACATACGGGCTCCGGTTGTGAAACGCCATCGGCGCCGCAATACCCAGCTCGGCTCCCGGGATCGGGTCTTTTTCTCCGATTGCCCGCTCGATCTCCGAGAGTCGCACGAGGTCGTGAATCCGAGACAGCGCCAGCTTTCCCACGCCTTCTAGGCGCAACCAACCACTACCGCGCTCCGGGTCATCGAACGAGTACACGCCAAGCGTGTCTGTCAAGGATGGCGAGTATGCGACTAGGGCCTTCGCCGCCTGCCCCGTCACGGACTGCAGCTTCTTCCCCGAAACGAACACAGGCTCCACCCGCTCCTCAGGAGCGTGATTGCCGTACTTATCAGTGTTCCGAAACACCCGGATATGCGCCCCGATCACGAAATGATCCGCAGGTCTTCGGGCATCTTCTCACCACTACGCTTCACAACCGCACGCGCTCGATGCCACCACCGCAACCGGCGCAGCCCCCGTAATACCCACAGATAGAACCCAAACACGATCAGCAAGACGCTCAGCATGAGGATCGGGTCGAGTTGAGTCGACTCGGACCTCGGCGACGGAATAAGGAATGGCCCAAGCCCCCGCTGACGAAAAGAAGCCCGAACAGCACCTGCAGGTACGGGTTCCTCACCTGCAGCCGAATTCCGTACTGCCATGCCGGGGAATCCGCTAAGCGCGCGGGCTCCCGTTGGCCCACCGCCCGTTCAACCTCCATGATCAGTACCAGGTCGTCAAGGCGATCCCGATAGATTCCCCCAGAGATCGTCACGTCGGGCCTGCCGCTACCGTGTTCCGCAGAATTGAACGTGTAGACACAACTCTCCGACGTTCGCGAAGGGCACATCGGGCGAATCCGGCGTCGGGCACCGTCTGTCCTGTCTTCGTCGGGCAGATCTTGAACGTCTCAGAGATTGACCTAGACCCGAGCGAATCCTGGTCGTAGGCTATCTCGACGCGCGCTGCGTGCATCAAACTCCGCTCTCTTGGCGGCTGTGGATTCTCTGTATCATGCTTGCTCATCCGAAGTAGGTCAGGTCTTCGGGGAGCGGGCCACCGTCGGAGAGCGCGTACCGACGAGCGCGGGTCCACCAACCAAAGCGGCGGACACTCATGTAGATCGTCCAGCACCCCATGCCGAGCACAATGACGGTCGCGCCGCCCATAAAGAGCGTTATCCCCATCGGTACCGCCTTGGGCGAAAAGGTGAGGCCCCCGAGCCAAACGCCAAGGCCCAAAACAGCGAGGCCGGTTGCGAAATGGACGTACGGACTCCGGTTATGGAATGCCATCGGCGCCGCAATGCCCAGCTCGGCTCCCGGAATCGGATCCTTCTGCCCAATAGCCCGCTCGATCTCCGAGAGCCGCACCAGATCGTGAAGCCGAGCAAGCGTCAACTTCCCCGCTCCCTCGAGGCGCAGCCATCCTGCACCCTTCTCGGGGTCATCGAAGGAATACACCCCCAAAGTGTCCGTCAACGACGGCGAATACTCGACCAAGGCCTCCGCTGCCTGCCCCGTCACCGACTGCAGCTTCTTTAAGGAGATCATGACAGGCTCAACACGTTCCTCCGGAGCGTGATTGCCGTACTTGTCGGTGTTTTGAAACACGCGGATATACGCCCCGATCACGGTTGCACATCCCCAAATGCCCACACGGGTAGCGAAGCAAGGAGGGCGGAGACCGGTGTCCAGAGGGCAAGCTGAGGTCTTGCAAACGTGCCGGGTGCGCGGACTTTCGCGGTTTCCTCTCCGCGAGTCCTCCGCGCATCGTCAGTCTCGGATTTTGCGATCATTGTCCGAAGCCCTTCCTACGCGCCAAGCGCCACTCCCTCGTCCGTCTCAAGACTCGCGCCGCCTTCGCAATCGCTCGGTCATGGAGGATGCTAGCTCCAGGAGCGCTTCTTCCTTCATCCCCCGCGGGATGATCGAATCTTCGGTGATTGCTAGAAACGGGATTTGCACGGTTTCAGACTCAGTGGAGACGATGATTTCAAGGCACATGCGCGCGGGGCCGTTCAGCATCGCGGCCTCTGCTAGGCGAACATCAAGAATGTTCTCCGACGGCACCCACACAAGATGGCTCGCTCTCTTGTCGACAAGCAAGAGCCCGTGTTCAGCTACCGCGGCCGCTACATACTCAAACCCCGGTCTCGTGGCTGGCTTCCCCCCTATCGCGCGGATAAGAGTATCAGTGTGTTCCGCGTAGAGGAGCCTCCCAATTGTCATCGCTCCGGGAAGCTGCGTTTCCAAGGTTCTCGTCACCCGTTGGGCGCCCGCACGAAGCACAATGAACACAAGCGCGATCAGCCCTCCTGCCAGGGCCGTCCCAACCGCAGCGGCACTCAACTCTCGTGAGATATCACCTTCTGCCGCGCTGCGCGACACGGATCGGACGAACGAGAGCAAGGAGAGGCACGCCACAGGGAGCACGGCAAGCAAGAGAAGACTTCGTCGCCGTCGAGCCCGCCTCGCTGACTCGTTCAGCGTTTTGGAGCGGCTAGTCCGTGAGCTTTTCAACGTTCTTCCTCGCCTCCCGTGTCTGCTTGCAATAGCTCCCCGGTTTTCACTATCGATGTCACCATGCCCCAATGAAAATTGCCAATCGCAAGTGAAATCGCAATAGGCTCGGCGACTTTGACGACTTTGATCAGCGGAAAGGCACCCAATAACGCGAGTGCGCCTCCGGCCCAAGAAGACGGACTCGTGGGATCGGCGGCCACCTCAATCACGGCTGACCCGACGCCAGCTACAAATGAAACTAGTCCTAGCAAGGGTGCGGCTCCGACGGCGGGCGTCGGAAGTACAACTAGCGTGGCGATCCCAGTCAGAGTAGATATAACGTTTAGGCCATTTCCAATCCACTGCCAGACAGGTTCGCGTGCCCAATCACCTCGCGAGAACTCGCCCCAGGTGTGTGACAAGCCTCGAGCATACGGGTGCGCCCGGAGAACAGCGTCAAGATATCCGTTCTGCACAGCGGCAAGGGAAGCAAACACAAGTGACAGGGGAGCAAGACGCATTCGGTCCCAGGCCTGCAGCTCCGCATCAGTCACCGGTGAGAGGCCAAACGGGTCCAGCTCGCGTAGCGGGTCGTTCCCCGCATACGAGTAGGGGTTGCCCGCCCACCCCGCGCCCGCCACAGGTTGCAGTGGGTCGACGCTGAGGAACCCGCGACTACCGGGGTCGTACGCACGCGCGCCCATCCACTCGAGGCCCGCAACCGTCGGGACCCCGTTCGCAGTCAGGCCAAGAGCACCGTCTCCGGGTGACAGCCCGACGGTCGCCCACGGGTCGTCCGTTTGCGTGGCTCGTGCTGGCCGCCATCCCAGTGATGCCAGCTCGTCCTCGAGCCCGGTAAACCCTCCAGCAGATGCGAACACACGCCGCGCCCCGAGTCCGGTTACGGACGGAGTGCGGGCCGCGCTATCCCAGGTCACCCGGTCGCCGTCGACCTCGGCAAGTTCGCCAAGCGCGTCGACCCAGAGCCGGTGTTCCTCCCCAGCACGCTTGATCGAGGTCAGCCAGCCACGCTCATCCCATGCGAACACGCTGCTGGAGTCGGGCCCGTCGTCGCGCGTGCGCCGCCCAGCCCCGTCGTACTCGTAGCGAGTCTGCCGACCGTCAACGGCCGTGCGCTTCGTGAGCTGACCCGCCAGGTCATATTCGTACTCGGTCGTCTGCGCGTCAGCATGTTCGCGCACGAGCCTCCCGGCTGCATCGTACTCCCATGCCCGGTCAGTTTCAGAGACAGCGCGCGCCAACTGCTCGGCTGCGTCGTACTCGTACGCAGTCGCCCCGTCGCCGTCAGCCACCTCTATGATCCGGCCCTCGGGGTCTCGCTTGATTCGAGTAGTGGTGACTCCATCGGCATCGGTCAGCGTGTGTTCGACGGCGAACCCGTCACGGTACGCCCACGTTTGGGCGCGGTCACCGGCAACCACAGACAGCAGGTTCCCGGCGGGGTCGTACGAATAGCTGATTACGCCGAACGCCGAGTGCTCGACGCGCACGAGGCGCCCAACCTCGTCATATGAGTATCGCGCTTCGTCACCGGTCGCGGTGAACAGCGTGCGCCGGTCCCCGTCGGCGTCATACTCCCAACGCGTGACCTCGTCGCCCCGCGCACGCAGTACCACACGGCCCAGTCTGTCCCGCTTGACTCGGTGCGTGACGGGAGACGCCCCGGGCCCTGTGAAATCCGTCACCGTGAGCGCACCCGTGCGGTGGTCAACCGCCGTTTCACTGAGTGCCCGCTCTCCTGTACTCACGCTACACACGAGGCCCTCAGCGTCGTATTTCCACGCAAGCCGCCGCCCGTCTGGGTCAGTCTGAGTGAGCTGCCGCCCGGCAGCGTCGTAGGTCCCGACCGTCGTACGTCCCAGCCCATCCGTGACGCTGTCCACTCTGTTCAGCGAAGTGTAGGTTCGGCGCACCACACCACCGACAGGGTCTGTGATGGCCACAATTCGGCCCTGCTCGTCGTAGTCATAGCGAGTCTTCCCACCGAGCCCGTTCGTCGCCGTAATGAGCTGCCCGGCCGGGTCGTACTCGAAGGTTCGCTGACCGTACCGCGTGTCTTGGGCCGCCACGATCCGGCCTGCGAGATCGTAGCGATACCTCGCCACGCCGCGGCCCGGCACGTGCTCAGCAACAATTCGCCCGACGGAATCGTGCTTCGCCCGTGCCACGTCCCCGTTAGGAAGCCACTGCTCGACGACGCGCGAGTCAGCGTCGTACCGCAGCTCGGTACGCCCTCCGGCCCCATCGATCATCACCGCAGGGCGCCCGCAGGCGTCGTACTCAAATCGTGTTTCGCGCCCAGCAGCGGAAATGACTCGTACGACTCGGCCCGACGGGTCTCGCTCGTATCGAGTCAGACCGCCTTCTGCGTCGACTTCTTCAACCACCCGCCCGCAGAGGTCGTAAACAGTGACCGCCGAGCCACCGTCTTGTCTAGTCGTTCGCACCGGGCGGCCGAATTCGTCAAGCTCGATCGTGGTGCTCGTGAACGCCGAAGCCGCTGTCTCGGTGCGCGCCTGGCGGTCACGCGCGGTACGCAACGTGACTCCCGTCGGGTCGGCCACTCGCGTGAGAGCGCCGTTGGCGTCATAGTCGCGCTGCCACACACCGCCGTCAGGGTCGATCACCTCGCGAAGCCTGGACAACCCGTCGTGATGCAGCAGCCACTCCGCCCCGTCAGGGAGAACGACAGCCGCCAGGTTCCCAAATGTGTCAAGTCGCTGCTCCACGACGCGGCCCAGCGGGTCGCGCTGCTTTGTCAGCGCCCCGTGCGCACCGTACTCATACTCGGTGCGCGCGCCAAGTGGATCGGTCTGGGCTAGGAGCGTCGCGCCGGCCCCGTATTCAAAGCCCCACACTGCGCCGTCAGCATCCTCACGTCGCGTCACGTTGCCCGCGGCGTCATAACTCCACTTCGTCTGGTGTCCACTAGGCGACGTGTTCGCGAGCACGCGCCCCGCCTCGTCGCGGGTGAGCACTGTCTCGTTCGCGGGGCTATAGGACAAAAAGTGTGTAACGAATCCCGATCTACCCGCACCAGCATGCCGTAGTACGAGGTTCGCTATACCCCGGCACCATTAACCGTGCCGAAAACAACCAACTCGTCCACCTGTCTGGTATGCGGCAACGCGCTCGTGAAGAACGGTTTCACGAGCGCGGGAACCAGGTGCTGGAGATGCCTGAACTGCGGCAGCTCCTCAACCAGGAAACGGGCAGACCTCACCCGCCGGCACACCCTCGACCGGTTCCTGTCCTGGCTCCTGGGCAAGGACTCACAAGCCGAAGCCGCGGAACGAGTCTCAGACCGAACCTTCCGCCGGGAGATCGAATGGTGCTGGCAAATCAGGCCAACGCTCCCGACCGTGACGATACCGCCGAGGTGCGTGATCGTGGACGGAACGTACGTTGGTGGATGGTGTCTCCTGGTCGCGCTCGATGAGGACCTCACCCCGCTCGCGTTCCAGTGGTGCTCGACCGAAACCCAGGCCGCGTGGGGTGCGTTGTTCGCGCAGATCCCTGCCCCACTCGTGGTGGTGTGTGATGGCGGGCCAGGCCTGAACGCGGCACTCAAAACAGTGTGGCCGGATACGCGCGTGCAGCGTTGCATCTTCCACGTCCTGATGAACATACGCACCCATCTCACCTGGAGACCCCGCACCGTTGCTGGGCAGACGCTCCTCGCGCTCACAAAACAGCTTTCACAAGTACAAACGCCAGAGGACGCTCTCGGCTGGCTCAAGCGGTTGAACGCCTGGCATTCGATCTACGGACGCCTCACTCGTGAACGCTCGTACGCGAGGCGCAGACTCAAGGACGGGTCATGGGACTCACCCACCGGGAAACAGTGGTGGTACACCCACGACCGGCTTCGGAAGGCGTACCGGCTCCTCACCGAGATCCAACGCCGCGGACACCTGTTCACTTTCGTTCAGATCGATATCCCCAGAACCACGAGCGGCCTCGAGGGAGCCTTCAACTCGGTCCTGAAAACACTCCTCCGATTCCATCGCGGAATGCCCACCGTCCATCAGAAACGCGTCGCGGAATGGTTCGCTCTAAAACAAGCAGGACTGCTCCAGACCGCGCACTCGTTCATCACGCACGAAGTGATCAACCCGCCAGTGAACCCACGCCCCCGGTTCACGGAACCAGACCCGAGCCCCGAGCTCTACGGCACCGGCCTTGACGCCAGCGAAGGCCTCTGGCTACGCAAAGGATGGGGAGGGCGGACCTGACACGCCCAACGGTTTACACACTTTTTGTCCTATAGGCCCGTTCGCGAGCCCGTCAACGACTGAGGTCAGATCGCCGTATGCGTCGTACTTAAAGCTGACAGACACTCCGACAGGGTCGACGACTCGCGTGAGCAGCCCACGCTTCCAGGTCAAGCGAGTGGTGGCCCCCAAAGGGTCGATGACCACGCTGGGTGCCCGGTCCTCGACCGAAGCATACTCGAAGCGCTTCACAGCGGGCGCCCTGTCGGGCTGCTGCCCCGCCTGATTGCCGCCAGCAAAGGCCACGGACGAGACCAGAGTGAGGCGATCCTGATCATCCCACTCGTAACGCGTGTCAGCCCCCTCTGGAGTGACGGTGCGCACTCGCCGGCCCCGGTGATCGACCACGTGCACGGTCGTCTCACCGTCACGCTCTCGCACCGAGACCAGGTTGCCGTGGGGGTCGTAACTCATCGACTGTTTGGCCCCGTCGGTATCTGTCACGCCGACGAGCTTCCCCCACCTGTCTGCAACCCAAGAGTTCGACTGCTCTCCGTCGGCGTCTGACACGACAGTCACCCTGCCTGTCAGGTAGGCAAACTGAATATCCCGCCCAAATTCAGTGTGCTGTGTGAGTACCCGCCTGTCTGCGTCGTAGGTGTTCTCGCACTCGATGACCCCGGACTCGCCCGTCACCCGGTCGATCAACCCGTCAGCATTCCAGCGGTAGGAGCGCACGCCCAGTGGCGTCTCGGTTTCACAGAGCCGGCCCTGCTCGTCAAAGCGATACTTGACGCTACTTCCGTCCGGGCGGGTAACCCGCACCGGGCGCCCATCACCGTACTCGACGACAACCCTGCGCCCACGCTCGTGCCGCAACTCGGTGACACGACCGGCTCGGTCGCGGATGGCACGAACAACGGTGCCCGGCCCCGAACCGCACCCGAGCCACTCACCGGACTGAGAGAAGGCCCACCAGGTGCCGGCGTTGTCCCTCACGACGAGCGGTCGCGAGCCCGCCCAGGAGTGAGTCGTGGCGCCAACGCCCGATAGACCAGCAAGCCGCGGTTCTTCCTCGGCGAGCCAGTAGTTGCCGCGGACCGCACGACCCCAGCCTGCGCCCTCGCGAGGGTACAGCACACGGCGCCCGTCAGCCATCACGAACTCGGCTCGCTCGTCGGTGAACTCGAGGCGCATGTCCAGTGTCGAAGACCACCCCGGCCCGAACACACCGACTCCTTCGTCTTGGGAGTTGTACATCCTTGTCAGCGAAAGCGACGCAGCAGCCCCCGTACCCTCGCAATCAGACTCGGGCTCGATAAAGTTGCCGGTGGCAGTGTTTACGGGGTCGGCCGCGTACCCGGTACTTGGCATTGTTCCGAAGGTCTGGGGAAGTTCGAGTTCCAGGCCGTCTTCCCGTCCGGGGTACATCCCCGCAGCCGTCAGTGCGTCCGCTATCGCCCCGTCCGAAAGCGTTCGGAGCCCGCCGCTGCCCCCTGCTTTCGAGAACTCGGTCGCAAGCTTCCCGATCCACTCACGTTCCTTCGCGTTCGCCGCATACCACTTCGAGATCGCAGCGATCGCACCGCCGTCACTCACGTGCCCCCAGTCCGAGCCGGCGGGATTCGCCAGGGACAAGGGAACTATGGGGTTCCATCTCCACGGGCTAGACGCGTCAGCGAACTTCTTCAGGTTTCCCGGCCTGGCAGACGTTCTTCCACCGGCCTTGGCCGACCCTCCCGAGGGCGTCTCTCGGCTTCTGAGGGAGACATCGCTCGTCCGCGAGGAGGGAGGGGAACCGGGCAGAAACGGGATCAGCGCTTCGACCTCGGCAACCGTGGGCGCTGCGACCAAGATCGGCCCGACGCCGGTAGTGCCCTGGGTCTTGTACTCCAGTTCGAGCTCAGCGAACTTCTCCTCGCGCGCAGCCCGAACTCCGTCACGCCGCGCATTCTCCTCCTCAGCCGAGGTGATGAGCGCAGAGATTTGTGAACTCATCGACTGCAGACACGCCACGAGGTTCTGCCCGTCGACGTCTGCCCAGCCCACGTGATCGCGAAAGACGTCTGCGAAGAAGCCACTGAAGTCAACAAGCGCCGAGCCCGCCTGCAAGACGAAGTCGGAACGAGCAGATTCGACGTCTCGAGCAGCGCTGTTGAGCCAGTTGACGTGCTCCTTCGCTCCGGCGATGCTGAACTTCAACCGCTCGGGCCCAATCTTCATCAGCCAGCTTTCGCTCATAGTCGGTCCCTTGCAGTAGCGGTCACGGAAGCTGCGGGACGTTCAGAACGGCTAACCAACCGTGCACACGAAGGGCCACGCCTGATTGCGAACTGAAACACGCACAGTTGCTCTCATCATACATACGGAACATACGTTTTGTTGGAACGCTGCATGCTCTCTCTGCCAAAATGACCAGATCTACGAATGCAATGCCTGCTCACGACCCGAAAAACCACCGTGTCAGCGCCCGCTAGCGCCGACTCAGGTCGCGTCTTCCGGCCTCGCCGCCGAACGGCAGCTCAAGGGCCCCTACTTCGCCCGCGGGTGCGCGTTGACGTAGTGCTCACGCAGCGTGTCTGCGGTGACCTGCGTGTAGATCTGCGTCGTCGTCACCGAGGCGTGCCCGAGGAGCTCCTGCACCGCGCGCACGTCGGCGCCCCCGGCGAGCAGGTGTGTCGCGAACGAGTGCCGAAGCGTGTGCGGCGATACCTCCTGCGTAAGCTCGGCGGCCTCCGCGGCGGCCCGGATCACGAGCCAGGCGCTCTGGCGTGAGAGCCGCGCGCCGCGGGGCCCGAGGAACAGCGCGGGCGTGCCGGTGCCGCGAGCTGCGAACTGCGGGCGGGCGCGCACGAGGTAAGCGGCGAGCGCGCGACCGGCATAGCTGCCGTACGGCACGATCCGGGTCTTTGACCCCTTGCCGGTAACCCGCAGCAGGCCGCCCTCGCTGAGCGTCCCCTCGGGGTCGCCCCACACGTCGGCGCCCTCGCGCCCCGCCCCCGCCCCCGCGTAAAGGTCGTCGAGGTCGATCGCGGCGACCTCGCTCACGCGCGCGCCGGTCGCGTAGAGCAGTTCGAGGAGCGCGCGGTCGCGAAGGGCCACCGGGTCGTCGCCGCTCACCGCTCCGAGCAGCGCCTCGACCTCTTCGACGGCGAGGGCTTTCGGGAGCCGCTGGCCTTTCTTCGGTGTGCGCACACCGCGGCCCGCGTTCTCCGCGAGCGCGCCCTCGTCGTACAGAAATCTGTGGAGCCCGCGCACGGTCGAGACCATGCGCGTGATCGAGGCTGCGGAGTACGCGGGCACCGGATCCTGCTTTCCCGCCTCGCCGCCGGGCTCCTGTGCCCGCGGGGCGCGCTTCTCCTCCGCGAGCGCGGCGACGTACGCCGAGATCGTGTCGGGCGCGACGGCGGCGAGGTCATCGATGCCGCGCTCGCCAAGCCAGTCGGCGTACTTCGCGAAGTCGCGCCGGTACGCGGCCATGCTGTTGTCGCTCAGACCGCGCTCAATGCTCAGGTGCCTGAGGTACTTCGCGATCGCTTGCCCCGGCTCCATGCGCCTACTTCGATCGTTCGCCGCGCACGAGGGCGCGCGCGGTCCACGGCAGATCAGGATCGCGGAGGGTCGCCCACCCCGCCGCCTTCGATGCAGCTGCCGCGAGCACCGCACCGACGGTCAGGGCGTTTCCGATGCGCCCGTCGAGCGCCGCGGTGACGGCGTCTTCGAGCGGCACCCACACGGGCTCGAGCTCGGCCTCCTCGCCCTCACGCACGAACTCGTGCACGGCCTCACTCAGGCCGCGGGCGAGGAAGACGCGAATCGCTTCGCTCGAGCCGCCGGGGCTGAGGAACATTTCGAGCAGCAGCGACCACTCGGTCGCCTGCAGGTCTGCCTCTTCGGCGAGTTCTCGCTTGGCCCCGACGAGGCCGCTCTCGCCTGCGACGTCCATGAGGCCCGCGGGAATCTCCCAGTCGCGGTGCGCGATCGGGTGGCGGTACTGCCTGAACATGAGCGCGCGATCTTCGTCGTCGAGCGCGAGCACGGCGACGGCGCCCGGATGGTCCATGTAGTCGCGCTCAAGCACGGTGCCGGCGAAGTCGAGGCGGTCGCGCCTGATGTCCCAGACGTGACCGGCCACGAGCTCCGTGCTCTCGAGCACGCGCACGTCGGGTGCGGGCTCGTCGGCGATCGGGGGCTCGTGGCCGGCCGCGTTCAGCACGTTGGGTTACTCCGCCGAGGTCTCTTCGACCTCGAACAGGCTCGCCGCCTCGCGACGCTCGATCGCGGCGCCCGCGAGGCCCGCGAACAGCGGGTGCGGCTTGCCGGGGCGCGAACGCAGCTCGGGGTGCGCCTGGGTGGCGATGTAGTACGGGTGCACGCTGCGGGGCAGCTCGACATACTCGACGAGGCCGCCGTCCGGGCTCAGACCCGAGAACGAGAGGCCCGCCGCCGCGATCTGGTCGCGGTACTCGTTGTTCACCTCGTAGCGGTGGCGGTGGCGCTCGCTTGCGGTGTCGGCTCCGTAGACCTCCGCGGCGAGGGAGCCCTCAGCGAGCTTCGCCTCGTACAGGCCGAGGCGCATGGTGCCGCCCAGATCGCCGCCGCCCAAGATCTCGACCTGCTCCGCCATCGTCGCGATGACCGGGACGGGGGTCTCGGGGTCGAACTCGGTCGAGGACGCGCCCTCGAGCCCGGCGACGTTGCGCGCGTACTCGATGACCATGCACTGCAGGCCGAGGCAGATGCCGAGCGTCGGGATACCGTTCTCACGCGCAAAGCGGAGCGCGCCGAGCTTGCCCTCGATGCCGCGGATGCCGAAGCCACCCGGAACGCAGATGGCGTGCAGGTGCGACAGGTGCTCGCGTGCGCCCTCGGGGGTCTCGCATGAGTCCGACGGGATCCACTCGATGTTCACCTTCGTCGAGTGCGCGAAGCCGCCTGCGCGGAGCGCCTCGGTGACCGAGAGATACGCGTCGGGGAGGTCGATGTACTTGCCGACGAGGCCGATCGTGACCTCACCCTTCGGGTTGTGCACCGCGTCGAGCACGGGGCGCCAGCCGGTCCAGTCAACGTCGGTGACGCGGTCGGTGAGCTGCAGGTGATCGACGATGGTCTGGTCGAGGCCCTGCGAGTTCAGCAGCTGCGGGAGGTCGTAGATGCTCTTCACGTCGATCGCGTTCACGACGGCGCTCTCCTCAACATCGCACATGAGCGCGATCTTGCGGAGGTTGTCGCCGGTGACCGGGCGGTCGGAGCGGAGCACGAGCGCGTCGGGCTGGATACCGATCGAGCGCAGCTGCGCGACCGAGTGCTGGGTCGGCTTCGTCTTCTGCTCGCCCGAGGCGCCCATGAACGGCACGAGCGAGACGTGCACGAAGATGACGTTCTTGCGGCCGAGCTCGTGGCGCACCTGGCGCGCCGACTCGAGGAACGGCTGCGACTCGATGTCGCCGACCGTGCCACCGATCTCGGTGATGATGACGTCGGGCTGCGGGTCCTGCTCAGCCTGCAGGCGCATCCGGCGCTTAATCTCGTTCGTGATGTGCGGGATCACCTGCACGGTCGCGCCGAGGTAATCGCCGCGGCGCTCCTTCTGGATGACCTCAGAGTAGATCTGCCCGGTCGTCACGTTCGCCGCCTGAGACAGATTGATGCCGAGGAAGCGCTCGTAGTGCCCGATGTCGAGGTCAGTCTCAGCGCCGTCGTCGGTCACGAAGACCTCGCCGTGCTCGAACGGGTTCATCGTTCCCGGGTCGACGTTCAGGTAGGGATCCAGCTTCTGCATGACAACATGCAGGCCGCGCGCGGTAAGAAGATTACCGAGACTCGCGGCGGTCAGGCCCTTGCCGAGTGAGGAAACAACCCCACCGGTCACGAAGATGTGCTTGGTTGTTTTGCTCTGTTCCGCGTTTGTGCCCACGGGCTTCAATCCTATCACTTCTTCGGTCTGGTGAACAGCGGTCTGCTGGTTGCCTGAGTGCGGCCCGAGAGCGTGCGGCTAGCGCGCATTCTGGCGCGGCACCCACACCTGCTTGATGATCATCAGCACCGCCGCCGTGACGGGAATCGCGATGAGCGCACCGAGCAGCCCGAGCAGCGTACCGCCGGCGAGCGCGCCGATGACGACGAGCGAGCCGGGCACCGACACCACGCGGTTCATGATGCGCGGCGTCAGCAGGTACGACTCGAGCTGCATGTAGATGAGGTAGTAGATCGCGGCGACGAGCGCCGTGATCGGCGAGTTGAACAGCGCGATCGCCGTGACGAGCACCGTCGCGAGGACGGAGCCGATGAGCGGGATGAGCGCGAGCAGGAAGACGCCGACCGCGACGAGGCCCGCGAACGGCACCCCGACGATCGTCATCATGATGAAGCCGAGCGTCGCGTTCACGAGCGCGAGCACGACCATGCCGTTCACGTACCCACCAACCGACTTCGTCACCTGCTCGGTGATGTCGATGACCTTCGCGCGACCCGAGCGCGGCACCACGGAGTAGAAGCCGCGCTTGATCGTGCGCAGCGAGGAGAGGAAGTAGAGCGACAGGATGAGCACGATCAGGCCTGCGGTGAGGCCGTTCGCGATACCGAGGCCCGCCTGCCACACGCCGCCGGCGACCGACGCCCAGTTGGAGGGCTTCCCGATGAAGTCCTGCCCCATCTTCAAGATCGCGTTGAAGTCGATGAACTCGCCGAAGCGCTCGTTCACGTCCTTGTACCACTGCTCGCTCGTAAGGTTTCGGACTATCTCGGGGGCGCTCTGCACGAGCTGCGCGACCTGGTTGCCGATCATCGGGATGACGATCGCGAGGATGCCGCCGATGATGAGAATGAAGCCGACGAACACGATGCCGATGCCGAGCGGCCTCCGCACCCCGTGCCGCTCGAGCCAGCGCACGACCGGGTCGAGCCCGAGCGCGATGAAGAGCGCGGCGACCACATACATCAGGATCGTGGAGAGCTGCCCGACCATGTCGCCGACGACGAGCGCGACGAGCACGCCAAGCGCGACCGTGAAGCCGAGCGCGAACGGCCGCCCGATCGTGAACTCGCGCTTCGGGCTGACGCGCGCCTCGTCTTCTGCATCCTGCGCAGCTTCGCGGGCGTCGCGGTACATCTCGCGCACCTCGGCGTCCATCTGCGTCGTGTCTGCGTGAAGCACGAGCTTCGGCTCTGCCGCGGGCGGTTCGGGCGCGGGCGCCTCCGTCACCTTAGTCTTCTTTCCAAAGCCTATGGATCTGAATATCGCCATGCAGCGAGCGTAGCAGCGGGCGGGGTCCGCTAGCGAGAACCGGCTGAAAAAACGATCAGCTACGCGCCGAGCTGCAGCAGCTCGGCGGCGTGGTCGAGCGCGCTCTCCGAGGTGTCGAGACCCGAGAGAAGCCGGGCCATCTCGGCGAGGCGGTCGTCGCCCTCAAGCCGCTGGCAGCTCGACTGCGTGAACCCGCCGCTCGAGTCTTTCACCACGCGGAGGTGGTTCGTCGCGAACGCGGCGACCTGCGCGAGGTGAGTGACGACGATGACCTGCGAGGTCTTCGACAGCTGCTTGAGCCTTCGGCCGATCTCGATCGCGGCCGCGCCACCAACGCCTGCGTCGACCTCGTCGAACACGAACGTCGGCACGGGGTCGGCGCCAGCGAGCACGACCTCGAGCGCGAGCATCACGCGCGACAGCTCGCCGCCCGACGCAGTCTTCGCGATCTGGCGCGGCGTCGAACCGGGGTGCGGCGCGAGGAGGAACTGGATCTCGTCGGCGCCCGACGAGCTGAGCGTGTCAAGCGGCGTCACCGCGGCAACGAACCGGGCGTCAGGCAGCGCGAGCTCACGCAGCTCGGTGCTCACGGCCTTGCCGAGGCGCTCGGCCGCATCGACGCGCAGCGCGGTGAGATCGGCTGCGAGCCCTCGCTCGCGGGCGGTCAACTCGGCGACCCTGTCTGCGAGCCCGCCGAGGGCCTCGTCGTCATCGTCGAGCTCGAGAAGCTTCCGCGACGCGGCCTCCGCGTGCGAGAGCACCTCTTCACTTGTCGCCCCGTAGAAGCGGAACAGCGCGGTGAGCTGCGCGAGCCTGTCGCTCGCCCGGGCGAGCTCGCCCGGGCCCTCCTCGTCAAGGTCGCTCGCGTACGCCGCGAGCTCCTTCGCGGCATCGGCGATCTGAAAGCTCACCGAGCGCAGCTGCTCGGCGACGGCCGCGATGCGCGGATCCAGCTCGGCGACCCGCTCGAGATCCTGCACCGCGAGGTCGACGAGACCGCCGGCGTCGCGCTGCATGGGGTCGTCAGACTCGCTCGCGAGCGCCTCACCGGCGCCGACGGCCGCAGCCCGCAGCCCCTCGACGTTGCCGAGTAGCTCGATGCGCTGCGCGAGCTCGGTCTCCTCCCCCGCGACGGGTTCGACGGCGTTGATCTCTTCGAGCTCGGCGCGCAGCTTTGCGACCTCGGCCGCGCGCGACTCCTGGGTCTCGGTGAGGGTGCGCAGCCGCTCCTCGGATGCGGCCCGCTCCGCGTGAGCGTCACGGTAGGCGCGCAGTTTCGAGGCGACCTTCGAGCCGCCGAAGCGGTCGAGGGTGTCGCGCTGCGCGGCCTGCGACTTCAGCCGCAGCTGTTCCGACTGCCCGTGCACCGCGAACAGGCGCTCCGATAGCCTCCCCAGCGCGCCGACGGGCGCGCTCGCGCCGCCGACCGCCGCGCGGCTGCGCCCCTCCGCAGAAACCGTGCGGCTCATGATGAGTTCGCCCTCTTCGACCTCGCCGCCGAGCTCATCGACGATGTCAACAACAGCGGCGTCGGAGGTGTGCACGATGCCGCTCACGCGTGCCTGGCTCGCGCCGAGGCGCACCGCGCCCGCGTCCGAGCGCTCGCCCATGAGCAGGCCGAGCGCGCTCACGACCATCGTTTTGCCGGCGCCGGTCTCACCGGTGATCGCGGTAAAGCCGGGCCCGAGCGGCAGGGTCGCGTCGGCGATGACGCCGAGGTCCTTGATCCGGAGTTCCTCGATCATGCGCCACCGCCCTCGCTGTCGGCGGCGCTCACCGCTCGCCGGCCGTTGCCGTTGCGATCGCCGCGCCAGCCCGTGACCGGCAGGTCGAACTTCCGCACCAGGCGCTCCGAGAACGGTGCCTCGTTCAGCCGCGCGATGCGCACCGTCTCAGCCGACCGCCTCACGGTCACGACCGAACCAGCGGGCAGCTCTGTGCGCCGCCTGCCGTCGCACCACATGACGCCGGGGCCGACGTTCTCGGGCAGAATCCGCACGGTGAGCTCGGAATCGGGGCCCGCGACGAGCGGCTTGTTGAACAGCGCGTGAGCCGCGATCGGCACCATGAGCAGCGCCTGCACCGACGGCCACACGATCGGGCCGCCCGCGGAGAACGCGTAGGCCGTCGACCCCGTCGGTGTCGCGAGCACGACGCCGTCGCAGGCGAAGACCGAGACCGGGTGGTCATCGATGCCGACCGAAACCTCAAGCATGCGCCTACGCTTCTCAACGGTCGCCTCGTTCAGCGCCCACGTCTCGGCGAGCACCTCGCCGTTGAGCTCGGCGCGCACATCGAGGGTGAGGCGCTCGTCGACCGTGTAATTCCCGGCGAGCACCTGCTCGACCGTGAAGCCGAGGTCGAAGCTCTCCATCTCGGCCAGGAAGCCGACGTGGCCAAGGTTCACGCCCGCAATCGGGCAGGCGGAGCCGTGCAGCATCTCGGCGGCGCGCAGGATCGTGCCGTCGCCCCCGAGCACGAATGCGGCCTCGAGCTGGGCGAGCGGCACCTCGTCGCCGAGCACTGCGGTGCGCCCGACATCGACGTGGGGCGCAAAATCCGCGCGGTCCCCAGCGCTCATGACCGGTACGACCGCCGCAGCGATGAGCGCATCAACGACCGCCGCCGTCGCCTCGATCGCCTCGGGACGATAGGTGTGCGAGACGATGAGCATGCATCGGTCGTGCGCAGAAACTGTCACTCTTCTGTCCCTTCTTCACGCGTGTACCCGGGCTCGCACACCTCGCGGATGCGCTCATCCCATTCTCTCGGATCGGAGGGTTCGCCGCGCACGAGATGCACAAGGAATTCTCGGTTTCCTTCGCCGCCGGCAATGGGCGACGGCGCGAGGCCCCGCACCGCGAGCCGGTTGCTGGTGGCGGCGGCAAGCACCTTCGCGATCGCGTCGCGCCACAGCCCCGGATCGGTGACGACGCCGTCGCGCACCCGGCCCACCTCGAACTGCGGTTTGATGAGCAGGGCCAGGTCGGCCCCGTCGTCGGTGCAGCGCGTAATCGCGGGCAGGATCAGCGTGAGCGAGATGAACGACAGGTCTGCGACGACGAGTGAGGGCCGATCGGCCACGCCCGTCAGCTCTGCGAGCATGTCAGCGTCGAGCTCGCGGGCGTTGCAGCCCTCGACGACGCGTACGCGGTCGTCGCCGCGCAGCTCGGGTGCGAGCTGGTCGTGCCCAACGTCAACGGCGAGCACGGTGTTGGCCCCGCGCTCCAAGAGCACCTGGGTAAACCCACCCGTCGAAGCGCCGAGGTCGAGCGCGAGGCGACCGGTCGCGTCGAGCGCGAACTCGTCAAGGGCCGCGACGAGCTTGTGCGCTCCACGGCTCACGTAGTGGTCGTCGCCGGTTACCGAGACACGTGCCCCGGCTGTCACCTTCGCGCCGGGCTTTGTCGCGGGCACGCCGTCAATCGCAATGCCGCCGGCACCGATCAGCTCGGCGGCACGGCTGCGCGAGCGGACAAGGCCAAGCTCGACGGCGACGCGGTCGAGCCGCTGCGGCGCACCATTCCAGAGGCCCTCTGTATCCACCGCGCTACGCGCTCTCATTGTCGCTGCGCTGCAGCTCTTGCAGCAGCTCGTCGTGGAGCTGCTCAAACCCCTGGGCCCGCCGGTCGAGCGGCTGCGACTCGATGAGCGCCAGCCGGTCGAGCAGCCCGTCGCTCTCAGCGTGGGCCACGGTCGACGTGCCTGCCTGCTCGGCTGGCGCCGCCGGTTGCTCGCGTGACTCGTGCTCCATGCCACAAGCCTATCCGGCGCCTCAGACCTGTAGCTCCTTGAGTGAAGTTCGTCTAATCGAACTTGAGTATCCGTAATGGCGTACTACCATGGGAAGCATGCCCCCCTCGCCCACCAAACGCCGCCCAGAGCGGAAACTGGTAGGCCTACTGGGGCCGGCGTTCGTCGCGGCAATCGCCTACGTCGACCCGGGAAACGTCGCCGCGAACCTCTCGGCGGGCGCCAAGTACGGGTACACCCTGCTGTGGGTGCTCGTCGCGGCCAACGTCATGGCCGTGATCGTGCAGTACCTGTCGGCGAAGCTCGGGCTCGTCACCGGTAAGAGTCTCCCCCAGCTGCTCGGCGAGCGCCTCCGCCCGGCGGCCCGCAGGCTCTACTGGGCCCAGGCCGAGCTCGTCGCGGCCGCCACCGACCTTGCCGAGGTGATCGGCGGCGCGATCGCGCTGTACATCCTCTTCGGTATCCCGCTGCTTCCGGGCGGCGTGATCGTTGGGGTCGTGTCGCTCCTGATCTTGCTGCTCCAGGGCAGAAACCAGCGCCGCTTCGAAGCCGTCATCATGGGGATGCTATTCATCATCACCGTCGGCTTCGTCGGCGGGCTGTTCGTGAGCAACCTCGACGTTGGCGCGATGTTCGCCGGCTTCGTCCCCCGCTTCGTCGACACCCAGTCGGTGCTGCTCGCCGCGAGCATGCTCGGCGCGACGGTGATGCCACACGCGATCTACCTGCACTCCTCACTCGCGCGTGATCGCCACGGCCACACGCCGGAGGAGGTTGAGGGCGGGCGGGCTCCGCGGATCCGGCATCTGCTGCGCGCAACCAAGGTCGACGTCGTCCTCGCCCTCGTCGTCGCGGGCGGCGTGAACATCGCGATGCTGCTGCTCGCCGCGGCGTCCCTCCCCGGGATTGACGGCACCGACACGATCGAGGGCGCGGCTGCTGCGATCACCGAGCACGTCGGGCCGGCAGTCGGGCTGCTCTTCGCGATTGGGCTGCTCGTCTCGGGGCTGGCGTCGACATCGGTCGGCGCGTACGCGGGCTCAGAGATTATGGCGGGCCTGCTGCACGTGCGGGTGCCGCTGATCGCTCGCCGTGTCATAACGATCCTGCCCGCCCTACTGCTGCTCGGGTTCGGCATCGACCCAACGTGGGCGCTCGTCGTGAGCCAGGTCGTGCTGTCGTTCGGCATCCCGTTCGCGCTCGTTCCGCTCATCACGCTGACGGGCAGCGAGGCTCTCATGGGAGAGTTCAAGAACGGGCGCGCGCTGCGCTACGTGGCGCTCGGGGTCGTGCTCGCGATCGTCGCGCTGAACCTGTGGCTCATCTACTCGACCATCGTGTTCGGGGGCTAGGCGCGCGGCTCGCCCTGCCCGGTCTCGGGGCCGCCCCGCGCCCTCGCGCTGCCGCCGAGCAGCCCCGCCGCCGCGCACCCCAATTTTGCGAGTGCACATCATTTTCCGCGCGAAAGTGATGTGCACTCGAGAAAATGACGTGTTCTCGTGGCTCGGCAGCACCGGGCCGTGGCTCGGCAGCACCGGGCCGTGGCTCGGTGGCACCGGGTCTCGGCTCGGCGCCACCGAACCGGTGGACGCCGAGTGCTAGTGGTCGATCTCGAGCACCGCGCCGGAGCGGGCGTCGATGCGAACGTCCACATCGTCGTTGCCCTGGTCGATCTGCACCTCGTAGACGAGAACGCCGTTGTCGGTCTCGAGCTCCCACTCCTCGAAGGTACCGGGAGCCGCGTCGAGGGCGGCCTTAATGGCCGCGCTCGGCTCAATCACGCCGTCGGCGGGAAACACGTCGGTCGGCACTCCCGCGCGACCGCCGCCCCCGCGCTGCTTCGTCCACTCCCCGATCACGGCGCCAGTGTCGGCGTTGATGGTGGCGAGGTAGACCTCGTCGGCGGATAGCAGCTTCACTGTGTACGCCCAGGCCGTGCGCTCCCACTCGAACGACACTGAAACGGGTTCTCCCTCAAACGACTTGGATCCTGTCGCGAGCGCATCACGCCAGCTCGTCGCGAACGTGGTCGAGGTCAGGTCGGCGTCGTGCGCGGTCGCGCCCTGCGCCGCATCACCGGGTACCTGCTCGGTCTCGGTTTCAGGCGCCGTCGTTGACGGCGGCGCGGAAGCCTCCGGCGAGATCGCGGTGACCTCTGGCGCGCACCCCGATAGCAGCAGGGCCGCACCCAGTGCGGTGGCGACGGTGGCGGATACTACGTGACGCATATGCTCAACCTCCTGGCAAGTAACTGCACTTCCACCTTATCCAGGCAGCCGGAGCACACCCTGTGGGCTAGCGCCAGTGATCCTCGACAAGGATCTCGGGAACCTTCAGGCCGTAGATCGCAAGGCCCGAGGCCC
The DNA here is from genome assembly GCF_006716085.1 of Leucobacter komagatae. Lineage (NCBI taxonomy): Bacteria > Bacillati > Actinomycetota > Actinomycetes > Micrococcales > Microbacteriaceae > Leucobacter > Leucobacter komagatae. The sequence goes on along the minus strand of NZ_VFON01000001.1, from coordinate 2,995,713 downwards.
AGATCGCGCCGCAGCCAGCGCGCAGCAGCTCCATCGGGGTATCTCCCTCTGACAGCACCTTTACGATATGCCCGTCCATGCGGACCTTCGCAGAGCCGACTCGCACGGTCCCATCCTTGAGTGTCTCGGCGCGCTGGTAGGGCTCGTGCAGCTCCGCGAGCGAAGCGACCGTGTAGTCGGGCCGCATGTCGGCTGAGGCTGCAATGAGCTGCTTCGGCCGGTCCACACCCGTCAGCACGAACAACGACGGGATCCCGGCCGCGACCGCGCCCTTGATGTCGGTGTCGAGCCGGTCGCCGAGCATGAGCGCGTTGCGGGATCCGAAACGTTCGAAGGCAGCCTCGTAGATGGGCGTCTCGGGCTTACCCGCGAAATCTGGGAGGCGCTGCACCGCGGTGTGAACCGCCGAGACGAGCGTCCCGTTGCCAGGGGCAATGCCGCGTGAGCGCGGAATAGTCCAGTCGGTGTTCGTCGCGATCCAGGGCAGCGGGGCGCGCCCGGGCTCCTCCTGCAGCGCGTACGCGGCCTCAGCGAGGTGCTCCCACCCCACGTCCTTTGCGAAGCCCTGAACGACAGCGACCGGGTCGTCTTCGGCGCTTCGAGTCCACTCGAAGCCGGCTTTCTCGAGCTCGTGCGTGAGGCCTTCGCCGCCGACGACGAGCACCCGAGACCCCGGCGGGACAACCTCGCGAAGTAACGCGACGGCAGCCTGCGGCGACGTGATCACATCGGCAGCGGTCGCCCGGAGACCGAGTTCAGTCAGGTGGGCGGCGACCGCGGCGTCAGTCCGGGCTGCGTTGTTCGTAACGTACCCGACCCGCGAGCGTTCTGTCGCGAGGTTCAACGACTCAACGGCGCCGGCGATCGCCCCGTGTCCACGGTAGATCACACCGTCGAGGTCGGTGAGCAGCACCTCCCGACCCTCAATTGGGGCGGGGTCGAACTTCTCACGCTTACCGAACAGCGCCATCGTGCTTACTCCTTGTCGTCCTGCCCAGCGGCTGAGACCTCGGCCTCGTCGTTGCCCTCTGCCTCGGCCTCAACGTAGGCGTCGAGGTATGCGTCGGCGTCGTCGGACGCATCGGCGTCGACATCCTCCGAAGACTCGTCCTCATGCAGATCTTCGTACTCGGTAATCTCGATGACTTCGATCTCATCCATGCCGCCGAAATGCTCCTCGAGAGCGGCCTCCGCGCGGTCAGCGTACGCAAACCACTTCTGCGCCTCTTCTTCGCGACCGAGGTCTTCAAGAACCGTGGCGTAGGCGCCAAACAGCTCGGGGCTCCACGAGAAGCCCTTCTTCGGGTCAAGCTCAGGAATCTCAAGCTCAAACAGCGCCTGCTGTGTCTGACCGAGGTCGAGACGGGCACCGGACATTGCGATCGCAAGGTGCACCCTATCCGCAGTCTCGAGCGTCGAAGGATCAACCTCGAGACCGGTCTCAATCGCCTTCTCTGGGCGCCCGAGGCCACGCTCCGAGTCAACCATGATCGCGAGGTGCGTGTCCCGTCCGCTCAGGCGGCGGAACGTCCGAAGCTCACGGATCGCGAGCGCGAAGTCACCGGTGCGGTACGCGGTCATCGCGAGGGTCTCGCGCGTGACAGGGATCCGGCCCGCACGGCGGCTCGCCGAGATTGCATGCTGGTGCGCAAGCTCAGGGTCGTCCTCGATCAGCTCAGCCGCCATCGCGAGGTGCAACGCGACGCGCTCCTGGACCTCGGGCTGCAGCGTCTTCAGCTCGTTGCGCGCTGCCGGGTGCAGGTCGCGAACCTGGATGTGGTCAGCAATGATCGGGTCATCGTGCTCGCTTCGTACCGGGCGAAGCGAGTGCTGCAGCCGCTCCTCCTCGGTGAACTCGCGAGCCTGACCGCCTCGGTCACTGCGTCCGCCGCCGCGGGTGCCTCCACGGCCCCGAGAGTCGGCCTCACGCCGGTCGTCACGATCACCGCGGAAGGGACGGCGGTCGCCCCCATCACGGTCACCACGGTACGGTGCACGATCGCCGCGCTGCCCACCACGGTTGTCGCGGTCGCCACGATACGGGGCCCTGTCATTACGCTGCCCACCACGGTCGTCACGGTCGCCGCGGTAGGGTGCCCGGTCATTGCGCTGCCCACGATCGTCGCGGTCGCTCCGGTACGGACGACGCTCGCCGCCATCACGGTCACCGCGGTAGGGTGCACGGTCGCTACGCTGGCCACGATCATCTCGGCCGCCACGGTACGGAGCCCTGTCGCTACGCTGCCCACCACGGTCGTCACGGTCACCGCGGTAAGGCGCACGGTCGCTACGCTGGCCACGACCGTCACGGTCACCCCTGTACGGAGCCCGGTCGCTACGCTGTCCACCGCGGTCGTCACGCTCACTGCGGAAGGGTGCACGGTCGCTGCGCGAGCCACCATCGCGGTCGCCCCGGTATGCGGGGCGGTCGCCGCGCTGCCCACGCTCGTCGCGATCGCCCCTGTACGGAGCTCTGTCGCTGCGCTGCCCACTGCGATTGTCGCGGTCGCCGCGGAACGGACGACGCTCACCACCGTCCCGGTCGCCGCGGTAGGGCGCGCGGTCACCGCGCTGCCCCCGGTCGTCGCGATCACCACGGTACTCAGGGCGGTCGCCGCGCTGGCCACCATTGCGGTCACCACGGAACGGACGACGGTCCCCGCCATCGCGGTCACCACGATAAGCCGGGCGATCGCCGCGCTGGCCCCGGTCATCGCGGTCGCCGCGGAACGGACGACGCTCACCACCGTCACGGTCGCCCCTGTACGGCGCACGGTCGCCACGCTGGCCACCACGGTTGTCACGGTCGCCGCGGTAGGCCGGGCGGTCACCACTTGAACGGTGCGGGCGCCCGGTATTCTCGGGACGGTCCTGTCGGTCGTTCATGTGGTTCTCCCTATGTGGTTGTTGTCTCTACGAGACGGTACTGCAAAATCTACAAAATGAAAAAGGGGCTGTTCAGACGAGGTGACCGACATGGTCAATCTCATCTGAACAACCCCTTTCAATAAAGGTTGTTCGGCGGTGTCCTACTCTCCCACGAGGTCCCCCTCGCAGTACCATCGGCGCTGTCAGCCTTAGCTTCCGGGTTCGGAATGTGACCGGGCGTTTCCCTGACGCTATAACCACCGAAACTCTATTGACATGAAACCCAACCCCTAACCAGGCACCACAACGGATGCGCGGGGTTGTGGCCGTACGTCAAGAACCACAAAGTAGACGCGAACATCGTTACAACAACATACTTACGCCCCACCACAACAGATGGGATGAAGTCAAGTCATCGGCTTATTAGTACCAGTCAGCTCCACACGTTACCGCGCTTCCACATCTGGCCTATCAACCCAGTCATCTACTGGGAGCCTCACAGGAGTAAACTCCTACGGAAATCTCATCTTGAGGCCGGCTTCCCGCTTAGATGCTTTCAGCGGTTATCCATCCCGAACGTAGCCAACCAGCCATGCCCTTGGCAGAACAACTGGCACACCAGAGGTTCGTCCAACCCGGTCCTCTCGTACTAGGGTCAGATCCTCTCAAATTTCCAACGCGCGCAGAGGATAGGGACCGAACTGTCTCACGACGTTCTAAACCCAGCTCGCGTACCGCTTTAATGGGCGAACAGCCCAACCCTTGGGACCGACTCCAGCCCCAGGATGCGACGAGCCGACATCGAGGTGCCAAACCATGCCGTCGATATGGACTCTTGGGCAAGATCAGCCTGTTATCCCCGAGGTACCTTTTATCCGTTGAGCGACAGCGCTTCCACAAGCCACTGCCGGATCACTAGTCCCGACTTTCGTCCCTGCTCGACCTGTCAGTCTCACAGTCAAGCTCCCTTGTGCACTTACACTCGCCACCTGATTGCCAACCAGGTTGAGGGAACCTTTGGGCGCCTCCGTTACTTTTTGGGAGGCAACCGCCCCAGTTAAACTACCCACCAGGCACTGTCCGAAAACCCGATCAGGGTTCGTCGTTAGATATCCAATATGACCAGAGTGGTATTTCAACAATGACTCCACGAACACTAGCGTGCCCGCTTCACAGTCTCCCACCTATCCTACACAAGCCACACCGAACACCAATACCAAGCTGTAGTAAAGGTCACGGGGTCTTTCCGTCCTTCTGCGCGTAACGAGCATCTTTACTCGTACTGCAATTTCGCCGAGTTTACGGTGGAGACAGCTGGGGAATCGTTACGCCATTCGTGCAGGTCGGAACTTACCCGACAAGGAATTTCGCTACCTTAGGATGGTTATAGTTACCACCGCCGTTTACTGGGGCTTAAATTCACAGCTTCGCAGTCCGAAAACCGCTAACCGCTCCTCTTAACCTTCCAGCACCGGGCAGGCGTCAGTCCGTATACGTCCACTTGCGTGTTAGCACGGACCTGTGTTTTTAGTAAACAGTCGTTCCCCACTGGTCTCTGCGGCCACCACACCCTTTCGGCGTAAAGCCTAATAAGTGGATGGCCCCCCTTCTCCCGAAGTTACGGGGGCATTTTGCCGAGTTCCTTCACCATAATTATCTCGAGCTCCTTAGTATTCTCTACCTGACCACCTGTGTCGGTTTGGGGTACGGGCAACTAGCAACCTCACGTCGATGCTTTTCTCGGCAGCATAGGATCAATGACTTCCCCATACGGGTCCCCATCGCATCTCACCCTTCACGCGGGACGGATTTGCCTATCCCGCAGGCTACATGCTTAGCCCGGGACAACCATCGCCCGGGATCACCTACCTTCCTGCGTCACACCTCACGCTCACCACCCCAGTTCGGGTTCGCAGCCGCCACCCCACATCACCCGAAGGATCCATGAAGCTTTGGTTTGCTTAGCACTACTGGTTAGGTCTTGAACGGTTACCAGCCGGTACGGGAATATCAACCCGTTGTCCATCGACTACGCCTGTCGGCCTCGCCTTAGGTCCCGACTTACCCAGGGAAGATTAGCTTGACCCTGGAACCCTTGGTCTTCCGGAGGACGGGTTTCTCACCCGTCTTTCGCTACTCATGCCTGCATTCTCACTCGTGTGGCATCCACGGCTGGTTCACACCGCCGCTTCACTCGCCACACGACGCTCTCCTACCCATCCATACGGCTGGACCACGAAGGCCTACCTATCTATATGAATGCCACAACTTCGGTGGCGTGCTTGAGCCCCGTTACATTGTCGGCGCGGAATCACTTGACCAGTGAGCTATTACGCACTCTTTCAAGGGTGGCTGCTTCTAAGCCAACCTCCTGGTTGTCACAGCAACTCCACATCCTTTTCCACTTAGCACGCGCTTTGGGACCTTAGATGGTGATCTGGGTTGTTTCCCTCTCGACTATGAAGCTTATCCCCCACAGTCTCACTGCTGCGCTCTCACTTACCGGCATTCGGAGTTTAGCTGACGTCAGTAACCTTGTAGGGCCCATCGGCCATCCAGTAGCTCTACCTCCGGCAAGAAACACGCAACGCTGCACCTAAATGCATTTCGGAGAGAACCAGCTATCACGAAGTTTGATTGGCCTTTCACCCCTATCCACAGCTCATCCCCTCAGTTTTCAACCTAAGTGGGTTCGGCCCTCCACGCGCTCTTACACGCGCTTCAGCCTGGCCATGGATAGATCACTTCGCTTCGGGTCTAGGACATGCGACTGAACCGCCCTATTCAGACTCGCTTTCGCTACGGCTACCCCACACGGGTTAACCTCGCCACATATCGCTAACTCGCAGGCTCATTCTTCAAAAGGCACGCTGTCACAGCAACAAGGCTGCTCCAACGGATTGTAAGCAAACGGTTTCAGGTACTATTTCACTCCCCTCCCGGGGTACTTTTCACCTTTCCCTCACGGTACTAGTCCGCTATCGGTCATCTGGGAGTATTTAGGCTTATCAGGTGGTCCTGACAGATTCACACGGGATTTCTCGGGCCCCGTGCTACTTGGGATACGCCACACGCAGCCAGGTCATTTCGGGTACGGGACTCTCACCCACTCCGGTCCGCCGTTCCAAGCGGTTCCCCTATAACCTGAACATTCACGTCGAAGGCTCAGCAGCGCCTCCAGCAACGTCCCACAACCCCGATGATGCAACCCCTGCCAGGTATCACACACCACCGGTTTAGCCTCTTCCGGGTTCGCTCGCCACTACTACCGGAATCACATGTTGTTTTCTCTTCCTGTGGGTACTGAGATGTTTCACTTCCCCACGTTCCCTCTACCCGCCCTATATATTCAGGCGGGAGTCACCAGCTACGCACGCGCGCTGGCGGGGTTTCCCCATTCGGAAATCCTCGAATCACAGCCCGTTTATCGGCTCCCCGAGGCTTATCGCAGATTACTACGTCCTTCTTCGGCTCCAGATGCCAAGGCATCCACCGTTTGCTCTTCGAAACTTGAAATCACATAAGTAAATTATTTAGAAACACACACAAACCCGAAGGCTCATGCGTGACCAATGAGACACACACCACAATCCCGAAAGATCATCAGTGCGTGTATCGAAGATGCTCGCGTCCACTGTGTAGTTCTCAACGTACGGTCAATCCCTGGACAGCTAGACAACACGTTCTAGACACCAGGGCTGAAGAAACCAAGCACACAAGACAACGTCTTGCGGTCTGGGTCTCCAGGACCCAACAGTATGCACTCAAAGAAGCAGTCACTACCCCACCCAAACTTTCCTCTCACCCCCGCAGAAAACGGACATGATGTACTCACACAGGCGAGCTAATCACAGCTTACTTTGTCAAATGTTCCACCCATGAGCGGGTACGCATCACACGATCGGTGATGAACGCCCCAATTCTGCAACCACACAGTGGTTGAGTGCTCCTTAGAAAGGAGGTGATCCAGCCGCACCTTCCGGTACGGCTACCTTGTTACGACTTAGTCCTAATCACCAGTCCCACCTTCGACGGCTCCCTCCACAAGGGTTAGGCCACCGGCTTCGGGTGTTACCGACTTTCATGACTTGACGGGCGGTGTGTACAAGGCCCGGGAACGTATTCACCGCAGCGTTGCTGATCTGCGATTACTAGCGACTCCGACTTCATGGGGTCGAGTTGCAGACCCCAATCCGAACTGAGACCGACTTTTTGGGATTCGCTCCACCTCGCGGTATCGCAGCCCTTTGTATCGGCCATTGTAGCATGCGTGAAGCCCAAGACATAAGGGGCATGATGATTTGACGTCATCCCCACCTTCCTCCGTGTTGACCACGGCAGTATCCCATGAGTTCCCACCATAACGTGCTGGCAACATAGGACGAGGGTTGCGCTCGTTGCCGGACTTAACCGAACATCTCACGACACGAGCTGACGACAACCATGCACCACCTGTATACGAGTGTCCAAAGAGTTGACGATCTCTCGCCCGTTCTCGTATATGTCAAGCCTTGGTAAGGTTCTTCGCGTTGCATCGAATTAATCCGCATGCTCCGCCGCTTGTGCGGGCCCCCGTCAATTCCTTTGAGTTTTAGCCTTGCGGCCGTACTCCCCAGGCGGGGAACTTAATGCGTTAGCTACGACACAGAACCCGTGGAACAGGCCCTACATCTAGTTCCCAACGTTTACGGCATGGACTACCAGGGTATCTAATCCTGTTCGCTCCCCATGCTTTCGCTCCTCAGCGTCAGTAGCGGCCCAGAGATCTGCCTTCGCCATCGGTGTTCCTCCTGATATCTGCGCATTCCACCGCTACACCAGGAATTCCAATCTCCCCTACCGCACTCTAGCCTGCCCGTACCCACTGCAGGCCCGGGGTTGAGCCCCGGGTTTTCACAGCAGACGCGACAAGCCGCCTACGAGCTCTTTACGCCCAATAATTCCGGACAACGCTTGCACCCTACGTATTACCGCGGCTGCTGGCACGTAGTTAGCCGGTGCTTTTTCTGCAGGTACCGTCACTTTCGCTTCTTCCCTACTAAAAGAGGTTTACAACCCGAAGGCCGTCATCCCTCACGCGGCGTTGCTGCATCAGGCTTGCGCCCATTGTGCAATATTCCCCACTGCTGCCTCCCGTAGGAGTCTGGGCCGTGTCTCAGTCCCAGTGTGGCCGGTCACCCTCTCAGGCCGGCTACCCGTCGTCGCCATGGTGAGCCATTACCTCACCATCTAGCTGATAGGCCGCGAGTCCATCCAGAACCGATAAATCTTTCCACCCACACACCATGCGGTGATAGGTCGTATCCAGTATTAGACACCGTTTCCAGTGCTTATCCCAGAGTTCAGGGCAGGTTACTCACGTGTTACTCACCCGTTCGCCACTCTTCCACCCAGCAAGCTGGGCTTCATCGTTCGACTTGCATGTGTTAAGCACGCCGCCAGCGTTCGTCCTGAGCCAGGATCAAACTCTCCGTAAAAAACGAATAGCAGCCAGCCACCGGAATAAGGTAGACCAGACTGCGAGTTCAACCTGGACAGAAACCATCATCTGACGATTTCGTTATCCATAAAAAAGGAATCTCCAACACCAAACCAAAAGGCTCGATGCCGGGGATAATAAATTGGCATTTGACAATTTAAGTGCACACTATTGAGTTCTCAAGATCCAGACACCCACCGTACTCACCCTGAGGCTTTCCGAAGAGCAACTTTTCTATCTTAGACCACCACGACGCTTTCACGCAAATCCAGGACCGGAAGCATTTCTGCCACCCACCCGAACCAGCCAGACACACCCTCTTGGAGCATGTCACCTCGCGGTGAAGATGAATCCCATTTTCCCTACCCGCTTTACAAACCAAACTGCGGTTCAAGTGGGGGTGTTGTGTGAGAGATTCTCGCGGCCTGCCCGTTTCCGTGCTGGCCAACAGATGAAAACATTACGCGGAAACACGGCACCACACAAATCGGCGCAGCACCGCATCGCGCGATCCCAATGGTGGTCGCGTTTTTGCTCGCCCGCCGGGCGTGTCCACAATGAGGTCGAGTTGCCACCCCTAGGCCGGCGACGCCCCCGCTCCCCGCACGGTGAGCCTGTCGCCCTCGCCGTATTGCTCCTTCAGCACCCGGAGGTTCGCCCAGCTCTCAACCGCGGTAATCGCGGGCTCGGCCCGCAGTCTGTCGGTCACCGCGATCAGCTCCTCCGCCGACTCCCGAGAGAACGTGGCGAGGAAGTTGTAGCTGCCGATCGCGACGGCGAGGAACTCGGGTTCGAGGCCGCGCAGCAGTTCGAGCGCTTCCGGTGTCGCGAGCCTGGTCCGGATCCCCATACCGATGGAGGGCGTCTCACGCTGATGGTCACGGACGGGCATCGCGACGACCTTGACGACCCCCGCACGCTTGAGCCGCTCGAAGCGGAGGCGCGCACCGCCCGCGGAGAGGCCCGCCGCTTCCCCGAGCTCGCGATAGCTCGCCCGGCCATCTCGCTGGAGGTGGGCAATGACCGCGCGATCCTGCTCGTCGACTTTGAAGTCGGTGTGTCCGGTGCGCAGGGGTGAGTAACGGTTGACCTCGATGCTCTCGTACAGGTGCGTGCGCAGGCTGCGCACGCCCGGAATCTGCTGGATGGCAGCGAGCAGCTCCCCCAGGTGTGGGTCGGCGCCAACCCGCACCTCAACATCGATGGGGAACACCCCGGCGACGTCGGCGACGAAGCTCGACTCTGGCAGGTCGATCAGCGCCCGCCTGACGGGCTCGACAGGCCCCTCAACCGCAACCTGCAGGTAAGCGAAACGCTCGAGGCCCAGCAGGTCGGGGCTGATCGACACCGTGAGTCGCAGCTCGTTGGACTCGACGGCCTGCTGCACGATCTGCGTCACGAGCCGACGGGGCACGCCAAGGTCAGCGGCGATGCGCGAGTAGCTCGCTCGGCCGTCTTCCTGCAGCGCGCGCAGTACTTCCCTGCGCACCTGCAGGGCAGGATCACCCATCGCGTTCACGCCCGAAGCACCCCATTTCAGTCAACCGTCGTCGTGCAAATACTTATCCAGACCAGCTCAGAACACATATTGAGTGAGATTTATGGCAAGGAATTCGACAAATAGTCACCAACAACTTTCCTATGCTGCATTTTCGTTCGCAACTCCACGCATCCCGACGTAGGCTACGAAGTCGTCCGCAGTCGCGGCAGCCAGAGAAGGGACCGTCATGGCGTTGGTGGCATGCAGCCAGTTCACCCCCGTACTCGGGGCAGTGAGCGAGAACGTTGATCGCTCGCTCGAACTGATCAGGGAGGCCGCGAGCCGCGGCGCCAAGGTTGTCGTGCTTCCCGAGCTCGCGAGTTCGGGCTACGCCTTCGCCAACTCCGCGGAGGCCGCGGCGGCGAGCGAGCCGGCAACCGGCAGCGCGGTCTCTAGGTGGAGCGAGGCGGCAAGCGAGCTTGGCATCGTCATCGTGGCCGGCTTCGCCGAGACCAACCCCGCGGGCGCCCCGTTCAACAGCGCGGCCCTGCTCGCGCCCGACGCCGAGCCCGTGATCTACCGCAAGGCGCACCTGTGGGACAGGGAGCGGCTGATGTTCACCCCGGGGAACGACCTCCCGCCAGTCGTCGAAACGCCTGTCGGGCGCATCGGCGTCATGATCTGCTACGACCTCGAATTCCCCGAGTGGGTGCGGATCGCGGCGCTTCAGGGGGCCGACCTCATCTGCGCGCCGGTGAACTGGCCCGTCGTGCAGCGCCCCGCCGGGGAACGGCCCGGCGAGGTCGTGCGAGTGCAGGCGGAGGCGTCGATGAACCGCGTCGCTATCGCCGCGTGCGACCGCGGCGGCAACGAGCGCGGCGTCGAGTGGTCGGGCGCCTCGGTGATCGTGGACGCTGACGGCTGGCCACTCGCGCTCACCGATCAGGCGGCGGATCGCCTGCGGCCGGAGCCCCCGACCGTTCCAGGCGCAAGCGGCGAAGCAGCAGCTGCGGGAACAGCATCGGATCGACTGGACCCGGCGACCACGATCATCGCCGAGATCGACCTTCAGGCAAGCCGCACGAAGCGGATCGCTGAGTACAGCGACGTGATGGCGGACCGCCGTGCGGACCTGTACGAACGCTTCACCGAGTAGCCACTCTTCACCGCCCCTGGCGTCACCACTCCCCAGGGGAATCACACACTTTCCGCAACGACCGCGGGAACCTGATAGTTAAGGATAATGATGTCTGCAGACACTTCATCGCCGCGCACCGGCGTGATCGAGACCCGCTCGATCGACGTCGTGCCCATGGCGGAGCGCCACGGAAAGGTGTGGCACCAGGGGCCGTTCTGGTTCACCGGAAACTTCGTGCTCACGACGATGGTCGTCGGGTTCACGGGACCGAGCCTCGGGCTGAGCGTCTGGTGGACGGTACTCGCTGTCGTGCTCGGCGCGGGCTTCGGCACGTTCTTCATGGCCTTCCACGCGAACCAGGGCCCGACTATGGGTCTCGCTCAGATGATTCAGTCGCGCGCACAGTTCGGTAGCCGCGGCGCCGTCGTGCCGTTCATCGCGACGGTCTTTGTCTACATCGGGTTCCTCGTGTTCGACACGATCCTCGTCACCCAGGGCATCGGCGTCTACTCCGAAGCGACGTGGTTCTGGTACCCGATCATCATCGCCGTCTCGATCGTGATTGCGGTCGTCGGCCACGACCTCCTGCACTTCATCCAGCGGTGGCTCACCTACGCGCTCGTCGCGGTCTTCGCGATCATCACCGTGTTCGCAATCGTCCACTTCACGCAGGCACCCATCGACCCGGCTGCCGCCGTCGCGACCGCGGGGTGGAGCACCTCCGCGTTCCTGATCCAGTTCTCGCTCTCCGCCGGGTACAACATCAGCTACTCCGTGTACGTGTCTGACTACACGCGCTACCTGCCAGTGACGTCGTCGGCGCCGAAGCTCATCTCGTCCGTCTACGCAGGCGCCGGGCTCTCCGCGATCTGGCTCATGTCGCTCGGCGCGGTGCTCGCGAGCTACATCCCCGGCGCAGATCCGATTGGCACTCTCCGAGAGGTCGGCGACATGATCGTGCCCGGCTTCGGCACCGTTGCGGTGCTCGTCTCAGTGCTCGCGCTCGTCTCGATCATGGGCGTGAACGCGTACGGCGCAATGCTCACCGGCGCGAGCGCGATCGACGGGTTCACCCCGGTGAAGCCCACCGTGAAGATGCGCGTGATCGCGCTCACGATCGTCGGCATCGTGACACTCGCCATCGCACTCGCGATTCCCGAGAACTACGTCGACAGCTTCAACAGCTTCGTCGGCCTCATGCTGTACTTCCTCGTGCCGTGGTCGGCCGTCAACCTTGTCGACTTCTACCTCGTCCGTAAGGGCCGCTACGCCCTCACCGACATCGTGAACCCGCGCGGCGGCGTGTACGGCAAGTGGGCTTGGCGCGGCATCGCGGCGTACGCGCTTGGCTTTGTCGCGATGATCCCGTTCTTCTCGCTGTCGTTCTACACCGGGCCAGTGGCCGAGGCGCTCGACGGTGCAGACTTCGCGTTCGCCGTGGGCCTCGTGGTCTCTGGAGTCTCGTACTACCTCTTCTCGCGGGGCCGCGATACCGCGGCCGAGGAACGGGCGATCGCTCGAAGCGAAGAGGTCTTCGGCACCTGGCACCGCTAGGCCGAGACCGAGGATTTCCCGAAGAGGGGCGCGCACGATTCCCGTGCGCGCCCCTCTTTCGTCGTGGTGGGAAGCGCCAGCCGGCGTCGGTATATTGGTGCGATGGCAACCGAAAGCGCCGCGCGCGCGAGTCTCTGGATCGCCTCGGGAACGCTGCTGTCGCGGGTGCTCGGCCTCGCCCGCAGCATGGTGCTCGTCGCCGCAATCGGCGCGACCGGGGTCGCCGCAAACGCGTTCAGCACCGCCAGCCAGGTGACCAATGTGGTGTACACGCTCGTCGCGACGGGGGTGCTCACCTCGGTGCTTGTGCCCCAGCTCACCCGTGCTCGGCTGCGGAAGGACGGCGGCGCCGACTACGTCAACAGGCTGATCACGCTCGCGCTCTGTGGCTCGCTCGCGGTCTGCGCCCTGGTCGCCGCGCTGCTCCCCGCGCTCATGGGAGTGCTCGGAGCGAACTGGCGCGATCCAGGCCAGCTCGCGCTCGCCACCGGCTTCGCGTTTTGGCTGCTCCCGCAGATCGTGTTCTTCACGCTGTACACAGTGCTCGGGGAAGTGCTGAACTCCCGAAGCCACTTCGGCCCGTACGCGTGGACGCCCGTGCTCAACAACGTCGTGTCGATCGCTGGCCTCGCGGTGTTCATCTGGCTACTCGGCGCCGATTCTGACGGCCAACGGATCGCGGCCGAATGGCCCGCCGGGGGCACGGCCCTCCTCGCGGGCACGACGACGCTTGGGGTCGCGATGCAGGCGTTGGCCCTCTTCCTATTCCTCCGCAGAGCCGGAGTCTCGTACCGCCCCGACTTCCGCTTCCGCGGCACGGGCCTCGGGGCCACTGCGAAGCTCGGCGGCTGGACGTTCCTCGGCGTGCTCGTCTCGCAGGTCGTCGCGCTGGCGCTCAACCAGGCGATGAACCGCGCAGCGGGCAACGAGGCGGGCATCGCGGCGTGGCAGCTCGCGTCGCTCGTCACCGTGCTGCCACACTCGATCATCGTGATGTCGCTCGTCGCCTCCCGCTTTACCCGCATGAGCGTTGCTGCCGAGCGCGGCGACACGGGAGCGATCAGGGCCGACCTGTCGCTTGTCTCGCGGCTCACCGTCGTCGCGATCACGCTCATCGCCGCCGTGATTGCGGTGCTCGCGGGGCCGATTACCCGGATCTTGATGGCGAACTCGAGCGTCGAGCAGCTCTACCCGGTGATGGCTGTGCTGCTCTGCCACGTTACCGGGGCGGTGGCATTCAGCGTGCTGTTCGTGCTGAACCGCGGCTTCTACGCGTACAGCGACACCCGCTCCCCGTTCATCATTCAGGCGGCTATCGCGGTGTGCTCGCTCGCCGCGATAGCCGCGAGCTTCGCCGTGCCGTCCGAGGCGGCGACCGCCTTCATCACGCTCGCCACGAACCTCTTGTTTTGGGTGCAGCTCGCGGTCACGTTCTTCGTGCTGCGGCGCCGACTCGGCGGCGTCGGCGGTAGGGCCATCGGGCGCGCCTGGTGGCAGAGCGCCGTCGCCGCTGCCGTAGCGATGGTGCCCGGCGTATGGGCGCTGGCCTCGTTCGGCGGGATCTTGCTCGAGAGCTGGGCGCTCAGCGGGGTGGGTGCGGCGGTGCTGACCTGTGTCGTGGTCGCCGCGCTCATGACCGTCGTCTACGCCGGAGGCCTGCTGCTCGTGCGGAACGCGGAGGTCAAGCAGGCCTGGGGTCTTGTCGCGGCGCGCCTCGGCCGCAGGTAGCCCGGCTCCGGGCTCCCTGCGGCCGGGCTCCCTGCGGCCGGGATTCCCGCGTCGGGGCTTTCCCCGCGTCGGGGCTATCCCTGCGACCGGGGATAGCCCCGGCCGGCTACTCCCCGGCGGGAAGCAGCGGCTCGGTGTCGCGGCCGGGCACCGCCGCCCGCGCAGCGGTTCCGGTACGCAGCCAGTCGAGCACGTTTCGCGCGGGGTCGAGCGTGTAGTGCTCGAGCGAGCCGTCTGAAAGAAACGCGACGTGCGGGGTCACGATCACGCGCGGATCGTTCCTGAGCGGGTGGTCGACGGCCGGGGGCTCGCCGTGCAGCACGTCGACCGCGGCGCCTCGCAGCTGCCCCGAGTTGAGCGCTGCGGTGAGCGCCTCGGGGTCGACGAGCTCGCCGCGGGACACGTTCACGAGGCTCGAGCCCGGCCGCATCGCCGCGAACGCGGCCCCGTCGATCGCGCCGTGGGTGTCGGCAGTGAGCGGCAGGTGCAGCGACAGTACGTCCGACTGAGCGATGAGCGCGTCGCGGTCAACGAGTTCGACGCCGTGCACGGGAGCCGTCACGAACGGGTCGTGCGCGATGACCCGGGCGAAGCTCGGGCCCGCCACCTCGGCGAACCGCTGCGCGATACGCCCGAACCCGAACAGGCCAAGCGTGAGCCCGCTGAGCCGGCGCGGCACCGCGGTCACGTCGTCGGTCCAGCCCCCGGCCGCCGTGACCGCGACGCTGCCGCGCAGGTCGCGTTCGAGCGCGAGCATGAGCGTGAGCGCGTGCGCGGCGACCTCTTCGGTCGCGGCGTCAGTGAGGTTCACGACCCAGATGCCGCGCGCCTCGGCCGCGGCGCGGTCGATCATGTCGAAGCCCGCGCTCATCGTCGCGATGAACCCGACGTTCGGCAGCCGCTCGAGCAGGGCCTCGTCGATCCTGGCGTAGCCGACCACAAGCGCGACTGCCCGCTCAGCGCCCGCGGGAAGCGCCTGCGGCTCACCCGCGCGCGACGGGAGCTCAGCGAGGAGGGTCTCACAGCCCGCGACCTCGAGCAGCTGGCGCCCGGGGGCCGGGTCGAGGTCAGTCTCGTCGGTGAAAAGGACAAGCGGCCGGGTCATGCTGCCGCTCCGTTCGCGCCGGGGAGCCGGTCGAGGTGTGTTGGGGCGAACAGCTCGAGCACTGCGGGCAGCACGACGACCCGAGGACCACCTGCGGCCAGGGCACGGGCGACGGTCGCGGGGGCGTCCGCGAGCGTCGTCTGCTCGGCGGGGATGCCGAACGACTCGGCGAGCGCGACGTAGTTCGGGCGGGTGAGCTCGGTCGCGGTGGCCGCGCCGAACGCGCCCTCCATGTACTCGCGCAGCACGCCGTAGCCGCCGTCGTCGACGATGAGCCACACGACCGGCAGGTCGTGCTGGGCCGCGACCGCGAGCTCGGCGATGCCGTAGAGCGCGCCGCCGTCGCCGGAGACCGCGAGCACGGATCCCGTCTCGCCCAGGATCCTGCGCCCGAACGCCGCGCCCAGCGCAGCGGGGAAGCCGTATCCGAGCCCGCCGGCGCCCTGCGCCGAGGCGAACTCGGCGCCGCGCGCATCCCACGCCGACCACGCCCAGTAGGCGAGGATCGTCATGTCCCAGTACACCTTCGTGTCGTCCGCGATCGCCTCCCGCAGCCCGCGGACGAGCGCGATCTCGGCCTCGCGGCCCTGGCCCTCGACGCGGTCGAGCACCGTGCCGAGGAGCGTTTCGATGCTCCCGGTCGCCGCCGCGCGGCGCTCGGGCGTCGAGGCACGACCGGCCGCGGTGACCGCGGCCTCAAGCTCCGCGAGCGCGATTTTCGCGTCGGCGTGGATCCCGATGCCCGGGTGGTTTGAGCCGAGCTTCCCGAGATCGGCCTCGATCTGGATCACGCGACCGTGCGGGCGGAACGTGTGGTAGTTGCTGGAGAGCTCACCGACACCGCTGCCGACGATGACGAGCACGTCGGCGTTCTCAAGGAACTCGGTCGTCGCGATGTCCTCGATCCACCCCTGCGCGGAGAGCGGGTGCCCCCAGGGCATTGCGGTCTTGCCGCTGAACGTCGTGACGACTGGCGCATCGAGGCGCTCAGCGAGCGCGGCGAGCTCGCGCTCGGCGCCGGCGCGCACGACCCCACCGCCGGCGAAGATCACCGGGCGCTCGGCCCCGGCGAGAGCGGCCGCGGCGTGTTGGACGGTCTCCGCGACGGGAGCGAGCGGCGCGGGCGTCTTCGCGAGGGTCGCGCCCGTGAGTACGGGGACGTCGTGCGCGGAGGCGAGCAGGATGTCCTGCGGCACCTCGACAAGCACGGGGCCCTGCGGCGCGGCCGC
Organism: Leucobacter komagatae; assembly: GCF_006716085.1. Classification (NCBI taxonomy): domain Bacteria; kingdom Bacillati; phylum Actinomycetota; class Actinomycetes; order Micrococcales; family Microbacteriaceae; genus Leucobacter; species Leucobacter komagatae. The sequence goes on along the minus strand of NZ_VFON01000001.1, from coordinate 2,979,132 downwards.
CGCGACGCGCCAGGCCTCAGCCATCGCGGTCGGGATCTGTGCCATCGTGCGCACGGTCACGACGTGCTTCACGACGCCGCGGAACGAGGCCGACTGGTCGGGCAGTTCGTGTAGGTAGCCGTGGCGGCCGCCGCCGAGCCCTGCGACGGGGATCTGCGCGCTGATCGCGAGGACAGGGATCGAGGAGGCCGCGGCCTCCTGCAGCGCGGCGAGCGAGGTGAGCGCTCCGGGGCCCGTCGACAGCAGCAGCGGCGCGACATCGCCGGTCACGCGGGCGAGACCGTCGGCCATGAACCCGGCGTTGTTCTCGACGCGAGCGCTGAGGTAGGCGAGGTCAGAGCGGCGCAGCGCGTCAAACAGGCCGAGCGCGTGCTGGCCGGGGAGCCCGACGACGCCGCGCGCGCCGAGCGCGAGCAGCGTCTCGAGCACGACGTCGCCGCCGATGCGCTGGCCGGTGTCTGGTGTCTGAGTGGTCATTGGTTCCTCCGTAAGAACTGGTTTCGTTCAGGCACTCAGGGGGAATGGGCCGGTCCCGCGGGCGTGCCCTCCGCGGGACCGGTGAGGTGGGTGGTGCTGTTAGCGCTCGATGTCGGTGTAGACGACGTCGTTGACCGCGGTGCGGTCATCGAGGCTGAGCCTGTGGGTCCACTCGTCGAGCACCTGCGGCGCGACGGGCTTCGTGCAGAGGCTCACGACGACGTAGGTGACGAGGCTCGCGAGCAGGCTGAAGTAGATCGGCTCGTTCGCGAGGATGCCCCAGATGAACATCGAGACGACGACGGTGACGGTGCCGACGAGCATGCTCGCGAGAGCCCCGGCACGGGTGCCGCGCTTCCAGAACAACCCGCCGACGATCGCGACGAGCAGGCCGCCGACCAGGATGTCGTATGCGATGGTGAGCGCCGCGACAACGTCGGTGACGAGCGTCGAGATGAACATCGTGATGCCTGCCAGCACGAAGATCGTGACCCGGTAGCTCACCAGGCTGTCGCCCGCAACGTGGCCGTCTTCGAGCTTCGCCTGCTTCGGCTTCATGCCGAGCACGCGCCGCATGGCCGGCATGAGGTCAGAGGTGAACACCGTCGCCGAGGCGATGAGCGCGCCGCTCGCGGTCGACATCATCGCCGAGAGTGCCGCGGCGAGAACGATACCGCGGACGCCGGGCGGCAGCATCTCCTGCGCCATGAACGCGAACGCGTCGTCGCGGTTCGGCATGTCGGGGAAGAGCACACGCGCCGCCATACCGATGAGGGCACCGGCGAACGCGTAGAGCAGGCAGTACACGCCCGAGGCAATGCCGCCCCACTTCGCGACGCGCGGGGTGCGGGCCGTGACGACGCGCTGCCAGATGTCTTGCCCGATGAGCAGGCCGAGGGTGTACACGATGACGTAGGTGACGATGGTCATGCCGCCGATCGACCACGGCGAGAAGAACGAGTCGCCGAGGCGCTCACGTATACCGGCCCAGCCGCCGGCCTCGTCCGAGGCGGTCATGAGGGCGATCGGAAGCAGCAGCAGGAACATGCCGACGGTCTTAATGACGAACTGCACGACGTCGGTCATGGTGATCGACCACATGCCGCCCATGATCGAGTAGACGGCGACGATCGAGCCACCGATGACGACGCCCCACACGTTCGAAATGCCGAACAGTACGTGGAAGATCGTCGCGTAGGCGAGCGTCGAGGTCACGGTGAGCATGAGCGTGTACAGGAACATCACGATGCCCGAGATGAGTCCGTTCGAGCCGCCGTACCGCAGGTCGAGCATCTCGGTGACGGTCGTGACCTTGAGCTTCACGATGCGCTTCGCGAGGAACGCGCTCAGCACGAGGATGCCGAGGCCGATGCAGGTGACGAGCCAGGCGCCCGAGATGCCGTACTCCCAGCCGAGGCCGATGCCACCAACGGTCGAAGCGCCGCCGAGCACGATGGCGCTCATCGCGCCCGAGTACATGAAGCCGCCGAGCCTGCGGCCTGCGACGAGGTAGTCGCTCTTCGACTTGGAGCGCTTCATGCCCCAGTAGCCGACGCCGAGGATGCCGACGAGATACGCGGCAATGATGATGTAGTCCAGGACCACAGTGTCCTCCTTGATCCGGTGGTGTGGATCGACACCGATCCGTGGTGTCGACGCCGACTGCGTGTTTCTTCTAGGGAAGGTACTCAGGATTCGCGAGGAATACGACGACGATTTATCCTAGATTGAATTCACAATGGGATGAATCATCTTTTGAGCGGAGGCGGCGTGCACGACGGACCCGAGTATCTTGACCGGGCGACGGTGCCGCTCGCGACGCTGCTCGACGAGCCATCACTGCAGGCTGAGCTTGCCTCGCCCTCCCCCGGAGTGCTCGCCGCCGACCCGGGCCTCGCCGCGCAAATCCGCAGCACCCCGGTCGCCGCGGCGATCGTGATCGAGCTCGAGGACCCGGGCCAGTACATGCTGCCCGGTGACCTCCTCATGGTGACCGGGCTCGCCTTCGCCGACGACGCCGAGCACGACCGCGACTACATCGCGCGGCTACGAGCGAGCGGGGTCTCGGCGCTCGTGTTCGGGCTCGAACCCGTGCACGCCGAAATCCCGGCGACGCTCCTCGCGGCCTGCCGCGAGGCAAACTTCCCGCTCATCGTGCTGCCGCCCCCGATCTACTTTGCGGCGGTCACGAGCATCGTCAACCGCGCCCTCGAGACCGAGCGCACCCGCGCGCTCGAGCACATGAACACGCTCGCCAGGCACCTCACCGAGGCCGTGCTGCAGCACCGGCCGGCGCAGCGACTCGTCGAGCGGCTCGCGACGGAGCGTGGCAGTTGGGCCGCGCTCCGCATCGGAGACGAGCTGTACCTCGGGGGCGACCTGCCGCAGGAGCTCGCTCTGACGGAGATGTTCGCCGAGTTTGACGAGCGCCTCCGCCGGCCCCGCGGAGCAAAGGGCGGGCCGTCCACGGCCTTCACGACCGTGCGCGCGGGAGGCGTCGACTACGAGGTCGCCGCGCACGAGGCGACGCCGCGCACCTCACGGAACCGGGGCGTCGACGGCAGCGCGATCCTTTCCATCGGACGCACCCCGCGCCTCACGCGCATCGACCTCACCGCGCTCCAGCTCGCGGCAAACCTCGTCGGGCTGCTGCTCCAGCTGCCCGCGGCGCAGTCAATGGCCGTCGACCAACTGCTCATGCAGTTGCTCATGGAGCGGCACGGCTCCCAGATCCTCGGCGCCGAGCGCGATCGGTTCGCGCGGCTCCTCGCCAATTCACTCGGCGGGGGCGCGCGGACGGCGCACGCGGTGATCGCGATGCGAGATCCTAATGTGGCGACCGCGGGTGACCCGGTTCCCGCCGGCGAAACCGTCGCCTCCGACACCAACTGGCTTCGCCAGCTGCTGCACACCCCGCTCGTCGAGCACCGCGCGAAGCAACTGCGCGCGTTCGTCGCGAGCGCGCCGACGCTCAGCGAGCTCGAACACGCGGGGCAGCTCGGGTGGCTCCTCGCCGTGAGCAGGCCGCACCCGCTGCTTGAGCTTCCGAGCGCGATGCAGGAGGCCGAGGAGCTCGCGCGGGCGGCGCTCCACATTGGCACCCACGTCGACGGTACGGCGCCTCCGTCCGAGGCGAGCTGGCCACTCGGGGCGGCAGCGGATCCGGCCGTCGCGCGCGCCGCCGCCGCGCAGTGGCTCGCGCCGATCCTCACCGCCGACACGGTGGAGCAGCGCGGGGCGCTCACGAGCTGGTTGCGTCAACACGGCTCGTGGGATCGCAGCGCTCGCGAACTCGGGCTACACCGAAACACCGTGAGGCGGCTCGTTGGCGAGGCCCAGGTGCGGCTCGGGCGCGACCTCGACGACCCGCTCGAGCGTGCTCGGGTGCTACTCGCGCTCACGGCGCTCGAGGCCGAACCGATCCCCGGGGTCGTTCCGGCGAAGCGCCCCGGGTAGCTCAGGCAGAGTCACCTGCGGGTACGCGTAGGGCGCCCGGGAAATCCCGGGCGCCCTGAGCTGTGTCGTGCGCTGCGGCGTGCGGACGCGATATTAGTCGCGCGCCGCCATTGCGCTCACGAGCTCGTAGACCACGTGGCTCGCCGCGACAGCGGTGATCTGCGCGTGGTCGTACGCGGGCGCAACCTCAACGACGTCGGCACCCACGATGTGCAGGTCTGCGAGGCCGCGGATGAGGCGAAGCATCTCGCGGCTCGTCAGGCCGCCAGCCTCGGGCGTGCCGGTGCCGGGAGCGTGCGACGGGTCGAGCACGTCGATGTCGATCGAGATGTACAGGGGCTTGTCACCGACGCGCCCCCGGATCTTCTCGAGGGCCGCGGGAATCCCGTGCTCTTCGATGAACTCGCTCGTCACGATCTGGAAGCCGAGCATTGCGTCGTCCTCGAGATCCTGCTTGCCGTAGAGCGGCCCGCGGGTGCCACCGTGCATCGACGCGGTCATGTCGATGAGGCCCTCCTCGGACGCGCGGCGGAACGGGGTGCCGTGTGTCGTGGGCGCGCCGAAGTAGGTGTCCCACGTGTCGAGGTGCGCGTCGAAGTGGAGCACGGCAACCGGGCCGTGCTTCTTGTTGATTGCGCGAAGGAGCGGGAGGGCGATCGTGTGGTCGCCGCCAATCGTGACGATCTTGTCGACCTTTTCGCCGAGCTCGGTCGCTGCGGCTTCGACCTGGTCGACGGCCTCGTCGAGGTTGAACGGGTTCGCGACGATGTCGCCTGCGTCAACAACCTGCTTGATGTAGAACGGCGAGACGTCCTGTGCGGGGTTGTACGGGCGCAGGAGGCGCGATGCCTCACGGACGTGGGCGGGGCCGAAGCGTGCGCCCGGGCGGAAGCTCACACCGGTGTCGAAGGGGACTCCGACGACGGCGATGTCGGCCGCGGGTACGTCTTCGATACGGGGCAGCTTGGCGAACGTGGCGATGCCGGCGTAGCGGGGGGTCAGACTTGCGTCGACCGGGCCCTGTGGGGTGTGTTCGGTCACAGGTTCTCTCTCCTAACGTGTTGCCTAACAGTAAACTCTTGAATACTATTAGTGAACTTGAGACCAGCATAGACTGAGAGCGCTGGAGCGTCAACGCGCTCACTTCTCCCCTGTCTCCCTGACGAAAGAGGCCACGCCGTGCGACCGATCCACCCCACCGCGGCCGAGACTCAGGTGCAGATCGGCGCAAAGCTCCGTAGCTCGCGCCAGGCCCAGGGGCTCACGCTCGAACAGCTCGCCGCGGCCTCGGATCTCACCAAGGGCTTCATCAGCCGCATCGAGCGCGACGAGACGATGCCGAGCGTGCCGACGCTGGTGCAGCTCTGCCAGGCGCTCTCGCTGCCGATCGGGTCGTTGTTCGAGGAGCCCAACGTGCAGCTTGTCGAACTCGCGGGTGCGCCCCGCATCAACATGGGCGGCATCGGGGCCGACGAACGCCTCGTCACGCCTCGGGCGGAAGAACGCGTCCAGGTGCTCCGCTCGAGTGTCGAGCCCGGCGGCTCGGGCGGCGACGAGCTCTACACCGTCAGCTGCGACGTGGAGTCGCTGCACGTCGTCGCCGGTGTGGTCGAGGTGCGGTTCTCGGACCGCGAGGTGACGCTCGCCCCGGGAGACACGCTCACGTTCCCCGGGCGCACGCCGCACACGTGGCGTGCGGGCGAGGCCGGGGCCGAGATCGTCTGGATCTTGGTGCCCGCCGCTTGGAGCGGCTCGCGCTAGGCGCGCGGCCGCCCCGGCCCCCGGCCACCAGCCACCAGCCACCGGCCACCGGCCACCGGCCACCGGCCACCGGCCACCGGCCCTCATTTTCGCGAAAACACCCCGAATTTCACAGGAATTTGGGGAGCTTTCGCGAAAGTGATGTGCGCGACCGGTCAACGGGTGTTGGCCCGAGCGAGTTTGCCCGGGCTCGCGAGATCGCAGGCTCCCGGGATCGCTGACGCCCGGGATCGCTGGCTGTCGCCCCTGACGCTAGTTAGCGGGCAGGGTCTCCGCGAGCACCCGAATCGTGTTGCCACCCATGATCGCGTGGATATCGTCTTCGTCGTACCCACGGTTCATGAGTTCCTGCGTGATGATCGCGAGGTGGCTCGTGTCCCAAGCGACCTCGGTCGATCCGTCGTAGTCGCTGCCGAGGGCCGCGGTCTCGATGCCTCCGACCTTCACAACGTGGTCGATCGCGTCAACAACCGCCTGTGGGGTGAGCTCGCAGACCGCGGCATCCCAGTACCCGATCCCGATCACACCGCGCGTCTCCGATACACCGCGGATCTCCTCGTCAGTGAGGTTGCGGTTCACGTCGCAGGTCGCCTGAACCCCGCCGTGGCTCGCGACGACGGGCTTCTGCGCCATCTCGAGCACCTCCGCGATGGTCTGGTGGCTCGCGTGAGCAATGTCCACGACGATACCGAGGTCTTCCATCTTCGAGATCGCCTCGCGCCCCATGTCCGTGAGACCGCCCTTGCCGACGCCGTGCATGGAGTCGGCGAGCTCGTTGTCGAAGAAGTGCGTGAGGCCAGCCATGCGCATCCCGTCAGCGAACAGCACGTCGAGGTTCGCGAGGTCACCCTCAAGGTTCTGCAGGCCTTCGACCGAGAACAGCGCTCCGATCACGGGGGCGCCCTCCGACCGGTCGACAAGCAGCTGTTCGAGCTCGGCCCGCGTCGTGATCACGCGCAGCGCGCCGCCCGAAGCCTCGGCGTCACGGGTGAGCTTCGCGGCGTGGTACCGCGACCGCTCAACCAATGAGAACCAGGTCTTCGGGGGTTGCAGCTGCGCGAACGAGAGCAGCGTGATGTTGTCAGTGTCTCCCGTGTTCGAGTCGTAGTTCTGCCCCTTCGGCGACTTCGACACCGACGAAAACACCTGCAGGGCGACATTGCCCTCCTCCAGCCTGGGCACGTCGACGTGGCCGCGGCCAGCACGGGTGTTCAGCGAACGATCCCACATCAGCGTGTCAGAGTGGAGGTCTGCGACCGCGAGTTTCGAGTGCAGCGCGGCGGCTTCGGCCGAGACCTCGGGAATCGGATCCCCGGTGACCTCGTTCATGCTCCGCTCTGCGATTCCCGGCGCGAGCGCAAAGAACGCGGTTGCGGCGAGCGCGAGGACGAGCACGGTTCCGATAATGGTTCGCCGGACCCAGCGACGACGGTGTCGAGTTGTCATAGCGAAAACGTAGCAGCGCCGAACGTGGCGTCCCGAACGCTTTGCGCAATCCTCACAATCAAAGGCCGGGGAGCATCACCGCTTCTGGTGATCCTCCCCGGCCTGATTCGGGGTTCGCGAGCGCTACGCGCGCACCGCCGCGAGCGTCTTCTTCCCGCGGCGCAGCACGGCGAACTTCCCGTGCAGCAGATCCGCCGTCGCAAGCTCTGCGTCTTCGGACTCGACCTTCGCGTTGTTGACGTACACGCCGCCCTGTGCGATCGCGCGGCGAGCCTCGCCGAGACTCTTCACGAGCCCAGCGTCGACGAGCAACTGCGCAACGCTCGCGCCTGCCGCGCCCGAGGCCGCGGGCAGCTCAGACACCGCGCCAGCGAGCGAGGCCTCGTCGAGGTCGGAGAGCTCGCCCTGTCCAAAAAGCGCCGCCGACGCGTCGATCGCGCCCTGAGTCGCCTTCGCGCCGTGCACGAGGGTCGTGACCTCGAGCGCGAGGCGCTTCTGAGCCGCACGCTTGAACGGCTCCTCCGCAACCCGCGTCGCGTAGTCCTCGATCTCGGCACGGGTGAGGAACGTGAACACCTTCAGGCGATCCACGACGTCAGCATCGGCCTGGTTCAGCCAGAACTGGTAAAACGCGTAGGGCGAGCACATCTCGGGGTTCAGCCAGATCGCGTTGCCCTCGCTCTTGCCGAACTTCGTACCGTCAGCGTTCGTGATGAGCGGGGTGCCGATCGCGTGCACGCTCGCGCCCTCGGCTTTACGAATGAGCTCGGTGCCGCTCGTGAGGTTGCCCCACTGATCAGAACCGCCCGACTGCAGCTTGCAGTCGTACTGCCGGTACAGCTCGAGGTAGTCGAGACCCTGCAGAATCTGGTAGCTGAACTCGGTGTAGCTGATGCCCTCATCAGAGTCGAGGCGCTTCGCGACGATGTCTTTCTTGATCATCGTGCCGACGCGGAAGTACTTGCCGATCTCGCGCAGGAAATCGATCGCTGACAGCGGCGCGGTCCAGTCGAGGTTGTTCACCAGGCGCGCAGCGTTGTCGCCCTCGAAGCTCAGGTACTTCGAGACCTGCTCGCCGAGCGAATCCACCCACTGCGCGACCGTCTCACGCGAGTTCAGGGTGCGCTCGCTCGTGGGGCGCGGGTCGCCGATGAGGCCGGTCGAGCCGCCGACGAGGCCGAGCGGGAGGTGGCCCTTCAGCTGCAGGCGGCGCATGAGCAGCAGCTGCACGAGGTGCCCGAGGTGCAGGCTCGACGCCGTCGGATCAAAGCCGCAATAGTACGCGAACGGTTCGCCCTCAAGCAGTTCAGACAGCGCTTCAGCGTCAGTCGATACGTGGATCAGCCCGCGCCACTCCAGCTCCTCCCACAGGGTGGGGAAGCTGTCGTCAATGCGCTGGTTGGCCATGAGCTCGGTGCGTTCGTTCATTTCAGACACGCCTCGCAGTTTACCCGGTTTGCCGGGGCCTCTGGGCGCTGAGGGTTGGGCACTCGGGCCTGGCCCTGGGGCGTGGGTGGGCACTCGCCCCAGGGCCCGGCCCCGGCCCCGGCCCCGGCCCCGGCGCCACACTACCGGTGTCCCGGGTACCCCGGTACTATTCCGGCGGCACCCGGGGCCGATCCACAAGCCCACGCGGCGCGGAAGCATGGGAACCATGACACACGTGATCCTCCAGGCGGACCGCCTCACGCAGCAGTACGGCAGTACCCGCGCCCTCGATTCCCTCTCTCTCGCGATCGCCGAGGGCACTTCAACGGCCATCATGGGCGCATCAGGCTCTGGCAAGACCACCCTGCTGCACATGCTGGCCGGCATCCTCACCCCTGACTCGGGTTCGGTGACGTATGCAGGGCAGGCGATCAGCGGGCTCGCCGACGCCGAACGCAGCAGGCTGCGGCGCGAGCAGTTCGGGTTCGTGTTTCAGCAGGGCCTCCTGATCCCAGAGCTCACCGCGGTCGAGAACGTCGCGCTCGCGCCGATGCTCAACGGCGCAAAGAAGAGCGAGGCGATCGGGCCAGCGGCGCAGTGGTTGCACGCGCTCGGACTCGCGGGAATGGAGGATCGCCGCATCGGGCAACTCTCCGGCGGACAGGCGCAGCGCGTTGCCATCGCCCGGGCCCAGGTCACTGGTGCCCGCGTGATCTTTGCTGACGAGCCGACGGGCGCGCTCGACTCGAACACTTCCCAGGACGTCATGAACGCGCTGCTCTCGAGCACCTCGGGCAACGGCCGTACGCTCGTGGTCGTGACCCACGACCCGAACGTGGCGGCCCGGTGCCAGCGAGTGGTGACCCTCTCGGACGGGCGCATCGTCGCCGACACCGCGCACGCCCCCGGCGCGAGCGGAGCCCAGTCATGATTTTGCGTGTTCTGCCGCTGCTATCGCGGCCCAGCCTCCAGGGTGCCGCCGGTCTCTTACTCCCGGGCATCGCTTTCGCGAGCGTCACCGCCCTCCTCGCCATCGTGCTCGGCGGCGCGCAGTCGTTTTGGGGTTTCGACGACGAGATGGCCTACTTCTACGGCTTCCTCGCTGGGCTCGCCCTCGCGCTGATGGTGCCACCTCTGCTCTCGCTCGGGTCGGCTGCGGCGAGGCTTTCGGCTCGACGCCGCGACGACCGGCTCGCGGTGCTCCGCCTGCTCGGGGCGACTGGCCGAAGCACTGCTGGGCTCGCAATCTTCGAGTCTGCGGCGGTCGCGTTCGTCGGCGCAGTCGCGGGCGTGCTCATCTCGTACGTCGTTTCTCCGTTGATCGGCATGATCCACTTCCGAGGTGCCGCGATCGGAGTGAGCCAGGCTGCGCTCCCGCTCGCTTGGGCTGGCCTGCTCATCGTCGGCGTCGTTGTCATCGCCGCGCTCAGCGCGACGGTTGGGCTACGAAAGGTCATCATCTCGCCGCTCGGGGTCGCAATGAAGCAATCAGCTCCAAAGATGCCCTGGGTCCAGGGTCTCGTCGCTGTCGCGGCAATCGTTGTCGCGAGCATGACGGTGTCTGGGCTGTCGCAGGCTGACGGCGATACGGGTCTTGCGGTGATGTTGATCGGGGTGCTCATCGCGTTTGCGGTCGCGCTGCTCGCAATCGACCTCATCGGCGCGTGGGTGCTCTCGCTGTTTGGAAGGGCGCGCTTGCGTCGAGCCCAGTCGCCGGTCGATCTCATCTCGGCGAGGCTCGTTCTTGAGTCGCCCCGGGCCGCCTGGCGTCAGGTCTCGGGAGTCGCGATGTCCAGTTTCATGGCGGTGTTTGCTGGTTCGGGGATCGCCCTGCTCGGGGAGGCTTCTGGGGCTGAGGGGGAGCTCACGGGCGCCGAGCAGTTCCTCATGGACGACATGCGCACGGGGCTCGCGATCGTCGTGATCGGCACCTTCATCATGGTCGCGTGCTCGGTCGGGGTGAACCAGGCGGCGCAGATTCTTGACCGTCGCGACGTACACCGGTCACTCGCGATCATGGGCACCCCCCTGTCGGTACAAGACGGCGCGCGGCGTAAGGCAGCAACGTTGCCGCTCGCCGTTGCTTCGGTCGGTTCTGCTGCAGTCGCGGCGATACTCTTGTTCCCGCTCTTGGGCGCCGCGCTGATCTTTGCTCCGTTGTCACTCATCACGATGCTCTCGATGATCGTGCTTGGCTACCTGATTGTCATCGGGACGCTTCTGGGTACGCGTCCGCTGTTGCGGGAGGCGGCGCGGGTCGAGGAACGGGCCGAGGTTGCGCCGGGCGGGCGGGGCTAGCCTCTGCGTTGACCTTTGCCCGCAGGCTCACAATCGGATGGTCCTGGGACTCGACTCGCACGTCTCCTCGTGGAGACGCGCGAGTCGAGTGCGGTTTGCCAAGTCGGCATCGGCGCTGATTTACCTAGGGTCGATCGCGCTTTCGAGGTCGTCAATCCGACTGCTGAGTGCGCCGGCAACCTCGGTGAGCCGAGCTGCGTCTTCAGCTCGGCCCTCGTTGATCTTGGATTCAAGCGCGGCTCTCCCCTCTTCGACGTTGGTAATGACCTCGCCACGCAACCGGTCGATGCTGTCGTGAAGCCCGTCACCACGAGCCGTCGCAGAGTCGAAGCGGATCTCGACCCGAGAGTGAAGCGCGTCGAACCGGTTGAGCACATCGGCGGCTCCGGCATCCAACTGGATTTTCAGCCTGTCGAGGCGTGCTTCTGTTCGCGCGTTGAAAGCATCCGCGCGATCCTCAAAACGGTCAAAACGCGACTCGAATCGAGCAAGTCGCCCCTCTGAACGCGCCTCGGCCTCGTGGAACCGGATATCCATGCCAGACTGCATCGAGTCGAACCGAGCATCCACACCATCAAACCTCGCGTCCATACCAGACTGCATCAACTCAAACCGAGCATCCACACCATCAAACCTCGCGTCCATACCAGACTGCATCAACTCAAACCGAGCATCCACACCATCAAACCTCGCGTCCATACCAGACTGCATCAACTCGAACCGGGCATCCATACCAGACTGCATCGAGTCGAACCGAGCATCCATCTTGTCAGAGCGCTCGTCCATCTTGTCGAACCGGCGGTCCATGCCGTCCATCCGCTCGCTGAGCGTTACCTTCACGTCCCGCGTGCTCCAGAGCACAACCGAGATGATCCCTGCGACGCTTGCAAGCACTGCGAGAAATTCCACGAGCCCCATACGCCACCTCCCTAATAGACGTCAGTCGTTGCGCAAGTGACTCCACACTACGTCGGTAATCGCTGGTTTGGACGAAATGAGGGATATCTGTGGACAAGTGGCACCAGGAAGTACAAAAGCCGGCCTGTGAGCGAAGCTCCACAGGCCGGCCGAGGCGGGTGCCGCCGGTCGGGCACCGCACGGCGGGACAGCCGTTGCAAGGCGGGCGCCGCCGGACGGACAAACACCGCAAGGCGGGCGGACAGACCCCGCCATACAGGCAGTCCGCTAGTTACGCGCCAAACTCCGTGAGGCGCTCGGCAAGCTTCGCGAGCTGCTCGGTGACGCGCACCTGCGCCGTCCCACCAGCGCCGACGCGCGAGTTCACAGACCCCTCGATGGTCAGCACATCCCGCACGCCGGGAAGCAGGTGCTCAGACACGCTGAGCAACTCTTCGTCGCTCGGCTCGTGCAGCTCAAGCCCCCGCTCCTCGCAGTACCGAACGAGTTCGCCTGAGATCTCGTGCGCATCGCGGAAGATCACGCCCTGCTTCACGAGCCACTCTGCGACGTCGGTTGCGAGCGAGAAGCCCTGCGGGGCAAGCTCGGCCATCCGGTCGGTGTCAAACCGCATCGTCGCGACCATGCCGGTGAACGCGGGCAGCAGTACCTCGAGCTGCTCGACCGAGTCGAAGACCGGCTCCTTGTCCTCCTGCAGGTCGCGGTTGTACGCGAGCGGCATCGCCTTGAGCGTCGCGAGCAAGCCCGTGAGGTTACCGATCAGCCGCCCGGACTTACCGCGCGCAAGCTCAGCGATGTCGGGGTTCTTCTTCTGCGGCATGATGCTCGACCCCGTCGAGTAACCGTCGTGCAGGCGAACGAAGCCGAACTCCTTGGTGTTCCAGAGGATGATCTCTTCGCTCAACCGCGACAGGTCGATCCCGATCTGCGCCGTGATGAACGCGAACTCAGCGACGACGTCGCGCGCCGCTGTGCCGTCGATCGAGTTCTCGAGCGGGTCGCCGAGACCGAGCTCGGTGGCGACGAGGCGCGGATCCAGACCGAGCGATGAGCCCGCAAGCGCGCCGCCGCCGTAGGGCGATGCGCTCGCGCGCCGCGCCCAGTCGCGCAGCCGCTCAAGATCGCGGACGATCGGCCACGCGTGCGCGGCGAGCTGGTGCGCGAGCAGCACCGGCTGCGCGTGCTGGAGGTGCGTGCGGCCGGGCAGGATCGCGCCCACGTGCGCAACAGCCTGCGCGTGAATGGCGCCCGCGAGCTCGACGAGCATCTCGCCGATGACGGCGGCGTGATCGAGCAGGTACATGCGCACCAGGGTCGCGATCTGGTCGTTGCGGCTGCGGCCCGCGCGAAGCTTGCCGCCGAGCTGTACTCCCGTGATCTCGATGAGACCGCGCTCAAGCGCCGAGTGCACGTCCTCGTCTGCCTCGGCGGCGACGAAGCGACCGTCAGCCACGCGGGCCGAGAGCTCGTCTAGGGCGGCGCGCATGTCGGCGAGCTCCGTCTCCGAGAGGTAACCGGCAGCGGCGAGCGCGCTCGCGTGCGCCTTCGATCCGCGGATGTCGTACTGCGCGAGTACCCAGTCGAACTGGGTCGACTTGCTGAGCTTCAGAAGCTCGGGCGAGGGGCCGCTCGCGAACCGGCCGCCCCAGAGGGCACCGTCTTCCGCCGCGCGGTTGCTGTTCTCGGCGCCGTTGCGCGTTTCCTCAGTCACTTGCTCTCCTTCAGCAGCCATGCCATCAGCGCCTTCTGCGCGTGCAATCTGTTTTCCGCCTCGTCCCAGACGACGCTCTGCGGTCCATCGATGACCTCGGGCGCGACCTCGTACTCGCGGTATGCGGGGAGGCAGTGCAGGAAGATAGCGTCGCCCTTCGCCCCAGCCATCAGCTCAGAGGTGACTCGGTACGCCCCGAAGGTGGCAATGCGCTCGGCCTTCTCGGCCTCCTGCCCCATCGAAACCCAGGTGTCGGTGATGACAGCGTCGGCTCCGGCCACTGCTTCAGCGGGGTCGGTCAGCACGGTCACGCTGCCGCCGGTCTCCGCCGCGATCTTCTCGGCGTCAGCGATGATGTCGGCGCGGGGGTGGAAGCCCTCGGGCCCAGCAACCCGAATGTGCATTCCAGCGGTCGCGAAGCCGAGCAGGTACGAGTGCCCCATGTTGTTCGCGGCATCGCCGAGATAGGTCGCGGTGAGGCCCTGCAGTTCGCCCTTCTGCTCACGGATCGTCTGCAGGTCGGCCAGGATCTGGCACGGATGGAAGTCATCCGACAGCGAGTTGATAACGGGAACGGTCGCGTTCTCGGCCATCTCTTCGAGCCCCGCGTGCGCGTGCGTGCGCCACACGATGAGCGACACCATGCGCGAGAGCACCTTCGCGGTGTCAGAGATCGACTCCTTCGCGCCGAGCTGGGCCTCGCCCGGGTTGACGATAATCGGGTTGCCGCCGAGATCGGCGACGCCCGCGGCAAAGCTGAACCGGGTACGCGTCGAGGTCTTGTCGAAGAAGATTGCGGCAGACTGCGGGCCCTCAAGGGGTCGCTCCGAGAATCGGTCCTGCTTCATTCGCGCGGCGAGGTCGAGCACCTCGCGCTGCTCGGATGGGCTCAGGTCGTCGTCTCTCAGAAAGTGCCTAGTCACCCGCCCAGCTTACTCGCCCGCCTCGCCCGCTAGAGAACCGGTCATCACTGCCGCGCCTGCCGTTTCCACGCCGCTGTGGGAGAATCGGGCTATGTCTGTCCCCCGCCTTGTCGCGTTCGATCTTGACGATACGCTTGCGCCTTCAAAGTCCCCCGTCCCACAGCGCATGCTTGACGTGTTCGCCCGACTGCTCGATCAGACCACCGTCGCGGTCATTTCTGGCGGCAACTTCGAGCAGTTCGAGTCGCAGCTCGTCTCGCAGCTCGACGGCGCCGACTCGGTGTCGGAGACCGCGCTCGAGCGCCTGCATCTGCTGCCCACATGCGGCACGCGCTACGAGCGGCGTGAGGCAAGGGCCTGGCACACCGTCTACCGCGAGCACCTCTCCGAGGAGGAACGCGACGGTGCCCTCACGGCGCTCCGTGAAGAGGCGCAGCGGCTTGGCCTGTGGGAGGCGGAGCCGTGGGGCGAGATCCTGGAAGACCGCGGGTCGCAGGTCACCTTTTCCGCGCTCGGTCAGCGCGCCCCCGTCGATGCGAAACACGCGTGGGATCCCACGGGAGAGAAGAAGAACACGCTGCGGGCGGCCGTGGCCGCGCGGCTCCCCGACCTCGAGGTGCGCAGCGGCGGGTCGACGTCCGTCGATATCACGCGGCGTGGGATCGACAAGGCCTACGGCATGCGCAAACTCGAGGAGCACACCGGGATCTCGCTCGACGAGATGCTCTTCATCGGCGACAGGCTGGACCCGGACGGGAATGATTACCCGGTCAAGGCCATGGGCGTGAAGTGCCACGCAGTCTCGGGCTGGGAAGACACTGCCGCCTACCTCGAGGAAATGCTCGGCGCGTAGTGCTGGGGTGGAGCCAGCGCGCTAGCGCGCCAGCACCCGCCCCACCAGCACCACCGTCTGGAATCTGCAGAAGATATTGCGGTTCGGCGGGGTTTTGGCATGCGAACGGCCGATCTCAGGCCCAAGCGTCGGGCCGGCGCCCGCCAGCCCAAGCCCAAGCCCAGGCCCAAGCCCAAGCCCAAGAATGCCCGTGACCCCACGAATGGGGCCACGGGCATTAGTACGGGCTCAGGACCCGTGAAAGCTAGGCTTCGACAGCCTCGGCAGGAGCGTCAACGCCGAGCTGCAGCACGCGGGTGGTGCGCTCGAGCGACGCCTTCGCGGCCTCCGGGCGGCCGTTGAGGCCCTGGCCGAGGGCAGGGACCTGCTCCTTGAAGACTTTCTCCCACTCCGACGTGTAGTCGTCGGGGAAGCAGGTCTTCAGCACGCCGAGCATCGCGTGGACGGCGGTGGAGGCTCCGGGAGAAGCGCCGAGCAGGCCGGCGATCGATCCCTCTGCGCCGGTGATGACCTCGGTACCGAACTGCAGGATGCCGCCGAGCTTCGGGTCCTTCTTCATGACCTGCACGCGCTGGCCCGCCGTGACCATCTCCCAATCTTCGGTGCGCGCGCTCGGCAGGTACTGGCGCAGGGTTTCCATCTGCTTCTCGCGGCTCGCGAGGAGCTCGGAGACGAGGTACTTCTCGAGCGAGAACTCGGTCAGGCCGACCTTGATCATCGGGCCGAGGTTGTGCGCGCGGATGGAACCGGGGAGGTCCCACCACGAGCCCTTCTTCAGGAAGTTCGGGCTGAAGCCCGCGTACGGCCCGAAGAGGATGCTCTTCTTGCCGTCGATGATGCGGGTGTCGAGGTGAGGCACCGACATCGGGGGCGCACCAACCGCCGCCTTGCCGTAAACCTTCGCGTTGTGCTGTTCGACGATCTCGGGGTTCGAAGTCTTCAGGAACTTACCGCTGATGGGGAAGCCGCCGAAGCCCTTGATCTCGGGGATGCCCGACGACTGCAGCAGCGGGAGCGCCCCGCCGCCCGCGCCAACGAACACGAACTTCGCGTTCGTCACGGTCGTGCCGTAGCCGTTGCGGCTGCGTACGTGCACGTTCCACGTGCCGTCGGCCTTGCGCTTGAGCTTCTGCACCTCGGTCTCGAGGTGCATCTTGGCGCCCTCGCGCTCGAGGTACGCGAACAGTTGGCGAGTGAGCGCGCCGAAGTCGACGTCGGTGCCCGACTCCGACCGCGTCGCGGCGACAACGTCGCTCTTCGCGCGGCGATCGATGACGAGCGGCACCCACTCGGCGATCTTCTCGGGGTCGTCGCTGAACTCCATGTCCGAGAACAGCGGCTCGGTCTTCAGCAGCTCGTACCGGCGACGCAGGTAGTCGACGTTGTCCTCGCCGCGCACGAAGGTCATGTGCGGGGTTGGGTTGATGAAGCTCGTCGGCTCCGACAGGATTCCGCGCTCAACGAGGGTGGACCACCACTCGCGCGAGAGCTGGAACTGCTCGTTGATGTTGATCGCCTTGTCGGCGGAGAGGCTGCCATCCTTGCCCTCGGGCATGTAGTTCAGCTCGCAGAGCGCGGCGTGGCCCGTGCCCGCGTTGTTCCACCCGTTGCTGCTTTCGGTCGCGACTTCGCTGCGGGACTCGAAAACCTCAATGGTCCAGTCCGGGCGCACCTGTTTGATCAGGGTTCCGAGCGTTGCGCTCATCACGCCGCCGCCGATTAGTACGACATCTACCGTGTTTGTGCTCACGATCTTGTAGTGTACCTCGGTTACCGGGGTGCCCGGGCCGAAGGCCGCTCAGGGCGGCCGGTTTATTCGATCGCCGTGCGCCTTGCCTCCGCGAGCGTTTCGGCCCTTGAGTCCACGACTCGCGTGTATCCGAGGCGTTCTGCCTCCGCCAGGCGTTGCGGCCCGGACGTGACAGCGCGAATCTCACCGGCCAGTGAAATTTCACCGAAGGCCGCGAATTCGAGGGCGAGCGGCTTGTCGGCGACCGCAGAAATCACGGCGAGCGCGATCGCGAGGTCTGCCGCCGGTTCGGTGAGCTTCACGCCGCCTACCGTCGACACGTACACGTCTTGGTCGTGGAGCCGAACGCGTGCGCGGCGTTCGAGCACCGCAAGGATCATTGCCACACGGGAAGGGTCGACGCCACTCGTCACCCGCCGCGGGTTTGGGGTCGCACTCGACGCAACAAGCGCTTGGATCTCCACTGGCAGCGCCCGGCGGCCCTCCATTGCAATCGTCGCGCACGTCCCGCTCACCGGCACGGTGCCCCGGCTCAGAAACAGCCCGCTCGGGTCACTCACCTCGGCGATGCCGCCGCCCGTCATCTCGAAGCAGCCAACCTCGTCGGTCGGGCCGAAGCGGTTCTTCAGCGTGCGCAGGAACCGCAGTGCCGTGTTGCGGTCACCCTCGAAGTGACAGACCACGTCGACGAGGTGCTCGAGCAGCCTGGGCCCGGCAACTGACCCGTCTTTCGTGACGTGGCCGACGAGGATGACGGGCGTCCCGCGATCCTTCGCGACCCTGATGAGCGCGGCGGCGACCTCCCGAACCTGCGATGGGCCGCCCGCGATGCCCTCGACCTGATCGCTCGCGAGCGTCTGCACGGAGTCGATGATGATGAGCCCCGGATCGACCATTTCAATGTGCCCGAGCACCGAGCTCAGGTCGGTCTCCGCGGCAAGATAGAGCGTGTCGACGAGCGCGTCGGTGCGCTCCGCCCGCATGCGGATCTGCCCCGTCGACTCCTCGCCGCTCACGTAGAGCACGCGCGCGCCGTGCCTGGCGATGCGCGAGGCGACGTCGAGCAGCAACGTCGACTTGCCGACGCCCGGTTCGCCAGAGAAGAGGATCGCGGCACCCGGCACAATGCCACCGCCGAGCACGCGATCAAGCTCGGTGATACCGGTCTGCCGGTGCTTGACCGAGACGCCCGAGAGTTCGGTGATCGGCCTGGCCTCGCGGCCGGCCTCGGGCGCTGTGGCCTTCGTGGTGCGCGCGAGCGACGCCTTCGCCGCGCCGCGCAACTCGACAGTGCCCCACTGCTGGCATTCGCCGCAGCGGCCAACCCATTTCGCGGCCTGCCAACCGCACTCGGTGCAGGCATACGCGCTACTCGTTTTCGCCATGTGTCGAGACTAGCGCCGGCCTCCGACACTCCGGCGCGCCCGCGAGTTTTACCCCGATTAGGTTCTGCAGACACTTTCCCGTAAGCTTTTCCGCGGTGACGTGTCCGAGCGGCCGAAGGTGCAACACTCGAAATGTTGTGTAGGCAACCCCTACCGCGGGTTCAAATCCCGCCGTCACCGCCACAAGAAAACCCCCGCTAGATCGAATGGAAGCATTCTGGTCGCGGGGGTTTTCTGCGTTTGCGCCCGGGCCCGGGCCCGCACGCCGGCCTATAGGACAAAAAGTGTGTAAACCGTTGGGCGTGTCAGGTCCGCCCTCCCCATCCTTTGCGTAGCCAGAGGCCTTCGCTGGCGTCAAGGCCGGTGCCGTAGAGCTCGGGGCTCGGGTCTGGTTCCGTGAACCGGGGGCGTGGGTTCACTGGCGGGTTGATCACTTCGTGCGTGATGAACGAGTGCGCGGTCTGGAGCAGTCCTGCTTGTTTTAGAGCGAACCATTCCGCGACGCGTTTCTGATGGACGGTGGGCATTCCGCGATGGAATCGGAGGAGTGTTTTCAGGACCGAGTTGAAGGCTCCCTCGAGGCCGCTCGTGGTTCTGGGGATATCGATCTGAACGAAAGTGAACAGGTGTCCGCGGCGTTGGATCTCGGTGAGGAGCCGGTACGCCTTCCGAAGCCGGTCGTGGGTGTACCACCACTGTTTCCCGGTGGGTGAGTCCCATGACCCGTCCTTGAGTCTGCGCCTCGCGTACGAGCGTTCACGAGTGAGGCGTCCGTAGATCGAATGCCAGGCGTTCAACCGCTTGAGCCAGCCGAGAGCGTCCTCTGGCGTTTGTACTTGTGAAAGCTGTTTTGTGAGCGCGAGGAGCGTCTGCCCAGCAACGGTGCGGGGTCTCCAGGTGAGATGGGTGCGTATGTTCATCAGGACGTGGAAGATGCAACGCTGCACGCGCGTATCCGGCCACACTGTTTTGAGTGCCGCGTTCAGGCCTGGCCCGCCATCACACACCACCACGAGTGGGGCAGGGATCTGCGCGAACAACGCACCCCACGCGGCCTGGGTTTCGGTCGAGCACCACTGGAACGCGAGCGGGGTGAGGTCCTCATCGAGCGCGACCAGGAGACACCATCCACCAACGTACGTTCCGTCCACGATCACGCACCTCGGCGGTATCGTCACGGTCGGGAGCGTTGGCCTGATTTGCCAGCACCATTCGATCTCCCGGCGGAAGGTTCGGTCTGAGACTCGTTCCGCGGCTTCGGCTTGTGAGTCCTTGCCCAGGAGCCAGGACAGGAACCGGTCGAGGGTGTGCCGGCGGGTGAGGTCTGCCCGTTTCCTGGTTGAGGAGCTGCCGCAGTTCAGGCATCTCCAGCGCCTGGTTCCCGCGCTCGTGAAACCGTTCTTCACGAGCGCGTTGCCGCATACCAGACAGGTGGACGAGTTGGTTGTTTTCGGCACGGTTAATGGTGCCGGGGTATAGCGAACCTCGTACTACGGCATGCTGGTGCGGGTAGATCGGGATTCGTTACACACTTTTTGTCCTATAGCCCCGCACGCCCCTTCGCGAGACAGACCTTTCCTGGCAGAACAGCCCCCTACAAACCGTTGGAGAGGTCCTCTCTTGCAGGAGACGTGCTCTCCGGCGAACCCGGCCACCCCGGATCGCCCCTCCAGACCTTTCCGCCGAGACAACACGCTGCTACTCTCGGCACCATGAGAGGCAAATCCATTGCGGCACTATTGCTGTCGCTGAGCGCTCTCACAGCATTCACGGGGTGCGCGCAGGTGCTTCCCCTTGCCCCTCCCTCACCCAAGCCAAGCACCGCGACGCCGACGACCCCACCGCCGTCACCGACCCCGACGCCCGAGCCCTCACCCGAGCCGTCGCCTGAGCAGCCCAAACTGCCCCCACCGCCCACGCCACCTGAGGGGTGGGAGCAGGGAAGCTTTGCGTTCGACCAAGCGACATTCTGGGCGCCTCCAGGTGCCGAGATCAACCGTTTCGACTTTGACTGGTCGGGCAGCGCCCCCAGGTGGGCTGGCGGCTCCGTCGGAATTTTCCCGTCCTCCAGGCTCCCCATGGGGTTCAGGTACCACCCGGAGGGCAGCGTTACCTGGATGAACGACATCATCTGCGGCGACACAGTTCTGGGCACCTTTGACGGCGCCCGCGCGATCTCGAGCACGAACAAGATCTGGTTCACCACTACCGTCGTCGGCGACTACCGGTACCTGCTCCTGCGCATGGCCGACACCGCACCGACTGGGGCCGATTGCGTCAACGCCTTCGACGTTCCGACAGGCGATGGCTGGGCGGTCTACGCCGACATGCAGCACACCCTCCCAGCGTCGTCCACGGAGGACGAAGCGCGCGCCTGGGTCGAGGGGCCCGAGGCCCAGACCGCGATCAGCGTGATGCAGAGCTTGTCCGTCGCGTAGCCTGCAGCTCCGCACGCTCGAGCACCTCGGCGACGAACGCCGTCACGCGCTCGGAAAGCTCGGCCCTGCGCTCAGCAACCATCACCCCGGCGGGCGGGTCGAGAGGCCCCATCGGCTTCAGCGCGTTCACCCGAGCGTTGCAGTCGAGGTCAATGCACAGGTACGTCCCGAACGTCGAACTGTCCTTCTGCTTCGGCGACGTCGGTGCCGTGAACAGCACGACCTGGTCAAACCGTCGCGGGATCCGGCAGAACTCGCACATCACGGCCCGCCGCACTGAGTTACGCGTGCGCGTTGTCGTGACCATCACCCCCTGCAGGCCCCGATCGCCCTCGATAAAGAGGTAGCCGCGCTGCGGGGCACTCGGGTCACGCCAGCCGAGGTAGTCGCGATCCTCCACCGCGGGGGTGAAGCCGTCGCGCGGCATCCTCGCGGTCTTCCGCGTTGACGCGTCGACGTTCCCCAGTGCGTTGCGCAGGGTTGTGAGCGCGTGGGGGCGCATGATGTCTCCTTTTCAAATCTTAAGTTCACATAACTTCGAATTTGTACACGTGTACAAATTACTCGGATAGACTACACGGAGTTCATGAGAAATGAGGATCGATGGCCTACCTGCCACGAGAAGCGCGCCGCGCGGCGATCATCGAGGCGACCGTCCGGGTCATGCTTGCGGGCGGTTTCGAAGGTGTCTCGGCGCGATCCGTCGCGGCGGCAGTCGAAGGATCGCCGGGCCTCATTCACCAGCACTTTGAGAGCGTCCCTGAGCTCATCGCAAGCGCCTGGCAGAGGTTCGTGGCCGACAGCCTGGCCGAGTTCGACGAGGCCGTGTTCGCGGACGGAGAGGACCCGATCCGCGAGTTCTTCGGCAACCACGTCGACCCGGAACGCGCGGCAGAGGTCGGCCTGTGGGTGAGCGCATGGGCCTACGCACTCCGCTCCCCCGAGTTCGGCCCCGTCTACGCAGAGACCCTCAGCCAGCTGACCGCGGCCCTGCGCGGTGCGTCGCCGGAGGTCACGGAGCTCGCAGCCGAACGCACCGTGCTGCTCGGCGTCGCGCTCGCGGGGATGCAGCGCATCGCGCCCGAGCGGTACGGCGCTGCCCACCTCGAAGACATCATCGCGGGCTGACCCGACGCCCCGCTGCGCACCTCCCACTCGGCCGAGGCCTCACGCACCGGTTGACGTCGTCGCGCCCCTGCTGTGGACTAGGAGTATGGTTCTCCTCGCATGGGCTGTCGCGATTGCAGGACTCGGTCTGCTCTTTACCTCCGTGAGGATCGCGCTGCGGGCCCGCCAGCACGAACATATCCCGCTCACCGGACGGCTCGATCCGATGCCGCCCCACGCAGAGTGGACCTACACCGCTGGTCTCCTCCTCACGATGTCAAGTGGGCTCCTCAATTCTCGCGACGTTGCCCCGTGGAACATCGTCCTCTTCTTTGCCGCCGTCATTGCCGCAGCCCTCGGCTTCTCACTGCACAATCGCAGGATCGACCGCCTCAATGCCACTGGGAGCGAAGGCGACGAACCTTAGACCACCACGCAGGCAGGCTTGGCTGGCCCGACTGGCCCGTGCCGGCTTCCCGCCCGATCGACGTCACACCACCCAGGAGGAACGCATGCCGCCCACAAGCCCCACAAACCTCACCAACCTCTCGAAGCAACACCCCGCCGTCTACGAGCAGCTGTCGGCGTTCAGCGCGGCAGCTGAGGAGGCCGCCGCTGACGCTGGGATCGGCGCGAAGCTCGTCGAGCTCATCAAGATCCGGGTCTCACAGCTCAACGGCTGCGCGTTCTGCACGAGGCTACACAGCCGCGACGCAGTGAAGCTCGGTGAGACAAACGACCGCCTCGCGGTGCTGCCCGCCTGGTGGGAGTCGCAGTACTTCTCGGACATCGAGGCGGCAGCGCTCGGCCTCGCAGAGGAGGTGACCAGGCTCTCGGTCCCGCAGCGCACCGAGTGGGATACGGGTGCGCTCAACCCCGCGCAGATCTCAGCGGTGAGCTGGCTCGCGCTCGTCATGGGGGCGTGGAACCGGGTCGCGATCAGAAGCGGTTACCGGGTCGCTCCGTAGCGACGGGCGCGGCGCGCGCGGTCAGGATCCCGGCCCCACCCGTCCCGCACCCCGACGCGCCCGAAAACTCAGACAGTGATACGGTTTTCTGTGACCCCGATTGACGGGGCGCGGTACGAACGGCACTGGCAGCCGGTGTACAGCGCGCACCGGCGGGGTCTTTTCTGTCGTTTTTGATTTCCCGCAGTGGTGCGCCCTCGCCAGCGCTGCGAGGGAACACTGCGCGCGGTATACCCCAGGGGAGAACCCGTGTCATCACCCACTACGCAGCCCGATAATACGGCGCCGGCGAGTCAGTCACAGCCGCAGAAGGGTGGCTTCTTCGGCCACCCCTGGGGGCTCGCGAACCTCGCGGGCGTCGAGATGTGGGAGCGGTTCAGCTTCTACGGCATGCAGGCGCTCCTCGCCTTCTACATCTACTACTCGGTCACCGACGGTGGCCTCGGAATGTCGCAGGCGGCCGCAACGTCAATCGTCGGCGCCTACGGTGGCCTCGTGTACCTCTCGGCGGTGCTCGGCGGGTGGGTCGCTGACCGCGTGCTCGGCGCCGAGCGCACACTGCTGACGGCCGCGTGCCTCATCATGGCCGGCCACCTCGCGCTCGCGCTTGTTCCGGGCATGCTCGGCCTCGCGATCGGCCTCGTCGGCGTCGCGCTCGGCTCGGGGTCTCTGAAGACCACCACGTCGACCGTGCTCGGCGACCTCTACGAGAAGGGTGACCAGCGCCGCGACGCCGCGTTCTCCATCTACTACATGGGCGTGAACATCGGCGGTTTCGCCGGGCCGCTGCTCACGAGCGCGCTCTGGGGCTGGAAGGGCTTCCACTGGGGCTTCGGCCTCGCCGCGATCGGCATGGCGGTAGGCCTCACTCAGTACCTCGCGATGCGAAAGCACACCGTGAGCGAGTCGAGCAGAAAGCCCGCGAACCCGCTGTCGACGAGCCAGAAGCGCATCTGGTCGGTCGTGTTCCTCGCCGCGATCACGGTCATCGCGCTCGCGCTCTCGTTCGGGATCATCACCGCCGAGAACCTGTCGACCGTCGTCGTGGTACTCATCGTGATCGCCGTGGTCGTGCTGTTCACCGTCATTCTCACGAGCCACCAGGTCTCGGCGCCCGAGCGCCGCCAGGTGTTCTCGTTCATCCCGCTGTTCCTCGCCTCGGCCGTGTTCTGGTCGCTGTCGCAGCAGCAGTTCACGGTGCTCGCGATCTACGCCGACCAGCGGCTGAACCGCAACATCTTCGGGTGGGAGATGCCCCCGAGCATGGTGCAGTCGATCAACCCGGTCTTCATTATCATCCTCGCCGGTGTCTTCGCCGCCATGTGGGTAAAGCTTGGCGACAGGCAGCCGAGCACGCCGGTGAAGTTCGCGATCGGCACGGCCCTCATGGGCGTTGCATTCCTGTGCTTCATCCCCTTTGCGGGCGGCGCGAACGGCACCGTGCCGTTCCTCGCCTACGTGGTCATTATTCTGCTGCTCACGCTCGCCGAGCTCAGCATCTCGCCCGTCGGGCAATCGCTCGCGACGAAGCTCGCACCTCGCGCGTTCCACTCGCAGATGGTTGCGCTGTTCTTCCTGTCGATCTCGCTCGGCTCGGCAGCCTCAGGTTCGCTCTCGCACTTCTACACCCCCGAGAATGAGGTCCCGTACTTCCTCGCGCTCGGCGGTGCGTCGATCGCGGTCGGCGCGATCCTGTTCCTCCTCCGCAAGCCGGTGCTGCGCCTCATGGGCGGCATCCGCTAGCTCGGCGGGCACGCGCACGATCGATCAGGGTCGGCACGCCGGAGGGGCCGGACACAGCTTCTGCTGATGTCCGGCCCTTCTTGCGTCGCAGCGGGTTACATGGGGCGCACGTCGAGAGGATTCAAGGGGGAAGCTTCGACGCCCCGCTGCGGGCCTGTGGATGCCTTAGTTCGTCACGCTCCGCTTCTTCCGCCAGAGGAGCAGTACGCCGCCGAGCAGGAGGAGGCCGCCCGCGACCCCGCCGATGCTCCCGAGCTGCGCGCCCGTGACCGGCAGGCCCCACAGCAGCACCGTGGCGCTGTCGGAGTCTCGGCCCGAGTCGTCTGGGTCTCCGAAGGTGTGGTAGTCCACGGTCGCGGTGTTCGTGACATCCGTCCGGCTAGATCCGGCGTTCACAGTCACGCCGAGGGTGATCTCGGGTGCCTCAGAGGCGCCCTCGGTCGATCCCTTCGGCTGCAGCGGCCCGAAGAGCTCGCAGCGGAGTGTTCCGCCGTAACCCCTCGAGTCCTTGCCCGTCACATCGCACTCACGCCAGTTCGGGAACGTGTTCGCGTCGCCCTGACCTGCCCAGGCCACCGAGTCGACCTTGAGGTCGGCAGGGATCTGGTCGGTGACAACGACGCCCTCGGCGGCACTGTCATCGCTCAGGTTCTTCACCGCGAGGGTGTAGTCGAACGTCTTGCCTGACTGGGTGCGGGTGACACTCGCGTCCTTCTCGATCTCGACCTGCGAGTGGCGCGCGACGCCACAGCCAGCGGTTGCCGGCGGGTAGCTCGCGTTGAACGTCAGCTCGGGGTTCACCGAGAACTGGATCGTCGTGTTGCCGCGCCACGAGAAGTCGAGCTCGCTCGGGTCAAGGATGAGCCCGTTGAACACGAACTCGGCCTGTTGCGCGGGCGTCATGACCGTCGAGGTACCCGGGAGCAGGTAGCCCCCACCAGCGGCCATGTCGGACGCCTTGAGTGCGCGCCAGCCCGGGTAGTCGATGCTGATACCCGATGGCGTGAACGCTGACCCTGGCCAGGCCTGCGTCGCAGTCCAGGCGCTCGAGCCACCCGGCTCTGTGAGTGTCACCTCTGCCGGTACGGTGCCCGAGGTCCCCTCGTCAGGAGTCCACCGGAAGTTCACCGGCTTGTCCTTGAGCAGCGCTGACTTCGACACCGACCACCCGAGCATGGGCGCGTCTGCCACACAGAGCGTGTAGACGGTTGCCGTAAGGTCGCGCACTGGCACCTCGGCCGCGTCGCAGTTGTTGTCGGCGTTCGAGTCGCCCGCCATCTCGACGCACGCCTTGTTGGTGAGTTCGTCGAGCGCTGCGGGCGCCGCTGGCGCCGGGGATCCCGAGAGGATCGGCTCGGCCTGCAGGTTCTGGGCGGGGAGGAACTCCACGCCGACCCGCACGTCGACGGACTCGCCGACGCCGATCTCGCCGATCGTCAGCTCGACCTTGTTGCCCACGTAGCCGGGGGCCTCGGTCCAGGCGACGTCTGGGTCGACAGTCAGGCCGGTGATCTTCAGCCGCTCATTGATGTCGGCGTCTGTCACCTTCACATCCTTCGCGGGGCCGGTGCCGTGGTTCGTTACGGTGAGCACGTACTCGAACGTGTCGCCCGGCTGCACCGAAGTGCCACCCTCTGCGAGCACCGCCTGCTTCTCGATGCCCACGTCGCTGAAGTTCACGGTGACGCAGCCGCTATCCTGTGCGGCGAAACCGCCCGAGGTGAGCCGCCCGAGGTTCGGCACGACGATGCCGGTCGCGTCAGTATCCTCGCAGACCGCAGGCTCCGGCGCCTTGGTCGGGTCGACCTTCACGGTCGCCTTCACGAGGTACTCGAAGTTAGGCACGGGAGTATCGCGATTCTCGGGAGTGTACTGGGCACCCTCGATGATCTGCCACTCGCCCGTTGCCGGGCGTCGGGGCTGCTGCGGCGCGGGGGTGTGACTGTTTGCTGCTTCCGCAGACCAGCCGCCGACCGTTTCGACCCCAGCTGGCAGCTGCGGGCTATCCGAAAGCGAGAAGCCAACACCCACCGGGTAGCGCGTCTCTGCGGCCGGGTACTTCACCGTAATGCGGTACTCGATGTCGAAGGTGCCGTCACCGTTGTCCACGGAGGAGGTGCCGGTCTTCTCGATGGTC
Organism: Leucobacter komagatae; assembly: GCF_006716085.1. Classification (NCBI taxonomy): domain Bacteria; kingdom Bacillati; phylum Actinomycetota; class Actinomycetes; order Micrococcales; family Microbacteriaceae; genus Leucobacter; species Leucobacter komagatae. Next base: position 2,952,333 of record NZ_VFON01000001.1, on the reverse strand, counting down.
GGGAAGACCGGTTCCGCGCAGGCCGTGACCCGGGTGGTGTCTCCACCCGAGTTGAGCTCAGCGGTGTTCAGGAACCCGCCGCCCTCACCCTCGGCCGCGCAAGCCGTCGAACCACCCTCGACTGCCGAGGCAGTCACGTCGGCAATCACCGAGACCCGGTACTCGTGCGTCGCGCCCGCTGCGATAGCGGCGCCCTTCACAATGTCCGCGCTCCACGTCGCCTCGGCGAAGTCACCCTTCGCGCCCGCCGGGCCCGTCCACGAGGCCGACTTCACGTCGATCCCGTCTCCGAACGCCAGCGCGTCGCTGAGGTCGTACTTCGAGGTCAGCCCGTCGGGGTTGCTCTCGCCCTTTGCGGAGAGCGCAACCACGAGGTTGTAGTCGATCTTCCACATGCCGTCAGCGTTCTGGACCGCCTTCTCCACGGTCTTCGTGACATGCGGGGCCACCCCTGCAGGCACGGGCACGCAAGCGGTGTCGTCACCGATGACGATGTCGCCCTGGCTGAGCGCCGCGGTGTTGAAGAACCCTGTTCCGGGGCCTTCGCAGACAGCCGCGGTGGGCTCCCCGACCCGGGCTTCCCAGGTGACCAGCCACGTGTGTGCGGCGTCGCCGGCCTTGATCTGCACCGGTTCCTCGCTGAACGCCTTGCCAGCCTCGATTCCGAACGCGGCCCCGGCGGGGTCGGTGTCGGTGCGCTGCGCGGTGCCGTCACCGAGCGTCACGCCAACGGAGAACTCCGGGGTGTCGCTCAGCGTGTACGACGAGTCGTAGCTGCTCGGGGTCACGGTGAGCTCGTAGCTCACGTGCCAGAGGTCAGGGTCGGTCGCGTCCTGCTCAGCCCCGATCGCGGTCTTCGTGATCGTCGGCAGGTCGGGCTCGGCGCACGCTTCGACCGGGGTGGTGACCCCGCCCGAGACGAGCTCCGCGGTGTTGAGGAAGCCGCCGGCGTCGCCGCCGGTGAGGCACTCGCCCGCGCCCTCCTCGAGGGCTCCGACTGGCACGTCGGCGGTAACGCTCACCCTGTAGGTGTGCGTGCTGCCCGCCTTGATGCCCTGGCCGGCCGCGATGTTCGCGTTCCAGCCGGTGGAATCGAAGTCACCCTCCGCACCTGCGGGCCCGGTCCACGAGGCTGACTGCACGGTGATGCCGCCACCGAACGCGAGCGCGTCGGTGAGGTCGTACTTCGCCGACAGGCCCTGCGGGTTCGCCTCGCCCTTTTCAGCGAGGGTCACGACGAGGTCGTAGTCGATCGTCCAGCTGCCGTCGGGCCGCTGCGCGGTCTGCGCCACGGTCTTCGTGACCTGCGGGTAGACCCGATCCTCCACGTGCGCGCACGCGGTGTCGTCGCTGACGACGGTATCGCCCTGCTTCAGTTCCGCGGTGTTGAAGAACCCGGTGCCGGGGCCTTCACACTCGTTCAGTTCGCCCGAAACGTCGTTCCCAACGCGTGCCTCCCACGTGACGAGCCACGTGTGGGGCGCGTCGTCGGCGCCGATCGCTACGGGGCCGCCGCTGAACGGCTGGCCCGACGAGATCGCGAATGCCTCGCCTGCCGGGTCAGTGTCGGTGCGCTGCGCGGTGCCGTCGCCGGGCTGAATGCCCTGCGCGAAGTCCGGCGTATCGGTCAGCGTGTACGAGGCGTCAAAGCCGCTCGGGGTCACGGTGAGCAGGTAGCTCACGCGCCAGACCTCGGGGTCGGCCTCGTCCTGCACCGCGCCGACCGCGGTCTTCGTGATCGTCGGCAGCTTGGGCTCGGCGCACGCTTCAACCGGGGTCGTCTGCCCGCCAGAGACAAGCTTCGCGGTATTGAGGAAGCCGCCGGCCTCGCCCTCGGTGCCGCACTCGGCCGTCCCGTTCTCGACTGCTTCGCCGGTCACGCGTGCGACCGCGGTCACCTTGTAGGTGAGGGTGTCGCCCGCGGCGATCGACGTGCCAGTAGCGAGGTTCGCCGACCAGGTCGCCGCGTCGAAGTCGCCCGAGGCGCCGGCAGGGCCGGTCCACGACGCCGACTGCACGGAGATTCCCGCGCCGTAGGCGAGCGTGTCGCTGAGGTCGTACTTCGCCGAGAGCCCGTTGGGGTTTGTCTCGCCCTTGGCGGGGAGCTTCACCGTGAGGTCGTAGACGACGTTCCAGTCACCGTTCGGCTGCTGGCTCGCGCCCGTGACAGTCTTCTCGACCGTCGGCTGCGCCGGCTGGGGAACGGGGATGCAGGCGTCGCTCTCGCCGACGACGTCGTCGCCCTGCACGAGCGCCGCTGAGTTAAAGAAGCCCGAGCCGGGTTCGCCGCACGCCGCGTCATCCGCGGCGGCGGCACCGAGGCGCGCCTCCCAGCTCACGAGCCACGTGTGCGGCTTGTCGCTGGCACCGATCGCGACGGGGTCGGCCGCAAACTTCGCGCCGCTCGTGATCGCGATCTCGTCGCCCACCGGCTCCGTGTCGGTTCGCTGCGCGCGTCCGTCACCGAGGGTCACTCCCCCGGCGAACGCCGGCGTATCGGTGAGCGAGTAGAAGGAGGCCGACGATCCCGGGGTGACTGTCAGCGTGTAGTTCACGTGCCAGAGCTCTGGGTCCGTCGCGTCCTGCTCCGCGCCGACCGGGGTCTTCGTGATCGTCGGCAGGTCGGGCTCGGCGCACGCGCTCGCGTCGGAGGTCGCCCCGGCGACGGCGATCGTCGCCGTGTTGAGGAACCCGCCGGCGCCGCCCTCTGCGTCACACTCGAGCGTCGACTGCTCGGCAGTCCAGGCCGCGGGGTCGATCGTTGCGAGCGCGGTCACCGTGAAGTTGTCGGTGGCGCCCGCCGCAAGGGTGCGGTTCGTCGCCAGCGTCGCCGTGCCGTTTGTGAAGGTTCCCGTCGTCGCCGCCGGGCCGGTCCACTGCGCCGAGGTCACCTCGACGTCGCCGCCGAAGTTCAGCGTGTCGGTCAGCGAGTAGATCGCCGCGATCGGGCCGAGCGGGTTCTTTGCGGTCACCGCATAGACGATCAGCCAGGTGCCGTCGGCGAGCTGAGTCTTGCTCGTCACCGTCTTCGTCACCTGAGCCGTCGCCGTCGGGATCTCAGCGCACGCGCTCGACTCGTCGGTTCCGACGCCGTTCGTCACAACTGCCGTGTTCCACAGTCCATCCTCGCCGCCGGTGTCGCACATGAGCGTCTCGGGGTCCACGGCCGTCGTCACGGTGAACACGCCCGTGATCGTGTACGTGCGAGTTTCGCTTGGGGCGAGCACGCTAGTGGTCACGACACCCTGGCCGTTGGCCAACCAGTCGCCCGACACGGTGCCGGTGCTCGGCGTGATCGAGGTCCAGGCAATCGACGTACCAGCGGGCGCTGCCTTCGGGATGTCGGAGAGCGTGAAGGCGAGCGGGATGCTCGATGGGTTCGTAACCTTCAGCTCGTAGCTGATGCCCCACGTTCCGTCGGTGTTCTGTGTCGGGGCGACCGCTGTCTTCACCACTGTCGGGCTCGCGGGCTCGCCGCAACCGGTGTCGGTCGCGGTGCCGCCCGGGAACGCCACGGTTGCGGAGTTGAAGAACGCGCCGCCCGTCTCCGGGTCGCACGTGAGCGACGGGGATTCTGTCGCCTCGTCGAAGCTCGCGATCACCCTGTAGATGTAGCTGTGCTCAGCGCCCGCGGCGATCGCGGTGTCTGCGGCGGGTGCGGGAATCTCGGTATCGGGATCCGCGGCGTCGCGCCACGACCCACCCTCGACGGCGAACCCTGCGCCGAGCGCCGGGGTGTCCGTGAGCGTGTAGCTGCTACCAACCTGACCGCTATTCTTCACGGCGATCGTGTAGTCGATCTGCCAGGTGCCGTCGGCGAGCTGGGCGACGTTTCCGTCGCTCTTCTCGATGGTGAGCGGCGACGGAAGCGCGGTATTCACGATCGTGCATACCGCGTTGTCGCCGGCGCCGAGCTGCAGCCTCTGGTTAGAGTCAACCGCGATGAGCTTCGGCTCGTCATCATTCACGACGCACGAGAAGGCTGTGCCATTCTCGAAGCCAGCTTTCGCCGCCGACTCAGTCAGCGAGTATTGGCCGGGCAGCACCTCGGTCGCTGCGACGCCGCCTGGCCCCGAGAGCGCCTCCTGGATGCCCGGGTACGGGGTAATCGCCGCGTCGTCGTTGCCGATCGCTACCGGCGCCGTCCAGCTCGCGCCGAGCGTCCAGCGATCGTCGCCGACCGGTACGGTTTCGAGCTCGTCATCGATCTGCACCTGCTTGACGAGTTGCAGCGTTGGCTTCTGTTCGTTGACCGCAGTGCACTTCAGCCATTCACCAGGGGCAACGGACACTCCGCCATCCTTACCGGCCTCGACTGAGTCACCCCAGGTTGGAACGCCATTGTCGACCGCCCGTGCGGCGACACACTGCCATGATCCCGTGGCACCAAGCTCGTGGTTCGCCGCCCAAGCCGCCTGTGAGGTCGGGTTCCAACGCTGCGTGTATCCGCCAGCAGCGGGCGAGAGCGCATGCTCAGCGAGCGCATAGTTGACGCTAGGCGTCACCTGCGCAGTTGCATGCTGGCTGCTGGTTTTGCCGTTCGGTCCCTCCGCGGCCCCGCTTGGAGCAATAGCGCGAAGATTCCAGTCAGTTGCGGGAGTGTCGCCACCGTCGACATACTTCTCAAGGGTGAGCTTGCTCTCACACTTCACAACGTTCGTGACGCGGACAATGTTTGTGCCGTCCTTGCTCGTTTTCGTGAGCTTCGTTGATCCGTCGACGAGCCCTGGCTCAAACGTTGCCGTGTTCGTACACAGCGGCGGCAGCCCCCGCACGGTCTCCGACACGCCGACCATCGAGTTCACCGCAAGGTTTGAGACCGTCTGTCCGAAGTTCAAGCCACCGGCCGGCAGCCCCGCGTTCCCGGTCAGCTGCAGCGTCGCGCTGAGGCCTGGGATTGCAGTCGGAGCTGTGTTTGGCTCGGTCGTTTCCTCAAACGCGCCGTCGCCATCAGCATCAATCTTCCATACCTTGTCAACCCGGAGCTTTGCAGAGAGGTCCCGAGCCTCGTTATACACCACGCATGACACAGTCGCCTTCTCTACCGGGTCGACGATGAAGCCCGGGTTCGATGCCGTGCCCGTGTTTGTTACCTCAACTCGGTCACCGGTCGTGGTGTTGGTACACACCGCGTTTTTGCCATTCTGCGGTGCAATCGAGAACTGGTTGGTGACAGATTCGGTGATGGTTAGCTTCCTGTCGGCTGGCGACGTCGCCTCAAACTTTGACCGGAAACCGAGCGCACCAGTCTGACCCGTAACAGCAGAGGCTGTCGTGCTGAAGCTGCTACCCGCGACATCGTTTCGGACCGTCGCGCCCTGCGCGGACGCCGTAAAGCCCCAGTTCGCGCGGGGCTCGGCATCAGCAACGGTGCCACCCACCGGAATAACCTGCTTCACAACGTTGACGGTGCCCTCGCAGTTCTTCGAGGCGAGCTTCTTCATTTGCGCGGCAAGATCCTTCCAGTCCGAGACCTGGAAGTAATCGCTGTTCTGAGCCGGCCCCGAGATCGCGCGCAGGTTTGGAGCGCCCCCGGAGATCCCGCTTCCCACGCCGACGGCAATGACCTTGACGTTGTGGCTCTTGATGGCGTTTGCCGAAGCCATGGCGTGTTCAACTCGCGCGAAGTTTGTTGTGTTGCCGCCATCGGTTCCATCGCCGAACGTTGTTGGCAGCCCGTCAGTGATCATGATGACCAGATCCAGCTGCCCACTGCTCGCAAGCGAATTGAGCGTCCAAAATCCACGATCCCAGTTTGTTGCCTGGTCGAGTGGCACAGCGAGCCCGGCGATCTTGTTAAGCACGGCGTTTGCGTCTGCCTGGGTTGCAACACTCGTCAACGGCATGAAGGCGTTGTTCGATCCGCTCGTATTCACTGCGGGGGAGTTCGTGCCAAACGTTTGGATCGCAACCTTTGAGGGCGTTCCCGTGAGGGCACTTACGACTGACCTCGACGCGTCTCGCAGCTGAATGGCCGCCGATGCGGTCACTGAACTAGAGAGGTCGTGTACCAGGGCGACGTTCACTCCGCACACGTCGTTCAGCTGCGGGTTGACCCGAGTGCTGAGGGCCTGACCCATACTGTTTCGGTAGTCCATCCCTCTGGTCCTGGGCACCGCAATCGTACGGTTGGCCTGGTTGTAGTTTGCGTCCGCAGGCCCCGTGTAAAAAGCGTAGTTCGCCGCGGAATTGCCGGTGATTGTGAGTGTGTCAGCCGACTGCCAGCCGGCGGGCACAGACTCTTGCTTGACCAGGTATCCGGGCGCCTCATCAAAGAACCAATCAGTCGGACGCGTGGGGGCCTTCATCCAGCACTTACCCGCGCTATCAGTCGTACACGTCGCGACGGGAGTGGAGCTCGTCTGGTTCGTGAAGCTGGTCGCCGGATAGGCGCTGAACGTCACACCGCCCAGCCCGGCGACAACGGAATCACTCGAGCGGTCGCCACCTGTTCTCACGTTGATGACGATTTCCCTCTTGGCAGGTTTGCCCCCCTCGCCTTCACCCCCGTTGAGCGCCGTGCCCGCGAGTGGAGCAGCGAGCGGCTGCGCCGCCTGGTCCGGAAGAGCCTCCTGTTCGGCAGGCTGATCGCCCGCGTCAGGTGCTTCCTCCGTGGGTTCGACAGGATCCACGATGGGACCCGCGGGCTCCTCCGTTGGAGCCTCGCTACCTGGCTGCGGCTCTTCCGTGCCGGGCTCCGTCACAGTGTTCGGATCAGCTCCCTCAATGGGCTCCGTAATTGACGGCGTAGGCTCGACAGCCGCGTACGCAGCCTTGGGTAAGCCGGCATAGACCACGGCCCCCGCAAGAATCATCGCGAGGAGGCGGCCGACGCCCCAGCGACCAGCGCTGTGCGTCGTGCCCCTCGTGAACCTACGTTGCTGCCCCCGTCGTGACATACGTTTCCCCATCCCCAGTGATGACGCCGTGATACTCGAACCCAAGGGAGTCCGAAGCGTACTCGACGACGATAAGCGCCATCCTTGAGGAAATCAAGTTGCTTCATAGGTTTTGTAAAGTGAACATCCATCGAACACTCTGCACAACATCCGTCGCAGTACACACTTTTACGCCAGATTCACAAACGCTACATACTTGACCAGATCAGGAGTTTTAACCACCATCAAGATAGTTTTACTGGGCGGAACTAAATATTCGCGTTCACTGGTTCCGCAGCATGGAACCACCTCGAAAAGTCTCTCCGCAATCGCATAGCGTGTCAAGATCGTTATCATTGGCGCGCTGGGGAGTTTCCCACCAAGCTCCGGCAGGATGGGAGCACTATGAGCCCGAGAAATCTGTTCCGCCTGTTCGCTACCGCGGAAGTCATCACCTGGGCGGGGCTCATTGCCGCGCTCATCCTCCGCGCAACAGGCGTAACCGCCGCCGCCGTGTCCATCGCGGGCGGCATCCACGGATTCGTGTTCCTCGCGTACTGCGTCACCACGGTCTTCGTATGGATCAACCAGCGGTGGAAGCCGGGCCTCGGTATCCTCGGCCTCGCGCTCGCCATCGTGCCGTTCGCCACTTACCCCTTTGAGCGCGCAGTCGACAAGCGAGGCCTACTCGAAGGGCCCTGGCGACTGGCACCCGGCGGAGACGCGCCGCGCGGCTTCGTCGAGCACGTCCAAGCCTGGATCCTGCGCCGTCCGTTCCTGTCGATCGCACTCATCGCTGTCCTTGTCGCGATCGTGTTCGTCGTGCTGCTCTGGTTGGGCCCGCCGGTGCCCAAGGGTTAGGATCTCCGAAAGGAGCAAATACCATGAGCAATCTTGAGTCACAGCCCGAAGAAACACTCTGCGCCGCCGGCCCGGGGAGGGCTGGGGAGGTCGAGATTCTTGAGCCGCGCGAGGTGCCGCTCGGCGGCCTTCGCGGGATGCCCGTGCGACGCACGCTCCCGCAGCGCGGCCGCAGCTTGATCGGCGCCTGGTGCTTCCTCGACCACTATGGCCCCGATGACGTCGCCGAGACCGGCGGCATGCAGGTGCGGGCCCATCCGCACACGGGACTGCAGACCGCGAGCTGGCTCTTCACGGGCACGATCGAGCACCGCGACAGCGCTGGCAATCACGCGATGGTGCGGCCCGGGGAGCTGAACCTCATGACCGCGGGCTCAGGCATCAGCCACTCAGAGCGCTCAACGCAAGACACCTCGGTGCTCCACGGCGCCCAGCTCTGGATCGCGCTGCCCAAGCGCGCCCGGGGCATCGCCAAACGCTTTGACCACTACGTGCCCCCGGTCGCCACCGGCGACGGGTACGCAGCCAGGGTGTTCCTCGGCTCACTGCTCGGTGAACACTCCCCCGTGGAGACGCACACGCCCCTTGTCGGGGCCGAGCTGACCCTCGAGCCGCACTCGGCACTCAGCCTCACGGTCGATCCGGCGCACGAACACGGTGTGCTCGTCGACACCGGCGCGGTCACCTTCGCCCCCGGCGGCTCCGCGGGAACCGAGCTTGTGGCTGAGGATCTCGGCTTCGCCGCGGCCGGGTGCTCCGAGTTCCTCCTCACGGCCGGCCCCGAGGGCGCCCGAGTCTTGCTCATCGGCGGGGAACCGTTCGAGGATGAGCTCGTCATGTGGTGGAACTTTATTGGGGGTTCTCACGAAGAGGTCGCAGCGGCGCGTGACGCCTGGCAAGCGACGATCGCATCCTCCGAATCGGGCACAGTCGCCGCCGATGACCGCTACGGGCTCCCCGATGATGAGCCCGAGCCGCCGCTGCCGGCGCCCGTGTTACCCACCGCTCGGCTCCTTCCCCGCAGCAAGCTCGGGCCGCTCCCAGCGACAACGGACACGCTCGCGACGACAGCAAGCGCCGGGCCCATAAGCCCTCGTTCATCAACCCCTTCATTTGAGGAGGCCACAGTGTCTGAAGCATCCGAACAGATCAGAGTTGTTCACGAGCCAGAGGCTCCGAGATACGCGATCTACGTTGGCGACACCCTCGCTGGATTCGCCGACTACCGGGTCACCGCTCGCGGCGATTCACGCGCGTTCGTGCACACCGAGGTCGATCCCGAGTTCGGCGGGCGCGGCCTCGCCGGTACGCTGGTGACCGAGGCCCTGGCCGACACGCGCGCCGCGGGAATGCGAATCGTGCCCTACTGCCCCTACGTGTCGGCGTGGCTGAAGAAGCACCCCGAATACGAGGAGATCGTCGATTGGCCCAACGTGTAGCCGACCCCATTCGCGTCAGCGCTGTCGTAGTACGCGACCCCGAGGGCCGGGTCCTCAACGTGAGAAAGCGCGGCACCCAGTCGCTCATGCTTCCGGGCGGCAAGCCCGAGCCCGGTGAGGATCCGCGGGACACCGCCATCCGCGAGTTCCGGGAAGAGCTCGGCATCGAGCTCGACCCGCTCCGCCTGCGGGGGCTCGGCGAGTTCCGAGCCCCCGCGGCGAACGAGCCTGAGCGCGACGTCATCGCGCAGGTCTTTGAGCACCCCTACGTCGCCGTGGATCGGCCGCTCGCAGAGATCGAGCACCTTGAGTGGGCCGATCCCGGCGCCGAGAACCCCGCGATGGCGCCCCTCAACACCGAGCAGGTGTTTCCGGCGCTGGCCACCGCCGCAAGGCCGCCGCAGCGCCTCGCCGTGTTCACGGGCTCTGCGTTTGGCAATTCGCCCTCGTTCGCCTCGGGCGCGCGGGCGTTCGGCAACGCGATGGGCGAGGCCGGTATTGACCTCGTGTACGGCGGCGGCAAGGTCGGGCTCATGGGCACCGTCGCGGACGCCGTGCTCGAGTCGGGTGGCAGCGCGTTCGGCGTCATCACCGAGGCCCTCCTTGACGGCGAGACCGGCCACACCGGGCTCACCCGCCTCGAAGTCGTCGCCACAATGCCTGAGCGCAAGCGCCGGATGGCAGAGCTCACCGACGCGTTCGTCGCGCTGCCCGGCGGCCCCGGCACGCTCGAGGAGATCTTCGAGGTCTGGACCTGGGTGACGCTCGGCATCCACACCAAGCCCGTCGCGCTGTACGACATCGACGGCTACTGGCAGCCACTCATCGGCGCGATCGATGCGATGGTCGACGCCGGATTCTCAAAGCCAGAGGCACGCGCCGCCCTCATCGTCGCGACGGAACCTGAGGAGCTCTTCACAAAAATCAGCGCTTGGGAGCCCCCGCGGCCCAAGTGGTCGTAGCGCCGCGTCGACTACGCTAGGCCCATGGAGAATGCCGAGTCACCGCCCACTGCTCGGAGCACGATGCCCCCCTCGCTCGTGGTGCTGCTCGGGCTCGCGGCGTCCGTCGTCGTACTCGCCGGCGTCTCCTTCGCACGAGAGGTGATCGGCCCGCTCGCACTCGCGGCGGTCATCGTGATCATCTGCAACCCGATCAGGCGCCCGCTCGATCGGCGGGGCTGGCCAAGCTGGATCTCGACGACGCTCGTCGTCGGGCTGTCGTGGGCGATCTTGCTCGTGCTCGCCGGCATGCTCGCCTTCGCCACGGCGGAGTTCACGCAGCTCGTCATCGCGTACAGCGCCGACCTGCGTCAGACTGCCGACAACCTGTTCGAGTTCTTCACGTCACTGGGGCTGAGCGACCAGTTCACCGACGCGATCACCTCGGTACTCACGCCGTCGACGATCGTGCAGTACGCGACCTCGCTCGGAAGCAGCATCCTTGGGATCGTCACGGCACTGTTCTTCATCTTCGCCTACGCCATCTTCATGGCGGCAGACGCGGGCAGGTTCGCGAAGGCGACGCGAGAGTTCGGGCCGTCCGCAGCTCCGCGGGTGCGGCGGTTCGCCGAGTTCAACAGCAACGTGCGCCGCTACTACGTCGTGAACGCCGCGTTCGGCCTCCTCGTCGCGGTCGTCGACGGCCTCGCGCTCTGGGCCCTCGGGGTCCCGGCGCCGCTCGTCTGGGCGATCCTGTCGTTCGTCACCAACTTCGTGCCGAACATTGGTTTCGTGCTCGGCCTCGTCCCGCCCGCGGTCCTCGCGCTCGTCGTCGGCGGCTGGCCGCTCATGCTCGCCGTGATCGCCGTCTACGCCGTCGCGAACGTGCTGCTGCAGGTGCTCATCCAACCCAAGTTCGTGAGTGACGCCGTCAGCCTGAGCCTCACGCTTAGCTTCGTCTCCGTGCTCTTCTGGACGTTCATCATTGGGCCGCTCGGCGCGATCCTCGCGATCCCGCTCACTCTCCTCGTGCGCGCGCTGATCCTCGAGCGAGACCCGGGCATGAGCTGGCTCCGGTGGCTTTCCGGCGACAACGCAGCGACCGACGGCGGCCGACCGGCTTCGTGGTAGCTTCCCGTCCGGCTCACGCCCGGGCGCGGTGGCGGCGCACCGCGGCACGGTTTGCGCACCGCACTGAGCAGAACCGCTGCCGCCCGTTCCTCGTCACGTCGACGACAACGTTTTCGCACGGCGCCGCCTCGCATCGGCCGAGCCGCGTGACGCCGCGGGTCGTCAGGTGCAGCGCGGTGCCGACAGGGATCACCGACCGGAGCACGCCCGGCAGCGACTCCCTGTCGTCGCGGTAGTGCAGGTGCCAGCCCTCGCCGTCGTGGTTGACGAGCTGCGGAAAGGCGGCGGCGTCGGCCATCTGGCGGTTGAGAATCTCGGCTCGCCGCTCGGGGTCGGCTGCGTCCACCACGCGCAGCCACTCGTCGATGACCGCGCGCACCCCGGCATGATCATCGTCGTGGCGGGCGAAGCGCATGGTCATGCCGAACTCGCGGGTGCGCTCCTCGATTCCGTCACGATCGTGGGGCCAGTCGTTGGCGAGCGATGCCGCAAGCTGCACCGCGTACGTTCCGTAAGGGTTGAGATGCATAAGGGCATTACATCACGCTTGTCTTATGAGCACCACAGCACTCGCCACCGCACCCCAGGCACCCATCGCATCCCGCCCACACACGCATGCGTGGCGCATCGATTCGAGCCACCCAACGTCCGAGGGCGTCGTCAGCTACGTCCGGTGCCGGAGGTGCGGCGCGCTCCAAGTGCAGCTCCGTCGGCTGGCCGCAGCCGCCACACCGGTCGCCGAGGCCCGGCAGGTGGCAAGGTCCGGCGAGGCCCGGAGAAGCCGCTAGTGACGGGTCGCTCTTGAGCGCTCGAACGGTTTAGCGCAGGCGGTCCTCCCAGAACGCGCGCAGCTGGCGGCTCTTCGCAAACACGATCTCATCCCACTCCGCGTCCGTGGTCGAGCTGTCGGCAAAGTCCGACGGCACCTTAAACACCTGCAGCGGCACGCCGAACCGCGCGCAGAGCGTCGCGTACGCGTAGCCCTCCATATCGACGAGCTGGGCCCCAAGGCCAGCGATGTGGGTGCGCTGCGCGTCGTCCTTCACGAACTGGTCACCGGTAGCCATCGTGGCCGTCTCCGCGAGCAGCACGTCACCCGAGGGCTCGACCGCCTCCGAGGGCAGCGAAAAGTCGTGCTGCACGAGCGCCGTCACCTGGTAGACGGTGTCGAGCGAGAGCCGATCCTCCCCCTCGCCAACGACGCCGGCGGTGCCAAGCACGATGACCCGCTCCACATCGCCCGCGCGCAGCGCCTCCGCGAGCGAGACCGCGGCGTTGATCTTGCCGACGCCCGTCACCAGGTGCGGCACGTCGGCGAACGCTGACGCCTCGTCGCCGTGCGCGAATACAAGCAGGGTGCGGCTCTCGGTCATGAAATCTCCTCAAAGTCTGGGTGACTGGGTGGCCGGGCGATAGTGCGGGTTGGCGCCGTTGGAGCCGTGATGCGGTGGGGCCATCCCGTTCGGCCGCGTGCGCGACTCTTGGGCGCACCGCCGCGACCTGTCACTGTCAAGGCTACCGTGCGGCAAGATTCGCGGCCCCACCCGCGCCCGACACGCACGTTCGAACCAACGCTGGTGTTTTTCGAAGACTTGTTCTATAATATTCAACAGAGCTTGCAAGCGACCGCGATTTCGTCCAGTGCAGGGCCAATCTTCATTCCAGCGAAGTGCGCAGCAGCTCACCTGATCCAGTTGGATCCACGCCTCATACGAGGCCAAGCACGCACGGTGTCTGCACTCAGCACAGCGAGCTCATTACCGCCGCACATCACGATGATGGTGCGGCTTCGAAAGGACCTATTCATATGCATACCCAGAACATCACCCCGATCCGGCCCGCTCCCCGCACCCCCTACCACTCGCTTGGTGAGGACGCGAAGATGCGGATTCCCGAGTGGGCACAGCACCGTTCGGTGTACCGCAGCGCGGGCCGCACGCTGTACGTCGTGGAGACCGACACTCTCGCTGACGCGCGACGCGACCTCGCCCGACTCGACAGCGCTGGCTGGAACGTGGCGGTACAGTCCGAGGGCGCGTCCGCGCGCATCGCACTGAGCCGCGCGGCCTAGCGTTCAGCTGAGCGGCCTAGCGTTCAGCTGAACGACCCCGCGCCGCGCCCCGCACCCGAGCCCCGTCGCCCATGTTTGGGCAGGCGGGGCTCTTCTGCGCCCACTCCCACTCCCCCTCCCACTCCCACTCCCACTCCCCCTCAAATTTTCCTCAACACCCCAAATGCCCGGGGTATTTGAAGTGGAATCGAGTATTTGGGGGCGGGCGGGGCGGATGGGCCGCAAGCCCCGGGCGTAGCGACGCGTCACATTCGGCCGCGAGCAGTGAACGCGCGGCTACACTGGCGGCATGAGTGACGTAGAGCTTGCCGCAGTTGAGAGTTTCGCCCTGGATCACACGAAGGTGCTCGCGCCATATGTCAGGCTCATTGGCGTTGAGCACGGCCCAAAGGGCGACGCGATCTCAAACTTTGATATCCGCCTCGTGCAGCCCAACGAGGGCGAGATTCCGACGGCGGGCCTCCACACGATCGAGCACACGATCGCGGCCCTGCTGCGCACGCGGTTCGATGGCCTCATCGACATCTCGCCGTTCGGGTGCCGCACTGGCTTCCACATGATCGTGTGGGGCGAGCCGACCTCGTCCGAGGTAGCGGAGGCCATCAAGTCCTCGCTCACCGACCTTGTCGAGCGGGTCGAGTGGGACGACGTCCCCGGTACGACGGCAGAGAGCTGCGGCAACTATCGCGACCACAGTCTGCACTCCGCCAAGGAGTGGTCGAAGCAGGTGCTCGCGCAGGGCATTAGCATCGACGCGTTCGACCGCAGCGTCATCGCGTAGCCGCCCGGCGCCGCACCGACAGAGCAATACGCCCGACCCGATCAAGCCGCCCAAGCCCACAACCTGAATCGGCCACCGCCCCGCCTAGGCGACGAGCCTGGCCCGCGCCTCGCGCGCCCGCGCCTTGACCGCGTCAGCGTCGAGCGTGAGGTGCTCACCGTCCGCGTAGACGTGCCTGCCGCCAATGAACACGTGGCGCACGTCGCGCCCGGTCGCGCCGTACACGAGGTGCGCGACGAGCGATTCGGGGGCGAGCGGAGCGGCGGCGGTGCCCCGGAGATCCACCGCGACGACGTCGGCGAACTTCCCGGCGGCGAGCGCACCGGACTCGGGGAACCCGATCGCGGCGGCCCCGCCGCGGGTCGCAATGTCGAGCACCTGGGGCCCGAGCACCGCCGCCGCATCCTGGCGGGCGCCGCGGTGCAGGATCGTGGCGTGCTTCAGCTCTTCGAACAGGTCGAGCGAGTTGTTGCTCGCGACCGAGTCGGTGCCGATCGCAAGCTCGAGGCCCGCGCCGATCATCTCGGGGAACGGCGCGATGCCGTTCCCGAGCTTGAGGTTCGAGACCGGGTTGTGGCTAATTGAGGTGCCGGTCTCGGCAAAGGTCGAGATCTCGCCGGCGGTGAGGTGCACGCAGTGCGCCGCGTGTACGTCGGCGTCGAAGAAGTCGAGCGACGCGAGGTGCTCCCCCGGCGTCTTCCCGTACTGCTCACGGATCTGCGCGACCTCCGCCGCCGACTCCGAGACGTGGGTGTGGATCGGGATGCCACCGGCGAGCGCGCGCGAACGCACCTCGCGCAGGAACTCGGGGGTGCAGGTGTACGGCGCGTGCGGCCCGAAGCCGACACGCACGAGCGGGTCTTCCCGGTAGTGCGCTGCGAGCCGCTCGACCTCGTCGAGCACCTCGGCGCCGGTCATCGGCGATACCGTCGGGTAGGCAACGTGGTCGGTCGCGCTGCAGGCGAGCGCCGCGAACACGCGCATCCCCGCAGAGCGCACCCGTTCGATGAGCGCCTCGTCCCAGTAGTACATGTCGGCAAACGCCACCGTGCCGGTCTCGATCATCTCGAGCAGTGCGAGCTCGAGACCCGCCACGAGGTCGTCGTGAGTGAGTCGCTGCTCGATGCCCTGCACCGTCGCGAGCCACTGCATGAAGCTCTCGTCGTCGGAGACGCCCCGCTGCAGGGTCATCGCCGAGTGAGTGTGGCCGTTCGTGAGGCCCGGCATGAGCGCGTGACCGGCGAGGTCGTGGGTCACGACGCTCTCAGGGCGCGGGGCCCCGGCGTAGGTGATGCGGCCAGTCTCGTCGAACGCGAGTTCAGCCGGCGCCACCGTTCCGGCCGGCGTGAGCATGGAGTCGGCGCGAAGCACTGTCTCAATCGTCATGCGCCCAGGTTACCGGGCAGTCGGCGAGAGCGGCAGCAGCTTAGCCCCCGAGCCGCCGCTGCCTTGACGAGTAGTCGCGGATCGCGCGGAGGAAGTCGACCTCGCGAAGATCGGGGTACAGCGCCTCAACGAAGTAGAACTCGGAGTGCGCGGACTGCCAGATCATGAAATCCGAGATGCGCTGCTCGCCAGACGTGCGAATGACGAGATCAGGATCAGCCTGCCCGCGCGTCCACAGATGCTCGCCGATCTTGTCGGGGGTGAGCGTCTCAGCGAGGTTTTCGAGCGTGCCGCCCGCTTCCTGGTGCGCCTCGATCACGCTGCGCACGGCCGCCGCGATCTCGCTGCGCCCGCCGTAGCCGACGGCGAGGTTGACGTGCAGGCCCGTGTTGCCTCGGGTGCGCTCCTCAGCGGCGGCGAGCGATTCGGCAAGCTCGGGGGCGAGGCCATCGCACGAGCCGACGTGCTGCACCCGCCACTCCGGGTTGCGGGCGAGCTCTGTCGCGAGCTCCCCAATGATGCCAAACAGGTCTTTGAGTTCGTCACTGCCGCGCGCGCCAAGGTTGTCGGCAGAAAGCAGGTACAGCGTCACGACCTTCACGCCCGCGTTCTCGCACCAGCCAAGAAACTCGGGAACCTTCCGCGCGCCGGCGCGGTGCCCGAATGAGGCCCGCTCCTGCAGCCGCTGCTTCGCCCACCGCCGGTTTCCGTCGACAATGACTGCCACGTGGTGCGGCACCCGAGCGTCCACGATCTCTCGGCGCAGCCGCTGCTGGTACAGGCGGTACAGCAGGCCTGTGCGCGGCGGTTTGGGCTGGGAACTCACCTGGGTAGTCTAGCGATTCGTGGCACGCTGCTCCCGGGTATTTACCCAGGCGCTCTCGCGGAAACCTGGGGAAGCTCTACACATATGCCCGGGCAGTTCTGTCGAGAACATACACTCGGGGCATGACCGGTTCCGATGCCAACCAGGCCGACAGCGACCGCTTCGCGCTCCCGCTGCTCGACGACGCGCTCGACCACAAAGCTGAGCACGGCGGCGAGCCCGAGGGCGAAAGCGCTCAGGCAGAGGTCAAGCCGCTCTGGCGAGGGTGGATCCACGCCGGCACCTTCCCGATCGCGGTCGCTGGCGGCATCGTGCTCATCGCCCTCGCGCACGGTGCGCTCGCGAAGTGGGCGTCCGCGGTCTTCATGCTCACAAGCATGCTGCTCTTCGGCGTCTCGGCGCTGTACCACCGCATCAATTGGAAGCCCGAGACGAAGCAGCTGTTCCGCAGGCTCGACCACGCGAACATCTTCCTCTTGATCGCGGGCACGTACACCCCGATCGCGCTGCTCGCGCTCCCGCCATCGAAGGGGATTCTGCTGCTCGTGCTCGTGTGGGCCGGCGCGCTACTCGGGATCGGGTTCAGGGTGTTCTGGATCGGCGCCCCGCGCTGGCTCTACGTACCGCTGTACGTGCTGCTCGGCTGGGCGGCGATGATGTACATCGTCGACATCGCGCACGCGAACCTCGCGGCGATGGTGCTCGTGATCGTCGGGGGTCTGCTCTACACGGCGGGCTCGGTCGTGTACGGCTTCAAGAAACCGAACCCCGTTCCCGGAGTGTTCGGGTTTCACGAGATCTTCCACTCGCTCACGGTGATCGCGTTCCTGTGCCACTGGACCGCGGCGCTGCTGCTCGCGCTCGACCCGGTCTATCTCCGGTAGGCGCCGCCGCAGCTTCCTCGGGAAACCACCGCCTACTCGGCGGCGAGCACCCTGAGCACGGCCTCGCCATAGCGCTCGAGCTTCACCTGGCCGATGCCCGAGATCGCGAGCAGCCCCTCGTCAGTCGTCGGCTGGTGCACCGCGAGCGCGGCGAGCGTCGCGTCGCCAAACACGACGTAGCCCGGCACGCCCTGCTCCTTCGCCTCCACGGCGCGCCACGCGCGCAGCCTGTCGAACACCTCGGCCTGCTCGGCGGAGAGGTCCGCCGCGGCGGCGGAGCGCTTCGACCCGCCGCCGGAGGATCGCGAAGACGTCGCCCGCGAGATCACCTCCTCGCGCATGAGCACCTGCTCCTCGCCGCGCAGCACCGGCTTCGCTGCCTCGCTCGGCCAGAGCACACCCCACTCGCCCCGCGCTTCGAGTAGCCCGACGGCGACAAGGTGGCGCACGACGCCGCGCCACTGCGCGACGCTCCAGTCGGTGCCAATGCCCCAGGTCGAGAGCTCGTCGAGCCGCATCTGCGACACACGGTCAGACCCCACCCCTCGCAGCACGTCGATGTGCTGGCCAGCGGCGTAGGTGCGGCCTCGCTCATTCTGCGTGCGGATGACGGTGGAGAGCAGCATCTGCGCCGGGATCGTCGCGTCCCACAGCCTCGGCGGGTCGAGGCAGACGTCACAGTTGCCGCAGTTCTCGGGGGCATCGAACTGGCCGAAGTAGTTCAGCAGGTAGCGGCGCCTGCAGGTGACGCTCTCGCACAGCGCGAGCATGTGGTCGAGGTGCCTGGTCTGGTTCGCTCGGGTCGCCTGGTCGCCGTCGCCCGAATCAATGAACTGGCGCTGCTGCACCACATCAGCGAGGCCGTAGGCGAGCCACGCCTCCGATGGTGCACCGTCGCGGCCGGCCCGGCCGGTCTCCTGGTAGTAGCCCTCGACCGATTTCGGCAGGTCGATGTGGGCGACGAACCGCACGTCGGGCTTGTCGATCCCCATCCCGAACGCGATCGTCGCGACGACGACAACGCCGTCCTCGCGCAGGAAGCGGGTTTGGGCATCGAGTCGCACGTCGGCGGGCAGGCCCGCGTGGTACGCGACCGCGTCGATCCCTGCGTCTCGCAGCGCCGCGGCCGTCTGCTCGACGCGCTTGCGACTCAGCGCGTAGACGATCCCTGCTTCGCCCTGGTGCTCGCCCCGAATGAACGCGAGCAGCTGCGCGCGCACGTTCTGCTTCGGCACGATCTGGTAGCGAATGTTCGCGCGGTCGAAGCTCGACACGAAGTGGCGGGCATTGCCGAGGAACAGCCGTTCCGTGATCTCGCGGTGCGTCTCGGGGGTCGCGGTCGCGGTGAGCGCGATCCGGGGCACGTCGGGCCACTCGGTCGCGAGGCCGCCGAGCCTCAGGTAGTCGGGGCGGAAGTCGTGGCCCCACTGCGACACACAGTGCGCCTCGTCGATCGCGAACAGCGCGACGCGGCCGCGCTTCAGAAACTCGACGGTGCCGGGAACGGCGAGCTGCTCGGGCGCGAGGTAGAGCACGTCGAGCTCGCCGTTCAGGTAGTCGGCCTCGACAGCTCGGCGCTCTTCCGGCGCGAGCGACGAGTTCAGGGCGGCAGCGCGCACGCCCGCGAGGCGCAGCGCCATAACCTGGTCGTGCATGAGCGCGACAAGCGGCGACAGCACGATGCCCGTGCCCTCGCGCGCGATCGCGGGGATCTGGTAGCAGAGCGACTTGCCGCCGCCCGTGGGCATGAGCACGACCGCGTCCCCGCCGGCGACGACGTGGCGGATGATCGCCTCCTGCTCGCCACGGAACTCGCTGTACCCGAAGACCTCAGAGAGGATCTCCTGGGGGTCGCGCTCTACGCCCGTCATGCAGTCAGGCTCCCGCGGGGCGGGATCCACCGTCCTCGGACGCCTCGTCCGTGGCAGCGAGCTCGGCCGCGATATCCTCACGGATCTCGTGGCGGTAGCTGTTGCGACGGATGCGCTTCACGAGCAGGAAGCCGAGCAGAATCACGGCGACGGCGAACACCGCCGTCGCGATGAACCCCTCGGGGCCCGGGGTGACCTTGTCGGCGTTGAACTCTTCGCCCTCGCGAGCGGCGATCGCGATCACCGTCTCAGCGATGACCGACTGGGCGGCGTTCGCCACGCTCATCACAACACTCATCGTGCGTTCTCCTCAATTCCCTCAAACAGGTCTGCTTCAAATTCGTTGGTCGCCACTCGCGTGCCCGCGAGCCGGTAGTCCTCGAACGGCCACGCCTGCAACTGGACCTCGTTCGGCCAGAAGAAGAACGAGCTGTCGGGCGAGACCTGGCTCGCGTGCGCGCGGAGCGCATCGTCGCGCTTGTCGAGGAACGGGCCGACGTCGACGCGGGCGGTGCCGTTGTAGCCGCGGCGCAGCAGCCACTCGCTCATCTCGTCGATGCGCGCGAGCACGGGCGACTCGGGGTCGTTCTCGACGAGCCAGGCCCGGATCGCCTTGACGCGCTCAGAGTTGAAGATGTCTTCGTAGTACATCTTCGCGATTTCCCACGGCTCCCCCGCCTCGGGGTAGGCGCTCGCGTCGCCCGACAGCTGCCACGCGATCATACTGATCTCGTGGGTACGGATGTGGTCGGGGTGCGGGTAGCCGCCCTGCTCGTTGTACGTGATCATGACGTGCGGCTTGAACTCGCGGATCACGCGCACGAGCGCCTCCGCGGAGACTTCCTTCGGCACGTCGGCGAAGGATCCCGAAGGGATTTCTTCCCCCTCGCCGGGAAGGCCTGAGTCTTCGTACCCGAGCCACGTGTGGTCGAAGCCGATGATCTCCTGCGCTCGCGCCATCTCGCTGCGGCGCAGGCCCGCGAGGTCGCGCCGGCTTCGCGGGTCGCGCGCGGCGAGCTCGTTCAGCACGTCCCCGCGCTCGCCACCCGTGCAGCTCACGATGAGCACCTCAACGCCCCGCTCAAGGTAGTGGGCGTAGGTGCCCGCGCCCTTGCTCGATTCGTCGTCGGGATGCGCGTGTACGGCGATCAGTCTGAGCGTCATGGGCGTCCTTTCACATGCAGCGATCATGCGATCCCGATACGCTGGCACGGGACTAGTCTAGCCAGCACACACCGGAGGTTCCCCGTGACCGAAACCGCCAGCGACGCCGTAGCCGACCGCTACGACGCGAGCCGCTCCAAGCGGTGGGATCGCCGCCTTGGGTGGACGCTCGCCTCGGTTGCGATCGCCGTCGGGCTGCTCGTGGTTGTCTTTGGCAACTGGAGGCAGAGCACGACCGAGTTCAAGAACATCGGCTTCACGCTGCAGAACGAGCCCTCCGAGGGCCACACCTACAGCGCGACGACAAAGTTCGAGGTCAACGCAGACCCCGGGGTGTCGGTCAGCTGCGCCGTCGAGGCGCTCAACACGTCAAAGGCGACCGTCGGCTGGAAGATTGTCGACCTGCCCGCGATCGACAGCCGCTCGCAGACGGTGAACGTCGAGATCGTCACGCTCGGCCCGGCGACCGCGGCGCACGCGAAGGGATGCTGGCCGGTCAATCCGTAGCCTGCTTAGACCACACTGCTACCCTGGAGACGACGCCCTGCCTGACGGGGCGTTCGTCTTAGATCAGCGGCTTTGCTCACCATCGGCGAGCACACCCGCCCCCAAGAAACGAGGACACCATGGCCGAGACCACGCAGACCTGGCTCACGCAGGAGGCATTCGACCGCCTGCAGTCTGAGCTCGACGCTCTCTCTGGCGCTGGCCGCAAGGACATCGCAGCGCGCATCGAGGCGGCTCGCGAGGAGGGTGATCTCAAGGAGAACGGCGGCTACCACGCCGCGAAAGACGAGCAGGGCAAGATGGAGGCGCGCATCCGCGACCTCACCGAGCTGCTGAAGCACTCCACCGTTGGCGAAGCGCCCGAGGCGAACGGCGTCGTCGTCGTCGGTACCGTCGTCACGGCAGAGGTTTTCGGCGATGAAGAGCGCTTCCTGCTCGGCAACCGCAACCTCGCTGACGGCTCAGACCTCGACGTGTACAGCGCCGAGAGCCCGCTCGGCGCCGCTATCCTCGGCCTGAAGGTCGGCGAAGAGGCGAGCTACACCGCGCCGAACGGCAAGGAGATTCCGGTGAAGGTGATCGCGGTCGACACCTACGCCTAACTCGCCGCAGGCGATTAACCAGCAGGGGCCCGCGAGCCGTTCAGTGTGAACGACTCCCGGGCCCCTCGCTTTCGGCCGCGCTAGTAGCGCTCGCCGACGCGCACCTCGTAGCCCTGGTCGCGGAGCGCCTGAGCGACGGCCTCGCCGTGCTCGGGGCCGCGGGTCTCGATGTGCAGCTCAAGCTCGACCTCGCTGACGGGCAGCTCGGTCGCGTGGCGCGTATGGATCACCTCGACCACGTTCGCGTTCTGCTCGGCGACGATCGTCGCGGTTCGCACGAGCTGGCCCGGCACGTCGGGCAGCAGGATGCGCAGCTTCGTGTAGCGCGCCGACGCCGCGAGGCCGTGGCCGATGACGCGCTGCAGAAGCAGCGGGTCGATGTTGCCGCCGGAGAGGATCACGGAGGTCGGGCCGGTGAGCTCGACTTTGCCCGCGATGATCGCCGCTACGCCCGAGGCGCCGGCCGGCTCAACAACAAGCTTTGCGCGCTCAAGCAGCAGCACGATCGCGCGGGCGATGTCGTCGTCGCTCACGGTGACGATCTCGTCGACGTACTCGCGCACCGCCTCAAAGTTTCGCGACCCCGGCCTGGCGACCGCGATACCGTCGGCGATCGTGGGCGACGTCTTCACCGTGACGGGCTCGCCAGCCTCGAGCGAGACGGGGAATGGCGCAGCGTTCTCGGCTTGCACGCCGATAATGCGCATCGGCTTGCCCTGCTTCGCGGCCCACTGCTTCGCGGCGGCGGCGACGCCCGAGATGAGGCCGCCGCCGCCGATCGGCACGATGATCGTCTCGACGTCGGGCGCGCTCTCGAGAATCTCGAGTGCGACAGTGCCCTGGCCCTCGATCACCGCGTGGTCGTCGAATGGCGCGATGAAGACTGCCCCGGTCTCGCGGACGAACTCCTGAGCGGCGACCGCCGTCTCGTCGAAGATGTCGCCCGCGAGCTGCACCTCAGCGCCGTAGTTGCGGGTCGCCTGTAGCTTCGGCAGGGCGACGCCCTTTGGCATGAAGATCGTTGCCTTGATCCCGAGCTCGCGCGCCGCGAAGGCGACGCCCTGCGCGTGGTTCCCAGCCGAGGCGGCGACGACGCCGCGCGCCCGTTCCTCCTCCGTGAGCTGGAGCAGCCGGTTGTACGCTCCGCGGAGCTTGTAGGCGCCGGTGCGCTGCAGGTTCTCGCACTTCAGGTAGACCTGCGGGGCGCCGCTAATGCCGGCGAGGAAACGTGAGGTCTCAAGCGGCGTGCGCTGCGTAATTCGGTGCACCCGCTCAAGGGCTCGCTCAAAGTCTTCAAGCGTTGGTGCCGTGTAGGCCTCGCTCATGCGATGTTTCCTTTCCGCGCGTGTTTCGCTACTTGTTTCGCGCGCGATTTCGCGACGCGATGGACCTGGTCTCTTCGATGAAAATCTGCCGCCGGGTCGAGGCCCGTCTCCCACTGCCGCTTCGCGAAGACGCCGACGATCGTGTTGGCGGCCGCCGCGATGGGCACCGCGAACAGGGCGCCCGGGATGCCAGCGAGCAGCGTGCCCGTCGTCACCGCGAGCACGACGCCGAGCGGGTGCACGCGAACGGCGTTGCCCATCACGAGCGGCTGCAGCACGTGGCCCTCGATCTGGTTCACGAGCACCACGACCCCGAGCATGATGAGCGCGGTCACCGGGCCGTTGTACACGAGCGCGATGAACGCCGCGAGGGCGCCCGTCACGATCGCGCCGAGGAACGGAATGAACGAGCCGAGGAAGACGAGGATCGCGACAGGGATCGCAAAGGGCACGCCGAGAATCGCCGCCCCGAGCCCGATACCCACAGCGTCAACGAAGGCGACGAAGATCTGCACGCGCACGTACTGCCCGACCGAGACCCACCCGGCCCGGCCCGCGGCGTCGAACGCGGCGTGGGCGCGCGCGGGCGTGAAGCCGACGACCCAGTACCAAATCCGCTTGCCGTCGATGAGCAGGAAGATGAGCGAGAAGATCGTGAGCAGCGCGCCGGTCGCGACCTGCGTGGCCGTGGTTGCGACGCCGAGCGCGCCGGTCCAGAGTGTGCCCTGGTTGTTCTCGAGCAGCTGCATCGCCTGGGTCATCAGGTCGTCGAGCTGGTCGACGGGGATGCCGAGCGTGTTGTGCTGCACCCAGTCGAGAATCTCGTTCCACACCTCGACCGAGCGCTTCGAGAAGTCACCGAAGCCGTCGCGCAGCTGCGTAACGATGAGCCAGATGAGCACCCAGAGGGCCGCCACCAACACGCCGAGGGCACCGACGACGCCCGACCAGCGCGGCAGCCCGCGGCGGATGAACCAGTCGACGACGGGGTTCAGCAGCGCCGTGAGCAGGATCGCGATGAGCAGCGGGATCACGATGATCCTCACCTGCACGATGCCCCAGATCAGGGCGCCGACCGCGATCGCGATGATGATGAGTCGCCAGGACCACGCCGCGGCAACGCGCATACCCAGGGGCAGCTCTTCCTCGGCGCGTTTTACGGGCGACACCCTGTCGGGGGTCTTGTTCGGCTCTTCCACGTGCACAGTCTACTGAGGGGCATATGCGGCTTCGTGGTAACGCAGCCAGGTTCGGGGGCTCGCGCCGCCGCCAGTGCGCCTACAGCAGCTTGCGCAGCCACTTCCTCGCGATGCCGTCCTTTGCGGCCGTGTAGGGCGGCATCACCGTTGCGGCGAGCGTGTCTGGGCGCAGTGGCTTCGCAAGCACGGCCTTCTCGTGGCTGAAGACTCGGAATGAGAGTTCGCCGTGGTACGCCCCCATCCCGCTCTCACCGACTCCGCCGAACGGCAGCTCGGGGGCGGTGAGGTGCATGACCGGCACGCCGAACGCGAGCGCACCCGAGCTCGTCTCGCGTTCCCAGCGCGCCCGCACGGCCGGGTCGTCACTGAAGACGTAAGCGGCGAGCGGCTTGTCGCGGCCCACGACAAAGCTCAGCGCGTCGTCGAGGTCGTCAACCTCGACGAGCGGGAGGATCGGGCCGAAGATCTCCTCCTGCATCACCCGTGCTTCACGTGAAACCCCCGCGAGCACCGTCGGGTCGATGTGCAGCGCGCTCTCGTCGAACCCGCCACCCACGACCGGATCGCCGTCGCCGAGGTAGCCGACGAGGCGGTCGAACTGTGCGCGGTTCACCACCCGGCCGTAGTCGGGGTTCTGCTGCGAGGCCGAACCGTACAGCTCGTGCACCGCATCGCCGAGCAGCGGCGCGAGCCTCGCCAGCACCGACCGAGTTCCGAGTACGTAGTCGGGGGCGACGCAGGTCTGGCCGGCGTTCATGAACTTGCCCCACACGAGGCGCTTTGCGGCCTCTTCAAGGGGCACCGTCTCGTCGACGTACGCGGGCGACTTGCCGCCGAGCTCAAGCGTGATCGGGGTGAGGTGCTCGGCAGCGGCGCGCGCGACGATGCGGCCCACCTTGCCGTTGCCGGTGTAGAAGATGTGGTCGAACCGCTCGGTGAGGAGCGCGGTCGTCTCGGGAACGGCCCCCTCGACGACGGCGATCGCGCGCCTGTCAAGCGTGTCGGGGACGAGCTTCGCGATGAGCGACGCGGTCGCTGGCGCGAGTTCGCTCGGCTTGATCACGACGGCGTTACCCGCCGCAATCGCACCGATCACGGGCGAGAGCGCGAGCATGAGCGGGTAGTTCCACGGCGCGATCACGAGCGCGACCCCGAGGGGCTCAGGCACAACCTTCCCCGAGGCCGGCTGCAACGCGAGCGGCAGGCCCACCCGCCTGGGGCGCATCCAGCCGCTGAGGCTCGCCAGCGCGTGGTCGATCTCGGCGACGAGGAACCCGATTTCGGTGAGCTGCGCCTCCGTTGGCGCCTTGCCAAGGTCGTCGCCGAGCGCGCGTTCGAACTCCGGGCCCCGGTCAAGCAGCAGGTCGCGCAGCCGCGTCAGCTGCTCGCGACGCCACGACTCAGGCCTCGTCACGCCCTGGTCGAACGAGTAGCGAAGCCCGGCGACGATCCCGGGGATGCGATCAATTGCGGTAAAGCCCATGCGCCCAGAATAGTCTGCGCCCCTGGGCCTGAACAGGCCCAGGGGCGCAGCCCGAGGTGTACGTGCGTGCCGTGCGGCACGACCATGGAGTCTTAGCCGTGCAGCGCGGGCACGATCAGGTAGATGCCGACGAGCACGGCGATCGCCGAGAGGCCGAAGCAGACGTTCGCCGCGATTGTCGCCCACAGCGGGCGCCCAGCCTCCTCGTCGATGTCGTCGTCCTCGTCATCGCGATCCGGGCCGACAGGCTCGATTGACCCATCGGGCCTTCGGGCCGGCCTGGGCGGGGTCGCAAGGAACCTGATCCCGAGCGAGTACAGCGCGACGACGAACACGGCGGAGAACAGTGCCGCGCCGAACACGGTCAGGAACGCCATCCAGTTGATCTCGCTCATGCGTTGCCTCCCTCGCGCTGCTTCGCGGCAGCCTGCTTCGCCGCGGCTTTCTTCGCTGCCTTCTGGGCGGCTTTCTCGGCCTCGCGGCGGGCCTTCTCAGCCTCTCGTCGAGCCTTCTCGGCCTCGCGCTTCGCCTTGTCAGACCGGACGGCCGACTGCGCGACCGGGGTGAGCGGCGGAACGGTGCCTGTCTTCGTCGGCACCTTCTTCACGCGGCCCTTGCCCATGCGCACGGCATAGCCAGACTCGGCGACGTCGGGCACGGCGATCGCATTACCGGCGTCGACCTTGTTGCGGCGCGAGCGCCAGAAGATGAAGAGGATGAAGAAGAGGCCGAGCACCGCGTCAACGATGATGCCCCACGTGCCGAGGTGGGCGATGAGTGCTGCGATCGCGCCAACGATGCCCGCTGCGGGCAGCGTGAACAGCCAGCCCGACGCGATGCGACCGACGGTGCGCCAGCGAACGGTGGAGCCCTTGCGGCCGAGGCCGGAGCCGATGACCGATCCCGACGCGACCTGCGTGGTCGAGAGGGCGAAGCCGAGGTGGCTCGAGGCAAGGATCGTTGCTGCTGTCGAGGTCTCAGCCGCGAAGCCCTGGGCTGGCTTGACGTCGGTGAGGCCCGCCCCGAGGGTGCGGATGATGCGCCAACCGCCCGAGTAGGTACCGAGCGCGATCGCGACGGCGCAGGCCGCGATAACCCAGAAGTGCGGGTTGGTGCCCGGCTCCTGCATGTCGGCGGCCACGAGCGTGAGCGTGATGACACCCATCGTCTTCTGCGCGTCGTTCGTGCCGTGCGCGAGCGCGATGAGCGATGACGAAGCGATCTGCGCGTAGCGGAAGCGGCCGCGGCCGTCCTTGCGACCGTCGTGGCGGCGCGTGATCGCGTAGGCGACGCGGGTCGCAGCGAACGCAACGAGGCCGGCCGTGAGCGGGGCCGCGAGCGCGGGGAGCAGGATCTTCGAGAGGAAGACGCCCCCGTCAATCGCGGAGAACCCGGCGCCAACAACGGCCGCGCCGATGAGACCGCCGAAGAGGGCGTGCGAGGAGCTCGAGGGAAGGCCGTAGAGCCAGGTCACGAGGTTCCAGACGATCGCGCCGATGAGGCCCGCAAAGACCATCTCGGGGCTGATGAGCACCCCGCCGTCGCCGCCCTCGCGGATCAACCCGCCAGAGATCGTCTTCGCGACCTCCGTGGACAGGAAAGCCCCGACGAGGTTCAGGATGGCCGCGAGCAGCACGGCGGTCTTCGGCTTGAGCGCGCCGGTGGCGATGGGCGTGGCCATCGCGTTGGCCGTGTCATGAAAGCCGTTCGTGAAGTCAAAGAAGAGTGCTAGCGCAATGACCAGCAGCACGATGAGGGTGAATTCCACCGTCGCCTTCCGTTCGGCGTAATAAATTGATGAGGTTCATCGCGTGCTCGCTCACACGGATGTACCACCCGTTCACGCGCGCGCTATCTAAATGTTTGCATCTCGCCATGCTTCGGTCAAGCTGCGGTCACCCCGTTCACCTCCCGTTCACTTTGCGTGTCCCGACCCCTGGAATACCCGCGGCACAGCGTATGTTGGGTGGGGTGAGCGAGGCCACTCGCGCACGGCATTCAGGAGGATGTAATGAGCACGGCACAGATTTCAGATTTCACCCCGGCCGCGGGCGCAATCACCATGTTTTCCACCGAGTGGTGCGGCTACTGCAAGCGCCTCAAGACGATGCTCAAGGCGACGGGCATCGACTTCACCGAGGTCGACATCGAGAATACCCCCGGTACGCCCGAGCTCGTGGAGCAGGTCAACGGCGGCAACCAGACCGTACCAACGGTCGTCTACCCCGACGGCACGACGGCGACGAACCCGTCGCTGAACGACGTGAAGGCGAAGCTCGGCCTCTAGCGGGGTTTGCTCGGGGCGGGGCCTGCTCGGCCCACAGGGAGCGCATGCCTGGGCTACCCGCTCCGCACCTGTGGATAGTCGCCGTTCGACAGCGGTAGCGCCCAGGCTCAGGCCATGACCTCAGCCTTCCCCGCCCACCCGGCAATCGGTGAACTCGTCGCCTCGTCCGGGCTGTACAGTTCAGGGCTCACCAGGCGTGAGCTCGCGGTCGCGGTGCGGGCTGGCGCGCTCGTTCGCGTCCGCTACGGCTGGTACGTCAGCCGCGAGGTCTGGGAGCAGCTGCCTGCCGCAGACCGTCACCTGCTCACTGTTCTCGCGGCGAACCGGAGCGCCCTCGAAGCCCCGACCTTCTCCCACCGAAGCGCGGCCACACTTCACGGGCTGCCGGTCTGGTCGCCGTGGCTCCACGCTGCGGGCAGTCACGGCGCCCGCAGTGCCGGGAGCGCCGGCTCTCGTCGGCAACGTGCTTCGGCCAGCGGGCCTGACCCGAGCATTGCCCACACCACCGTCTCACCCCCGGGCAGGGTCTCGTCGAGCCGCGCGCTCGTCCGGCACTCGTCAGCGCTCCCCGACGCCGATGTCGAGGCATGGGATGAGCTCGGCAGGCAAGAGTTGTCGCGCCCACTTCGGCTCACCACCGCAGACCGTACCCTCGCAGACCTCGCCGCGACCGCGCCCTTCACCGTCGCCCTCGCTTGCGCCGACCATTACCTTCGCGAGATCGCCCGGGTGGGGCGACAGATCGACGTCGCGACCGTCGCAGAGTGGCGGGATGCAATGCTGCACCGGAGCGCTTTGAAGCGAGGCCGCCCCGGCAGCCTCGCGTTGTTCGCGGTGGCGCTGCTCGCGGACCCGCGCGCCGACTCCCCACTCGAAACCCTGTCGCGGCTGCGCTTCGCACAGCTCGGGGTCGACGTTGAGCTGCAGGTGCCCGTCCACGGGCGCGACGGCCGAAGTTCGTTCTTCCTAGACTTCGAGCTCAGCGGGCGCGGTTTTTGGGGCGAGGCCGATGGCAAGCAGAAGTATGTTGGCGCTGAGACGCGTCGGGGTCGAAGCGCCGATGAGGTCGTCTACGCGGAGAAGCGCCGGGCCGAGTGGATCGCCGGGTCAACGGGCCTCAAGCCAATCAGGTGGGGCGCGTCCGAGGTCCTCACGCTTGCGGGGTTCTCCTCACACCTCGAAGCCCACGGCGTCCAGGTTCCCGGAACCCCGAGTTTGCGGTGGGGCCCGGGGGTCGCGGGGTTTCTGCGGGGCCTCCCTTAGGGCCCCGGGCGTCAGGGCCCTAAGGGAGGCCCGGCTCTTCCGGCCCCGGCCCTTCCAGCCCCGGCCCGCCGGGCCCCGCCTCCCGGCCCGCCGGGCCCCGCCTCCCGGCCCGTCCGCCCCGGCCACTTCACCCGCTCTGCACCGTTTCACCCGCAATTTACGTGTATTTTGCGGGTACATCGGTGCGAAGCGGGTGTATCGGCCGACGGCCTGCCGGGAATGGACGGCCGCAGCCCCATCGGCCGACGGCCTGCCGGGAAAGGACGGCCGACGGCCAGGGGCCGCAGCTACAGCGGTGACTCAGCCGAAGTTGAGGCGCACCTCCGCGTAGCGCTCCTCTGGGACGGTCTTCAACTTGCCGACCGCCTCAGCGAACGGCACCATCTCAATCCTGTCGCCGTGGAGGCCGGCCATGTTGCCCCACTCCCCCGACAGCACCGCGTCAGCCCCAGCAATGCCGGTGCGGGTCGCGAGTACGCGATCAAACGCCGTCGGCGACCCACCCCGCTGCACGTGCCCGAGCACCGTCGACCGGGTCTCGATACCCGTGCGCTCCTCGATCAGGGGGGCCAGCATGTCGGCAACACCCCCGAGGCGCGGGCGACCGAAGCCGTCGAGGCCCTCGCGGGTCACGGCGTCATCCGAGCCCTCAAGCTTGAAGCCCTCCGCGACGACGATGAGCGCCGAGCGCCCGCGGTCGCGCACGTTTGCGACCCACTCGCACACCTGCTCGATACTCTCGGGGAACTCGGGCAGCAGCATCGCCTGGGCGCCACCGGCCATTCCGGCGTGCAGCGCGATCCAGCCCGCGTCGCGGCCCATCACCTCGAGCACCATGCAGCGGCGATGGGAGTCGCCCGTCGTGCGGAGCCTGTCGATCGCCTCAGACGCGATCGAGACCGCGGTATCGAAGCCGAACGTGTAGTCGGTGCCGGCGAGATCATTGTCGATCGTCTTCGGGAGGCCGACGACGTTGATGCCCGCGTCCCACAGGATCGAGGAGACCGTCTGGGTTCCGTTGCCCCCGATGAGCATCAGCCCGTCGAGGCCATACGACGTCATCTTTGCGCGCAGCGCGTCAAGAGATTCGGGGGTGACTGGGGCTTCCCACGGCGGCACCCGGCTCGTGCCGATGAAGACACCGCCGAGCGGCGAGAGGCCGCGCACCGTCGGCCTGTCGAGCTCGATGAACTCGCCATCGTGGAAGCCTCGCCAGCCGTCGATGAAGCCGATCATCTCGAAGCCGTGGACGTCAACGCCACGCAGCACCGCGCCGCGGATAGCGGCATTCATGCCCGGGCTATCGCCGCCCGAGCAGAGAACTCCAATACGCATGAGCACAATGCTAGTGGTGGCGCGAATGCTACTGACACATCGAATCGCGCCATTTTGGCGCGCGGAACCGCCAGGCCCCGCGCACCCAGCAGGCTAGCGGCCGGATGCGTCGGCGACGGCGCGGGTCAGCACGCCAATCAGCGCGAGCAGCTGCACCGGATCGGCGTCCTCCTCGGCGGCGGGAGCCCCGTCGAGCGCGCGCGCCGCGAGGCCCGCCTTGCCGTCGATGAGCTCGGCGATGCGAGCGTCGATCGTCTGCGCCGCAATGATGCGCCACGCGGTCACGGGTTCTTCCTGACCGATGCGGTGTACGCGGTCGATCGCCTGCGTCTGCTCTGCGTCAGTCCAGCTGAGCTCGGCGAGCACGACGTTCGACGCGGCCTGCAGGTTCACGCCGACGCCCGCAGCGGTCAGCGAGCACACCGCGACCGAGACCTCGGGGTCGGTGTTGAACGCGTCAATCTGCGTCTGGCGGAACGTGGCGGTCTGCTCGCCCCTGATCGAGACCGTCTTGAGCCCGGCCTCGGCGAGCTGCGCCTCCGCACGGTCCATGACGTCGATGTGCTTCGCAAAGAACACGACCTTGCCGACCGAGCGCGCGAGCTGGGCGGTGTAGTCGACGGCGAGGCCGGCCTTGGCCACGCCAATTTCGCGCACCATCGTAAACACATTGAAGCCGTCGGCGGAGGCGTTCGACTCCTCGAGCTCCTGGGCGGCAACCATGCGGATGATCGCCTCGTCCGAGAGCTTCTCGCCGAGCTTGCCCGACTTGACCGCGGTGAAACGGTCGTAGAGCTTCTGCGCGAGCTTCGCCTCGGCGGCGCGGATACCGCGGCCGAGCTCGTCGTCAAGCTGCACGGGCAGGTCAACAACGCGCTTCGCGGGCAGGTCGGCGGCCACGTCGATCTTGCGGCGGCGCACGATGCCCATCTCGATGACGCTCTGGCGCGCCTCGGGGTAGAACGGCGGGTCTGCGGGCGTCCAACCGTTGTTCTCAAGCTTGGCCATGAGCTCGGGCCCGGGCTTGTCTGCGTCGGTCCAGCCGAGGAACCGCCAGATGGCGCGGAAGTCGTCAACCTCGTTGATGAGCGGCGTACCGGTCAGCGCGACGAGCAGCGGCTGCGAACCGCGGGTGCGCTCGCGAATGCTCTCGGCGATCGTGAGCACGTTGCGCGAGCGCTGCGACTGCGTGTTCTTGATCATGTGCGCCTCGTCGACGACCATGCTCTTGAACCCAAAGCGCGAGATCCAGCTCAGGTGCCTGTCGAGGATGTCGTAGTTCACGACGAACACGTCGGCAAACGCGTCCATAGACTCACCGTCACCGTGAATGACAGTAACGGTGCGCTGCGGCGTCCACCGCTCGACCTCGCGCGCCCAGTTCATCTTCACGACGTTGGGCACGACGACGAGCATCGGGTAGGCGTCAGCGACGGAGGCCGCGAGCACCGACTGCGCGGTCTTCCCGAGGCCCGGCTCGTCGGCGAGCAGGAAGCTGCGGTGCCCGTCGCGCACGCTCGCGAGGAAGCGGGCCTGGTGCGGCATGAGCTCGAGCCCGCGGGGCGCGAGCCTGTCGGGAACCGGCGCCTCTGGCAGGTCCATGCAGGCCGCCCCGCCACCGCCCTGCTCGAACGACTTCAAGAGCGGGTTGAGCAGCTCCCAGTTCGCGAGGCGAACGACGGGAGTCGGCTGCTTCGGAGTCTCGAGCGACGGCGCGAGGAAGGGGTTCGCGAGCATTCGCGAGTGGATCCGCGCGGGCTCGACCTGGCGCTCGGCGAGCTCCGGCGGCACGAGGGTCTTGGCGGGCTCGGCCTCGGCCGGGGCTTCCTCAGGAACGTCGATGCCAGCCTGCACGAGCATCTTCCGTTTGAGCTGCCTAGTCGCCTCGGTGATCGTCGCGCCCGGTTCGAGCAGCGTAATGAGGCTCGTGTCGCGCGCCGCGGTCTTCGCGAGGATCGCGGCGACACCGTCGAGGCGCTTCAGGGTCTCGGCACGTTCGCTGTCACTCACGCCCTCCTCGGTCTTCACGCGGGCGCGCTCCTCGCGCATGAGCAGCGCGATGACCTGGAATTTGGTGCGGTTCTGGGGGCTCGCCTTGCCGCGCTGGGCGGAGGCCTCAACCTCGCGAACGGCGCGAGCGAGCAGAGGGATGATGCCCTCGTTGTGCGCGTGTTTACGCGTTCCGCCCGAGCGCTGACGCTTCGCTGGCTGGCGGGTGGCAGTGCTGCTTGCCAATTGCTCTCCTGGAGGATCTTTGCGTGACACACCGAATTTGGGTGACACGTAGCATGCGCGCCCCTACCAAAATTCGGGGCGAAGCCGGTCGAGCGTCAAGAATCTGAGCCGCACGCTGTACGGGATTCGAGTTACACGTCTCTCGACTATGCGTCGATCTTACCACCCGATACTTGGGGGCGCGCCCGGGATGCGCGAACTTGGGCTCGAAGTCAGCCTTCACGCACCTCGGCGAGGATCGCGCGCGTCTCTGCAACGTCCTCGTGCATTCGCGCGATGAGCGCCTCAACCGAGCTGAAGGGCAGCATCTCGCGAATGCGCTTCGCGAAGCGCACCTCCATCTGCTTGCCGTACAGGTCGCCCGCGAAGTCGAGCACGAACGCCTCGACGCGGGGCTCCCCCTCGGGCTCGAAGGTGAGGTTCACACCGACCGAGATCGCGGCGTCGTGCTCAACACCGTCGATCACGACTGACCCGGCGTAGACGCCGTGAGCGGGCACGAGCCCCTCAACGGTGCCGCCGAGGTTCGCCGTCGGAAACCCGAGTTCGCGACCGCGCGCGTCGCCGTGCACGACCTCACCGCGCACCGAGTGGCACCTGCCGAGCATGGCCCGGGCAGTGACGAGGTCGCCGGCGAGCACCGCGTCACGGATCATCGTCGACGACACTGCCTCATCCTCGTCGTCGCCAACGCTCGCGACGACCTCGACGGTGAAGCCGAGCTTCGGCCCAAGCTCGCGAAGGAGCGCGGCGTCGCCGAGGCCGCGGTGGCCGAAGTGGAAGTCCTCGCCGAGCAGCACGTGGCGCACATTCAGGTTGCCTACGAGCACACGCTCGACGAACTCGGTCGCCGGGATCGCGGCGAACGCCTCATCGAACTGCACCATGACGCAGGTGTCGACGCCCGCGTTCTCGACCAGCTCAAGTCGCTGCGCACGGCTCGCGAGCGGCTGCGGGCAGAGCTCGGGGCGCAGCAGGCTGAGGGGGTTATTCGCGAACGTGAACACGACGGAGTGGAGGTTCTCAGCGCGCGCCTTCCGCAGCAGCGACGAAATGATGGCCTGGTGCCCCCGGTGCACGCCGTCGAACTTGCCAACGGCGACGACGGAGCCAGCATCGAAGCGGGCCGGGTCGAGCTCGTCGATCGCGGTAAAGAGTTGCATCAGACCGTCTTCTTTTCCTTGGAAAGCCAGATCAGGCCGAGAATCGGCAACACGAGCGGGATGTAGCCGTAGCCCTGGCCGAAGAACGACCACACCGACGGGTGCGCGAAGAGCTGCGGCATCGTGATACTGAGCGTACCGACGACGAGCACGCCGACGAGTTCGAACAGCAGTGCCGCCCACGCGATGGGGCGCCAGACGCCACGGCCGCGGCGGATCAGCGCGATCGTCGCGACGATGTACACGACACCCGACACCGCGGAGAGGATGTAGGCGAGCGGCGCCTCATCGAACTTCGTGAGGATCTGATAGACGGAGCGGAACGTCGCCGCCATCGCGAGGATGATGTAGACGGTGATCAGCACCCGCCCGAGCCCGCTCATCTTCTCGCTGCGCTGCTCTGTCTCTGTACCTGTTCCCACGTTGCTCACCCCCCGAGTCTACTCTTCCGCTAGCCCCAGATCACGAGCATGCGGTACGTCATGACCGCGACCGACAGCCCGACGACGGCGAGCACGAGGTTCGCGAAGCGGGTGCGGTCGATGAGCGCCCAGAAGCCCGCACCGATGGGCAGCGCGAGCGCGACGATGAGGTACATCCAGAACTCGAGCGCGTCGCCAACGGGCGCGTTCCCCGCGAGCGGCGCAATGATCGAGATCACGACCTGCACGACGAGCAGCACGGCGACGAGTGCCGTCGCGCCCATCGTGTAGTCGTTCGGGGCCTGCTTGCGAAGCCCCTGCACCGCGCACATCACAGCGGCGATCAGCGCGACCGCGATCGTGACGTAGCCGAACCATGCGATCATGCTGCCCCTCCGGGATCAAGTGACGGGAAATTTGCGAGGACGTGGGTGCGGCCGCTCTTGACGACGACCAACCCGACGAGCCTGTCAGCAGGCGAGCCCGGAAGCACCGCTGCGACGACCGGAGCCGGTGGCTGCCGTTCGGGGTCGATCGAGAGGCGCTTGCCGTCTGCGAGGTCTTTCGCCTCCGCCGCATCAAGTTCGAGGACGGGAAACAGCTCGCGCGCGATGGTGGCGGGCGGGTACAGCGTTCCCGGATCCCCCGCCGATGTGCCGTCACCCACGAGCTGGGCGTGCGGCGTCGCCGCGTCGACCGAGAACGGACCGACGGCGGTGCGTCGCAGCGCCGTGAGGTGGCCGCCGACGCCGAGGGCCTCGCCCAGGTCGCGTGCGAGCGCGCGAATGTACGTTCCGGTCGAGCAGCGCACGACAGCGTCGATGTCGATGACATCGACGGGCTCGCCGTCGGGCCCCGGGACGCTGAGGATCCGCGGCTCACCAATTTCAAACCCGTGGATCGTGACCGGACGCTTCTTCAGCACGACCTCCTCGCCGGCGCGCACGCGGTCGTAGGCCCGCTTGCCGTCGACCCTGATCGCACTCACCGCGCTCGGTGCCTGCTCAATCGGGCCGGTGAGGGCCGCGACGCCGGCCGCGATGCGATCCTGATTCGCGAACACCTCGGCGACGAGGCCAGCGGGCGCCGCCGCGGTGACGTCGCCCTCGCGGTCGTCAGTGACTGTCGCGAGCCCGAGCCGGATCGTCGTCGTGTACGTCTTGTCGAGACCGACGAGGTACGTGAGCAGCCGGGTCGCCGGGCCAGCCCCGAGCACGAGCAGCCCGGTCGCCATCGGATCGAGCGTGCCGGCGTGCCCGACCTTCTTCGTGCCGAGCGCGCGGCGTGACTTCGCGACGACGTCGTGACTCGTCCAGCCCTCAACCTTGTCGACAAGGAGGATCGCGCCCTGCGGCATATCTGCAAACTTCACCCCACAAGCCTAACGCTGAGAGACGTCGCGGGGTCGCGGCGGCTCGTAGACTCGTGGGGTGGCAGACGATCGGCAGGTAGGCTTCGACCCTTCGGCGATGAGCGGCGCGCTCATCGATTGGTTTCGGCACGCGGCGAGGGATCTGCCCTGGCGAGCACCGGAGACCACTGCCTGGGGCATCCTCGTTTCCGAGTTCATGTCGCAGCAGACGCAGGTCGAGCGCGTCATCCCCCACTGGCTCGAGTGGATGGCGCGCTGGCCCGTGCCGTCAGCGCTCGCAGCGGAGGAGCCCGGCGAGGCCGTCCGGGCGTGGAAGCGGCTCGGGTACCCGCGGCGGGCACTCTGGCTGCACCGGGCTGCCGTAGAGATCGCCGAGCGGCACGGCGACGAGGTGCCTGCCGACGTCGACGCGCTACTTGCGCTCACCGGGATTGGGCCCTACACGGCGCGGGCGGTCGCGGTATTTGCGTTCGGCGACACGCACCCGGTCGTCGACACCAACACGCGCCGCGTTATCGCGCGCGCCGTGCACGGCAGGGCGGCGGCGGGTATGCCCGCCCCGCGCGACCTCGACGACATGACCGCGCTGCTCCCCTCCGACCGCGAGGCGGCGGCTGTGTTCAACGCGGCGGCGATGGAGCTTGGCGCGACCGTGTGCACGGCCCGGGCGCCGAAGTGCGGCGACTGCCCCATCGCCGAGCTCTGCGAGTGGCGAGGCGCGGGGTACCCCGAGAACGCTCCCGAGAAGCGGCCGCGGCAGGCAGCGTTCGAGGGCAGCGACAGGCAGGCGCGCGGCAAGATCATGCAGTTGCTGCGAGCTGCCGCAGGGGCCGTCGACCCCGCGGAGGCGCTCGCGGCAGCGGCCGAGGGCCGGGCTGCTGGCCGGGCTGCGGCTCAGGCGCGCGACGCGTCCCAGCCGCAGCGTGCCCTCGACTCGCTCATTGCCGACGGGCTCATCGTCGAGTTCGAGGGGCGACTCAGGCTGCCATAGGCCGCGCCCGGCTGTCGCTGCTTGTGCCTGCCGGCGTTTCCTTACGCTTACCTGCGCCTCCTTGTGCTTGCCGGCGCGCGCCGCTCGCACGGGTGAACCGGGAGTGAAGCAGAATTCATGACACCGTCATGCGGCCGTCGAGTAGCGGCCACGCTGTATAGACAACTTGGATACCTGGGCGCCTCACGCGGCGCACGAAAGAGAGGAATCCATGTCAATCGGCAGAATTGCGGGAATAGCGCTCGCGGGCGTCGCGCTGCTTGGAGCGCAGGCCGCGCTTCCCCCGTCGACCGCCGCGGCGGCGGTCACCCAGAGCGAGGTCGCGGCGCCAGCGGCGAGCCTTGAGAGCGGGCGCTACGTCGGGCCGCAGACGATCACCTTCACGGCCCAGCCCGGCGCCGAGATCAGGTACACGCTCGACGGCACCCACCCCACCAGGCAGAGTCCACTCGCGAGCGGGCCGATTTCCGTCGAGCGCACCGCGAACGTCACCGCCGTCGCGTTCACTGACCGGAGCGAGAGCCTGCCGACGATCCGCGGCATCCTCGTAAAGACTGCCGAGGAGCCCCTCTCGCAGTTCGCCGTCATGAGCGACATCCACCTCTCGACGGGCACCGGCCCGGCGTGGGATAAGTGGGCGGGGTACTTCGACACACTGAAGCGCATTATGCCGAGCCCCGACGCGATCATCTCCAACGGCGACCAGATCAACGACAACAACTTCAACACCGCATCAGACCACCAGTACCCGCGCACGATGCTCGAGCAGAACCTCGCGCGCACCGGCATGACCGACACCAAGGTCATGATGTCGTTCGGCAACCACGACGACCGCGTGTACCGGATGGCTGAGCAGTACCCCGATGCTTGGTTCCCCGGCGAGACCGGATACTACGAGTCCGAGATCAACGGCTTCCCAGCGTTCGTCGTGAACACGGAAGCGTGGAACTCGACGCAGGCGAGCTGGCTGTACGGCAGGCTCGATGCGATCTCGAAGGACCCTGCGACGCAGGGCCAGCCGATCTTCGTGTTCGGCCACCGTCCCATCCCGGCCACCGTCTGGGACGGCGCGCAGGCGTCGAACTCAGGCCTCAAGCAGAACCTCAGCGCGTTCCCGCAGGTGGTGTATTTCTCGGGGCACTCCCACTTGAACATCACTGACGAACGCTCGATCCACCAGCAAGACTTCACGTCGGTGAACGAGGGCTCGATGTCGTACGGCGAGAACGACGGCAAGTTCCAGGCGTTCGGCGCGGGCCTGGCGCGCGACGCGACCATTCCGACGGCGCAGTCCGTCGTCGTTGACGTGTACGCGGATCGCATCGAGATCGACAGAATCAACTATGCTGCCGACCCGGGCCGCACCTACACGGACGAGGGCGTCTGGAGTTTCCAAGAGAAGCCGCCGTTCAACTCCTCGGGTTCGCTCGCCGGCCCGACCTGGACGGTTGCGCGCGGCGCCACCCCCGCTGAGACCAAGGCGAAGTTCGCCTACACCCAAGCGAACCGAAACGCGGTCGCGCCTTCGTGGGGCGAGGCGCAGCCGACGGTCAGGCAGACCGAAACCGGGCCCGTACTGCGGCTCCCCCAGGCCGGCGACGACCAGTTCACATCCGAATACACGCTCGTCGTGAAGGACGCTCAGACAGGGGCGACAACCACGCTCGTGCCAGCGAACGGCAGAATCTACTCCGACTACGTGGTCGCCCCGAAGCCGGCCGTACTCGATATCCCCCTCGCGGTGCGCGCCGGCGACAGGGTCGGCCAGCCCATCGACCGTGCTCTCGAGCTGGGTCGCAGCTATGAGGCGACGCTAACCGCGTACGACTCCTACGGCAACAAGAGCGCCCCGCATACCTTCACTTTCACCGCTGGCGACGTCGATCGCAGCGCCATCGATGAGGCCGAGACCGCCGCGACGCCGGTCCTTGACCGCGTCGAACGCGTGCTCGGGCTGCAGTCTCCGGCTGAACCGGAAGACTTCGGCTACGCGGTCGCAGACGTCGCCGCGGCGACGGCCGCTGCGGCCGAACTCCGGGAACTCTTTGAAGCGAAGCCCGCGACGCAGGACGCGGCAGACAGCACCGCCTGGGCAGCCACCGATGCCGCCGGCGCGCTCGATGCCATGCTTACACCGGTGAACCGCGCCGACCTGGCGGCCGCAATCACCGAGGCACGCACGGCGCTCGGCTTGCCTGCCAGCGCCGAGAGCGAGGCTCGCGACGCGGCTGCAGAAACGGCTGGCGCTGCAGAGAAGGCTGGCGCCGCGGCTGAGAAGGCGTTGCGCGCCGAACTCGGCGAGGCCGAGGAGCTGCAGCAGACGCTGAACGTGGCCCAGGGGGCGATTGATGCTGCTGCAGCTGAGCTTCGAGAGGCGCTCAGGGTGTGGAGGAACGCCGCGGAAGAGGGCGAGCCGGGCACCACAGAACCGGGGGCTTCCGGGCCGGGCGCTTCCGGACCGGGCACAGAGGGGTCAACGACCGCCCCGGGCAAGGGCTCGGGCAACGACCCGCTCGCGAACACCGGAGCGACGGTGTTCGCTGGCGTTGGCGCTCTCGCCGTCGTCGCGCTCGGCGCGGGTGGTGCCCTGCTGGCGGCGCGCCGCCTCCGCCGCGACTAGCCTCACCAAACGCAAGGGGCCCGGCCTGGGCGTGCTGATCGCACGCCCAGGCCGGGCCCTTTGAGGTCGAATCGAGCGCTACGCGCGCTCCTCGTCGTCCTCGAGCTCTTCCTCGTCGAGGCCGTCTTCGTCTTCCTCGTCAAAGTCGTCGTCGAGTTCTTCGTCGAGGTCGTCGTCGAGATCCTCTTCGTCAGCGTCGTCAGCGTCGTCCGACTCCTCGGCGCGTTCGTCGCGCGCCTTCGAGTACGGATCAGCGTCGCCGGCGTAGTTCGCGCCGGTCGCAAGCGCCCGAGCCTCTTCGTCGCGCCGCTTCGCTTCCGCGAGCAGCTCGTTCATGTGCTCGGCCGTCGACGGCAGCTCATCGTGGATGAACTCGAGCGTCGGCGTAAGCCTGGTGCCGAGCTGCTTGCCCACCTCGGTGCGCAGCATGCCCGTGGCGGCCTTCAGCGCGGCCGCGGTGTCTGCCTGCGAGACCTCGTCACCGTAGACGGTGTAGAAGATGCTCGCGCTCTGCAGATCGCCTGTGACGCGCACCTCGGTGATCGTCACGAAGCCCAGACGCGGGTCGCGAAGGCCCTTGTCGAGTCGGCGGGCAACAATCTGGTGGATGCGCTCGGCAACTTTTCCTGCACGTGGATTACTCATGACACCAGCCTACTCTCGGTGAGGCCCCCGTGGAACGCAGGAAGGCCGAGGGGGCGAACCCCCTCGGCCTTCCTGCTGATCACCTCGCGTTAGCCGCGGGGCTTCTCGACCATCTCGGTGGTCTCGATCTCGTCGCCGGGCTGAATGTCGTTGAACTTGCCGAGGCCGATACCAGCCTCGAAGTCCGTCTTGACCTCAGTGACGTCGTCCTTGAAACGACGCAGCGACTCGATGGCGAGGCCATCGGCGATGACGACGCCCTCGCGGATGACGCGTGCCTTCGCGTTTCGGGTAATGGTGCCCGAGCGCACGATAACACCGGCGATGTTGCCGAACTTCGAGGAGCGGAAGACCTCGCGGATCTCCGCGACGCCCGACTGGACCTCTTCGTATTCCGGCTTGAGCATGCCCGTGAGCGATGCCTCAATGTCATCAAGCGCGTTGTAGATGACGTTGTAGAAGCGGATGTCGATGCCCTCGCGGGCAGCGCGCTCGCGAGCCTTGACGTCGGGGCGCACGTTGAAGCCGATGACGATCGCGTTGTCGATCGTGGCAAGATCCACGTCCGACTCGGTGATCGCGCCGACGCCGCGGTGCAGGATGCGGAGCTGGACCGAATCGTCCACCTCGATCTTCATGAGCGATTCCTCGAGCGCCTCGACGGCACCCGACACGTCACCCTTGATGATGAGGTTGAGCGACTCAACCTTGCCATCCTCAAGCGCCTTCGTGAACTCTTCGAGGCTGATGCGCTTGCGAGCCTTCGCGAGCATCGCGTTGCGCTCCGCTGCCTCACGCTTCTCAGCGATCTGACGCGCGGTACGGTCCTCGGAGGTGACGAGGAAGGTATCGCCGGCGCGCGGCACGGACGAGAGGCCCTGCACCGAAACCGGGCGAGACGGGAGCGCTTCGAGCACGGGCTCGCCGTTCTCATCGTGCATCGCGCGGACGCGGCCGTACGCGGTGCCAGCGACGATCGCGTCGCCGACGCGGAGCGTACCGGACTGGATGAGCACGGTAGCAACCGAGCCGCGGCCCTTGTCGAGCTTCGCCTCAATCGCGACGCCGCGGGCTTCCTTGTTCGGGTTTGCACGGAGGTCGAGGCCTGCGTCTGCGGTGAGGAGCACTGCCTCAAGCAGATCGTCGATACCCATGTTGTTCTTCGCCGAGACGTTGACGAACATGACGTCGCCACCCCACTCCTCAGAGACGAGACCGAACTCGGTGAGCTGCTGGCGAACCTTATCGGGGTTCGCGCCCTCCTTATCGATCTTGTTCACCGCGACAACGATCGGCACGTTGGCCGACTGTGCGTGGTTCAGCGCCTCAATGGTCTGCGGCATGATGCCGTCGTCAGCCGCGACCACGAGGATCGCGATGTCGGTGACCTGCGCACCACGGGCACGCATGGCGGTGAACGCCTCGTGACCCGGGGTATCGATGAAGGTCAGCGCACGCTCGACGCCGTCGTGCTCGGTGTGCACCTGGTACGCACCGATGTGCTGCGTGATGCCGCCGGCCTCGCCAGCGCCGACGTCTGCCTTACGGACAGCGTCGAGCAGACTGGTCTTACCGTGGTCAACGTGACCCATGACGGTGACAACGGGCGGACGCGCCTCAAGCACGTCGTCGCCCTCTTCTTCAAGCTCAGCCTCGATGTCAATGTCGAAGGCCTCGAGGAGCTCGCGATCCTCGTCCTCGGGCGAGACGATCTGGATCTTGTAGCCCAGCTCTTCGCCGAGGATCTCGAAGGTCGCCTGGTCGAGCGACTCCGTCGCCGTCGCCATTTCACCGAGGTGGAACAGCACGGTCACGAGGTTCGATGCGCTCGTATCGATCTTGTCCGCGAAGTCAGACAGCGACGCGCCACGGCGCAGTCGGATCGGCGTCGAGCCGTTGCCGCGAGGTACGCTGACGCCGCCAAGCGACGGCGCCTCGCGCATCTCGAATTCTGCCCGCTTCGCCCGCTTCGACTTGCGTGCCTTGCTCTTGGAGCCGCCGCGACCGAACGCGCCAGCCGTACCAGCGCCGCGGCCACCACGGCCACGACCTGCGAAGCCGCCTGCGGGGCGCGGTGCGCCGAAGCCACCACCGGGGCCGCCTGCGCCGCCGGGGCGGTTAAAGCCGCCGCCACCGCCGGGACGCGGAGCGCCGCCGGGACGCGGAGCGCCACCCGGGCGCGGACCGCCTGGACGACCACCGGGCGCGCCGGGGCCACCCGGGCGCGGTGCCGCGGGGCGCGGGATGTTGCCGGGGTTCGGGCGGTTACGCCCCATGCCCTGGTTTGCAGCGAACGGGTTGTTGCCCGGACGCGGCGGGCGGGGAATGCCCATGCCCTGGCTTGAAGCAAACGGGTTGTTTCCGGGGCGCGGGCCATCGGCCTTCGGAGCGCCGGGCTTCGCAGCGCCGCCGGGCTTCGGTGCACCGGGCTTTGCGGCGCCGGGCTTCGCAGCGCCGGGCTTCGCCGGAGCGTCGGCCTTGGGCGCCTCAGCCGGGGCGGCCGGTGCTGCGGGAGCAGCGGGCGCCGGAGCAGC
The DNA here is from genome assembly GCF_006716085.1 of Leucobacter komagatae. NCBI lineage: Bacteria > Bacillati > Actinomycetota > Actinomycetes > Micrococcales > Microbacteriaceae > Leucobacter > Leucobacter komagatae. The sequence goes on along the minus strand of NZ_VFON01000001.1, from coordinate 2,910,117 downwards.
CTTCGGGGCTGCCGGAGTCGCGGGAGCGGCCGGAGCCTCTGCCGCGGGGGCAGCCGGAGCGGGTGCGCCGGGCTTCGGGCCGGGGCGACCCGGCTTCGGAGCGGCGCCTGGCTTCTTCGGAGTCGCAGCCTTCGCGGGGGCAGCCTCAGCGGCGCCCTCCTCAGCCTTGACGAGCTCCGGGTGGTCCTTGACGAACGCCTCGAGCTTGCGCACCGTTGGCGGCATGATCGTCGAGGACGGGGTCTTGACGAACTCGTTGAGTTCGTCGTTCAAAATTTCGACTGCCTTCTTGCTCTCGATACCGAGCTTCTTGGCAATCTCGCTTACGCGTGGGTTAGCCACTTTTCTCCTGTCTGGGTTCACGCCAGACAGGCGAGAACCAAAATTAACGGACGGGTCTCATCGTGAGCCGCTCATTACTTGTCCATCAGCGTTTTCAGCCTGTTCTCTAGTGATTGACCATCGAGTTTCCCCGACGCTCTGAGTGCCCGCGTGAAGGTCCCACGCTGCACTGCAAGATTCATACACTCTGCGGTCTCGTGCACCCAGGCACCTCGTCCTGGCAGCACCGCACGCTCATCAACAATCAGATGACCGTCACGCACCACCACTCGAAGGAGTTCCGCGCGCGCCGCCCGTGTCCTACAGGCAACGCAAGTCCGAATCGGATCCATCTTACCAGCTTCCCGCCGCACGTTTCCCCAGGAGGGCAGCTTTTCGGCCACCCACCTGGGGACACGCTGAGTTTTGTCGGCGCGGGGCCTAGTCGTTCATGATCGAGTCGGGCTGAATGTCGATCTTCGCGCCCGTCAGCTTCGCGGCGAGGCGCGCGTTCTGGCCCTCCTTGCCGATCGCGAGCGACAGCTGAAAGTCGGGCACGAGTGCGCGAACCTGCTTGAGTGACTCGTTGATCATGAACACGTCGGTCACCTTCGCGGGCGACAGCGCGTTCGCGACGAACTTCGGCAGCTCGGGCGAGTAGTCAACGATGTCGATCTTCTCTTCGCCGAGCTCGCTCATGACGGCGCGCACGCGGCTACCCATCTCACCGATGCAGGTGCCCTTCGCGTTAATCCCAGCTTGCTTCGCGCGCACGGCGACCTTTGAGCGGTGACCTGCCTCGCGGGCGAGCGAAACGATCTCGACGAGGCCCTCACCGAGCTCGGGAACCTCACGTTCGAACAGCTTCCGCACGAGGCCCGGGTGGGTGCGCGAGAGCACGATCTGCGGACCCTTCAGGCCCTTGGACACGCTCGTGACGTAGACCCTGACGCGGCTGCCGTGGGGGTATTCCTCGCCGGGAATCTGCTCCTCGGGCGGGATGATGCCCTCAACCTCACCGAGGTCAACGTGCACCATGCGGGGGTTCGGCCCCTGCTGGATGACGCCCGAGACAACCTGCCCCTCTTTGTCCTTAAACTGGCCGAGCACTGCGTCGTCCGATAGGTCGCGGAGACGCTGGTTGATGACCTGTTTTGCCGCGCTCGACGCGACGCGACCGAACTCGTCGGTTGTGACGTACGCCTCACCAATGGTGTTGCCCTCGTCGTCGTGCTCGGGCACGAGCACGGAGATCTCGCCGTTCTTTCGGTCGAGGGTGACGCGAACGTCTTCGGTTGCGGGTACCGGGAGCGCCTGGTTCTCGGCGTGCCGCACATACGCAGTCTGGATCGCCTGCTCGATGATCTCGGCGAGCTCCTCGAAGGGAATCTCCCTCTCGCGCTCGAGCCCTCGCAGCATGGCAAGATCGATCTTCACGGTGTCCTCCTGGGTATTGAGATGTCTATTCAGATGTTCCGGCGCCATAGGCGCTTCGGGAGTCTACAAGAATAGCCCACCGGGCCCGATACCACCTCCCGGTACGCTTACAGCATGATGAGCGTCGCGGAACACGAGCCGGTTTCGAGCCACCCGCACGAGCTGGCGAGGCTCGGCGTCGTGCTCGTCGCAGCGGGCAGGGGCGAACGCCTCGGGGCGGGCAAGCCGAAGGCCTTCGTCGAGCTCGCGGGCGAAACGCTGATTGAGCGCTGCGCGAGAACGATCACGTCGCTTCCGGGCGGCGGCCACCTCGTCGTCGTCGTGCCCGAGGAACTCGCGGGCGAGACGCTCGCGCTCCTCGCTCAGTTCACCGATGCGGGATCCTTGTGGGAGCTGTCGGTGACGCCCGGCGGCCGCGAGCGCCACGAATCCGTGCGATTCGGCGTCGACGCCCTCCCCGAGTACGCCGACGTCGTGCTCGTGCACGACGCGGCCCGCCCGCTCACCCCCGCGGCGCTCTTCGAGCGGGTCGCCACCGAGGTGCGGCGCACCGCCGCATCCGTGATCCCGGCGCTGCCCGTCGTCGACACGCTCAAGCGCGTCGACGCTAACGGCGTCGTCCACGAGACAGTGGATCGCGCGCCGCTTGTCGCCGTGCAGACACCGCAGGGCTTTCCGCGCGAGCTGCTCGCCGCAGCGCACGACAGATTAGGATCCGTGAGCGCACCCGTGGGGGCCGAGCAACCGACTGACGACGCCGAGGTCGTGCAGCGCGCCGGCGGCACCGTGCTCACTGTTCCGGGCGAGGCGCTCGCTCACAAACTCACCACGCCGGGCGACCTCACGCTCTTGCTAGCGCTGCTCAACGCACAGGGCCCAGGTACACAGAGCCCAGGCACACAGGATGGAGCTTCACGATGACCACACTCCCCGACATCCGCGTTGGCACGGGGTTTGACGTGCACGCCTACGATGAGACCGCTCCCCTGCAGCTCGCCGGCCTCCACTGGCCCGGAGAGCCAGGACTCTCCGGGCACAGCGACGGCGACGCGGTTTGTCACGCGGTGGTCGACGCGCTCTTGAGCGCCGCGGGCCTCGGTGACATCGGCGGCCTCGTCGGCGTTGACCAACCCGAGACCGAGGGAGCCGCGAGCACCGGGTTCGTGGTGCTCGCGCTCGCAAAGCTCGGAGCCGAGGGCTTCCGTCCGGTGAACGTCTCAGTTCAGATCGTTGGGAACCGGCCGAAGTTCGCCCCGCGCCGCGAAGAGGCCCAGCGGGTCATGACGGCGCTCGTGGGCGCGCCGGTGTCGCTCAGCGCGACGACGACAGACAGGCTCGGCTTCACGGGCCGCGGCGAGGGTATCGCCGCGATCGCGACTGCGCTCATCGCGCGTTAAAACTGCTGCCCCTCGGGCTGAGCCGGGGCCAGCGTGTATGCGCGGGTCGAAGCCTCATCAGCGTCGTCGTCGGCGTCTTCCTTGCTGAACCGCGCGAGGTCGCGCACGTTCTTCTGCACGGCAACCGAGGCGAACAGGCTCATCGCGAAGCCGAGCCCGTAGAAGCCCTTCTCGCTCGGGACGAGGCTGCCCGCGTTCCACAGGCCGATCGCGAGCAGCGCGAGCGCGAGGACGAGCGAGAACCAGGCGATGCCGTAGTAGATCGCCGTCGTCGGGATGCCCTCAGACCGGTCTCGCACGGTCTTCTGCAGCGACACCGCCGCGAAGAGACCGAACATGAGCACGGCGAAGTAGTAGCCCTTCTCGTTAAGCTCCATCGTCGAGTTGAACAGGCCAACCAGATAGGTGCCGAGCCCGATGAGCAGCGCGAGCCAGGAGGCCCCGATGAACGCGGGTGTGGGTTTCTGCGGTGCTTCAGTGCTGTCGGTCATGCGAGTTTCTCCTTCGTCGGCGTGAATTACACATGGCGGCGGCGGAATGTAGCTGCCTACGGACAACGTAGTTCGAACCGCATGCCGAATCTCGCACGTGACCCGGCAGCTTCCCCGGAAACGCAAAAGCTGGGCCCGGGCCGAAGCCCGAGCCCCGCTTGCAGCGGATGCGCTAGTTCTTGTAGCTGCCGACGAGGCGAACGGCGCCGCCGTCAACGCCCTTCGCGCCCTGCTCGAACCCGGTGAAGTCGCGCGCGGCCGTCGAGACGGTGCCGACGACCCACGGGTCGAGGCCCTCTGCGGTGAGCGCGGTTGCGACGAGCGGCGCCTTGTCAGCCGCGACGACAGCGAACATGCCGACGCCGAGGTTCCATGCGCCCTCAAGCGACTCGAGAGTGTGCCCTCCGAGGTCTGCGAGGTGGCGGAACACTGGAAGCGGCGACCAGCTCGCGCGGTCGACCTCGACCCACGAGCCGACGGGCAGCACGCGCGCGAGGTTCGCCGCGATGCCGCCACCGGTGACGTGGCTGAGCGAGTGGATCGCGCCTGCGGTCGCGGGGTCGTCGAGCACGCGCAACAGCGGCGCTGTGTACAGCGCGGTCGGCGTGAGGAGCGCCTCGCCGTAGGTAGCGCCAAGCTCTGCCGAGTGCTGCTCGTAGCCGATGCCCTTGTCGGTCAGAATGTGGCGCACGAGCGAGAAGCCGTTGGAGTGGAGGCCCGACGCCGCCATGGCGATGACCACGTCGCCGTCCTGGACGAGGCCGGGGTGCAGCATGCGGTCTGCCTCGACGACGCCGGTCGCGGCGCCCGCAACGTCGTAGTCGTCTGGGCCGAGCAGGCCGGGGTGCTCGGCGGTCTCGCCGCCGACAAGCGCGGTGCCGGTGGCCTCGCAGGCCTCGGCGATGCCGCGCACGATGTCTGCGATGCGCTCGGGGACAACCTTGCCGCAGGCGATGTAGTCGGTCATGAAGAGCGGCTTCGCTCCGACAACGACGATGTCGTCGACGACCATCGCGACGAGGTCTTGCCCGATCGTGTCGTGCTTGTCGATCGCCTGAGCGAGCGCGACCTTCGTGCCGACGCCATCGGTCGACGAGGCGAGCAGGGGCCGCTTGTAGCCGGTCAGCGCCGAGGCGTCGAACATGCCGGCGAAGCCACCGACCCCGCCAAGCACCTCCGGCCCGTGGGTGCGCTGAACGGCCGACTTCATGAGTTCGACGGCGAGGTCTCCGGCGGCAGTGTCAACACCGGACTGGGCATAGATCGACGAGTTTTCGCTCACGCTCTAAGGGTACCCTGCCGCGAGCACGCGTTTCGCCCCGGTACCGTTCACCCATCGTTTACAGGGCGCAAGGTGTGGGAAACTATTAGCTGCGTCGCTTGGCGCCAACCCCTACCCAGTGGAGCGAACTCGCAACATGTGCGGCATCGTCGGTATCGTCTCGTCCGAACCCGTCAACCAGCAAATCTATGACAGCCTGCTGCTGCTGCAGCACCGTGGTCAGGACTCGACAGGCATCGCCACCCTGGAAGGTGACTTCTTCCACATGGCGAAAATGAAGGGCCAGGTACGCGAGGGCTACCGCACCCGCGACATGCGCCAGCTCATGGGCAACGTCGGCCTCGGTCACGTCCGCTACGCGACGAAGGGTGACGCAGCCCGCGAAGAAGAGGCGCAGCCCTTCTACGTCGGGGCGCCCTACGGCATCATCCTCGTGCACAACGGCAACCTCACGAACACCCGCGAGCTCACCGCCGAGCTGTACAACGTGGATCGTCGCCACCTGAACACCCACTCCGACACCGAGCTGCTGCTCAACGTACTCGCCAACGAGCTGCAGACGAGCATCAAGGGGCTCTCGCTCGACGCCGAGCAGGTGTTCGAAGCCGTAACCAGGCTGCACGAGCGCGTTGATGGCTCGTACGCGGCCATCGCACTCATCGCCGGCTACGGGCTCATCGCGTTCCGCGACCCCAAGGGCATCCGCCCCCTCGTGCTCGGCCACCGGCTCTCCGAGGCCGGCACCGACGAGTGGGTCGTCGCATCCGAGTCGCTCGTGCTCGAGTCGGGCGGCTACGAAATCGTCCGCGACGTTGAACCGGGCGAAGCGATCCTCATCCGCGCTGACGGCACCATGGCCTCGCAGCAGTGCGCACCGAACACGAGCCTCGTGCCGTGCGCGTTCGAGTACATCTACCTCGCGCGCCCCGACTCCGTGCTCAGCGGTATCTCGGTGTACGACGCGCGGTTGCGCATGGGCGACGTGCTCGCTGAGCGGATCCGTGAGGAGCTGCCGGGCGTGAACATCGACGTCGTCATGCCGATCCCTGACTCGGGCCGCCCCGCTGCCATGCAGCTCGCGCGCAACCTCGGTATCGAGTACCGCGAGGGCTTCTTCAAGAACCGCTACGTCGGCCGCACCTTCATCATGCCCGGCCAGGCGGTGCGTAAGCGCAGCGTGCGCCAGAAGCTCAACGCGATGCACATCGAGTTCAAGGGCAAGGACGTGCTGCTCGTCGACGACTCGATCGTGCGCGGTACAACCTCGCGTGAGATCGTCGAGATGGCCCGCGCCGCCGGCGCCCGCTCCGTGATCTTCGCCTCGGCCGCGCCCCCCGTGCTCTTCCCGCACGTGTACGGCATCAACATGCCGTCGCGCGACGAGCTCATCGCCCACGGCCGCACTCCGGCCGAGATCGCGGCCGAGCTCGGCGCCGACCACCTCATCTACCAGACAGTCGAGGGCATGAACCGCGCTATCCTCGCGGGCCAGGACACCGTCACGAAGCTCGAGGAGAGCTGCTTCACTGGCGAGTACATCGCCGGCAACATCGACGAGGAGTACCTCGCTTGGGTTGAGGCGACGCAGACGAGCTAGCGCGACGCCAACACAGTGCGAAGGGGGTGCCGGGGCTAAAGCCCCGGCACCCCCTTCGCACTCGACACCTATGCCGCGCGCACGGTCATGCCGCCGTCGACTACCAGGTCGGCCCCCGTAACGAACTTTGCGCGCGGGCCAGCGAGGAAGAGCGCGGCCTCAGCAACGTCCCACGGTTCGCCCATATGACCGAGCGGAACCTGGCGGTCGCGCTCAGCCCACATCTTCTCGACACTGTCAGCGCCGTACGCATTCGCGAGGCCTGCGGTATTCGCGACCATCGGCGTCTTGATGAGGCCCGGGGAAACCGTGTTCACGCGGACCCCGGCCGCCGCGAACTCAAGCGCCGTTGTCCTGCTCAGGTGGGTGAGCGCGGCCTTCGAGGTGTAGTAAGTCGCATACGCGGTTCCACCCCACCGAAGCGCCGCGATCGAGGAGATGTTTACGATGGCCCCTGCCCCCTGCCGAACCATGTGCGGGATGACGTACTTCATCGCGTTGACCGCGGTTTTGAGATTCACCGCGAGCACACGATCCCAGTCTTCCGCGGAGGCCTCTGTGACCCCGCCGAGCAGGCTGATCCCGACGTTGTTGTCGAGCACATCGATGCGACCGTGGGCGCGAATCACCGAGCCCACGAGGCCCGCGACGGCCGCCTCGTCGGTCGCGTCGACCCCGAAGCTCTCCGCTGCCCCGCCCCCGTCGGCGATCATGTCAGCGGTGCGGCGCGCTGACCGCTCATCGCGGTCGACGCACACGACGTGCGCGCCGTGCCTCGCCATGAGGAGCGCGGTCGCGCGCCCGTTGCCAATCTCGTCGCCGATCGTTCCGGCGCCAACGACGAGCGCGATCTTGCCCTCAAGCTCTCGCATGTGCGTCTCCGTTCTGCCGCGCGCTGATGCCCTCAGCGTCAATGGAACTGGCCCTGAGGCCGGCTGCGGCGTCTGCGATCCATTCGCCCGCGCCGCGGAGTTCCTTCTTCAGCACCTTGCCGTTCGCGCTCCGTGGGAGCTCAGTGAAGTACACCCGCTTCGGCGTGCGCACCCCGCCGAGCTGCTCTCGGCAGTAGGCGCGCAGCTCGGCCTCGGACGCGTGCCCGCCGGGCTGTAGCTCGACGACGGCGGTCACCTGCTCGCCCCAGTCGGGGTGTGGCACCCCAATTACCGCGCAGTCGAGCACGGCCGGGTGGCCCCACAGCGCCTGCTCGACCTCGCTGGGATAGACGTTGAAGCCGCCGGAAATGATGAGGTCTTTCGACCTGTCGGTGATGAACAGGTAGCCCGCGGCGTCGAGATGGCCGAGGTCGCCCGTGCGAAGCCAACCGTCGACGATGGTCTCGGCGGTCTTCTCCGGCTCCTCGTAATAGCCCTTCATTACGAGGTCGCCGCGCACACAGATCTCGCCCGTTGCCCCCGCGGGCAGTTCTTCGAACGTGAGCGGGTCGCGGACGGTGACTTCGATTAGCGGGCCCGGGCGCCCGCACGAGGCGAGGTGCTCGGCGTCAGCGATCTCCCCGGTTGCCGTGAGGTGATCTTGTGGCAGCTTGAAGCTGATCGCCGCGACGGCCTCCATCTGCCCGTAGACCTCGAGGAACACCGGCCCGAGCAGCTCGAGGCCGCGCCGCAGCTTCTCGGTCGACATCGGGGCCGCGCCGTACAGCAGGTAGCGCAGGGACGAGAGATCACGCTGCTCGTCTTCAAGGCGGTCGAGCAGCCGGTAGATGACAGTCGGAGGGAGGAACAGCTCGGTGACGCCGTGAGTCTCGATCGCGTCGAGCACCGCGTCGGTCGATGCCCGCGGGATGATCACTGTCGTTCCGCCCCGCGCTGACGCCTGCAGGGAGGAGAACCCCGAGGAGTGCGTCATCGGCGCCGCAGCGAGATTTACCTGTCTGTCGTGCGGCCCGTACTGCATCGCGAGCATCTGGTGCGCGACCATCACCGACACGTTACGGTGGGTGTTCATCACGCCCTTTGGGAGCCCCGTCGTGCCGCCCGTCGGCGCGATCACGGCGACATCGTCGGCGCCCACTTCGTAGGCGGGGGCAGTATCGGGAAGGGTCGCGGCCCGGGCGGTCAGGTCGATGTCGCCGCCGTGTGCGTCGCCACGGACTGGCCCGAGCGACACCAGGTGCTTCACGCCCGGCGCCGCCCCGCGAATCTCGGCCACCTGCTCGCCGAGCTCCGGGTGGTAGATGAGCACGTCGACGCCGAAACGCGTGAGCAGCTGCGCGGTCTCGTCGCTTGGGTGGTCGGGGTTCAGCGGCACCCAAACGGCGCCGATGCGCCAGGCCGCGAGCACGCACAGCCATGCCAGGGGCGCGTTCGGGGAAAGCACCCCGACCTTTCCGCCCTGAGCGATGCCGAGCTCGGCAAGGCTGCGCGCGATCTGATTCGACGTGCGCCTCGCCTCGTCGAAGGTCCAGGATTCACCCGCCGACACGTAGGCGAGCTCGTCTGGGTTGATCCGCCAGCCGCGGTCAAAGAACGATACTGCGGTGACCATGGCTACTGCGCTCCCAACATGACGACCGAGGCAACTGCCTCTTCGCCGCGGTGGAACCCGCCACCGTTCTCGGCGAGCGCGACCCGTGCGCTCGAAACCTGGCGCGCTCCTGCGCGACCTCTGAGCTGCTCCGTGAGCTCGAAGATCTGCCCCAGCCCGGTCGCGGCGAGCGGGTGGCCCTTGGAGACGAGGCCGCCCGACGGGTTCACGGGAAGTGCACCGCCGATACTCGTCGCGCCGCGCTCACCCGCGGCCGCCGCCTCCCCCGGCCCGAACAGCCCGAGCACCTCGAGCTGCAGCAGCTCACCGAAGGCCGTCGCGTCGTGCACCTCGGCGACGTCGACGGCTTCAGGCCCGAGCCCTGCCTGCTCGTAGGCGCGGCGAGCGGCGACTCCGCTCACGTGACCCTCGAACGTCGTGAAGTCGCGGTCGCTGCCGGTCGCAAGCGCCGACGCGAGCACGCGCACACTGGCCGTGCTCCCCAGTCGGGCCAGGCCGCGCTCTGAGCAGACGAGCACGGCGGCGGCGCCGTCAGTGATGGGGGCGCACATCGGCACCGTAAGGGGGAAGGCGAGCGCACGCGCCGCCAGCACCTCGTCAGCGTTCATCGGCTTCCTGTAGTGCGCCCGGTGGTTGTCGACCGAGTGGCGGTGGTTCTTTTCGGCGATCACCGCGAGCTGCCGCTGGGTTGTGCCGTAGGTGTCCATGTGGTTTCGCGCCATTGCCGCGTAGATATCCATGAAGCTCGAGCTCGGCCCGGCCGGCCTGTCGGCCTCGCCTCCGAGGTGTCGAAGCACGCGCGCGAGCTCCTCTGGCGCGCTCACGTCGTAGGCGCCATCAAAGACCGACATCGCGAGCGCCCGGTCTTCCACGTTCATCTTCTCGGCCCCGACCGCGAGCACGACGTCTGCAGCCCCTGAGCGCACATACGCGACCGCGAGGTGGAACGCGGAGGCGCCACTGGCGCACGCGTTCTCAACGTTGACGACCGGGACACCCTGGATGCCCAGCTCGCGCACCGCGATCTGCCCCGGCACCATGTGCTGCCCCTCGAGCGGCGACTGGGTCGTGTTCGCGAAGAACACAGCTTCAACGTCCTTCGTCGTCGCCGAGGCGTCAGCGAGCGCCTCGCGCACAGCCTGAGCTGTGAGCTGTTTTACTGTCAGGTCGCGGTGGATGCCGAACGGGGTCATCCCCGCGCCGGCGATCCACACTGGGGCGAGCGCCATTAGTCGAGCTCCTTCTTGTGGGTTTCAGGGACAAAGCACATGATGATGAGCGAGACCAGGCTGATCCCGGCGACGTACCAGGCGAAGGCGCCGATGTTGCCCTGCGAGGCCATCCACGTCGCGACGTACGGCGCGGTGCCGCCGAAGAGCGCGACGGAGACCGCGTACGGAAACCCGATGCCCGCCGACCGCATCTTGCGCGGGAAAAGCTCGCTGAACACGGCCTGCACGATCGAGGTCGCGGCGGCGATGAACGTGAGCCCCAGCAGCTGCACGGCAAGGAAGCTCAAGAACGAGTCGTTGAGGGCGCCGAGCAGCGGCACCGTCGCGACGGTGAAGAACACGCCGAACGCGATGAGGAACGGCTTGCGGCCGAAGCGGTCAGACAGCGCGCCCATGACGGGCTGCAAGAGCAGGAACCAGGTGAGGGAGATGAGGCTCGCCGTGAGACCCTGCTTCACGTCGAACCCGACAGCGATGTTTGCGTAGGTCGGGAGGAAGCCCGTCCAAATGTAGAAGACGATCGCAGACGAGGCTGTCATCCCGAAGACGAAGAAGACGCTCTTCGGGTGGTGTCTGAGGAACGAGAAGAGCCGAATTCGCTCGGCGTCGCCGCGCGCGTGAGCCGCCGACGCGAGCTGGTCTTCGTGCAGCGTCTCCGCGGCGTGCGACCTCACCCAGAGCGCGATCAGAGCCGCGACCGCGCCGATAACGAACGGGACGCGCCATCCCCACGAGCGCATGTCGTCGGCGGGCAGCAGGTTCGTGAGGAGCGCCGCGATGCCGATCGCGAGCAGGTTCGCCGCGGTCGCGCTGATGTAGAAGAAGCTCGAATAGAACCCCCGCTTCCCGGTCGGGGCCGATTCGACGAGAAAGGCCGAGCTCGCGGCGTACTCGCCGCCGGCAGAAAGCCCCTGCAGTAGCCGCGCGATGACCAGGATGAGGGGCGCGAACACGCCGATTTGGGCGTAGGTCGGCGAGAACGCGATCATGAGCGAGCCAACGCCCATGCCGAGCACCGTGAGCACCAGGATCCGCTTGCGACCGAACCTGTCGGCGAGGTAGCCGATGAGTAGGCCGCCGAGCGGCCGCGCGAAGAACCCCACCGCGAAGACGGCCATGGTTCCGAGCAGTGGCACGAGGCTGCTATCGGCGTCGGCGGGGAAGAACTGTGTCGAGAAGTAGATCGCCAGGATCGAGTAGATATACCAGTCGAACCACTCGACGGCGTTTCCGACGGACGCAGCGAGCAGCTGCTTCGGGCCGTTGATCAGTCTCGGTTCAGCGGTCGTACCCTCGCTGGGCAGCAGTGAGTCTGTGTGTGCGGTCAACGCCAACCTCCTTGTTGTAGCCGAAGAGCACCTGCCGGGTGGCGGCCTGCTTGGCTATGCGCTTCACTCAGAAACGAGTCTGGCGTTGTCGAAAGTTCCAAGCAATGGCTAGAATTCCAAGAGATTTACAGAATGGCCATGCTTTTTTCCAACGAGAATCGAGGGTGCCGATGACGACACCAGACTCCCCGGAGGCTCCGTCCGCCCCGCCCGCCGGCGTAGCCGCGGCTTACGCCACGCGGTTCGACGCGATCCTCGACGAACTCTCGCGCGACGACTCCATCGCGGATGCCGTGATCGAGCGCGGCAGGGCCCAGTTTCCCGCCTACGCCAGCGTGCCTGCCGCAGACCTGATCGAGGCGGTCGGCCGCAACCGGGCGCTCGCGATCCAGACGCTCCGCTCGGGCGTCATCCCTCCGCCCGACCAGATTTGGGAGGCCGCGCTCTCGACACACGAGCGGCTCGCCCAGGGACTGTCCATCACCGACATCATGGGAGGGTTTCGCGAGTCACTCCGGGTGATCCAAAATCGCGTGATCGCGCTCACCAACGAGAGCGGGCTCGACCCGCTCGTCGCACTTCGCGCGTCGACACTGCTGTGGGACTTAGGCGACACCTTCTCGGCGCGGATCTCGCTCGCGTATCGCGAGATTCAGATCGCAGACGAGGTCGCGCGGAAACAGGCGCAAGAGCAGTGGATCCGGCGCCTGCTCGCAGGCGACCTCACCGAGGCAGAGCACGGGGCCGCGGGAGCGCGGCTCACCGGGGCGGGGCCCTTCCGCGCGATCGTCACGGAGCCGCTCCCGGTCCCCCTCCCCACCCCGCTTCCCGACACGCTCGTTATGGAGCAGGGCCGGGCGATCGGGTACCTCGCGGCCGACGAAATGCTACCCGCAACAGTGGGTTACTCCGAGGGATCGCTTGGCGAGTGGCACTCGCTGCCGGAGTCGTACCGACTCGCCCAGCAGCTGCAGGCGGCGGCCGAGCTGGTGGGCGAATCGGGCCGCATCACGCTCGCCGGGATGAGCTGGCGGATCGGCGTTCCCGCATCGCCCGCCCTCAACGAGTTTCTGCGGCGCAGCTACATCGACCCCGTGCTCGCGGAGGGCGAGTTTGGCGCGCTCATCCTCGACTCGATTCGAGCCTTCATTGGTCACGGCCTGCGCGTTGACGCCGCCGCGAAGAGCCTGCCGGTGCACCCGAACACGCTGCGGTATCGGATGCAGAAGTTCGAGGAGCTCACGGACTCCTCCCTGGGCGAGTTCGACACCCTCGTTGAGATCGCCTGGGCGCTGGCCGCCGCGGGCGGGCCGGGAGCCCAGCGATTGGACTGAGCAGAAACGACAAGGCCGCCGTGTTCACGGTGAACACGGCGGCCTCGAAAACTCTTGGGCGGGTACGCTATTCGCTCTTCTTCGGCGCTTCCGGGGCCTCGCCCTTGTCGGGGTCGTCGGTCTTGCTCGTCGTGTCGTCGTCCGAGCGAACTTCCTTCTTCAGGATCTTCATCGACTGGCCCAGGCTCTTCGCGAGCGCGGGCAGCTTCGGCGCACCGAACAAGAGCAGCACAATGAAGACAATGACGATGAGGGTGGGGCCACCCATGTTGCCGATCATGATTAACGCACTCCTCGCTGTTCAACGCTTGCATCAAAACTACCGCAGTTCGCGAAATGGCGCGCGGAGAAGCCTGAGAAGAACCGGGAGGCCTCTCAGGTGAGCTGCTGCGGGCGGAGGCTCAGCGCCTCACGCGCGGAGCACTAGTTCGTGCCCGCGGTACCGCTCGGCTTGGTGGGCTCGGACGCCGGCGCAGCGGCGTCGGTGTCGACCGGGTCATCGCTCGAGACCTCGCGCTTCAAGATCTTGGCCGACTGGCCCAGGCTCTTCGCGAGCGCGGGCAGCTTCGGCGCGCCAAACAGCAGCACGATGATGAAGACGATGACAATGAGGTGCGGTCCGCTCAGTCCCTGAATCATGACGAGCCCCTTTCAATAAGAACTGGCTGATTATTGCACAGCCTGCTGCGCTTCAGCCGCGTTCACTACTCAGCTTTTGTGGCGCCTGCGGCCTCGTCGGCTGCGGGCGCGGGCTGAGCCTCGGTCGCGGGCTGCGCCTCAGTCTCAGCCTCGGGCGCTGCCACTTCGACGCCTTCGCCGACGACGGTGGTGTGCTGCAGCACCCCGGTGCCGCGCTTACGCTTCGCGACGGCGTTCAGGATCAGCGCGAGCAGTCCACCAAGCGTGAGGCCGACGGCGCCGCCGATGAGCAGCATAAACCCGGCGATCTGCCCCACCGTGTACAGGGCCCCCTCAGGCACCTTGAACATCAGCGTGACGAGCGCACCGACGATTGCGCCCGCGATCGCACCGACGAGCAACAGCCGGCCAATACGCACCGATCGCTGAAGTTCGACAGACTGCTGAGTTTCGCTTGACATGAGGCTATTCTCTCAGGTTTCAAATGTGGGTGTCGCCTCAGCGCCTGCGAACGACAGGCAGCAGCCCGTCGAGGTTCGCACGCGACCCCGACGCGAGCACACGCGCGGAGGCGACCGCTTCGTCCCAGGCGAGCCGGCCGGTCGCGATCCCGATCCATGTTTCCGCGTCCGTCTCGATCACGTTCGGCGGCGTGCCACGCGTGTGGGTGAGGCCCCCCACGCACTGCACCGCCCCGTAGGGCGGCACGCGCACCTCGACGGATTTGCCCGGCGCGAGCTCCGCGAGTTCCTCGAGAAGGAACCGCACCGAGGTCGCGATGTCGGTTCGCTCAGTGCTTCCCGCTTCAACTGCGGCGAGCGCGGCGAGCCCGTCTGCCGCTTGGATCCTGCGTCTGGCCATCTGCCCAGACTATCCTTGAGGGGTGAAGATTCTCGTCCTGGGGCCGGGTGCCCGCGAACACGCCATCGTCCTGTCCCTGCTCTCCGAAGACGCTGAGCACAGCATCGTCTGCGCCCCCGGCAACGCCGGCATCGCGGCGAGCGGCGTCGAGACCGTCGACCTCGCCTTCACCGACCCCGACGCGGTCACGAAGTTCGTCTCAGATCGCGGCTTCGACCTCGTGATCGTCGGCCCCGAAGCGCCGCTCGTTGCTGGGGTTGCAGACCCGCTGCGCGCTGGCGGCGTTCCGGTCTTCGGGCCGAACGCTGACGCCGCACAGCTCGAGGGCTCGAAGGCGTTCGCGAAGCGCATTATGGACGAGGCTGGCGTACCCACGGGCCGCGCGGCGAAGGTCGCGAGCGCCGCAGAGGCCGGCGCGGTGCTCGACGAGTTCGGCGCGCCCTACGTTGTGAAGGCCGACGGCCTCGCCGCGGGCAAGGGGGTACTCGTCACTGAAGATCGTGACGCCGCAATCGATCACATCGCGACCTGGGCCCCGCACGGTGAGGTGCTCGTCGAGGAGTTCCTTGACGGCCAGGAGGTCTCACTGTTCTTCTTCGCCGACGGCCACGACGTCGTCGCGCTCACCCCCGCGCAAGACTACAAGCGCATCTTCGACGGCGACCAGGGCCCGAACACCGGTGGCATGGGCGCGTACTCGCCGCTGCCGTGGCTGCCGGGTGGCACCGAGGCGTTCATTGAGGAGATCAAGCGCGACGTTGCTATCCCGACCGTGCGCCAGCTCGAGTCCGAGGGCACCCCGTTCATCGGGCTGCTGTACTGCGGCCTCATCGTCACGTCCAAGGGCGTGAAGGTCATCGAGTTCAACGCCCGCTTCGGCGACCCCGAGACGCAGGTCGTGCTCGCCCGGCTCGAGTCGCCGCTCTCGGCGTACCTCCTCGCCTCGGCGAACGGCGAGCTCGCTTCGCTTCCCGCCCCCACGTTCTCGGACGAGCCCGCGGTGATCGTTGTGCTGGCGAGCGAGGGCTACCCGGGTGACGTCGCAACCGGCCGTGAGATCACCGGGCTTGAGGCCGCTGAGGCCGTCACCGGGGTGCACCTCGTGCACGCCGCCACCGCGCGTACGCAGACCGGCGGCTGGATCGCGACGGGCGGGCGCGTGCTCGGCGTCGTGTCGCGCGGGCAGAGCTTTGCCGAGGCGCGGGCCCGCGCGTACTCGGCCCTGAACGAGATTGATCTCGAGGGCGGCCAGTTCCGCACCGACATCGCGGAGCGCGTGGCGTAGTCGCCCTGGGGTGCTTGGGCTGAGCGCTACACCCGGCTCACTCCGGGCTCGCCCCGGGCTCGACTCACCCCGGGCCGGGCTCACCCCATCCACCTGCTTTCTGCGGTTCGTATGCCAGTTTCCTAGGATTTGGGCAGACGGACCGCAGTTTGCATATGTAGGGTCCGCGGTTCAGGGCTCGGCGACAGGTTTCGTGGCTCGGGCAGCCGTCTCTTGCCCCCGGAGCCTCAATCTACGACCGAGCTAGGCCTTATCCCCGACATCGCCTCGGATAAGGCTGTCGAAGTCTGGGGCCTCGTCTTCGGGCTCCTCGTCAGCTTGCTGAGCATCGACATTGGAGGGCTCGGGGGCATCCGTGTCGGGGGCCTCGTCTGCCTCGAATACCTCCTCGAGGTCGCTCAGCTCGTCGGATTCAACGTCGTCAGCGGGTTCGGACTCGACGGCTTCAGTGGCGTCAGCCTGGTCGTTCTCAGCGGCTTCGACTTCAACCGCTTCAGCGGCCTCAACCACCTCAGCAGCCTCAGTCTCAATACCCCCAGCGACCTCAGCCTCAACCGGCGCGGCTTCACGGAGGACGGCGACGTAATCGGTGAGCAGGTCGATCCAGCTCTGTTGCGCGTCGGCGGTGCGCTCGAACGCGTCGGGGAAGACCCCGAAGCCCGTCTCGGTGACCATGATGTCGGTCTCGTCGCCCTGCGAGCGGAAGGTGACGAGCACGGCGGTCTCGTGCTCGTCGCTCCCGTCGCGCCAGCGGAAGCCAAGGGCGTGCCCCTCGATGAGCACGTCGACGGCGCCGACCGCGTTCCGGCTCGCGGACTCGCCGTTCTCGGCCGTCCAGCGCTCCGCAACCGTGCCGCCGAACACCACGTCGAGTTCCGCGTCGGGCCACCACGAAGCCCGGAGGGCACCGTCAGCAAGATAGTTCCACGCGACCTCTCGGGGCGCCCTCGCTCGCATGCGCGCAATCACCGGTCCGACAACCGCCATGGCCCTCACCCTCCAGTTCTGTTCCCCTCATCATATTCGCGGTTCTGGCCTCTCACCCGGACAGGGGCGAGAGCGTGCGCGTTCAAGTGGGAGAATGGGAGGCGTGAACGCTCTTCCCACTCCTCTCGCGCTGCCCGGCTGGTCACACACCTACTCAGGGAAGGTGCGCGACCTGTATGTTCCGGAGGGCGCTGACGCCGCGACCTCACCGTACCTGCTCGTGGTCGCGAGCAACCGCGTGAGCGCGTTCGACTTTGTACTCGAGCCGCCGATTCCCGGGAAGGGCGCGCTGCTCACCGCGCTGTCGAACTGGTGGTTCTCACGGATCCCGCTTGCGAACCACCTCGCGATCGGCGAAGGATCCCCGGCCGTGCCCGAGGCCGTCGCCGACCGAGCGGTCGTGTCGCGCCGCCTCGACATGTATCCGGTCGAGTGCGTTGTGCGCGGAGCGCTCACCGGGTCGGGCTTCGTTGAGTACCAGCAGACCGGCGCGGTGTGCGGGATCGAGCTGCCCGCCGGGCTGAAAGACGGCGATCTGCTCGACGAGCCGATCTACACCCCAGCGTACAAGGCTCCCTTCGGCGAGCACGACGAGAACATCACGTTCGAGCGCTCTGCGGAGCTCGTGGGCCAAGACGTCGCCGAGGCGCTCCGGGACGCGTCGCTCAAGATCTTCACCGAGGCCCGCGAGCTCGCCGCCGAGCACGGCGTCGTGCTCGCGGACACGAAGTTCGAGTTCGGGAAGGATCCCGTGACCGGTGAACTAGTGCTCGCCGACGAAGTGCTCACGAGCGACTCGTCACGCTACTGGGACGCGTCAACGTACTTCGACGAGACCCTCTCGGGGCCCGAGCGCCTCGCCTCGTTCGACAAGCAGATCGTGCGCAACTGGCTCGCCGCGAACTGGGACAAGCAGGGTGTTCCGCCAGTGCTTCCCGAAGAGATCGTCGAGCAGACGTACGCGCGCTACCGCGACCTGTACGTACGCCTCACCGGGGAAGAGCCCCCGTTCGCCCGAGCGTAGTGGGCTAAAGCCCCGCGGTCAGCCGCGCGATCGTCTGCGCGACCGGCTCCGCCTTTGCGGCACGGTACCCCGTACCCGCCCACAGGTGCAGCCTGTCGGCGTCGCCCGCGGCGCCGGCCCGCGCACGCAGCTCGCGGGTGAGGTGGTGCACGGCGGGGTAGGCAGTGATCTCCTCGTGCGCATGCCGGTCGACGAACCCGTTGCGGAGTGCGCGGGCCGGGCGCCCCGTGAAAACGCGCGTCACCACGGTCTCGTCGAACTCGTCGGAGGCGAGGGCGCGCCTGTGCGTCTCCGATGTACCTGCCTCGTCCGTGCGAAGCAGCAGCGTTCCGACGGCCACCGCCTCTGCCCCGCCACTGAGGAGGCCGCGCACGGCGTCAGCACCGTCAACTCCGCCCGCGGCGATGAGTGGCAGCCGGGAGACAGCCGCCACCGCGGCAAGGGTGTCGGCGGTCGAGCCGTCGGTGATCCTTCGCTGCGCGTCCCAGGTCGCGGAGTGGCCTCCCGCTGCCGGGCCCTGCACGATGAGCGCGTCGACGCCGGCCTCGTCGGCGGCGCGAGCCTCGTCGGCGGTGGTCACGGTCGCGACGATGGCCGATCCCGCGCGTTTGAGGAGGGCGATATCGCTCGTCGGCGGCAGCCCGAATGTGAGCGAGACGACGGGCACTGGATCCTCGCGCAGCACCTGCAGCTTCGCGCCCCACGCGTCGTCGTCTTCCGCAGGAACCCGGCCAAGCTTCAGGCCGTACGCCCCGAGCTCGTCAGAGATCGCGGCCGCATACGCCGCGAACCCCACGACGTCGACTTCGCCTCTTCCCGGGACAAACAGGTTCACGCCAAAGTCGCCGGTGCGCCCGCGCAGCGCGGCGACCTCATCGCGGAGCGCCTCGGGAGCCTTGTACCCGGCTGCGAGGAACGGGAAGGCTCCGCCCTCAGCGGCTGCTGCTGCGAGGGCAACCGTTGTCGCACCTCCCGCCATCGGGGCGGCGACGATTGGGAGTCGGCTGGTCAGGAAAGTCTGAGTCACGTGGCCCCTCCAAGGGTTCGGCAACGGCGGCAGCGCCCGGCGAGCGCACCGTGTACAGCCAGGGTAGACTGATTCGGTACGCATCCCGTTTATTTCGCGAACCTGGAGGCACTCCTTGCCCACGATTGTTGTTGATGTCATGCCCAAGGCCGAACTCCTCGACCCCCAGGGTAAGGCGACGACGGGAGCGCTTGAGCGCCTCGGTCACGGCAAGTTTGAGAACGTCCGCATCGGAAAGCGCTTCGAGCTGACCGTGCAGGGCGAGGTCACCGAAGACGTGCTCGCAGAGGTTCGCCAGATGGCAGACGAGATCCTCTCGAACTCGGTCATCGAGGACGTTGTCGCGATCTCGGTTGACGGCGTCGCTGTCGAGGCGCGCTAATGGCGACCCGCATCGGTGTAGTCACCTTCCCCGGCTCGCTCGACGACCGCGACGCGCAGCGCGCTGTTCGCCTCATCGGCGCCGAGCCCGTCGCGCTCTGGCACGCTGACCACGACCTGCAGGATGTCGACGCGATCATCCTCCCCGGCGGGTTCAGCTACGGCGACTACCTGCGCCCCGGCGCGATCGCGGCGCTCGCCCCGATCATGACCGAGGTTATCGACGCCGCTGGCAAGGGTATGCCCGTGCTCGGCATCTGCAACGGCTTCCAGATGCTCGTCGAGGCGCACCTGCTGCCCGGCGGCCTGATCCGCAACGCGCACCAGCAGTTCATCCGCCGCGACCAGCGCCTCGTCGTTGAGAACGCGTCGACCGCTTGGACCAGCTCGTTCACGCAGGGCCAGGAGATCGTCATCCCGCTGAAGAACGGCGACGGCGGCTACATCGCGAGCGACGAGACCCTGAAGCAGCTCGAGGGCGACGGCCTCGTCGCGTTCCGTTACGCGGGCATCAACCCGAACGGTTCGCTGAACGATATTGCTGGCCTCACCAACGAGCGTGGCAACGTCGTCGGCCTCATGCCGCACCCCGAGCACGCGATCGAGGCTGGCTTCGGGCCCGACACCTCGGCAGCGATGCGCTCGGGCGTCGACGGCCTCGCGTTCTTCGAGAGCGCACTGAACGCGATCGCGGCGCGCGTCTAACGCGGCCCGATACGGGCTCACGCGGAGAGGGCGGGTGGAACTTCGGTTCCACCCGCCCTGTGCTGTTTCTGGCGCTCGTTCCGGTAGGCGAGCCCGCCAGCGAGGTAGTTCCTTGCAAGACCCTGCCTTACCTACCGCCGGGTACGGGGTGTCCCGCAGAGATGGGGCTCTCTGGCGGGCCGGGGGTGGCCGGGTGCGAGCCGGTGCGGGCCGGGGGTGGCCAGGCGAGGGCCCGGGCTGGCCAGGCTCACACCCGGGGCGGGTCAGTCCACCCGGTAGTAGATAGCCACCTTGTTGCCGGCGTGCTCGATGACCTCAACCTCGGTCCCGAAGACGCGTTCGAGCACCTCGGGCGTCATGATCTCGTCTGGCGTGCCCGACGCGACGAGCTCGCCGTCAGCAAGGGCGATGATCCGATCGGCGTACGCGGAGGCGAAGTTCACGTCGTGCACGACGAGCACGATCGTCTTCCCGAGGGCGTCGGCCGCGGCGCGCAGCTGCCGCATCATGCCCGCCGCGTGCCGCATGTCGAGGCCCGTGAGCGGTTCGTCGAGCAGCACGTAGTCGGTATCCTGCGCGAGCACCATCGCGACGAACGCGCGCTGGCGCTGGCCGCCAGAGAGCTCGTCGATGAAGCGATCTTCCATCCCCGCGAGGTCGAGGAACGCGATTGCCGCGTGGATCGCGCGCCGGTCGGCCTCGGTCGTGCGCCCGGCCGAGTGCGGGAACCGTCCGAAGGTCACGAGTTGGCGCACCGTGAGGCGGGCCATGAAGTGGTTCTCCTGGCGCAGGATCGACACGACCTTCGCCAGTTCTTTCGGCTTCGCCTGCGTCACGTCGAGGCCACCAACCGTTACGGTGCCCGCGTCGGCCCCGAGGAGCCTGCCGATGATCGTGAGCATCGTCGATTTACCGGCGCCGTTCGGCCCGATGAGCGCGGTGATGCCGCCCGGCTCGATGGTGAGGTCGATCGGGCCGAGCACGCGCTTGCCGGCGTAGTCTTTGCCGACGGAGGTGAGCTGGATCAACGCAGCCCCTTTCTGAGCAGGACGATGAGGAAGAGCAGGCCGCCAGCGAACTCGATGATCACGGTCACGAGGCCGCCCGCCGAGAAGATGTGTTTCAGTACGAACGTCGCCCCGAGCAGGGTGACGAGGCCGATGCCGATCGCGAGCGGAATGATCTCGGCGTGCGAGTCGTTTCGCGCAAACTGGTAGGCGAGCGTGGCGACGAGGAAGCCGTAGAAGGTCATCGGGCCGACCATCGTGACCGAGACGGAGACGAGTACGGCGACGAGCACGAGGATCGTCACCACCTCGCGCCTGTAGTTCACGCCGAGGCTCACCGCCGCGTCACGGCCGAGCGCGACGACGTCGTAGACCCTGCGGCGGCGCCACACGAACACGAGGATGCCGAGGGCGATGGTTGCCGCGAACGGAAGGTACTCGATGTTGCCGTTGCCGATGCTGCCGAACAATCGCGCGCTGAGCACGTCGAACTCGCTCGGCGTGAGCATCCGCTGCATGAACGTTGAGACGGAGCCAAAGCCGATGCCGAGCACGACGCCAACGAGCAGCAGCAGGTGCAGGTTCGCTCGCTTGCCCGAGAAGAGCCAGCCGTAGAGCGCCGTCGCGAAGATAACCATGAGCCCGCTCTGGGCGAGAATCTTCGGGATGCCCTCGAGCCCGGTCGCGGCCGTTCCAAACACGTACACGAGCGCCGTCTGGGTGAGCACGTAGAGCGCATCGAAGCCGAGGATCGACGGGGTCAGGATCCGGTTCGACGTCGCCGTGTGAAAGAGCACCGTCGCGACTGCCTGGCAGACCGCGACGAGCGCGATCGTGCCGAGCGAGGCCGCTCGCGACCGAACGATCACCCAGAAGCCAGCGCTGCCAGGCTGCGCCGGGTTCGCGTAGGTGAGGATCGCGATCGCGAACAGAATTGCGACCACGAAGACGATAGCGATCGGCAGGAGCTGACGCCAGCGCGGAAGCGCAGGCTCGGGTGGGATGGGGAGCTCGCCCTCGGGGCTGAGCTGGATGGGTTCACGCACGCGACCGCCCCCGCATCAGGATCGTGATGAAAACAACGGCGCCGACCATGCCGAGCACCATCGAGACAGGGATCTCAAACGGCATTCGAATCGTGCGCCCGATGATGTCGCAGACCGTGACGAGGGCGATGCCACCCAGGCACACCCACGGGAGGTTGCTGCGGACGTTGTCGCCGCGAAGCGTCGCGACGACGTTGGGAACGACAAGGCCTAGGAACGGGAGGAAACCGACGACGACCGTCGTGACACCGGCGGCAACGGCGACGAGCGCGGTACCGGCGATGAGGATCGTTTCGTACCGCATGCCGACGCTCGTTGCGACCTCACGCCCGAGGCCCGCGACAGTAATGCGATCGGCGAGGAGGAAGACGAGTAGCGTGACGATCGCGACGATCCAGAGCACCTCGTAGCGGCCGCGGACGACGCTCGTGAAGCTGCCCATGAACCAGGTGCCGACCATCTGCAGCAGGTTGAACTGCACTGCGAGGAACGTCGTGAGGGCGCTGATGACCGCGCCGAGCATGATGCCGATGAGCGGCACGACGAGCGTCGAGCGGATGACGATGCGGCGGAGGATGAGCATGAACGCCATCGCGCCGATAAATGCGAAGAGGCTCGACACGACCATGCGGCCGACGAGCCCGACGCTCGGGGCGACGATGGCGGTGAGGAGGAGGCCGAGCGACGCCCACTCGGTGGTGCCCGAAGTGGTCGCGTCGACGAAGCGGTTCTGCGTGAGCATCTGCATCACGAGGCCGCTCGCAGCCATCGCGGCGCCAGCGAGCATGAGGGCGACGGTGCGCGGGACGCGCGTGATCCACATCATTTCGGCGCCGAGGTCACCGTCGGTGATGTCGTAGACGCCGATGAACAGCGACGCCGCGAGCAGCCCGACGACGACGAGCGTCGCGAGTGCGAGCGGCCACACCCTGGCGCGCTTTTCCGGCGCGATCTCGTCGCCGGCGTCGGGCAGCGCTGAGTCGATGCTCGCCCGCGGTGTAACCGGGCGAACGCGGGGACGCCCGCTCTCTCGAGCGGGCGTCCCTTCACCGCCGTTGCCGGCGGACGTGCTGTTCACGTTCATGCTGCTGCGAATGCCGCCTGGATCTGCTCGAACAGCTCGGTGTACGCGTGGATGTCCTCGGTGAGGTAGAAGTTCGCGTCGAGGTAGATGATGTTGCCCTTGGTCACGGCGGGCACGTTCTTCAGCGCCTCCGAGCCGGCGATGAGCTCTGCCGCGGGTGCCGAGCCCTCTTCGCGCTCTTCGGGAGCGAACGAAGCGTCACGGTCGAGCGCGATGATCCACTCGGGGTTCGACGCGGCGATGGCCTCTACCGAGATGTCGTCGCCCTGGTGGTCGCTCGAAGCGCCCTCCACCTCGAGCGCGGGCACGAGGCCGAGCGCACCGAACACGGGGCCGACCGAGCGGCCAACTCCGGGAGCGAGGTAGCCGATCTTGCCACCCGAGGTGTTCACGGCCATGACGGTATCGGTGCCGTTGTAGGCCTTCTTCGCGCCGGCGATTGCATCGTCGAGCTTCTCGTTGGTCGCCTCTGCCTCGTCCTCGTGGTCGAAGATCTGGCCGAGGATCGTGTTGCCACGCTTGAGCTCGGTCATGAGGTCTTCACCCTCGCGCGGGGCGATATCGATGACGACCGAGTCGGGGTTCTGCTTCTTGATGTCCTCGTACGAGTCACCGAAGCGGTAGCCGGCGATGATGAGGTCGGGCTGTGCCGCGACGATCGCCTCGAGGTTCGGCTCGCGGTGCGAGCCGATGTCGACGACATCCTCGTTGTCGGTGTAGCCCGGCCAGACCGACCCCATGATGCCCTTCGGAGCGGCAGCAAGCTTGACGTCCCACTCGGTGAGCGTCTCGAAGACGTGGTTGTCGAGCGCGACAACGGTCTTGGGGTTCACGGGCACGTCGACGGTGCCGTAGTTGTCGGTGATCGAGACGGTCGAGCCTGCCTCGGGCTTCGCCTCGGCGTCTTCGGCGGGCGACGAGCTGCAGGCGGAGAGCACGAGGGCGGCGCTGGCGGCGATTGCCGCGAGGCCGAGCAGGCGCGGCTTGCGAGAGGTGCGGAGAGTCACGGTAATGAATTCCTTAGGACGGGGGTTCGGGTCTTGGCGCGCCGGCTTCCGGGCGGAAGCGAGAAGGGTTCCACGTTGCACCCCGTGCACGGGGATGTGCCCAACGTTGGAACCCACTTAGGTAACCCTAACCTCGAATTCATCTGATGTTCAAGCCTTGCGGCGTTTTATCACCCTGATCTGCGGTTTCTTGGACACTCTTGAGGACAGGTTAGGCGGTCTCCCCCGTCGCGTGCGCGTACGTGAGCAGCCGCAGTTCATCACCGCTCGCGAGTGTGATGGCGCGATCGCGCTCGGAAAGCCGCTCGAACCCGAGCCGCTCGTACAGCCGCCAGGCGGCCTCCATGAGCGGGCTCGTCTCGAGCACGAGCCTGTCGATGCCCCTGATCCTCGCGAGCCGCATGCTGTGCTTCGTCAGCAGCTCCCCGATGCCGCGGCCGCGTGCGCTCTGCGAGACTCCGAGCAGCCTGATGTCCATCTCCCCGGGCACTGACACCTCGGTGAGCAGCTCGCGATGTCGCGGCGTCGTGACGGTGCCAAGCAGCTCACCAGTCTTCACATCCTCGGCGACCCACACGAGGTGCGCCTCGGCCCGCGCCGCCACGTCCGCGATCTGGGCGAGATACCCGGGGTCGAGGTGCGCGTAGTCGTCGCGGTAGGCGGCGAGCACCAGCGCACTCACGGCCGGAACTTCCTCGGCCCGGATGAGGCGCACTCGCACGTCAGTGCGCTCTTGCAGGGCATAGCGGTAGGTGAGCGAATCGCCGTAGCCGGTGCTCGTGCGCTGCGCGTCGAGCTCGGCGGTGTGCTTGAACCCCAGGCGTGCGTAGAGGCGCTGCGCCGGGTTGCGTACCCCGGTATCGAGGCGGAGGGCAGACCGGCCCCACCCGAGCGCAACCTCGAGCCCCGCGCGCACGAGCGCTTCACCGATCCCTCGCCCCTGCGCGCCGGGGTCGACGGCGACGAGCCTGAGCTCTGCCTCCCCCTCGCCCGCGAGCTTCGCGTGCGAGGTGCCTGGCCGCAGCACCGAGGCCGCGCCGAGCAGCTTGCCGCTCTCCTCGATGACGATGACCTGGCCGTCTGCGTCGCGCCCCGCGGTGTCGTTCACCGAGCGCTCCCACTCGGGGTCGCCGTCGAGGTCGGCCGCATACGGGCCAGCGCTGTAGGCGGCGTTCAGCAGCGCGACCTCAGCGGGGTACTCAGCGGCCAGGATCGGGCGAATCAGTGGGTTGGAAGCAGCATTCACCCAGTCAGTCTAGGGCCGCCTCGGCCCGAAGAGCGCCGCTAGAACTGCGGGGGCAGCGGCGCTCCGGGAACCGAGAAATCTGGCTGGCCGTCAGGCCGGGCCGGGATCGGGCGGCCATCCGCGAACGTCGGCCACGGAAGCAGAATCTCGGTCGGCTGCTGAGGCTGCTGAGGCTGCTGAGCCTGCTGCGGCGCGACAGGCGATCCGGCCTCTGCGGGCGCGTGACCGGGCTCCGCCGCCGCACCGGCGAGAGGTGCTGCAACCGCAGCGGCCTCGCCTGCGGGAGCGTGCGCAGCGTCAACCGGGAGCGCCGGAGACGCCGGAGACAGCGGCGCGAAAGGCGTTCCGAGAGCGCCCGCCTCGCGAGCGGCCTTGTCTGCCGCGCGCTTCGCGGCGCGCTCGTCGGAGTTGTTCGCCCACCGCAGCAGCAGCGTCACCGAGAGGCCCAGCGCCGTGAGAATGAGCACGGCGGTCGCGATCTTCCAGTAGAGATCGGGGATGTGGAGGCGGAACGCCTCGATCCCGACGGGCGCGGTGAAGAGGATCCCGGAGAGCACAGCGAGCACGCTCGTAACAAAGGCGAACCGGTTGCCAGCCTCGTCGCCCTCGCGGCCGGTGCGCAAGAGCAGCTCACAGCAGAGGATCACGAGTCGCGTGACGAGGATCACGAGGAACGACTTCCAGAAGATCTGGAACATCAGCGAGAACGAGTCGTACGGCGTCATCCAGATCACAACGAGCAGCAACCCCAGGATGTACGTGTTCGCGATGAGAGCCACGGGAGCGTACCACTCGTTCGCGCGGTCGCGGCTCGTGTCGATCGCGGTGAGCACGACGAACACCGCGAACAGCGCGAACGTCGAGAAGATGCGCTCGAAGCGCCCCTCGAAGTCACCAATGAACAGCAGCGAGATCGATGCGAGGGTGAGGCCAATGAGCAGCACGATGCTCACCCGAAGGAACATCGACAGCTTCTTCGTGCCCGGCGCGGCGACCTGTGGCGCCGGGGCGCCCTGGCCTGCGTGGAGGTCGACACCCTGCGGAGTTTGCTGTGGGGCTTGCTGTTCGGTCATACCCCCAGTCTGACACCTGCGGCCCAAGAACACCCAGAGCGTTCCCTAAGAACCCGGAAATCGGCGCGCGCCGGGCGGCCGCGCACCCCTCGTTTCCCCACCCCCGGCGGGGCCGCCCTCGCGGGGGCAAAGCTGTGCCCGAAAGCCGCGTAGACTGAGGGGGTGACTGACTTCGCTGCCTCTACCATTCGCCCCGATACGGTCGCCGACGCGGCTGCCACCCCCGAGAAGGAACAGCCGTACGCGGCCCTCGGGCTCAAGCCAGACGAGTACGACAAGATCCGCGAGATTCTTGGCCGCCGCCCCACCTCGGGCGAGCTGGCGATGTACTCCGTCATGTGGTCCGAGCACTGCTCGTACAAGTCCTCGAAGATCTACCTGCGCCAGTTCGGCAAGAAGGTCAACGACAAGATGCGCGAGCGCCTGCTCGTCGGCATGGGCGAGAACGCAGGCGTCATCGACGTTGGCGAGGGTCTCGCCGTCACGTTCAAGGTGGAGAGCCACAACCACCCCTCATACATTGAGCCGTTCCAGGGCGCCGCGACCGGCGTCGGCGGCATCATCCGCGACATCATCTCGATGGGCGCCCGCCCCGTCGCGGTCATGGACCAGCTGCGGTTCGGCGCGATTGACGACCCCGACACCGCGCGCGTCGTGCACGGCGTCGTCTCGGGCATCTCGTCGTACGCGAACTGCCTCGGCCTTCCGAACCTCGGCGGCGAGACCGTGTTCGACGGCGTCTACCAACAGAACCCGCTCGTGAACGCACTCGGCGTCGGCGTGCTCCGCCACGAAGACCTCCACACCGCGAACGCCTCCGGCCTCGGCAACAAGGTTGTGCTCTTCGGCGCCCGCACCGGCGGCGACGGCATCGGCGGCGCGTCGATCCTCGCCTCCGATTCGTTCGATGAGGGCGGCCCCACGAAGCGCCCCGCCGTGCAGGTCGGCGATCCCTTCGCTGAGAAGGTACTCATCGAGTGCTGCCTCGAACTGTTCCAGGGCGAGCTCGTCGAGGGTATTCAGGATCTCGGCGCGGCCGGCATCTCGTGCGCGACAAGCGAGCTCGCGGCGAACGGTGACGGCGGCATGTTCATCGAGCTCGACAGCGTACTGCTGCGCGACCCGTCGCTCACGGCCGAGGAGATCCTCATGTCGGAGAGCCAGGAGCGCATGATGGCGATCGTCGCGCCCGAGAAGCTCGACGAGTTCCTCGCGGTGACCGCGAAGTGGGACGTTGAGACGAGCGTGCTCGGTGAGGTCACCGACACGAACCGCCTCGTCATCAACTGGCGCGGCGAGGAGATCGTGAACGTCGACCCCTCGACCGTCGCCGTTGACGGCCCCGTCTACGAGCGCCCCGTCGCCTACCCGACGTGGATCGACGCCCTTCAGGCAGACTCGGTCAACGCCGCGGGCCTCGCACGCGACGAAGACGGCGACGCGCTCCGCGCGCAGCTGCTCGCGGTCTCGTCGTCGCCGAACCAGGCTGACGTGTCGTGGGTCACGAACCAGTACGACTACTACGTCGGTGGCAACACCGCCCTGTCGTTCCCCGACGGCGCCGGCATGATTCGCGTGAACGAAGAGACCGGCCTCGGCGTCGCGATCTCGACCGACGCGAACGGCCGCTACTGCCAGCTCGACCCGTACGCTGGCGCGCAGCTCGCGCTCGGCGAGGCGTACCGCAACGTCGCCACCTCGGGCGCCGTGCCGACCGCAGTCACCGACTGCCTGAACTTCGGCAGCCCCGAGAACCCCGAGGTCATGTGGCAGTTCTCGCAGGCCGTTGAGGGCCTGTCTGACGCCTGCCTCGAGCTCGAGGTTCCCGTCACCGGCGGCAACGTGTCGTTCTACAACCAGACGGGCGATACCCCGATCCACCCGACTCCCGTTGTTGGCGTGCTCGGCATCATCGACGACGTCGCGCGCCGCATCCCCTCGGGCTGGCAGGATCAGGGCGAGAACCTCTACCTGCTCGGCGTGACCCGCGACGAGCTCGACGGCTCGGCCTGGGCTGAGGCCGTGCACTCGCACCTCGGCGGGCTTCCCCCGAAGGCTGACCTCGATGCTGAGCGCACGCTGGCCGAGCTGCTCCACGCGGCGAGTCAGGGCGGCCTGCTCTCGGCAGCGGTCGACCTGTCAGAGGGTGGCCTCGCGCAGGCCGTCGTCGACGGCGCACTCCGCTTCGGCATCGGCGCTCGCGTCTGGATCACCGAGATCATGGAGCGCGACGGCGTCGACGCTGTTGCCGCGCTCTTCTCGGAGTCGCAGGGCCGCGTGCTCGTCGCCGTTCCCCACGAGGAGGACGTGAAGTTCCGTGGCCTCTGCGAGGGGCGGAACTACCCCGTGCTCAAGGTCGGCGTCACCGACCTCGCGGGCGCGGACGCTGCGATCGAGGTTCAGGATCGCTTCACGCTCCCCCTCGCCGAGCTGCGTGCGTCGGTTGAGGCGACGCTGCCCGCGGCCTTCGGCCCGGTTATCGCGGAGTAATCCATTGCACTGAGCCCTAAGGCTCAGAACGGGGAGGGCCCATTCCGGTGGTGCCCTCCCCGTTTGTGTACTCGGGGCCTGTTCGTGCCCGCCCCGGCCCAGCCCAGCCAGCCCGACTCGACCAACCCGGCCCGGCCAGCCTTCCCAATGCTTTCTGCAGTTCACATGCCGAACCTTGTGCGCACGGGCAGATCTTCTGCATATCCCAGGCCGTGCGGCTGAGCGCCGGGACGACACCCGAGGCACACCCGCCTCACGCCCCGCTCAGACCAAACAGAGCCGATGCTTTCTGCACTTCACATGCCGAACCTCGTGCATAGTGGCAGATCTATCGCAGATCCCAGGGCGTGTGGCCGACCGTCCCAAACCGTGCAGCCGGCCACCAACCAGTAGAGCCCTATGCCGCAGCCGCAGCCCGAGCCGCAGCCGGCAGCGCCCCCGCGATCCTTCCGATGACCCTGTCGTCGTGCGCGGCGCTCACGAACCAAGCCTCGAAGGCGCTCGGCGGCAGGTTCACGCCGGCCTCGAGCATCGAGTGGAAGAACGCCCGGTGCTTCGCGGTGTCTTGCCCGAGCACGTCGTCGTAGGTGGCGGGGGCCACTGGGTAGTCGCCGAAGAGCACGCTGAGCAGCGTGCCCGCCCGCTGCACCCTGTGGGCGACACCGGCGGCAGTGAGCGCATCGTCGAGTTCGACTGCGAGCGCGTCTGCGGCGGCCGCAAGCCGCTCGTAGACCGCATCGTCTGCGTTCCGCAGCGTCGCGAGCCCTGCGGCAACGGCGAGCGGGTTCCCCGAGAGCGTGCCACCCTGGTAGACGGGCCCGAGAGGCGCGAGCTGCTCCATGAGGTCGCGCCTGCCGCCGAGCGCGGCGAGCGGCAGCCCGCCTCCGACGACCTTGCCGAAGGTGAAGAGGTCGGGCTGCAGGCCGTCGGGCATGCCCTCACGCTCGATGCCCCAGTAGCCGGAAGCGCTCGCGCGGAACCCGGTGAGTACCTCGTCGGTGATGACGAGCGCGCCGTGCGCGTGGGCGAGGCGGATGAGCCCCTCGGTGAAGCCGGGGTCGGGCGGCAGTATCCCCATGTTCGCCGCGGCGGACTCCGTGATGACGGCGGCGATCTCGCCGGGGTGCGTCTCGAACGCGTGCTCGAGCGCGGCGAGGTTGTTGTAGGGCAGCACGAGGGTCTGCCCAGCGGTCTCGGCCGTGACTCCGGCGGACCCAGGAAGCCCAAAGGTCGCGAGCCCCGAGCCCGCGGCCGCGAGCAGCCCGTCTGAGTGCCCGTGGTAGTGCCCCGCAAACTTAATGATGAGCGGACGCCCGGTCGCACCACGGGCGACG
Organism: Leucobacter komagatae; assembly: GCF_006716085.1. NCBI lineage: Bacteria > Bacillati > Actinomycetota > Actinomycetes > Micrococcales > Microbacteriaceae > Leucobacter > Leucobacter komagatae. The sequence goes on along the minus strand of NZ_VFON01000001.1, from coordinate 2,879,997 downwards.
CGAATCGCGGTCATCGTCGCCTCCGTGCCAGTCGACACGAGACGCACGAGATCGACCTCGGGCATGCGCGCGATGATCTCTTCCGCGAGTTCGTACTCACCGGGCACGGACGCGCCGAACCCGAGGCCCCGAGCGGCCGCCTGCTGCACGGCCTCGACAACCGCGGGGTGGGCGTGGCCGAGGAGGGCGGGGCCCCAAGCACCGACGAGGTCGACGTACTCGCGGCCGTCGGCGTCGGTGACCGTCGCACCGCTCCCGCTGACGAAGAACCTGGGCGTGCCTCCGACCGAGCCAAACGCGCGCACCGGCGAGTTCACGCCGCCGGGGATGAGCCTTGCGGCCCGCGCAGCGAACTCGGCGTTCGCCCCGGCACCAGCGGCAGCCCCGGCACCAGCGCTCATCGGAGCCACCCCGCAAGCTCGGTCGCGAAGTAGCTCAGGATCGCATCAGCCCCTGCCCGCTTGATCCCAAGCACAGATTCCTCAATGGCCCGCCGCCTGTCGATCCAGCCGTTCTGGGCCGCAGCCTCGATCATCGCGGCCTCGCCCGACACCTGGTACGCCCAGACGGGCACGGGGCTCACCGCGGAGACGTCGGCGAGCACATCGAGGTAGCTCATCGCGGGCTTCACCATGACGATGTCGGCGCCCTCGATTACGTCGAGCTCGGCCTCGCGGAGCCCCTCGCGGCGGTTCGCCGGGTCCATCTGATAGCCCTTCCGGTCGCCGGTGAGCTGCGAGTCCACAGCCTCGCGGAACGGCCCGTAGAACGCCGACGCGTACTTCGCCGAGTAGGCGAGCAGCGCGGTATCCGGGTGCCCAGCGTCGTCGAGCGCCTCGCGCACGGCAGCGACCTGGCCGTCCATCATCCCTGACAGGCCGAGGAGCTCCGACCCGGCCTCCGCCTGGGCGACCGCCATCGCGCGGTACCGATCGAGCGTCGCATCGTTGTCGACGGCGGCGGCGTCGGCGGTGAGCACGCCGCAGTGCCCGTGGTCGGTGAACTCGTCGAGGCACAGGTCGGTCTGCACGACGAGCGCGTCGCCGGCCTCGGCGCGCACGGCGGCCGTCGCGACGTTGAGGATGCCAGCGGGGTCGTCCGCGGCGCTCCCTCGAGCGTCGCGCACGGCCGGGATCCCGAACAGCATGACGCCCCCAATCCCGGCAGCGGCCGCCTCCGCGACCGCCCCGCGGAGGGAGTCGAGGGTGTGCTGCACGACGCCGGGCATCGAGCCAATCGGAAGCGGCGCGTCGATCCCCTCGCGCACGAACATCGGGAGGATGAGGTCGCGCGGGTGCACGCGCGTCTCGGCGGCGAGGCCGCGCATCGCTGGCGTCGCGCGGAGCCGCCTGGGGCGAACGGTGGGGGTCATACTTCGGTTCCTTCTCGGTTGGGGGTTTCGGTGAAAGCAATGGGGCCGGAGCGCAGGCGTGCGCAGTGCTCGGCGAGCGCCCGTACGGTACCCGCCGCGGTGTGCTCGGCGGCGATGACCGCCGCGGGGATGCCGAGCCGAGCGAGTTCGCGGGCGGTCGGTTCGCCGATCGCGGCGACGAGCGCCCCGGGCGGGAGCGGGGCGAAGCGGCCAGCGAGCGCCCGCGCGCCTGACGAACTGAAGACGAGCACGGCACCGAGCCGCGGCCGGAGTTCGGCGTCGGCGCGCCCCGCCGCTGCGGCTACGGTCCGGTAGGCCGTGACGCGCTCGGGTTCGAAGCCCGCCGCGCGGAGCCCCCTCTCGACGGTCTCGTCGGCGAGGTCGGAGAGCGGGAGGAGCACGCGGCCTGAGAGATCAGGATCCCCCGCCGCGCCGCCCGCCCCGCCCTCGCGCTGGGCGGCCAGTCGCTCTGCCAGCCGCGCGCCCGTGAACTCGTCGGGGATGAGGTCGACGTCGAACCCGGCGGCCTCCAGGCGCTCCGCTGTCGCGGGCCCGACGGCCGCGATCCGGGCTCGACCAGGGAGCGCCTCGCCCGTGATGAGCGCGTCGGCGCCGTGCACGCTCGTGACGGCGACCCAGCCATACTGCCCGGCGTTCACGCGCGCGATCGCGGCGCGGAGGGCCGCTCCGTCGTGTGGGGGCAGCTGTTCGATGAGCGGGACGAGAACCGCCTCGCCGCCGAGGGCGCGCACGTCGTCGGCGGTCCGCTCTCCCCGTTCGCCCCCGCGCGGCACGAGCACGAGACGCCCGCCGAGTGACGGCGGGGCAGCCAGATTCGCGAGGGTCACCTCGTGCCGCCCAGTGGCGCGAGGTGCTCCGCCCCGCGGGCAAGCAGCTCCTCCGCCACGCGGCGCCCGAGTTCCGTCGGCGCGGCGGCATCCGGCATGGCGGGCTCCCAGGGCGCGCTCGCGGTCGCGGTGAGCTGCTCGCTGCCGTCGAGCCTGTAGACGGTTGCCGAGAGCGTCAGGGTGCCGCCCTCGACCGCCGCGGTCGCCCCGATCGGTGCGGCGCACCCGGCTTCGAGTGTGCCGAGCAGCGCGCGCTCCGCGATCGCCTCGGCCCGCGCCCACGGGTCGTTCAGCGCGGCGAGCGCCCGGCGCATCACCGGCAGTTCTACATCAGTCGAGCGCACCTCGATCGCGAGGGCGCCCTGGCCCGGCGCTGGCGGCGCGGCGTGAAAGGGAAAGCGTTCGGAGATCGCGTCGCCCCGGCCGATCCTGTCGAGGCCAGCCGCGGCGAGCACGACCGCGTCGAGGTCGTCGGAGATCCTGCCAAGCCGGGTGTCGACGTTGCCGCGGATGTCCGACACCTGCAGGTCCGGCCGACGGGCGAGCAACTGCGCGGCGCGCCTCGGCGACCCGGTGCCAACCTTCGCGCCCGCGGGAAGCGTCGCAAGCGTCATGCCGTCGCGCGCGCAGAGCGCGTCTCGCGGGTCGGCCCGCACGGGGACCGCGCCGAGGGTGATCCCTTCGCACGGGCCCGTGGGCAGGTCCTTCAACGAGTGCACCGCGAGGTCGCACTCCCCAGCCACGAGGGCCTCACGCAGCGCGCTCACGAAGACGCCGGTTCCTCCGAGCTGCGCGAGCGGGGCGCGCGACACGTCGCCGTGGGTGGTGATGATCACGAGCACAACATCGACTCCCGTCGCGCGCGCGATCGCCTCGGCGACCGTCGTCGTCTGCGAGACCGCGAGCGCGCTGCCGCGCGTGCCGATGCGAAGGAGCCCAGGTGCGGCCGCGACCGCACCGTCGGCGCGAGTTACGGAGCCGGGGGTGGCGGCGCCTGCGGGTACGGGCGATGCGGGTGCTGGAGTTTCGGTCATGCTGACGGTACCGAGCTTTCGTTCGTTGGAGTGAGGTGTTCAAGGAGGCGGGCCGCCGCCGCGCGGGCGCCGGGAACCACGGAGGCGAGCCCAGTGCCGCTCACCCAGTCCCCCGCGAGTTCGACGCCCGGGGGCGGCGCGAGCCGCGGTGCCGACCCGGGCGGGGCGCCAACCTTCCACGGCTGGCGCGTCCACTCGCGCACCGCGGCGGGGGCAATGGGCACTCCGAGAATCAGTGAGGCGTCGCGGCAGGCGAGGGCGAGGGCTTCGTCGTCGGAGAGCCCCGCCGTCTCTGGGGCGGCGCCCGCTCGGCCGTACGAGAGCCGGATCACGTGCGTGCCCGCGGGCACCGACGCAGCCCGGTCCGGCCATTTCGCCGTCGCGTGGGTGAGCGCCTTCGCAGCGATGCCCGCGCCCTCCGCGACGAGTGCCCCGGTGCCGCGCGGGGCGGCGTCGAGTCGGGGCTCTGCGACCGCGAGCGCGACAACCTCTATGTCGTGCTCGGGCGGCGGGGGCGTTCGCTCGGCGAGCAGCGCGGCCGCCACGCTCTCTGGCACGGCGAGCAGCACCGCATCGCATCGGAGGATCGTCTTGCCCGCGCCGTCGCGCAGCGTCCACTGGGCTCCGGAGGGCCGGCCAGGCGCCGCGGCGTGCTCCGAGACACCGCGCGTAATCTCGACCACCCGGGTGCCCGTGCGGATCGCGCTCCCCCGGTCTTCGGCGTCGGAAGCGAGCGCGTCGACGAGCGCCGTCATCCCGCCCGCGAGCGCGGCGACGGCGCCGCCCGCGGCCACACTCGCGTCGCGGAGCTGCCTCGCCGCCCGCACGAGCGAGCCGGTCCGGGCGTACGCATCGGCGAGGCCGGGCACCGCCTGGACCTCGAGTCGATCCGGAACCGTGGAGTACACGCCGAGCGCGATCGGCCGCACGAGCCTGTCAAGTGCGCGGTCCCCGAGACGGCGCCGGACGAGGGCGCCGAGCGTCTCTGCCGTTCCCCCCGCGGACGCCCCCGCGCCCGCGACGTCGCGGCGCAGCAACGGTTCGACAGCGACCCGCAGGGCACCGCGGAGCCCGAGGTGCGCCCGGACCGCTGCGGCGAGGGGCCTCGCGGGGATACCGACGGCGCCGCCCGGGGGCAGCGGGAGGGCACCGTTTGCCGTCACGACCCAGGACCCGAGCTGCGCCGGGTGCACGATGCGATCCGAGAGCCCGAGGTCGGCCATGAGCGCGGCGACGGCTCCCCCGCGGGTGGCGAACGCCTCGGCGCCGACGTCGAACGTCGCGCCTTCGAGCTTGGCCCCGCGCACCCTGCCCCCGAGCGTGGTGTCGCGCTCGACGAGCGTGACAGTCGCCCCGCCCCGCGCGAGCTCGCGGGCCGCGACGAGCCCGGAGACTCCGCCGCCGACGACGGCGACGTGCGGCCCGCCGCGGGTGCTAGCGTGCATGCGCGAGCTGCACGATGCGGGTGAGCACGTCGGGGTTTGTCTCTGGCGGCACGCCGTGGCCAAGGTTCAGGATGTGCGCGGGGGCACGCTCCCCGCGAGCGAGAACATCGGCGACGTGCGCTTCGAGCGCGGCCGCGGGGGCCCCGAGGAATGCGGGGTCAATGTTTCCCTGCAGCGGCATCCCCTGGCCCAGGCGGGCGCTCGCCTCGTCGAGCGGCGTGCGCCAGTCGACGCCGACCGCATCCGGGTCGAGTGCGGTGAGTTCCTCGAGCAGGTGCCCGGAGCCCACCGCGAAGTGGATCACCGGGACCCGTGCCCGGGCGCCCGCCTCCCACGGGTGCGGGTACGAGAGCTCCCGCGCGAGGCTGAGCGCCTGCCGTGACGCCGGGGCCACGTGCTCGCGGTAGTCGGCGGCGCTCAGCGAGCCCGCCCACGAGTCAAACAGCTGCACCGCGCTCGCCCCGGCCTCGATCTGCGCCTCAAGAAAGACGGCGCTGAGGTCGGCCGTCCACGCGAGCAGCTCGCGCCAGGTCTCGGGATCGGACTGCATGAGCGTCCGCGCGCGCAGGTGCTCGCGCGACGGCCGCCCCTCCACGAGGTAGGCAGCGAGCGTGAAGGGCGCGCCGGCGAAGCCGATGAGCGGCGTCTCCCCGAGCTCGGCGACTGTGAGCGCTACGGCCTCCCGGATCGGGCCGAGCGCCGCCCGCAGCCGCTCGGGAGTGTACTCCGCGCGGCACCGCGCGACGTCCTCGGCGGTGCGCACGGGCTCCGCGAAGACCGGCCCGACCCCGGCGACGAGGTCAACGTCGACGCCCGCGAGAAGCAGCGGAACCACGATGTCGCTAAAGAACACCGCGGCATCGACGCCGTGCCGGCGCACCGGCTGCAGCGTGATCTCGCTCGCGAGTTCAGGGTTGAGACAGGCGTCGAGCATACGATGCTCGGAGCGCAGGGCCCGATACTCGGGCAGCGAACGGCCCGCCTGCCGCATGAACCACACGGGTACGCGTTCGGGCCGCTCAGCCCTGAGGGCGCGAACGAGCGGGGAGTTGCTGGTGCGCCCAGTAACGAGCGGGTGGGTTTCGCTGAGAAGTTTCATCGCCGAGATAGTAACCCATAGATCTGATGTGATAAATCTGATGTGCTCAGGTTCGCGTGATTTGCTTGCTTTTCGTCAGCCAGATCACCCTCACGATCACAGAAACGCGCATGCTTCTTTCCCTTTCTTTCAGCCTCGAACGCGCGCCGTTCGAGCTCCTTGAGACCCTCTCGAAGCGGTCCGAGGACATCGCGGCGGGGCTCGACGACCCCACTCTCACCGTCGGCTCGGTGGTGCTTGCGACCTGCAATCGCTTCGAGGTCTACGCCGAGACGGGCCAGAGCCGGCCCGAGCCTGTGCTCGCGCGCGTGGCAGCGGTCGCTGGGATCGACGTGACCGAGCTCGAAGCTGCCGCGAGCAGCGCCACCGACCACGACACCGCGACGCACCTGTTCGCCGTCGCCGCCGGCCTGCAGTCGGCGGTCGTTGGGGAGAGCGAAATCGCCGGGCAGGTCAGGCGTGCCCACGACGACGCGCGGGCACGCGGCACGCTCACCCACGATCTCGAACACCTCTTCCGCACCGCGACGCGCACCTCGCGAGAGGTGGGGCACCGCACCGACATCCGCTCGGCCGGCCGATCGCTCGTGCGCCTCGCGCTGCGGATGGCCGAGGCCCGCGTGGCCGACTGGGGCACAGCAAACGTGCTGCTCATCGGCACGGGCGCCTACGCCGGTGCTACGGTGGCGGCGCTTCGGGCGCGCGGAGCCGAGACAGTCCGGGTGTACTCCCCCTCGGGCAGGGCCGAGACCTACGCCGCCGAGCACGACCTCGTCGTCGTGCCGCAGGGTGGGCTTGCGGAGGCGCTCAACGCCGCCGACGTCGTCATCGCCTGCACACGGGCGGAGGAGCCAGTGCTCACGGCTGAGCTGCTGCGGGCTGACGCACACGAGACGAACGAGCGCCTGCTCATCGACCTCGGGATGCCCAGGAACATCGAGCACGCGGTCTCCGAGCTTCCTGGGATCGAGCTCCTTGACCTTGAGACGGTCTCGAAGCACGCCCCGGTCGAGGAGCTCAGTGCCGCGGCCGAGGCTCATGAGATCGTGCGGGAGGCCGCCGACGAGTTCTCCGCGTCCAGGGCCGAGCGCGACGCGCTGCCCGCCCTGCTCGCGCTGCGGACGCACGTGATGGGCATCCTCGAAGACGAGCTCTGCCGGGCACGGGCCGCTTCTCAGTCGGCGGGCCCCGCCACCTCAAGCCCCGAATACACCGCCGTCTCGGCAGACTACGAAGCCGCCCTGCGGCGCTTCACGGGCAAGCTGCTGCACACGCCGATGACCCGCATCCGCACTCTGGGTCGCGAGGGCCGCGTGCCCGCCGCAGCTGAGGCGCTCGAGACGCTCTTCGGGATCGAGACACAGGCCGGCGGCCACACCCACTCCGAGTGAGCGCGGCGCCACCTCACCCGCCCCACCGCACAGCCCCTTCCCCGCCAAACCGCCCCTTCAATACCGCGATAACGGGGCTTTCTTATGGGGAAGCGGCTCGTGCGCGCTAGGTCGCGTCAGCGGGCGGCGAGGCGCTCGGCGACCCGGGCACGCACGATGGCGTGGATCTCCTCCGGGGTACCCGAGGCGTCGACGACAAGGAACCGCTCGGGCGATGCCACAGCGAGCCCGTGGTACGCGGCGCGAACAGCCTCGTGGAACTCCTGCCGCTCGGCCTCAAGCCTGTCGTCGTCACGCGACGAACGCCGGGCAGCGGCGATCTCGGGCGCGAGGTCGAACAGCACCGTGACGTCTGGCCACAGCCCCCCGACCGCCCACTCGCTGATGCGGCGGACCTCGTCAACGTCGAGGACCCGGCCGGCGCCCTGATAGGCGAGGGACGAGTCGATATACCGATCCTGCACGACGACCGCACCCCGCTCGATCGCGGGCCGAACGACCTTCGCGATGTGCTGCGCGCGGTCCGCCGCGTACAGCAGCGCCTCGGCGCGCGGGTCGACGGCCCCGATCTCGTCGCCGCCGTGCAGCAGCAGCCTGCGCACCTCGACGCCGAGCGGCGTGCCACCCGGCTCGCGGGTGCGCACGACCTCACGGCCCTCGCCTGTCAGCCATTCCTCGAGCATCCCCGCCTGCGTGGTCTTGCCGACGCTATCCCCGCCTTCGAGGGTGATGAACACGCGCGGCCTACTCTGCGGTCTCGGCCGCGGCAGCAGCCTCGGCGGCCTTCTTCGCAGCGTTGGCCTTGCGCGTCTCGGCGGCCTTCTTCGCGGCGGCCGACCGTGCCGGGTCGACCTCCTTCTTCGCTGCCGTGGACTTCTTGGCTGCCGGCTTCTTCGCTGCCGGCTTCTTGGCGGGAGCCTTTTTCTTCGCCGGCGCCTTCTTCTTGGCTGGGCCCTTCGCGCGCTTGATGGCGAGCAGGTCGATCGCGCGCTCGAACGTGATCTCCTCGACCGAGTCGCCGCGCGGGATCGTCGCGTTGGTCTCGCCGTCGGTGACGTACGGGCCGAAGCGGCCGTCCTTCACCTTCACGGGCTTACCGCTCACGGGGTCGGCGTCGAACTCCTTCAGCGCCGAGCTCGCCTTGCGGGCACCGTACTTCGGCTGCGCGAGCACCTCGAGCGCGCCAGGGAGGTCGATCGAGAAGATCGAGTCCTCGCTCGGCAGCGTGCGAGTCTCCGTACCCTTCTTGAGGTACGGGCCGTAGCGGCCGTTCTGCGCGGTGATCGGGTCGCCGGACTCGGGATCATTGCCAACGACACGGGGCAGGTCGAGGAGGGCCACGGCCGTATCAAGATCGACCGTCGCGGGGTCCATCGACTTGAAGAGCGACGCGGTGCGGGGCTTCTCGCCCTTCGGGAGTTCCTCGTCCTCGTTCGGCAGCTCCTGCACGTACGGACCGAAGCGACCGTTCTTTGCGATGACGCGCTTTCCGGTGACCGGGTGCAGGCCGACAACACGATCCTCTGCGGGCTCGGCGTCGGCGAGCTCGTGGGCGCGCTCGGGGGTGAGCTCGTCAGGAGCCATCCCGTCAGGGATGTTCACACTGCGCGGCTTGAGCTCGCCGTTCTCGTCGACCTCGCTCTTCTCGTCGAAGACCTCGAGGTAGGGGCCATACTTGCCGTTGCGGAGCGAAATCTGGTCATCGATCCGGATCGTGTTGATCGCGCGCGCATCGATCTCGCCGAGATTATCAACAACGCCGCGGAGACCGGGGTGGTTGTCGGTACCGAAGTAGAACTCCTTGAGCCACTCGGAGCGGTCGGTCTGGCCGGCCGCGATCTCATCGAGGTCGCTCTCCATTTCAGCCGTAAAGTCGTAGTCGACAAGCGCCGCAAAGTGCTCTTCGAGCAGGCGCACCACGGAGAACGCGATCCAGCTCGGCACGAGGGCCTGGCCCTGCTTCGAAACGTAACCGCGATCCATGATCGTGGAGATCGTGGACGAGTAGGTCGACGGGCGTCCGATCCCGAGCTCTTCGAAACGCTTCGTGAGGCTCGCCTCGGTGTAGCGCGGCGGCGGGCTCGTCTCGTGCTGCTTTGCGAGCGGCTCCGTGATCCCGAGCGCCTGGCCCTCCGTCAGCTGCGGGAGCGAGACGTTGTTCTTCTCGGCGTCGCCGCGCTTCTCGTCCTTGCCCTCTTCGTAGGCGAGGAGGAAGCCGGGGAAGGTGATGACCGTGCCACTCGCGGTGAACTCAGCATCGGTGGTTGCCGACCCCTCGGTGACCGTCACGCCGAGCGTGACCGTGGCGGTCGAGCCCTTCGCGTCCGCCATCTGGCTCGCGACGGTGCGCTTCCAAATCAGGTCGTACAACGAGAACTCACCCTGGGTGAGCTTTCCCTTCAGCTCGCTCGGGCGCACGAAGGTATCGCCTGCGGGGCGGATCGCCTCGTGCGCCTCCTGCGCACCCTTCGCCTTGCCGGTGTACACGCGCGGCTTGTCGGGCACGGTCTCGGCGCCGTAGAGCGAGGCCGCCTGGCTGCGCGCCGCCTCGAGCGCCTGCTTCGAGAGCGTCGGCGAGTCGGTACGCATATAGGTGATGTAGCCGTTCTCGTAGAGCGACTGCGCGAACGACATCGTCTGGCGCGAGCTGAAGCGGAGCTTTCGCGAGGCCTCCTGCTGCAGCGTCGACGTCGTGAACGGCGCTGCCGGGCGGCGCGTGTGCGGCTTCGTCTCGAGCGTGCGCACGAGCGCCGAAGGGCCCTCGCCGAGGGCGGCGGCGATCGCGTCCGCGCGGGTGCCGTCGAGCGCGATAACTCCGGCGCCGGTCGCCTTCGCGGTCAGCTTGCCGGTGTCGTCGAAGTCGCCGCCCGACGCGACGCGGTTCCCGTCGAGCCGCACGAGCTTGGCCTCGAACGGCACGCGGTCTGGCGCGTCCTCCGCCGGGTTGAAGCGCGCGGCGATGCTCCAGTACTCGGCGGCGCGGAACGCGAGGCGCTCGCGCTCGCGGTCGACGACGAGTCGGGTGGCTGCGGACTGCACGCGGCCGGCCGAGAGCTTGGGCGCGACCTTGCGCCAGAGCACCGGAGAAATATCGTAGCCGTAGAGCCTGTCGAGAATGCGCCGGGTCTCCTGCGCGTCGACGAGCGCGGTGTCGAGCTCGCGGGTGTTTCGCTGCGCCTCGGCGATCGCGTCCTTGGTGATCTCGTGGAACACCATGCGGTGTACTGGAACCTTCGGCTTCAGCACCTCAAGGAGGTGCCACGCGATGGCCTCACCCTCGCGGTCCTCATCAGTTGCGAGGAAGAGTTCGTCGGCGCCCTTGAGCGCTCGCTTCAGCTCGGCGACGGTCTTCTTCTTATTGTCGTTGACGACGTAGTAGGGGGCGAAGCCATTCTCGACGTCGACGCCGAACTTGCCGAACGGCCCCTTCTTCAGCTCGGCGGGGAGCTCCGACGGCTCGGCGAGGTCGCGGACGTGCCCGACCGAAGACAGCACCTCGTAGTCATCACCGAGGTAACCACCAATCGTGCGCGCCTTTGTCGGCGACTCCACGATGACCAGCTTTTTCCCCACGGCACTCCAATTCTCGCCTTTTATCCCGTACACGCGATTCGTCGCGCAGGGCTCCCTGCACCGCAACGATACACACAGTCACGTGAGAATCTGTCATTACTAGCGACTTCTGGTTGCCGCGCAGGTTTCGCTCCCCTCACGGGTTATCCTGATTCTCAATTCGTTCCCCTTACATAGAGGCACCACACGTGAGCGCTAGTTTCTTCGCCCTGCTTGATGACATCGCCGTGCTCGCCCGAGCCGCAGCCGCATCGATCGACGATGTCGTTGCCGGGGCCGCGAAGGCTTCCGCGAAGGCCGCGGGCGTCGTCATCGACGACGCGGCCGTCTCACCCCAGTACGTACAGGGCCTCACCCCGAGGCGTGAGCTGCCCGTGGTGTGGAAGATCACGCGCGGCTCGCTCATGAACAAGGCGATCATCATCGCGGGCATCATGGTGCTGAGCGCGTGGGCGCCGTGGATCTTCCCGTGGCTCCTCATCCTCGGTGGCACCTACCTCGCGTACGAAGGCGCTGAAAAAGTGTGGCACTGGATTCGTCCGAGCCACGCTGACCCCGCCGGTGTCGAGCAGGTCGTCGAGCGCACCGAGACCGACGAGAAGCAAATGGTGTCGAGTGCGGTGCGCACCGACCTCGTACTGAGCATCGAGATCATGCTCATCTCGCTCGCAAACATCGAAGCCTCGTCGTGGGGCATCCGGCTCGCGACGCTCGTCGTCGTCGGGCTGCTCATGACCGTGGCCGTCTACGGCACCGTCGCGCTGCTTATCAGGATGGACGACGTCGGGTTCTGGCTCATCAAGCGACCCGTCGCGTGGTTGCAGGCGGTCGGCCGCGGGCTCGTGAAGGCGATGCCGTGGGTGTTTCGCCTTCTCACCGTCGTTGGGGCGCTCGCGATGCTCTGGGTCGGCGGCCACATCCTCCTGGTCAACCTGGCCGAGGTGGGCTTGAGCGCCCCCTACGACCTCGTGAGCGGCATCGTCCACTCCGTCACGGTTCCAGGAATCATCACCTGGCTCATGGATTCCGGGCTCTCCGCGGTCTTCGGGTTCGCCTGGGGCGCGGTTGTCATGCTCGTGCTCGGCGTCATTGCCAGGCTCCGCTTCAAGAAGCCCGTATCGCACTGAACGGCGAGGTGAACTCATGAAGGCACAGGTACTCGTCATTCACGGCTGCCCGAGCGCCGGGCCGGCGACCGAAAACCTGCGCGCGGCCCTTGCCGTCGTCGGCACACCGGAAACCCCGATCGAGACGGTGACGATCTCGTCGAACGCCGACGCTGAGGGCGTCTCGTTTTCGGGTTCCCCAACGATCCTCATCGATGGCGAAGACCTCTTCGCAGGCGCGACCCGCACCCGCGAGCTCTCGTGCAGGGTCTACGCGACTGCGGGTGGGCTCTCGGGGTGGCCTTCCATCGAGGCGATCGCCGCCGCGCTCCGAGAGCGGCGGCCGCGCAAATAGGCGGCTTGGCGACGGGCCAGTGCGGGCCCGTCAGCGGGCCGGGCAAGGCGAAACCCTAGCAAAACGGTACGAAGTTTATGGGTTCTCACAGTCGGCACGCGATGCTCCCTCGATAAGGTTGAATGCATGGCTAGCAGCGAAAAGACCGCCGCGCAGCGTTCCCGACCCCGCGACCGCAAGCAGCAGATTGAGAAGGCGGCCGCCGAGGCCTTCGCGCGGAGCGGGTACCACCCCGTGAGCATGCAGGACATCGCCGACACCGTCGGCATCACCGCCACTGCGCTGTACCGGCACTTCCCGAACAAGTACGCGCTGTTCGCTCACACGGCTTTCGCGTTTGCGGACCGTCTGCTTTCCGCGACTGAGGAGGCTTCCTCGCGGGAGGTTCTGTCGCGGCAGGAGGCACGCCTCGTCATCGAAGAGTTGATCGACGCTGTCGCCGGTGAATTTGTCGCTGACCGTTCCATCAACGGCATCTACCGCTGGGAAGGGCGCCACCTCAAGGGCGACGACCGGGCTAAGCTCAATAGGAAGCTGGCTGTAGTGGGCTCACGGCTCACGATTCCATACGCCGTCTACCGACCAGACGTTCCCGAACACGAACGCACCATCATCCTCATCGCGGCTTTCAGCGTTCTTTCGAGTGTCACGATGCACACGACCCGCATCGCGAAGCCACGGCTGAGGGCACGTCTCAACGAGTTGGCTTGGAGACTTCTAGACATCGACGTGGGTGCCTACGCAGATGGAAGCGTTCGCAGAACACCCTTTCCTGATTGGGAAGCAGAAGAAGGGCCGAGTGCCCAGGGGTCCCCCCGTCGCGAGCAACTCCTTCAAGCGGGCATCAAGCTTTTCGCTGAACACGGGTACAACGACGCTACGATCGAGGACCTCGCGGCGGCGGTTTCGCTCACCCCCTCAGGCGTGTACAGGCACTTCGCTGGAAAGAGTGAACTCCTGACCGCCGCATACGATCGTGCCTCCGCCTGGCTCGACAAGGCCGGGGAGGCTGCCCGGGCCCAGTCACAGAGCCCTGCAGAAGAGCTGCGATTGCTTTGCGGCTATTACGTCGACCATTCGTTCCGCAGCGCCGACCTCATGCGCGTATATTTCTCCGAGCAAGGCAACCTTGACCCATCCGATCTCAAGCATTTCGTACAAATGCAGCGCGATCATGTTGCCCGCTGGACCGCGCTCTTTCATGAGGTCCACCCTGATCTGAGCGCCAGAGACGCACCCGTGCCGCTTTACGCCTTTTTCAGCATCATCGGGGACCAGATGACATTTCTGCCGGAGTACGATGACTTTGCGAGCTCCCGACTCCTCGCCTTCTCGGACGTCCTGCTCGACATGCCGGTCGACGACCCAGTATCTGCCCAGTGAGCTGCCACAGCTCGGCCGGTTCCCTCGCGAATGGCTCAGTCAGCTAGACCTGCCCGAGCTGACCGGGTGATGGCGACGAGCCCAGCCCACCGGCGCACGGTCACACGCACTTCGGCAATGCCCGGCCCAAGGTCGCAGGTCACGGTCGCCGCTCCGTTCGCGTCGGCGACGGCCTGAGCGACCACGCACGGCGCGGATTCGCCGTCGCCGAGGAGCCCGAGCTCGGCGTCGGCTGCGGCGAGCGCGGCCGCATCGGCTGCGTTCGTCGCCTCCGCACCGGCAACGATCACCTGCGAGGCGACCATGACCGGAAGCGCGAGTGCCACGGCACCACCGCTGATCGCGACGACGACGGGGACGCTCACGTCACCGGCCTGTCAGTGTCACCTGGGCCGTCTCGCGCGAACGCCCCTTCCGCGGTAATGGCAGCGCAGCCTCGACCGGTCACGCGGATGCCCGCGAGCAACCCCGCTCTCGGGGAGCTCGTCGCGGCAACGCACAGGATTCCACCAGCCGTGCTCCTAGAGAGCAAGGGACTTCCGGCGTGCTCGGAGATCCGTGCCGCCGCGAGACGATCGTCACCCCGCGCCTCAAGCCGTGCAACGTCACCGGCGAGGGCAGTGAGCGCGACACGCTGCGCTGAGAGCTGGACCGCGCCGATCGCAAGCCCGAGGACAATGAGCATCGCCGGAATCGCGACTGCGAACTCCGCCGTCACCGCCCCGCGCCTGTCAGCCCACAGGGCTCGCAGCGCAGCGAACATCGCGCCCATTCGACTAACCCGCGCTGCCGAGTGCGCCCTGCACGAGCGAGAGCAGCATCGCGCGCACCTCTTCCGAGCGCATAATCACAATGAGGAGGCCGGCGAACGCGACCGCCGCCATGATGACGAGCGCGTATTCTGCCGTGACCGCCCCACGCTCGTCTGCGCCAAGCCCGCCGCCTCTCGCTCGCGCGGAGCCGGCCGAGGGTGACCTGCGCACGGGTTCGTGTCCGTCGGCCTCTAAGTGACGGGTTCCGGTCACGCGAGGTGCTTCCGGCTCAGCTGGAAACCCCATGCCTTTGAGAACTTTCTTCTCTTCGCGCACTCGCCCGACGCGACCGCGCCGTTGCTGCTGCACGCTCTGTTGCTGCTGGGTCTGCTGCGTACTGTTCATCGTGTCCTCCCTATCATTGCGGGCCTCGGCGGAGTCTCACCGCTGCGGGCCCTGGTCGTGCTTCGATCCTCGCTGCGGCAAACAGATCATTGTGAGGTGCGCCGAGGATTGTGGAGGCAGCGCCGCGATCGCCCGCGGAACCGCGGTTGTGGACGAAGCCGCGTGGAGAGCTCATCGCGGCAGCACATCGCCGAGCAGCGTGAAGACGACGGGGAGCACCCCGACCGCGATGAACGCCGGCAGTTGGCAGGAGGCGAGGGGAAAGAGTATCCGGATCCCGAGCCGCTCGGCCTCGCGCTCGATCGCGGCCTGGCCCCGCGCACGGATTTGGGTCGCCTCGTCGAGCAGCATCGCTGACGCGGGAACGCCCGCCTCCGCCGAGACCTCGAGCACGCGCGAGAGCGGCCGCCCCGCACGCAAGCTGTCAAACGTGACCCACTCGGCCCGCGTCTCGGACACGGCATCTGCAACCCGCCTGAGGGCGAGGCCGGGCGGCGCTCCGCCCGCAAGCGCCACCCACATGAGCTCGCATTCGAGCCCCGCTACCCGGTCTTCTCGTTCGACGCGGCCGGTGAGGGCGGCGCTCCACCGGACCCCGATGAGCTGGAGGACCAGGCCAGTGACGAGCAGTAGCGCCCCGATGGGGGTGATGAACAGCGGGAACGGGTTGAAGCCGAGTAGAAAGCTCACTGCTATGGAGGCAAGCGGGAGCCAACCGACGAGGGTCGCCGTCATTTTCGGGCCAGCGAGCAACACGGACCTCCGCCGGTTCGCCTCAGAAATGCTGTTGAGCGCGGCGGCGATGCGATCCAGCGCCGGGGCGAGTGCGGCCCCGCTCTCCTCAGCGAGCAACCAGGCCGCCCCGAGCACCCGCCACTCGGGCCCGTCGAGCCGGGAGAGCGCGGCTCCGACGGAGGTTCCGCGATCCACCTCAGCGATGAGGTCGCGCGTCTCGGGGCGCTGGATCTCCTCGCCCACCGAGCGCACCGCCTGCGCGGAGGACATTCCGCCGCGCAGAAGCGCCGCGGACCGGGCGGCCACCGCCGCGGGCACCGATCCTAATTCCGCTTCGCTGTCCTCTCCTCGACGGGAGCTACGCGGCCGCGGCAAGGGCGCTCACCTCCAGCGTTCCGTTCTTCCCGATGCGCATCCGGCCGAGCTGCGCGATGCGGTGCCTGCCGTTCGCGCGGGTGACGTGGACGACGAGGTCGAGCACGGTGGCCTGCCGCGCGAGCGTTTGCGGGTCGAGCCCCGCGAGCATCCCGAGGGCTTCAAGCCGCGCCGGCACATCTGCGATCCGGTTCGCGTGCAGCGTGCCCGCACCGCCCTCGTGGCCCGTGTTCAGCGCTGAAAGCAGCGTCGCAATCTCGGCACCGCGGCACTCCCCGAGCACGATCCGGTCGGGCCGCATGCGCAGCGTCTCGCGCAGCAACCGGTCGAGCCCAATTTCGCCGACGCCCTCGATGTTCGCCTGCCGGGCCTCGAGCGCGATGTGGTGCGGGTGCTCCGGGCGCAGTTCGGCGACGTCCTCGATCGTCACGATCCGCTCGGTCGCGGGTACGAGCGCGAGCAGGGCGCTGAGCAGTGTCGTCTTGCCGCTCCCCGCGCCTCCCGTGATGAGCAGGTTGCGCCGCTTCGCGACGCTATCGGTCAAGAAAGCAGCGGCCTCGCGCGAGCAGAGCCCTCCGGCGACGAGACCCCCGAACGTCCTCGCGCGCGGCGCAGGAAGCCGGATCGACAGCGCCGCCCCCGCGACCGCGACGGGGTCGAGCAGGGCGTGCACCCGGATACCGTCTCCGATCCGCACGTCAGCGACGGGGTTCAACTCGTCGAGGTGCCTGCCGCCCGCCGCAATGAGCTGGATCGCGAGCTTGCGTACCTCCGCAGCGGGTGCGGCCCAGCCCGCAACCTGTTCAATGCCGCTCCCGCGGTCAACCCACAACCGCCCCGCGCCCCCACTGGCAGCGAGGAGGATGTCGCGCGCCGTGGGGTCATCAACCAGCGGCACGAGGCCGCCGAGCGCGCGCCGCACATCGCCGGTGAGGGCGTGAGACCGGCGCTGCTCCTGCTGAGACGCTCCCGAGATCATGCGCACCAGCACAGTCGCTTTGGGCCCTATCGGCAAGGCCCCGCCTGGGCCTGGGGAGAGCGAGCGGTCACCCCCTCTTTCGGGGGGCCTGGGGGCGAAGCTCTCGGGTCTAACATTGAGCGAGACAATGACGTTTTCAGATTGAAAGGGTAGCCATGAGCGACGATCACGGCACTATCGAAAGTCTTTCTTCCCTCGCGCACGACGACGGAGAGAGCTACCCCCCTTCCGCGGAGTTCCGCGAACAGGCGAACCAGCGCTCCCCCGAGGTGTACCTGCGCGCGGCGGCAGACCCCGAGGCCTACTGGGCAGAGCAGGCGCAGAATCGCCTGACGTGGAAGAAGCCGTTCACCGAGATCCTTGACTGGACGAACCCGCCGTTCGCGAAATGGTTCGCCGACGGCGAGCTAAACGTCGCGGAGAACTGCCTCGACCGGCACGTTGCGAACGGGCTTGGCGACCGAGTGGCGATCCACTTTGAGGGCGAGCCCGGCGACACCCGCACGCTCACCTACGCCGAGCTCACTCACGAGGTCAAGCGCGCCGCAAACATGCTCACCAGCCTTGGAGTCACCGCGGGTGACCGCGTCGCCATCTACATGCCGATGATCCCGGAGACCGTGATCTCGATGCTCGCCGTCGCGAGGCTTGGCGCCGCGCACTCCGTCGTGTTCGGCGGGTTCAGCGCCGAAAGCCTGCGCGCGCGCATCGACGACGTCGAGGCCGAGCTCGTCATCACCGCCGACGGCGGCTACCGCAAGGGGCGCGTTTCGCCCCTCAAGCCCGTCGTCGACCAGGCACTCGAGCTCGACGACGCCGACGGCAAACCGAGCACGGTGAAGCACGTGCTCGTGGTGAAGCGCGGCGGCAACGACATCGAAATGACCGAGGGCCGCGACCTGTGGTGGCATGAGGAGATCACGTCGTACGACGGCGAGCACACTCCGAAGGGCTTCCCCGCTGAGAACCCGCTCTTCATCCTCTACACGTCGGGCACGACGGGCAAGCCAAAGGGCATCCTGCACACCTCGGGCGGCTACCTCACCCAGGCGACGACAACCTTCAGCGACGTGTTCGACATCAAGCCCGAGAGCGACGTGTTCTGGTGCACGGCTGACGTCGGTTGGGTGACCGGGCACTCCTACATCGTCTACGGACCGCTCTCAAACGGCGCGACCCAGGTGATGTACGAGGGCACCCCGGATACGCCCGATTGGGGCCGCTGGTGGCAGATCATCGAGAAGTACAAGGTGTCGATCTTCTACACCGCGCCGACCGCCATTCGCTCGTGCATGAAGGTCGGCCGCCAGGTTCCCGAGCAGTACGACCTCTCGAGCCTGCGCCTCCTCGGCAGCGTCGGCGAGCCCATCAACCCCGAGGCGTGGCGCTGGTACCGCGACGTCATCGGAGCGGGCAAGACGCCGATCGTCGACACCTGGTGGCAGACCGAGACCGGCGCCATGATGGTCGCCCCGCTCCCGGGGCTCACCTCACTGAAGCCCGGCAGCTCACAGATCGCGCAGCCCGGCATCTCGATCGCCGTTGTCGACGACGACGGCAACCCCGTCGAGAACGGTCAGGGCGGGCTCCTCGTCGTTGAACGCCCGTGGCCCGCGATGGTGCGCAACGTGTGGGGAGACCCGCAGCGGTTCATCGACACCTACTGGGATAAGTTCGGTGACAAGTACTTCGCCGGCGACGGCGCCCGCCTCGACGAGGATGGCGACATCTGGTTCCTGGGCCGCGTCGACGACGTCATGAACGTCTCGGGGCACCGGCTGTCGACCACCGAGATCGAGTCGGCACTCGTCGGGCACCACGCGGTCGCCGAGGCAGCGGTCGTCGGAGCCGACGACGAGACCACGGGCCAGGCGGTTGTCGCCTTCGTCATTCTGAAGTCGCAGCAGCACCTCATCACCGAGGCTGAAGCGGAGCAGGAGCTCCGAGCGCACGTCGCGTCGCACATCGGCGCGATCGCCCGCCCCCGCAACGTCTACGTTGTGAACGAGCTGCCGAAGACGCGCTCCGGCAAGATCATGCGCCGCCTTTTGAAGGACGCGGCCGAGGGCCGCAAGATCGGCGACACGACGACGCTCGCAGACACGATGGTGATGCAGCTCATCTCCGATCGCGTCGTCGCGGAGCGCGGCGCCAAGTAGGGCGCGCACGCGAAAGGGGGCGGCGGATCCGGGTGTGGATCCGCCGCCCCCTTTGACGTGACGTGAGGTAAGCTCGCGAGCCGCGAGCGTTAGTCGCGGACGCGGAAGATGAACTCGACCTCGACCGGAGCGTCGAGCGGCAGCACCGCGACGCCGACCGCCGAGCGGGCGTGGATGCCCTGGTCTGCGAAGACCTTGCCGAGGAACACCGAGGCACCGTTGGCGACAACCGGCTGGCCGGTGAACTCGGGAGCGGAGGCGACGAAGGCGGTGACCTTTACGACCTGCTCGACTTTGTCGAGGGAACCGAGGACGCCGCGAACCGCAGCGAGCGCGTTCAGCGCGCACAGCTGCGCGAGATCCTGCGCCTGCTCGGGGCTCACGAGCCCCTCGCCCTCGCCGACCTTGCCCGTCGCGACGAGCGCGCCGTTCGCGATGGGCAGCTGGCCCGACGTGTAGACGTAGTCACCGTCGCGCACCGCGGGAACGTACGCCGCGACAGCGGGCACGATCTCGGGGATTTCGAATCCGAGCTCGCTGATGCGCTCTTCGATAACTGATGACATGTCAGGCCCTTCTCTTGAGATAAGCGACGTTTCCACCGGCGGGGCCCTCGATGATCTGCACGAGTTCCCAGCCCTGCGCTCCCCAGTTGTTGAGGATCTGAGCTTCATTGTGCAGCAGGAGCGGGGTCACAAAGTACTCCCACTTCGGTGCTTCTGGAGCATCACTCATGTGAGCCTCCTTCTTGAAAATAGCGGGTGAAAACGCCTGGATTTGGCGCGAGCGGCGCTGATTGCCAGCTTTTATCGCCTACCCTTGAGTCTATGACCCCAAAGGCCTCAAAGTCTTCGCGCGTGCCCACAGCCAAACCTCGTTCGGTTGGTGGCGTAGTCGGCGGCATCCTCGGTGCGGTAGCAATGAGCGCTATCGCAGGCATCCTCGTCACCGCGGCGGTGACCCCCGTCGTGGCCCTCTCGGGCGCAGCGGCGACGTCAGCCGTGAGCATCTTCGAGAACCTCCCCAGCAATCTCAAGCCCGGCCAGCTGGCCGAGCCGAGCACTATCTGGGCGAAGAACGGTGACGAGAACGTCAAGATTGCTGAGTTCTACGAGCAAGATCGTATTCCCGTCGGCTGGGACGACATCTCCCCGTACGTGAAGGACGCCCTGGTCTCCATTGAGGACCCGCGCTTCTACACTCACGGCGGCGTTGATGCTCTCGCGGCTGGCCGCGCCGTGCTGCAGAACGCCGGCGGCGACAGCGGTAAGTCTGGCGCCTCGACGATCACTATGCAGTACGTGCGCAACGTGCTCGTGCAGGAGTCGACGGCTGTGCCCGACCCCGAGGAGCAGAAGGCCGCCTACAAGGAGGCCATGCAGCAGACCATGGATCGCAAGCTTAAGGAGATGAAGCTTGCGATCGGTGTCGAGAAGAAGTTCACCAAGGACGAGATTCTCACCGGCTACCTGAACATCGCCCTGTTCGGCCGCCAGGTCTACGGCATCGAGTCGGCCGCGCACTACTACTACGGCAAGACCGCGAAGGACCTGACGCTGCCCGAGGCCGCAAGCCTCGTCGGCATCGTGAACCAGCCGGTCGCGTACCAGCTCGACATCGAGGAGAACATCCCGGCGAACAAGGAACGTCGCGACCTCATCCTCGGCCAGATGCTCAAGCACGGCAAGATCACCCAGCAGCAGCACGACGAGGCTGTCGCGACGCCCGTCGAGCCGAAGATCACCCCCCGCGTGCAGGGCTGCGCGGCCGCCGAGGCAACCTACGGCCTCGGCCACTTCTGCGACTTCGTCCAGAACCAGATGAAGAAGGATGAGTCGTTCGGCCCCGATGCTGAGACCCGCGACTTCAACATGCGCCGCGGCGGCTACGACATCTACACGACGATTGATCTCGACCTGCAGCGCGCCGCGACCGACGCGGTTCGCAACGAGGTGCCTCAGACTATGGAGGGCATCGACGTTGGCGGCGCAACCGTGAGCACCGAAGTCGGCACCGGCCGCGTGCTCGCAATGGCGCAGAACCGCCCCTACAGCAACGACGAGACGCTCTCGAGCCAGGGCTACACGGCGATCAACTACAGCACTGATCAGAGCGACGGCGGCTCTTCCGGCTTCCAGGTCGGCTCGACGTTCAAGGCGATCACGCTCGCCGAGTGGATCCGTTCGGGCCACTCCGTGCGCGACGTCGTCAATGTGAACGGCCGCACCGTGCAACTGCAGAGCTTCCGCGCGAGCTGCATGGACGGCGGCGTCTACGGATACGGCCCGTGGCAGTTCAACAACGACAACCTCGGCGTGCGCGGCAACCAGTCGGTACTCACCGCGGTAGCGCAGTCGCTCAACGGCGGCCTCGTGTCGATGCAGCAGCAGATGGATCTCTGCGATACCTTCGCGCTCGCGAAGAAGCTCGGCCTGCACCGCGCGTCGCCGGCGACCCACCCCGACTTCCCGAACAACGGGACCCTTGAGCTGACGATGAACCCGTCGAACACCTTCGGTGGTACCGACGAGATGTCGCCCCTCACCATGGCGACCGCGTTCGGCGCGTTCGCGGGCAAGGGCCAGGTCTGCACCCCGGTCGCGATCGACTCGATCGTCGGCCCGAACGGCGAGGCGGTGCCATTCAAGAAGAGCGAGTGTTCTGAGGCGCTCTCTCCAGAGGTCGCGGCGGGCGTCGCGTACGCGCTCGAGTACACGATCAACAACGGCATCGCGGGCCACGCCCGCTCGCAGTTCGGGGTGCCTCACCTCGCGAAGACCGGAACGACCGACGAGTACATCGATAACTGGACGGTTGGCGCCTCGAGCAAGGTCGCGACCGCGACCTGGGTCGGCAACGTCGGCCCGAACCCGCAGTGCCTCGGTCAGCCCGATTGTTCACGCGTCGACACCCGTAACTTCGGCGGCTACCAGGGCCTCACCGCCGCGGACAGCCGTATCTGGCCAGCAGTGATGTACGTCGCCGACGAGAAGTTCGGCGGCGAGGGCTTCGGCGACCCGGCAGCCACCGCGCTGCGTCAGACCATGGTCAACGTCCCCGACGTTCGCGGTAAGTCCTTCGACGAGGCAGCAGGCATCCTAGAGAACGCCCGCTTCGCCTACCGTGACGGTGGCGAGGTCGACTCCTCCGTCCCGAAGGGCATGGTCGCACGCACTGATCCTGAGGCAGGCGCTGCTTCAGGCCTCGGCACCGAGGTCACCATCTACCGCTCGCGCGGCAACGCCGGGAAGGTGCCCGATGGGCTCGACGGTAAGAGCGCGAAGGACGCCGAGAGCGCGCTGAAGTCCGCGGGCTTCACCTCGGTCAGCATGACGTGCTCCGGTGACGGCAAGGTCAACGCCGGCAAGGACAAGGTCACGTCCGTCTCGCCCGGCTCTGGCGAAGAGGTCGCGCTGAACACGCGCGTCACGCTGACCGTCGACTGCTCGGATTAGCCCTCGATGGCGCGAAACTCTCGCTGTTGCACCCCCGCTGCGGCCCTCGGATGGGCCGCAGCGGGCGTGCTGCTCTGGTCGACCGTCGTCGAACGTCGGCTGTTCACCATCCGCAGGCACGAACTCCCGATCCTCCCGTCGGAGGCGGCGCCCGTGCGCGTGCTACAGCTCTCGGACCTGCACCTTGCTCCCTGGCAGACGAACAAGATCAACTGGGTGCGCTCGCTCGCCGAGCTGAAGCCAGACCTCGTTGTTCTCACCGGCGACCTCATGGGTCATGTTGGGGCTCGGCCCGCCCTGCTCCACGCGCTCAGCGCGTTCGAGGGCGTTCCGACGGTCTTCGTGCACGGCTCGAACGACTACTACGGGCCGAAGTTCAAGAACCCGCTGAAGTACCTGCGCGAGCCCAGCCGCCTGAGCACGCGCGAGCAAGACATCGACAACGCGGCTCTCACCTCGGGGCTCACCGCGCTAGGGTTTACGGACCTCAACAACTCGGCGACCTCGATCACGCTCCGCGGTACGGAGATCGAGTTCTTCGGCCTGAACGACCCGCACATCAGGTTTGACGACCCCGATGAGATGCGGGCCTCGATGGGCGCTGCCGGCGTTGCACAGGCAAAGCCCGGGACCCCCCGCATTGGTGTCGTGCACGCCCCGTACCAGTCTGCGCTCGGCGCGCTGCTGGGCGAGGGGGCTGACGCTATTCTCGCGGGCCACACTCACGGCGGCCAGGTCCGCGTTCCGGGCATTGGCGCGCTGACGTCAAACAGCGACCTGCCGCCGAGCCAGGCCCGGGGCCTCAGCGTCTGGTACGACGCGCACCGTGCGGCGTACCTCAACGTGAGCGCGGGGCTCGGCAACTCGATCTACGCGCCCGTGCGGTTTGCGTGCCGCCCAGAGGCGAGCCTGCTCACGCTCACTCCCCCAACTGCTTAGGCCGTTCCTCTGCCTCTGTCGATTCCAAGATCTGGTTTCGGCGTTCGGTATCCCGCTCTGCCGGGGTTTCTTCATTCACTCTGCAGATCACATACGTTCGGCAGGCCGAGGCCAGCTAGGCCGCGCCGGGGCCAAGGCAGGCCGAGGCCAGCTAGACCGGGGCCAGCCAGGCCCAGGCCGGGTAGCGCCCCTCCCAGCCAAACAGCCCCGGGGCCTACACGAGTGTGGGTATGAGCCGCGCGAGGCGCTCAGCGGCCTCCTGCGTCGCCTCAGCGGTGTTGAAGGCGCTCAGTCTGAAGTGCCCCGCGCCCGTCGGGCCGAACCCGACCCCGGGGGTGCCAACGATCTGAGCCCGCTCAAGGAGTGCGTCGAAGAACGCCCACGAGTCCATGCCGCCCGGGCACCTGAACCACACGTACGGCGAGTGCTCCCCGCCAACCGCGTTGAGCCCGGCCGCCTCAAGCGTCGATCGGATGAGCCGCGCATTCGCGAGGTAGTAGTCGACGTCGGCCTGCACCTGCGCGCTACCCGCCGCGCTGTAGACGGCCTCGGCGGCTCGCTGCACAATGTACGGGGTGCCGTTGAACTTCGTCGACTGCCTACGCAGCCACATGGCGTTGAGCGAGGCTCCGTCGCGCCGCAGCTTCTTGGGCACGACCGTCCACGAGCACCGAAGCCCCGTAAACCCTGCTGTCTTCGAGAAGGAGCCGAGCTCGATCGCGACCTCGTCAGCACCGGGGATCTCGTAGATCGAGCGCGGCACCTCGTCGCCCGTGATGAACGCGCGGTAGGCGACATCGAAGAGGATCACCGCGCCCGTCTCGCGCGCGTACGCCACCCAGGTCTCGAGCTCTGTGCGCGACATGGTCGTGCCTGTCGGGTTGTTCGGCGAGCACAGATAGATAAGCTCGACAGGCGCTGCGGGCAGGGCCGGCCTGTAGCCGTTGCCGTCGTCGCAGGGAAGGTACGTGAGGCCGGTCCAGCGCTCGCCGTCGAACGTGCCGAGGCGCCCCGCCATCGCGTTCGAGTCAACGTAGACCGGGTAGACCGGGTCCGTGACGGCGACCTTGGCGCTCAGCGAGAAGAGCTCTTGAACGTTCGCGGAGTCAGACTTCGAGCCATCACCGATAAACACCTCATCGGCGGAAACGTCAACGCCGATCGAGCCGTACTCGCCCGCCGCGATCGCCTCGCGCAGGAAGGCATACCCGGCCTCGGGGCCGTAGCCCTGAAAGCTCGACGCCGTCGCCTGCTCGTCAACAGCGGCGTGTAGCGCGTCGATAATCGCGGGAGCGAGTGGCCTCGTCACGTCTCCGATCCCGAGCCGCAGCACCGCGGCGTCTGGGTGCTGCGCCTCGTAGCGGCGAACCCGCTCCGCGACCTCACTGAAAAGGTACGACTGGGGAATCTCCCCGAAGTGTGTGTTGATGATCATCGGGGAGATCCTGTTCGTTCCGTGTGTTAGGCGGTGAGCTTGGCCGCAACAACCTCGGCGAGCTGCACCGTGTTCAGTGCAGCGCCCTTGCGCAGGTTGTCGTTCGAGACGAAGAACACGAGACCGCGCCCCTCGGGTGCGGACTGGTCTTCGCGGATGCGGCCAACGTAGCTGGGGTCGTTGCCCGCAGCTTCGAGGGGCGTGGGGACGTCGCTCAGTGCGACGCCGGGAGCTGCGGCAAGCAGCTCGCGCGCGCGATCCGGCGTGATCGGGTTCGCGAACTCGGCGTGAATCGCGAGCGAGTGACCGGTAAAGACGGGAACGCGCACGCAGGTGCCGGCGACGAGCAGGTCGGGCAGGCCGAGAATCTTGCGGCTCTCGTTGCGCAGCTTCTTCTCTTCGTCGGTTTCGCCCTCGCCGTCTTCGACGATCGAGCCGGCGAGCGGGATCACGTCGAAGGCGATCGTCTTTGCGTAGACGGCAGGCTCGACGAACTCGACCGCCCGGCCGCTGTGCACGAGGCCCTCGATGTTTCCGGTCTCAACCGCGGCGGTCACCTGACCAGCGAGCTCGGCAACCCCGGCGAGGCCGGATCCGGACACCGCCTGGAAGGTCGTGACCTTCATGCGCTCGAGACCAGCCTCGGCGTCGAGCACCTTCATGACCGGCATCGCGGCCATAGTCGTGCAGTTCGGGTTCGCGACGATGCCCTTGCGCGCGGCGACCGTGCTGTCGAGTGCCTCCGGGTTCACCTCGCTCACAACGAGGGGAATCGCGGGGTCCATGCGCCAGGCGCTTGAGTTGTCGATGACGATCGCGCCAGCGTCCGCGAACTCGGGCGCGTACTGCTTCGAAGCAGCGCCGCCAGCGGAGAAGAGCACGATGTCGAGGCCGCTCTTATCGGCGGTCGCGACGTCTTCGACGGTGATGTCGGCGCCGCGGAACTTGAGCGTGCTGCCCGCGGAGCGCGCGCTCGAGAAGAGCCGCAGCGACGCGACCGGGAAGTCACGCTCGTCGAGAAGCGTGCGGATAACAGCGCCAACCTGTCCCGTGGCGCCGACGATGGCGACTGCGAAACCCTGCTGTTCGGTCATGAGAGTGGATCCTGTCCTTGTGCTTGAGCTGTGTGTTGCCCGCTCGCGCGGGGAGTGTGGGAGGCCTAGCGGCCCGTGCCCGCGTAGACCGTCGCGGTCTCTTCGGCGTCAAGGCCGAACGCGGTGTGCAGCACCCGCACTGCCTTCTCCATGAGGTCAGCGCGCGTGACGACCGAGATGCGAATTTCGGAGGTCGAGATCATCTCAATGTTGATGCCGGCCTCGTACAGGGCGCGGAACAGCTGCGCCGAAACCCCCGAGCTCGTGCGCATCCCCGCGCCTACAACGGCGATCTTGGCGATCTGGTCGTCGTACAGGAGGGTCTCGAAGCCGAGCTCTTCCCGGGCCGCTTCGAGGGCCTCGGTGACCTTGCGGCCCTCGCCCATCGGCACCGTGAAGGAAATGTCGGTGCGGTTGGTGTCGGCGGCCGAAATGTTCTGAACAATGATGTCGATGTTCGCGTTCGTCTTCGCGACGACCTCGAAGATCTGCGCGGCCTTGCCCGGAATGTCGGGGACGCCGCCGACAGTAATCTTCGCTTCGCTCGCCTCGGCTGCGACGCCAGTGATGACCGAGTCTTCCACAAGATCTCCCTTCGGGTGCCCTGTCTTGGGCGTGTACACAACAGTTCCTGGCTCGCCTGAGAACGACGAGCGCACGTGCAGCTCGACGCCGTGCCGACGGGCGTATTCGACAGCGCGCAGGTGCAAAACCTTGGCGCCGGAGGCCGCGAGCTCGAGCATCTCTTCCGAAGAGATCGCGTCGATCTTCTTCGCGAGGGGTGCGACCCGGGGGTCGGTCGTGAAGACCCCGTCGACGTCGGTGTAGATTTCGCAGCGGTCTGCGTCGAGGGCGGCAGCAAGGGCAACCGCGGTCGTGTCTGAGCCACCGCGCCCGAGGGTCGTGATGTCGCGCGAATCACGGCTGAAGCCTTGGAAGCCCGCGACGATCGCGACAGCGCCCTCATCGAGCGCCTCGCGGACGCGGCCCGGGGTCACGTCGACGATCTTCGCCGAGCCGTGGTCGGGCGTCGTGATCATGCCCGCCTGGCTGCCGGTGAACGAGAGGGCCTCAACGCCCATGCCTTTGATGGTCATGGCGAGCAGCGCCATCGAGATGCGCTCACCCGAAGTGAGGAGCATGTCGAGTTCGCGCGGCGCCGGGATGGGCGTGCAATCCGCGGCGAGGTCAAGGAGCTCGTCGGTCGTGTCACCCATCGCGCTGACGACGACAACGACGTCGTTTCCGGTGCGGCGGGTCTCAACGATACGCTTCGCGACGCGCTTAATGCTCTCCGCGTCTGCGACAGACGACCCCCCGAATTTCTGCACGATCAATGCCACGAGGGTCCTCCTTGGTTCTGGGCCAGCTTCCAGTCTAGCGCGCGGCACATACCCGAGCGTTTCTGGGGCCCAGCGTTACGCCGCGCTACTCGACGACCCTGCGACCCTCGAACGCGCGCCCGAGGGTGACCTCGTCGGCGAATTCGAGGTCGCCGCCGACCGGAAGGCCTGATGCGAGGCGAGAAACGGGCACGTCAATGCTCGTGAGCAGCCGAGACAGGTAGGCGGCGGTGGCCTCCCCCTCAAGGTTCGGGTCGGTCGCGATGATGACCTCCCTGATCCTGTCATCTCCGGTCGCTTCGCCGAGGCGCCGCATGAGCGCAGGGATGCTCAGATCGTCAGGGCCAATGCCGTCGATCGGGCTGATCGCGCCGCCGAGCACGTGATAGAGGCCACGGAACTGGCGGGTGCGCTCGATCGCGACGACGTCCTTCGGCTCCTCGACGACGCAGATGAGGGTGTGGTCACGACGCAGGTCGGAGCAGATGCTGCAGCGGGTCTGCTCGGTGATATTGCCGCAGACCTCGCAGAAGCGAACGCGCTCGCGCACCTCGGTGAGCAGCTCGGCAAGCTTCGACACGTCGAAGCTTTGGGTTTGCAGGATGTGGAACGCAATCCGCTGCGCAGACTTCGGCCCGATGCCGGGGAGCCGACCAAACTCGTCGATCAGGTCCTGCACGATTCCGTCGTACATCGACTACCTCCTGGGCTCGGGGAGCGGGCGCTCCTCAATGAATACGGCACCGAGCACCTCGCGGACTACCGCCTCGCCGTAGCGAGTGAACTTGGGGGCGGCCTTCGACTGCGGAGCTGCGCTCGCTGAGTCGGGCTCGGGGGCAGGGACGGGGGCAGGATCAACGCCGCCTACTGGAGCCGGTGTGGCGCCTGGCTGGCTCCCCGGCCGGGCAACGGCTTGAGCGTTCGCTGGCACCGCTGGGGCCGCTGATGTCACTGCCTGCGGTGCGCCCGGGGCGGGGGTGCTCGGCGCCGGAACGGATGGCGCCGGCGCGCTCGGTGCCGGCGTGCTTTGCGGCTGACCTGCTCGGGCATACGGGTCGCTGTCGGGGTAGCCGTAGTCGTCGTCGCTGTAGCTTGGGCCGTCGCCGTATGGCGAGTTCTCCCCGTACCCATCGTCGCTGTAGTCCGGGCGCCCAGTCTTCGCAACGGGTGCCGGGCGGGCGGGCTGCGCGGGGCCGGGCCCGGCAGGGGCGGCCGCTGGTGGGGCTGATGAAGCCGGAGGCGTCGCTGGGGTCGCCGGCGCTATTACTGCGGGCGCGGAGTTTGGCGTGGCTGCAGTCGGGGCAGCGTTCGCCGACGCAGGAGCAACCGGCGCGGGCGTCGCAGGTGCAGGCGTCGCAGGTGCAGGCGTTTCAGGTGTCTCAGTAGCCGATGCCTCAGTTGAGGTCTTCTCGGCAGGGGGTTGTGCGGGGGTCGCCGCTGGCGCGGGGGGCTGCTGATCAGGGATCGGGTCAGCCCAGGCGGGCGCCGCGAGCTTCGGGCCGAGCGAGCTCAGGCGCGCTGCCGCCCGCTCCGCGAGGTCGTCTACCGGGGGCGCCGGCTGCTTCGCAGGGCCTCGGTGAGGCTCCTCTGAGTCGGCGGTGCCGACGGGAGGCTGCGGTTGCTCCTGCGATTCGCGCGCGGTCGTCACCTGTCGCGGCGCATAGCGTACCCGGATACCGGTTGCCTCGAGGATGGTCTCGCGCAGCGGGCCGGCGCCGGCAGTCTTGAACGCTTCAAGGTCCGAGCGGTTGGCGACACCAACGAGCAGCAGGTCGCCCTCGAGGCCGAGCGGCTCGACCGCGCGTACGGCGTTCCAAGCGTCGCGATTCGACTCGAGCAGCTCCTCGAGCAGGTCAGGCCACATCTCCCGCAAGTCTTCGAAGCCTGCGGCCTCGGCGTCACTCTGCTCGGCGTCGGTGTTACCTTCGTCGGCCTGGCCGGCCCCTGCCGTACCCGTCGCAGCAGCGGCAACCTGCTGCGGCGCTGAGTCCGTAGTCGCTTCGACCGCAGGCTGCGCCTGAGCCGGGGCGACGGTCTCGGGGGCCTGCTGCACGGGCGCGGGCGTCGTGGGCTCGTTACCGATAGACGCGATCTGCGCTGCGCTCAATACGTCAGAGATCGGGCGGCCGAAGCCGGCTGCGCCCTCATTGGGGTGCGTCTCGCGCTCGGAACCGGCCGCGTCCTCGCCCCGTTCGGGCTGAGCCGCGGGGGCCTGCGCGGGCGCGGGCTGAGCAGGTGTCGGCTGCTGCTGCGCGGGTGCAGCCTGCTGTGCAGGCCCAGCTTGCTGAGCAGGCGCGGGCGCGGAAGGGGCCGCCGCACCAGCATCGTCGTTCCGCAGGAACTCGCGGATCGACGCCGCGGTTTCAGCTGCGTTCGCTACCCGCTCGGGCTGCGAGTCAGTCGGAGGTGCCGCGAGCGCGCCCGGGGCTGCCTGCGACGCGGGGCCTCCCTGGGGCTGGGGCCCCGAGGGGGCTGCGGCGGGCACAGGCTGTTGAGCGGGCGCAGTTGGCTGACCATGCGGCGACTGCTGAGCAGGCGCGGGAGTCGTCTGGGGGCGCTGCGCCGGCCGTTGCGCTTGGGCCGCCGCCGGCTGCTGGGCGCCACCAAAAGCGGGCGCGGCGGCGGCCTCTGCGCCGCCCGCGAGCTCAACGAGCGCGCGGGCAATCATGAGCTCGAGGTGAAGGCGCGGCGGAGTCGCACCCGTCATCTGGTCGAGCGCCTCACTGACAGTGTCGGCGGTGCGTGAGAGCTCACGCGCGCCAAACGCGCGGGCCTGCTCAAACATCCGGTCGAGCTGGTCTTGTGGGACACCGCGGAGCACAGCCGCGGCGCCGTCAATCGACGTCGCGTTCACGATAATGAGGTCGCGCAGCCGCTCAAGTAGGTCTTCGACAAACCTCCGCGGATCCTGCCCTGTCTGAATCACCCTGTCGGTCGCGGTGAACGCCGCCGCCGGGTCACCGGAGCCGAGCGCCGCCACAACATCGTCCAGTAGCTCCGTGTGGGTGAACCCGAGGAGGCCGGCGGCACGTTCAGCTGAGACGCTGTTGCCCTCGGAACCCGCGATGAGCTGGTCAAGGATCGAGAGCGTGTCACGCGCCGACCCGCCACCCGAGCGCACAACGAGCGGCAGTACGCCGGGCTCGACCGCGACGCCCTCGCTATCGCACAGCTGCTGCACGTAGTCGATGAGGGCGGCCGGCGGGATGAGCCGGAACGGGTAGTGGTGAGTGCGCGAACGGATCGTACCGATGACCTTTTCGGGCTCTGTCGTCGCGAAGATGAATTTCACGTGCGGCGGCGGCTCTTCCACGATCTTCAGCAGGGCATTGAAGCCGCCCGCCGTGACCATGTGGGCCTCATCGATGATGAAGATCTTGAAGCGGTCGCGTGCCGGCGCGAACACCGCGCGCTCGCGCAGGTCGCGCGCGTCGTCGACGCCACCGTGGCTCGCGGCATCGATCTCAACGACGTCGAGCGAACCGCCGCCGGTGCGGCTGAGCTCAACGCAGCTCGGGCACGTGCCGCAGGGAGTGTCGGTGGGGCCCTCGGCGCAGTTCAGGCAGCGCGCGAGAATTCGGGCGCTCGTCGTCTTGCCGCAGCCGCGGGGGCCGCTGAACAGGTAGGCGTGGCCAACTCGGCCCGTGCGCAGCGCCGTCATGAGTGGATCGGTCACCTGAGACTGCCCAATCATCTCCGAGAATGACTCTGGCCGATACCGCCGATACAGTGCTGCTACCACGACACCCATGCTACCCGCGAGCACCGACATTTACGTGGGCGTCGCCCAGACTGGGGATAACTCAGGCGAGTTCGTAGGCGAGCGCGATGCGCCGGTTCTCGAGCGCCGGCAGTACCCCACGCGCGCGGTCGACCACGGCCGGGTCCACATCGGCAAGCACGATGCCCTCGCCTCGCGGGCCGAGGCCCGCGACGACCTCACCGAGCGGGTCGACAATGCGGCTCAGCCCGGTCGTCGCCGCGTCACGCGAGCCGCCGCCAACGGCAGCGCTCGCAACAAGCCAGCTCACGCTCTCGAGCGCACGCGCGCGGGTGAGGATCGACCAGTGGTCTTCCTTCCCGGGGCCGGAGGCCCACGCCGCCACGACGGCCACTGCGTTCGCTCCGCGGTCCACCAGCGAGCGGAAGAGCTCGGGGAAGCGGATGTCGTAGCAGTTGGCGAGGCCAAACCGGAGCGCCTCACCGTCGACCTCGACGTCGAACACCGGCGGCAGTTCGTCGCCCGCACGGGTGTGCTCAAACTCGCTCTGCGCGAAGGCCTTGTAGAGGTGCAGCTTGCGATAGCGGGCAAGCTCCTCGCCGCCGGGCCCGACCGCAATGACGGTGTTGTACGGAAGCCCATCCGTCGACGGCTCGAAACCAGCCGAGATGACGACGGCGTCGTGCTGCACGGCGAGCTCGGCCGTCAGCGCGACGAACCGCTCCCACCACTCGGCGGCGATGCCGGTCAGCGCATCGACGGTCACAGACTGCAGCAGCACCATCGCCTGCTCGGGGAAGACGATCACCCGGGCGCCCTCGGCCGCAGCCTCGGCAGCGCGCAACCGCATCGCTTCGAAGTTCTCGCCCGGCTCGACTGACGGGGTCATCTGAATGGCTGCGATCTTCACGGTTCGTCTCCTGTCTGCGTCTGCGCCTTAAGCACTAGCTGGACGCTACCAGCGCGATCGACTGCTGCGCGATCTCCGCTTCCTCGTCGGCCGGTACGACGAGCACCGTAATCTCCGAGTCGTCGGCGCTAATGACTCGCGCTCCGCTCCCCG
The DNA here is from genome assembly GCF_006716085.1 of Leucobacter komagatae. Classification (NCBI taxonomy): domain Bacteria; kingdom Bacillati; phylum Actinomycetota; class Actinomycetes; order Micrococcales; family Microbacteriaceae; genus Leucobacter; species Leucobacter komagatae. The sequence goes on along the minus strand of NZ_VFON01000001.1, from coordinate 2,847,936 downwards.
GGGCCTCGTTCTTCGCCTGGTCGAGGCGCAGCCCGCACCACTCGAAGCCGGCGCAGATGAGCGCGCGGAGGTCGGGCCCGTTCTCGCCGAGCCCCGCCGTGAACACGACGGTGTCTGCGCCGCCGAGCACCGCGAGGTAGGCCCCGAGGTAGTGGCGAGCCCGGTGCACGTACACGTCGATCGCGAGCGTCGCAGCCTCGTCGCCGGCGGCCGCCGCGGCGCGCACGTCACGGAAGTCGTTCGAACCCGTCATGCCGAGGAAGCCGGCACGCTTATTGAGCTCGCGGTCGACGTCGTCAATGCTCACCCCGCGGCGCAACAGGTGCAGGATCGCGCCGGCGTCGATGTTCCCGGAGCGCGTGCCCATCACGAGCCCCTCGAGCGGGGTCAGACCCATCGAGGTGTCGACCGAGCGGCCGCCGTCGATCGCACACACGGAGGCACCGTTGCCCAGGTGCAGCACGATCTGCCTGAGCGATTCGAGCGGCCTGTCAAGATGGGTCGCCGCACGGCGCGACACCACCTGGTGCGAGATCCCGTGGAAGCCGTAGCGCCGGATCCCGTGCTCAGCCGCCAAACCACGGTCAAGCGCGTAGGTATATGCGCTCTCGGGCATGGTCTGGTGGAAGGCGGTATCGAAGACCGCCACGTGCGGCAGATCAGGGAACACCGCGCGGGCGGCGACGATCGCCGCGTAGTGGCCGGGGTTGTGGAGGGGAGCGAGCTCCGCGAGATCGAGGATCCGCTGCGCGACCGCGTCGTCGATCATCGTTGGCGCGATAAAGTCGCTGCCACCGTGCACGACACGGTGGCCGACGGCGACGATACCGAGGCTGTCGATCGGTGTGCCAGCGGCCCTAAACTCCTCAACGATGGCCGCGAACCCCGCCGAATGGTCGGGAATGTCCTGCTCCGTGACGGCCTCGCCCGCTGCGCTGCGGTAGACGACGCGGCCGGCCCCACGCTCGCCGATGCGCTCGACGAGTCCCTGCGCCAACCGGTCGCCGCTTCGCTCGTCAATGACCTGGTACTTGATGGATGACGAACCGGAGTTCACCACGAGCACGGCGTTCATCGCTCACCCGCCTGAACCGCGGTGATCGCGACGGTGTTCAGGATGTCCTGCACCGTTGCCCCGCGCGAGAGATCGTTGACGGGCTTGTTGAGCCCCTGCAAGACGGGCCCAACGGCGACAGCGCCCGCCGACCGCTGCACGGCCTTGTAGGTGTTGTTTCCCGTATTCAAATCCGGGAATATGAAGACCGTTGCGTGACCCGCGACCTGCGAGCCCGGCAGTTTCGAGGCGCCTGTCTCGGGGTCGATCGCCGCGTCATACTGCAGCGGCCCCTCAACCAGCAGGTTGGGGTGAGCTGCGCGCACGAGCGCCGTCGCCTCGCGCACCTTGTCGACCTCCGCGCCCGATCCTGATTCCCCCGTCGAGTACGAAAGCATTGCGATCCTGGGGTCCACACCGAACTGCGCCGCCGTCTCCGCCGACGACGCGGCGATGTCGGCGAGCTGCGCGGCGTTCGGGTCGGGGTTGACCGCGCAGTCGCCGTAGACGAGCACGCGGTCTGCGAGCGCCATAAAGAACACGCTCGACACAACCGAGACGCCGGGCTTCGTCTTGATGAACTCAAGGCTCGGACGAATGGTGTGGGCCGTCGTGTTCGCGGCGCCCGACACCATGCCGTCGGCGAGGCCCAAGTGCACGAGCATCGTGCCGAAGTAGCTCACGTCGGTCATCCGATCCCTCGCGTCCTCGAGCGAGACCCCCTTGTGCGCGCGGAGCCTCGCGTACTCGGCGGCGAACTCCTCGCGGAGCGGCGAGGTCGCCGGGTCTATGACCGCGGCCCCCTCGATCGCGAGGCCGAGCTCGGCTCCGCGCTTGCGAATCGCGCTCTCCTCGCCGAGGAGCGTGAGCCGGGCGACACCGCGGGCAAGCAACGTGCTTGTCGCGCGCAGGATCCTGTCGTCATTCCCCTCCGGGAGCACGATGTGCGCGTTCGCCTGAGCGGCCCGAGCGAACAGGTCGTACGCAAACATCGCCGGCGTGCGCACGCTGCCGCGGTGCAGGCGCAGCCGTTCGCGCAGGTCTGCCTTGTCGACGTGCTCGTGGAAGAGCGCGAGGGCGGTATCGAACTTCACCGGCGATTCTTCGGTGAGCAACCCGCGCGCGTGCATGACGCGCTGCGCCGTCTCAAACGTGCCGTGCGACGTGCTGATGACCGGAAGCACCGCGCCGACGCCGTCGAGCAGGCGCTCAACATCGGCTGATACCTCGAAGTCACCGTTCAGCACGATCGCGCCGAGCGTCGGGAAGCCCTCAGCCTCGTGCGCAATCGAGACCGCGAGCAGCGTCTCGGCGCGGTCAGCGGCGATGATCACGACGGCGCCCTCAAGGAGGCGAGGCAGCACGTTCGTCATTGACATGCCCGCAACGACGATCTGGCTGACCTCGCGGCTCAACAGCTCCTCGCTGCCGCGAACGAGTCGGCCGTCGACTGCACGCATCACCTCGGCGACGGGCGGGGCGACGAGCATCGGCTCCTCTGGGATCGCCCAGACCGCGCTCCCTTCGGGCACGACGGCCGAGACCGCGGTGACGATCGCGTCGAGCGTGTCGGGGTCTGAGTCGGCCCGGTTCACGAGCGTTGCGAGCACGCTCGCGTGCTCCTCGTGCAGCTCTGCGAGGCTCAACTCCACGACCTTCGCGAGCTCCGCAGCCGAGCGCGCACTCGATTGCCCAAGCACCTCCTGCTCGGCCATGTCGCGCCCACCGACAACGAGCAGCACGGGCGAGTCAAGGTTCGCCGCGATGCGGGCGTTCGTTGCGAGCTCTGTCGGCGCCGCGATGTCGGTGTAGTCGGAGCCAACGACGACGATCGCGTCGCACTGCTCGCGGAGCGCTTGGTACGCGCTCACGATGCTCGCCATCGCTTCCTCGGCGTTCCGAGAGAGTTCCTCGTACGTCACGCCAATGCAGTCGTCGTACGTCGCCGGTGAGGTCGCTCGGCCACGGAGCAACTCGAGCACCCGATCTCGCTCATCGCGTGAGCGAATCACCGGGCGGAACACCCCGACGCGGGGCACGTCGGCCTTCAACGTGTCAAGCACTCCGAGCGCCACAGCACTCTTGCCTGAGCGACCTTCGGGGGACGTGAGGTAGATACTGGCTGCCACACCCTCAGTGTATTCCTCGGCCGCCCGGCCCGCGCTGGCCGAGGCGAGAATCCGTAGGAAGCTCTCGGGAATACGGCGGAGGGCCGGCCTCCCCTGCGGGGAAGCCGGCCCTTCGGTCATCTGAGTCGGCGATATCTGCGTGCGGGGGCTCAGGGGCCCGCCGACGCTCGGGCGCTCGCGGCTCGGACCGCGTTAGGCGCGAGAGCGCGCAGCAGCGAATCCCGCTGCAAAGCCACGTTCGAACCCACGTCCGCGATTGTGATTGTGATTGTGGCTGTGGCTGTGCCCCCAGTCTGGGCGCTGGCCCTCGAAGTGGCCCTGCCGGTCGCAACCGTGACCGTGACCGTGGCCGTGGCCGTGGCCGTGGCCGTGGCCGTGACGACGCTGCCAGCCCGCGCGAGATCCGCCCGGGCCACGTCGGCCGCGATGCAGCCGCATCTCCTCGGTCCAGCCGAGCTCTTCAGCGATGGTCTTGAGTGAATCGGCCGTGGTCGCAAATGCCTCCTCCGACACGGCCCCCTCGACCTGCTCGCGCACTGACTGCGCGATCTGCTGCAGCCGCTCGAGCGCAGCCTCGCCCGCCGTGGTCAGCTCCCAGCCGGCTTGCGCCAGCGGAGCCTGAGGCTCGTTGCGCTGCGTGGAACGCACGATCCACCCGCGGTCGGCAAGCGCCCAGAGGCGGTTGGCGTGCCGCTCCAAGCGGGCGCGCTTCTTCTCAGGAAGCTCGTCACCTGCTGCGAGCATCGTCAGCATCCGCAGGTCGCGCCGCGAGGCTCCGGCCTCGGCGAACCGAGCGTCAAGCTCGCGGGCAATCAGCGTGTCAACGGCGCGCAGCCAGTAGCGCATCGAGCGGAGCGAGTTGGCCCCCTGCTGGGGCGCATTCGGCGCCGCCTCGGTGGGCTCTCCCGTAACCGAGCTGTTGGAGTGTTCGTTGTTGAAGTCTTGAGTGTTACTCATGTTGAAGTCCTTTCGTGCGGGATGAGACCCGCTCCGCATGCCTCGTTCGTGAGCCGCAACTTTCCATGTCACCTTGCATGCATATGTATAGTGACATGCAATTGGATCCATGTCAAGAGACATGTAAACTTTTTTCATGAACATCTCCCCCAACCCCACGCAGGCCGCTCAGCCGCAGCCGCCGGCCTCACCGAGCACGGACGACGCCGACGCGCTGCTCGAGGCGCTCGCCCGCCTGCGCGGGAGGCGCGGGCGGCGCGGCCCCCATGGCCACGGCGACGAACACTTTGGCCGGGGTCGTGGCGACCACGGTCAGGGTCGTGGTGACCGCGGCTGGGGCCCGCACGGGGGCTGGGGCGACCGAGGCGGAGGGCCCGCGCAGGGCGAGCACCCCGGCTTCGGCGGACACGGCGGACCCGGTGGCCTAGGTGAGCGCGGTGGCCACGGCGGACCCGGAGGGCACGGCGGTCGCGGTTCCATAGGGGGCCCCGCCCTGATGCGCATGCTGGGCGTACTCGCCCGCTCCCCCGAACCGCTTTCGGTGAGCGAGCTCGCCGAGCACATCGGCGTCGACCAGCCCCGCGCTTCCAGGCTCGTCCAGCAGGCAGTCGCACTCGGGCACGCTGAGCGACAAGCTGATCCGGCAGATGCCCGACGCACGAGAGTGCGCCTCACAGAGTCAGGCGAGCAGCTCGTGCACGGCGTGCGCAACCGACAGCGCGACGAAGCCTCGACTGCCCTCGAAGCACTGGACTCAAACGAACGATCCGAGTTGCTGCGGTTGATCAGGAAGCTCGCGGACGCCTGGCCCACCGGCTCCTAGCGACATCCCCACGCTCGCCAGACAGTAACTTGCCCGCAAGAGCCCCCCTTCCCAACTGTAGTTAAGGGGCGGTTCTGCAGGGAAGGGTCTCATCGGCGAGGGCCAGGGGCAGGGCCAGGGCCAGGGCCAGGCGAGGCCGAAGGGCCGGGCCAGGGGCAAACCCAGAACCACGCCAGCGGCCCGGGAAACGAAAGCGCCCCCCACGCACCCGATAGAGCTCCGCTACCCTTGCTCCGTTTCCGGCCTGGGGGAGTTCACAAAGATATCGCCACGTGAGGGGCACCAACTAGTCTAGCGGATTACGAAGCACCCTTCGCGCCACCGTCAGCTGCCGCGTCACCATCCGCAGGCTCTCCGGGGGTCACGTCAGCCTCGGCCACACCCGCAACCGGGATAGCTCCCGTCGCCGCAACGGGTTCACCCGTGAGCAGCTCCTCGGCGTGTTCCTCATCCACCTCGCCAGCGAACTGGGCCTGGTAGAGGTCGTAGTACGCGCCGCGCCTCGCCAGCAGCTCCTCGTGCGAACCCTGCTCAACGATACGCCCCGCCTCCATCATGAGGATGGTGTCAGCGTCGCGGATCGTCGAGAGGCGGTGCGCGATCACGAACGAGGTGCGATCGCTGCGGAGCGCGCGCATCGCCTGCTGCACGAGCACCTCGGTGCGGGTATCCACAGACGAGGTGGCCTCGTCGAGGATCAGCAGCGACGGGTTCGCGATGAACGCTCGCGCGATCGTGAGCAGCTGCCGCTCACCGGCCGACAGCGACGACGCGTTCTCCGAGATCACGGTGTCGTAGCCCTCGGGGAGCTGCCTGACGAAGCGGTCGACCATCGTGGCCTTCGCCGCTTCGACGACTTCCTCGTCGGTCGCGTCGAGCCTGCCGTAGCGGATGTTCTCGCGGATGGTGCCGTCGAACAGCCACGCGTCCTGCAGCACCATGCCGACGTGAGAGCGGAGCTCCTCACGCGACAGCTTGGTGATGTCGGCGTCGTCGAGCAAGATCCGGCCACCGTCAAGCTCGTAGAACCGCATGATGAGGTTCACGAGCGTCGTCTTGCCCGCGCCCGTCGGGCCGACGATCGCGATCGTGTGGCCGGGCCGCGCCTCAAGCGAGAGGTCCTCGATGAGTGGCTTCTCGGCGTCGTAGCTGAACGAGACCTTGTCGAAGCGGACGTGGCCGTCGGTGCGGTCGGGCAAGTCGAGCTCTGCGTTCTCGGGCTCCTGCTCCTCAGCGTCCAGCAGCTCGAACGTGCGCTCTGCCGACGCGACGCCAGACTGCAGCATGTTCGCCATGCCAGCAATCTCGCCAACCGGCTGGGCGAACTCGCGCGAGTACTGGATGAACGCCGTCACGTCGCCGAGCGTCATCTGGCCGGCGGTCACTCGAAGCGCGCCGACAACAGCGATGAGCACGTAGATGAGCGACTGGACGAAGTTCATCGACGGCATGATCGCGCCCGACAGGGCCTGGGCCTTGAACGAGGCGCCAAAGAGGCCCTCGTTGCGGCGGTCAAACTCTTCGGTCATCTCGGCGTCGCGGTTGAAGATGCGCACTAGCTCGTGGCCCGTGAACGACTCCTCAATGTGGCCGTTGAGCTCGCCCGTGTGCTTCCACTGGGCCGCGAACAGCTTCTGCGCGCGCACGCCGACGATACCGACGACGATGCCCGAGAGCGGCAGGGTGATGAGCGCGATGAGCGCGAGCTGCCACGAAACCACGAACATCATGACCATCACGCCGACGATCATCAGGAACGACTGCACGAGCTGCGAGAAGGCCTGTTGCAGGGCCTGCTGAATGTTGTCAACGTCGTTCGTGACGCGCGAGAGCACATCACCGCGCTGCTTGCCGTCGAAGTACGACAGCGGCAGGCGGTTGATCTTCGCCTCGATGTCGGCGCGGAGCTTGTAGACGACGCGCATCACCATGCGGTTGAGGATGAAGCCCTCGAGCCACATGAGCAGCGACGAGCCAAGGTAGAGCCCGATCACCGCGAGGATGAGCAGGCCGAGCAGCCCGAAGTCGATGCCCTGACCCGGAACGATGTCCGCGCCCTGCAGCATGTCTGCGAACTGGGTGTTGCCCTCAGCACGCAGCTGGGCGATGATCTGGTCGAGCGGCACCCCGGCGGGAAGCTGCTTGCCGAGCACGCCGTTGAAGATCACGTCGGTCGCGCGACCGAGGACCTTGGGCGCAATCACCGCGAGCAGCACGGAGAAGATGACGAGCACGACGACGAACGCGAACTTGCCCTTCTCAGGCCCGAGCAGCCCAACGAGGCGCTTCGCCGACGGCCAGAACGCCTTCGCCTTGCGCGGCGGCGCGCCCTCGCCGAACATGTCGCCGCCATTTCCGGGCTCGAACTTGTCCCAGTCCTCCTCGATCTCTTCGACCGGGGTGTTCTTAGCCTTCACGGCTTTCTCTCGCTTTGCCATTAGGCTGCCTCCGCTTCCTCGAGCTGCGAGCGGACGATTTCTTGGTAGACCTCGTTCGTGGCGAGGAGCTCGTCGTGCGTTCCGCGGCCGACGATCTCACCGCCCTCCATGACGAGGATCTGGTCTGCCTCGGTGATCGTCGAGACGCGCTGCGCCACGATGATGGTGGTTGCGCCCTCGGTCGCGTCGGGCAGTGCGGCCCGCAGCCGAGCGTCGGTCGCGACGTCGAGTGCCGAGAACGAGTCGTCGAAGAGGTAGACGAGCGGCTTCGCGACGAGCGCCCGCGCAATCGACAGGCGCTGGCGCTGGCCGCCGGAGACGTTCGTGCCGCCCTGCGACACTGGCTCCTCGAGGCCGAGCTCCTTCTCACGCACGAAGTCCTCGCCCTGGGCGACGCGCAGCGCTTCCCACAGCTCAGCGTCGTTCGCGTCGGTGCGGCCGAATCGCAGGTTCGACGCGATCGTGCCGCCGAACAGGTACGGGCGCTGCGGCACAAGACTCACGGTCCGCGCGAGCTGCGCGCGGGTAAGCGCGTCAACGGGGGCGCCGTCGATCGTGATCGACCCCTCCTGCGGGTCGTAGAGCCGAAGCATGAGGTTCAGCAGCACGGTCTTGCCCGCGCCCGTCGACCCGATGATCGCGGTCGTCTTGCCCGGCTCGGCAACGAAGCTCGCGTCGGCGATCACCGGCTTCTCGGCACCGGGGAACCCGAAGGTGACGTTTTCGAACTTGATCTGGCCAGCGGCGGGCGATGCCACGGTCTCGCTGTCCGGGAAGGACTGCGATGACTCGGTATCGAGCAGCTCGCGGATGCGCTCGGCACAGACAACCGCGCGCGGAATCATCATCGTCATGAAAACGCCCATCATGACCGCCATCAGGATCTGCATGAGGTACTGCAGGAACGCCGTCAGCGAGCCGACCTGAATGTCGCCCGCCTCGACCCGGTAACCGCCGAACCAGAGCACGGCTGCCGTTGCGAGGTGCAGCACCATCATGATGATGGGGAACATCATCACGAAGATGTTGCCGACCTTCAGCGAGACGTCGGTGATCTCGCGGTTTGCGACGTCGTAGCGCTTCGTTTCGAACGGTTCGCGCACGAACGCGCGCACGACGCGGATGCCCATGATCTGCTCGCGCAGCACACCGTTGATCGCGTCGACCTTGTCTTGCATGACGCGGAAGAGCGGCAGCAGTCGCCACACGAGCAGGCTGACAATCACCGCGAGCACGGCAACCGACACCCAGACGAGCCACGACAGGCCCGCGTCTTCGCGGAGGGCCATCACGATGCCGCCGATCATCATGATCGGCGCAGACACCATGAAGTTCAGGGTCATGAGCACGAGCATCTGCACCTGCTGCACGTCGTTCGTGCCACGGGTGATGAGCGTGCCTGCGCCGAACTTGGTGGCTTCGAGGGTCGAGAGCGAGTCGACCTTGCGGTAGACCTCGCGGCGGAGGTCGCGGCCAACGCCCATTGCGGTGCGGGCGCCGAAGTACACGGCGCCGACGGCGACAATCAGCTGGCCGAACGCGGCGAGCAGCATGATGCCGCCCGTGCGCCAAATGAAGTCAGTGTCACCGACGGCGATGCCCTTGTCGATGATCTGCGCGTTCAGGCTGGGAAGCCAGAGCGTTGCGATCGTTGAGAGTAGTTGCAGCACGAGCACCGCGACGATAAATGTCCAGTACTTCTTCGCGTGTTTTAGGGTCAAAGAAATGAGGGCCATGGGCATCCTTCTTATGCGACGACGAGTGATCTGATGAGCGAGCCTGCATGCCCCCGACCACGCACAGCCAACCGGCTAATGGTACAAGACTACTCGGACATTTAAGCCACACCGTGGTTTGCAGGAGGTATCTCAGGGATGCAGTAGCCGCGAGACAGGATCGCGGTGAGAACCGGCCGGGCTAGAAGTTCTCGCCGAACTCATGTACTACTTGAAAGGTCAGGTAGTTCGCATGCGCCGGTCTGAACGGTCAGGTCAGAGTGCTGCGCAGCCAGACATTCGTTGTGCGCCGTCACGCTTCATGTTTCGGCGACCCCGCACCCGGGCAACACAGACGTTCCGCGGCCGCGGGGAGCACGAGTACTCGAAAGGACTGAGCCCTATCTCCACCCCGAAACGCTTTGGCGCAGCACAACCCCTCGCGCGCACGACTTCTTCCTCCCCCTTCCACCTCTTCCGCTTCCCCACCTAGCTGCTTTCTTCCGCATTCGGTCCACCGGCACCCGCCGATCCGCAATTTGAAAGGAAGCACCCATGCAAGACCAGCTCCAGCAGCTTTCGGGCCCCATCGTTGTCGCCCTTTTCCTCGCGTTCTTTGGAGCGAGTCTCATCATTTCCCTCCGTATCAGCCAGAAGCGTGAGAACGCCGACGGCTACATGACGGGAGGGGGCCGCGTCGGGTTCGGCATCTCCGCCGCGTCAATGACGGCCACCTGGATTTGGGCGGCGTCCATGTACGCCTCCGCCACCTCCGGGTACACCTACGGCCTCTCCGGCCCGATCCACTACGGGCTCTGGGGAGCCCTCATGATCTTGCTCATCTACCCGTTCGGGCGGAGGATCAGGCAGGTCGCGCCCCGCGCGCACACCATCGCCGAGGTCATGTTCGCGCGACACGGCCGTTCGAGCCAGCTCATGCTCGCCGGCTCGAACGTGCTCGGCTCAATCATCAGCCTGACCTCGAACCTCATCGCGGGCGGCGCCCTCATCTCGATGCTGTCGCCATTCACCTTCGGACAGGGCGTGCTCGCGATCGGCGCCGGCGTGCTGCTCTACACGCTCTGGTCGGGGTTCAGGGCATCGGTGCTCACCGATTTCATGCAGGTGCTCTTCATGCTCGGCGCGGTGATCATCATCATCCCGGTCGTGTTCTTCGCGGCCGGCGGCCCCGACCTGTTTGTGACGGGCGCACACAACCTCACGCCGCAGCAGTCGAACTTCTTCTCTTCCGACGCGTTCTTCAATCAGGGCGCGCCCTACATCGCAGCGGTGCTCGCCTACGCGATCGGCAACCAGACCATCGCGCAGCGCCTGTTCGCGGTGCGCGAGGACCTCATCAAGAAGACGTTCGTCACCGCCACCTTCGGGTACGGCGCGACGATCATCGGGATCGGCATGCTCGGCGTCATCGCCCTGTACGCCGGGATCGAGCCGATCGGCGGCGACGTGAACAACCTCATCCCGCAGATGGCGGCGACGTATCTGCCGCCGGCGCTGCTCGCGCTGTTCTTCATCATGATTATCGGCTCGCTGTCTTCAACGGCCGATGCCGACCTCACCGCGCTCTCCTCCATCGTGATGGCCGATATCTACGGCCAGAACATCGCGAAGGGGAAGCCGAACCCGCGCACGATGGTGCTCGTCGGGCGCATCACGATGATCGTCGCGATGACGGCGGGCATGTATTTCGCCGGCTCCCACCTGAACATCCTCGACCTGCTCGTCTTCGTCGGCGCGCTCTGGGGCGCCCTCGTGTTCCCAGTGATCGCGAGCTTCTACTGGAACCGGGTCACGAACGCGGCGTTCAGCGTCTCGGTCGTCGTCGCGCTCGCTGCCTTCCTCCCGGTGCGGTTCGAGTGGATCCCGATGACGGGCTGGGTGGCGATCGTGTTCGACGTGCTCGCAACGATCGGTATCGGCGTGGTGCTCGGGCTCATGGCGTTCGGTTTCTTCGGGAAGCGCGTCGCGTTCTGGGTTGGAGGTATCGCGACCGTCGCGGCGGCCCCCTTCGCGATCGGCTTTCTCCACACCTACCCCGTGCTCTCTGGCTCGCTCGTCGCGTACTCCGTCTCGACGATCCTGTGCACGCTTATCACGCTCGGTTCGAACAAGCGCTTCGACTTCGACCTCATCAAGCTGCGAACGGGCGACTTCGACCCGGTCGAGGAGATTGCGTCGCAGCACACTGAATCACCGCGCTCAGCAGTAAAGGAGTAATCATGAACTGGGAAGTTGTTCTGTTGACGGCGTACGTGCTCGTCTGGCCCGTCATCGTGACGGGGGCGCTGTTCGTCATCGTGCGCGCGTTCATCAAGGATTCGCGCGAGGCGAAGCGTGAGGGGCGCCAGATCATTTAGCGCCTGTGGTGCGGGCGCGGCCCGCTCGCATAGCATCCACGGGAGATACCCCTCGCGCGTGCACGCGCGTTGCACAACTGCATCATTCCCTTTTTCCGGTTCATCGGGCAAGGTAGGGGCTAAGGATCCCGCGGGAGTTTCCCTCCGGGGTTCTCCGAGGTGGGGCGCGAACCCGCAGCCCCGCGACAACGTTGAAGGGGGATCGCCCATGCACACCGATATTCCGCTCCGTTCAGAGATCGAACAGCTCGCCCACACCGAGCGCCCGAATCTCATCACCATCGTGCAGCGAACGTCGCCCGTGACTACCGACGCCGAGGCCAACCGAATAACCTTCGGCAACCTCGTGGGCGAAGCGGTCGCGGAGCACACGAAGCACGGTGGCGACGCTGCGGAAATCGCTGCAACCGAGGCGGGCCTGCGCGCACTCGTCGACGACACCCAGCTCTGGCGGTACCTGTCGCACAGCCTCGTGGTGTTCGCGGGCCCCGAGCGCACAGTCGCCTACCGCCTCCCGAACGAGCTCGAGACTGAGTGGTTCGCCGGCAACCACTTCCGCGTCGTACCGCTCCTGCGCACGATCACCTTCGCGCACGACGCGACGGTGCTCGCACTCAGCCAGAAGGGCGTCCGCCTCATCGTGATCGGGCCGGATCACCGGGGCTCCGAGCTCCCGGTACCCGAGCTCCCGAGCGACCTCCTCGACACGTTCAATGTTGAGGATCCCGGGGTCGATTCCCACAGGCGCCGCCTGCACGGGCCCGAGGGGCACGACGCGCGGCTCCTCGGCTACGCGCGCGCCGTTGACCGGGCGATCGCGCCCGTCCTGCGGAGCACCCGGGGGCCGCTGATTCTCGCGTCGGCGCAGCCCCTCGACTCGGTCTTCCGCTCCGTCACACGCAACGCGAAGCTTCTCGACGCCGGTATCTCGGGCAACCCCGATAACCTCAGCTCGACCGAGATCGACGCGGCAGCCCGCGAGATCCTCGACGCGTACTACGCCGATGAGCTCGCCGAGCGGCAGGAGGAGTTCGGTAACCTTCAGGCCGCGGGCCGCGCCGTGACCGATCTGTCCGATATCGCCCGCGCGGCGGTGGCCGGCGCGATCTCGACGCTCTACGTCGACCTGGACGCTCACCCAGAGGGCACGCTCGACGATCAGGCCGGCGGCCTGGTGGCGGAGAGCACACCGGGCTACAGCCTCGTCGACCAGCTCGCTTCGAAGGTGCTCGCCGGTGGCGGGCGCGTGCTCGCGCTCCGCGGGAGCGAGGTGCCTGGAGGCACGCAGCTCGCAGCCGAGGTGCGCTTCTCGGTCTAGCACCCCTGAAACGCAAAGGTGGGCCGCCCCTTTCGGGACGGCCCACCTTTCGTTCGCTAGAGCGAGAACTTACGCAAGCTTTACGCCAGCGCCAGCTTCCTCGAGCTTAGCCTTTGCCTCTTCAGCTGCGTCCTTCTTTGCAGCCTCGAGAACGGTCTTCGGTGCCTCTTCGACGAGAGCCTTAGCCTCGCCGAGGCCCAGGCCGGTGAGCTCGCGCACAACCTTGATGACCTGGATCTTCTTGTCGCCAGCCGACTCGAGGACGACGTCGAACTCGTCCTTCTCCTCGACAGCCTCAGCTGCGCCAGCAGCCGGAGCAGCAGCAACTGCAACCGGAGCAGCAGCCGAAACGTCGAACTCTTCCTCGAACGCCTTGACGAACTCCGAGAGCTCGATGAGGGTCAGGCCCTTGAACTGCTCAAGCAGCTCTTCAGTCGAAAGCTTAGCCATGATGATTCTCCTTGATGTTTGCCCTGCACATCGCGCAGGAACAGATTGTTTGCGGTCGGCGGGTGCCGATCCTTAAGCGTTCTGCTTCTCCTGCAGCGCACCGAAGCCGCGAGCGGCCTTGGCGGGCAGAGCGTTGAACAGCTGTGCAGCACCGATCAGCGAAGCCTTCATTGCGCCAGCAGCCTTAGCCAGCAGCACCTCACGGCTCTCGAGATCGGCAAGCTTGCCTACCTCAGCGGCGGTCAGAGGCTTGCCATCGAAGTAGCCAGCCTTGATCACCAAAAGAGGGTTTGCCTTGGCGAAGTCACGCAGTGCCTTGGCAACGGCGACAGTGTCACCGTGCACGAACGCGAGTGCAGACGGGCCAGCGAGCTCGTCGTCAAACGCGGTGATTCCGGCCTTGTTAGCCGCAATCTTGGTCAGCGTGTTCTTCGCCACAGCGTAAGTCGCGTGCTCGCGGATGCTGTTGCGGAGTTCCTGCAACTGAGCAACCGTGAGACCGCGGTACTCAGTCAGCAGAACGGCGCCCGAATCTTCAAACTGCTTCTGAAGATCGGCGACCGTAGCGTCCTTCGTAGCCATGGCGCTCCCTTGATTGTCGTAACCGTGTAGCGAATGCATCACGGGTGGCCGCGCCGCACGAAGCGGTTCCCAAAAATGGAAAAAGCTCCGGCGCGCACGCACGGAGCTTCAGATTCATGGAACGAATTCGCATGTCAAGGAGTTCTGTACCTGCGCTGGTCCTCACATTCACCATTACTGGATTCCGTGAGCGTTCTGAAGTTCTTGCGAACTTTACCGGCGGTCTTGGGCCAGATAGAAGAATAGCACACTCACCGAGCGCGAGAAAATTCGCACGCGAACCGTACTCCCAGGTTGTCGGGCGAGTGTGGAGGTGGCGCGCATGCCGGTGCGCCCTCCCCCGAAGCAAAGGAGCTTCCCCATGTCACCGCAGCCAGGCAGTCAGTCAGGTAGCGCCGTCATCGTGGACGTTGACGGCGCGGTCGCAACCCTCACCCTCAATCGCCCAGAGAGGCGCAACTCGTTCAGCGACGAGCTCGTCACCGACGCGCTCAGCGCCGTCGAGCGGCTCGTCGAAGCGCCCGAAGTCCGTGTGCTCGTGCTCACCGGCGCGGGCGACCACTTTAGCGTCGGCGGCGACCTCGACAGCTTCGCCGCTGGCGGGTTTCAGCAGGCAGACACCGCCGCCGAGACGAGGGCCCGCGAACTCGCCTCGGCGGGTCGACTATCGCTGCTGCTGCGCGAGAGCAGCCTCATCACGATCGCGGCGATCAGGGGTGCGTGCGCAGGCGCCGGGCTGTCGATCGCCGCGGCGTGCGACTTCCGGGTGGCGTCGGCTGGCGCCGTGTTCCGAACCGCATTTGTCGACGCCGGGCTCTCGGGCGACTTCGGCGGCACCTGGCTTCTCACGCGCCTTCTCGGTGAGGCGAAAGCCAAGGAGCTTTTCTTCATGAACGAGCGGGTCGACGCCGCGGAATCACTGCGGATCGGCCTCGTGACGCGCGTGTTCCCCGACGAGGAGACGCTCGCCGGTGCGCTCATTCTCGCGGAGCAGCTCGCGGCAAAGCCGCCTGTCGCGCTGCGTGCCCTCAAGGCAAACCTCACCGACACGACCACTGACCTTGCGCTCGCGCTCGTGGCCGAGGCGCGCAGAAACGTCGCGTGCGGCCGCACCGACGACGCGATCGAGGCCGCAACGGCGTTTCTCGAGAAGCGCCCGGCCGTGTTCGTCGGGCGCTAGAGCCCGTTCGGCTACTCCGCGGGCTTGAGCATGTAGCCGGCGCCGCGCACCGTGTGGATCATCGCGGGGCGGCCCGCGTCGATCTTGCGGCGCAGATACGAGATATACAACTCCACGACGGTCGGCTTGCCATCGAAGTCGTAGCTCCACACCCGGTCAAGGATCTGGGCCTTCGAGAGCACCCTGCCGGAATTGCGCATGAGGTAGCGCAGCAACTCGAACTCGGTGTTGGTGAGCTGAATCAGCTCGCCACCGCGAGACACCTCGTAGCTGTCTTCATTGAGTTCGAGGTCGCCCACACGCAGAATCGGGTTCGGCTGCGACGCGAGCCGCAGCTGCGATCGCCGCACAAGCCCGCGGAGCCTCGCCAGGAGTTCCTCCAAGCTGAACGGCTTCACAACGTAGTCGTCACCACCAGCGGTGAGGCCCGCCACACGTTCTTCAACGGAGTCGAGCGCCGTCAAGAACAGCACGGGGAAAATCTCGCCCTGCCCGCGCACACGGGAGAGGAGCTGCATTCCATCAAAGTCAGGCAGCATGATGTCAAACACCGCGACATCGGGCTGGAACTCAGCAATGACTTTGAGTGCTTCCTCGCCACTCGCGGCAGAGCGCACGTCCCACCCCTCATAACGGAGTGCCATTGCGATGAGTTGAGTGATCGACTCCTCGTCATCCACGACGAGTGCGCGCACCATAGTTCCATCTTGTCTCGTGAGCGTCTCGGCAGCCATACGTATATTTTGCCTGTTTCGTCTGGGCGAGCGCTGGGGGCATTCCCTGCCAAACAGGTGTATACTCTTACGCGGACATTCGATTGATCGTTGCTGGACGCGCGAAATTCGATTGCCAGACTCGCGCTCCGCCTGCGGCCACCTCCCCCGTTGCGTGGGAGAATAGTGCGGTGCTGACACCCGCTTCTCCGAATTCCTCGGCCCGCTCCGGAGCACACCTCTCGCGAATCGTCACGGACGGCTCCGACCACGGTGCATGGATGCGCGCCAGAGCTCGCGGCATCACCGCCACCGACGTGGCGAAGCTCTCAACGCCGAGGTCTATCGAGACCGCGGCGCGAGAGAAAATGTATGGCAGCAGCTTCACCGGCAACGCCTACACCGAGCACGGGAAGGCACGAGAGCCGAAGATCGCGGCGTGGGTGGAGCGCGAGCACGGCATCCAGCCGAGCGCTGCGCTCTTCCACTCGGCAACGGACCTGCGCCACCTCGCGACCCCCGACGGCCTCGTGGAGCGCGAGACAGGTGCGCTCGAGCTCGCCGAAATCAAGACGACGAACAAGGAGTGGCGGGTCATCCCGCGCAACTACCTCAGGCAGATCTGGTGGCAGCAGTACGTGCTCGGCGCCGAACGCACTCTCATGGTCTGGGAACGCCACGTCGACTTCGTGCCCGTCGGTGAGCCTGAGTGCCGCTGGATCGAGCGCGACGAGTCAGAGATCGAGCGCCTCGTGAACCTCGCCGGCGAACTCATCGACGTGCTCATCGCGCGCACGACGTAGAGCGTTCGCGGCTACAGGCCGAAGCCCGTCGCCCGTACCTGCTCGTCGTAGCTGCGCTCAGCGAGTTCTTGCAGCGCGACGTGAAGGAGCTTCACGCCGGGCGCGTCAGAGATCCGCGTTGCCTCCGCCCCAACGAGCAGATCGATGTCCCCGGAGCCCCACATGCGCTGAATGGGATTCTGCTTCGAACGCACCTCGCGCACGCGGGCGAGCGACACCTCAGTGCGGTGCCGCACGAAAAAGCCGTGGTGCAGGATCACGCGGCGCGTCGTCACCACCGCCCGGTGGGCGAGCCAACCGAGCAGCGGCCCGATAACGCCGAGAGCGAGCAGGAGCGCCGCGCCGGCAAGGGCGGCAAGGTTCATCCACGCCTCGGGCAGCGTGCCGATGAAGAAGCCACCGAACCCCGCGATGAGAAACAGTAGCAGCACGGGCAGGAACAGGTGCCTCCCGTGCCGGCGTACTCGCACGATAATTTCCTCGGGCTGCTGCGGAATCGCAGACCCGGTCATGCCAACGCCAACGCCAGCGGCTCCGGGAGCCTGAGGCGCCGCCCACCGCGGCTGCCCCGCACCCCCGAAGACGGGAGCTGCTGTGCCGCCCGCGAGGTCCGCACTGGCACCCTGTGAGGGGAGCACGGTGGTCTCCTGGGTGTTTCGAGTGCGACGCATGCCTCTATTCTGCCCTGCCCAGCTGCAGAACGTCACCGAACGCACTCGGCGGGCTGGGAAGCCACGAGGCTCCCAGCCCGCCGAGTGCGGTGCGGTTCGGGACTACGAGGCTGCGCCGGCCCCCGTCGCAGCGTCGTCACTGGCGCCGGGAACCGTGTCGGCCTCGGGAGCCTCCGCGGGAGCCGCGGGGCGCTCGTCGGTCTCGGCGGGGTTCGCGAGCTCAACAGCCGCGTCGCCCTGCGTCGAGGCGGCAGCGCGGCCGGCCGCAGCGCCGGCGGCGCTACCGGCCACGACCCCGTTGAGCATTCCGACGAGGTCGACGCCGACGGTCTCGCGCGCCATCTCGAGCAGCCCCTTGAGGTTGCCCATCGCGTCGCCCGCGACCCGCGAGGTGCCATCCGCCGAGACGACGGTCATGCTGTCGATGCCCGCGATCGCCTGCGCGTACTCGCCCGCGATCTCCGGGAGCCTGTGGATGAGCTCCTGCGCAAGCACCGCCTGCGACTGCGTCTCGAGCGCGCGTGCGCGAGCCTCGACCGCGATCGCCTCTGCCGTTCCCTTCGCCTGGATCGCCTCGGCCTCCGCGCGACCCTCGGCCGCGACGGCCTCAGACGCGGCGATACGCGCAGCGCGGGCCGCGAGGCCCTCGCGCTCGACCGCCTGCGCGCGACCGTCCGCCGCCGAAACGGCAGCCGCGGCCTCCGCCTTCGCGAGCGCCTCGACCTTGTACGCCTCAGCCTCGGCGACGGCGCGAACGTCGGCGTTGAGCTTCTCGGTACGCAGCGCGACCTCGCGCTGCGCGGTGATCTGCTGCTGCTCGACGATGGCCTGCTGCTGAATCGCCTGCTCGAGCGGGTCAGCGGCCTGCGCCTGCGCGTTCGCCTTGTCGGTCTCGGCCTGGATCTCGGCCTGGCGGAGCTTCAGCTCGCGATTGCGGTCAAGCAGCACCTTCTCGGCCGCGATCTTCGCCTCCTCCGAGGCCTGGTAGGCGTTGGTCTCGGCGATGTCAGCGGCCTGGCGCACCTTCGCGGCCTCGGGCCGGCCGATGTTCGCGATGTAGTCTGCGCCGTCCCGGATCTCCTGGATCTGCAGCGTGTCGACGACGAGGCCCTGCTTCGTGAGCGCCTCCTCCGCCGCCTCAAGCACGCTCTGCGCGACGACAGCGCGGTCGCGGATGATCTGCAGCACGGTGAGGCCGCCGATGATCGAACGGAGCGAGCCCGAGAGCACCTCCTGCGTCGACTCATCGATCTCGTCGGAGTTTGAGAGGAATCGCTGTGCCGCGGCGCGGATCATCTCCTGCGTGCCACCGACCTTCACGACGGCGACGGCCTGAGCCTGCATCGTGATGCCGTCGGTTGTCTGCGCCTCGGTCGTGATCGAGAGGCGGCGCGAGCGTAGCGAAATGGTGAACGACTTCTGCACGAACGGCAGTACAAAGACGCCGCCGCCCGTCACGACCTTCTGGCCTGACATGTCGCGGATGGTCGTGCCGTCCGCCGCCTTCACTTCCTTGCCCTTGCCACCCGTGACGATGATCGCTTCGTCAGGCTTCGCAATGCGGTACCGCTTGATGATGACGAGGGCGATGAGCACGAGCGCGACGACCGCTCCGAACACGCCGACGATGGCTGGGGTGATGAAGAACATGTTCCCTCCCGGGGAAGTTCAGTTGTGAGTGAAGCCGGCGCGAGCGCCAGCGCGGACGAGTTAGCTGGGCGACGCTGCGGGGTCGACGGGTGCGGGGTCGGCGCTCGCCGAGACGGGTTCGACACGCACCGAGGTAGCGGTGATGGTCTGCGCGATGCGCACCTGAGTACCGCGCGCGATCGCGGTGTCGGAGGTCGCCGAGAGCGAGACCCGCTCGCCGTGGCGCACGAGCGCGACCTCGCCGAGGCCACCCGCAGGGATCGCGAGCACGACACCGGCGACGGAGCCGACGAGCTCGTCGCCGCTCACAGCGGTCGACGACTCGGCGCTGCGGATCACCTTGCTCAGCCACCAGGCCGCGGCTCCGCCGAGCACGCCCGCGGCCGCGCCAAGCAGCCCCGCAAGCGGGGTGGGCAGCCCGGCGCCGACGAGCGCGAAGGCCGTGAAACCGAAGATCGCGGTGAACGCGGCGATGGTGGTGAGGCTGAGCGGGCCGTCACCGAAGTCGAACGCGTCGAAGATCCCGTCGAGCACGAGCGACAGCAGCAGCAGGATGCCGCCGACGACGCCGATGATGAGGAAGATGCCGCCCGCGATGAGCGACCCGTCGAGCAGGCCGTTCAGCCAGTCCATGATCGCTCCCATAGCGCACCTCGCTCCGTGTTGTGGCGCCCCTGTTCCAGAGGTCTCTCCCAGCGTAGCAAGCCGGTACGGCAGCTGGAAGATGCAGGGAACCCGCCTGGTTAGAGCAGGCGCGAGCGAATGAGGAAGCGCTGGCCCTCAGGCGCCTCGAGCGAGAAGCCCGACCCGCGCCCCGCGACCGCATCGACCGTGAGGTGCGTGTGAGCCCAGACCGCGAACTGCTCGCGCGACATCCAGAAACCGATCTCTCGCGGCTCACCCGCCCCAGCGCGGGCGGGCAGTTCGAGTGTGCCAAGCTTCACGTCTTGGCCGCCGATCTTGAACTCGCCCTCGGGATAACACATGGGCGCGCTGCCGTCGCAGCAGCCGCCCGACTGGTGGAACATGAGCGGGCCGTGCATCTCCCACAGCCGCTCGATGAGTTCGATCGCGGCGGGGGTGAAGGCAAGCCGGCTTTCGCGTTCGCCTGCGACCTCGGGTCGCGCCACGACAACTTCCTCGCGATCGCTGTTGGGGTTCATGGTCACTCCTTCTCACACGTGCGGTGGCCCCGGGGAGGCGAAACGCCGCCTCCCCGGGACACAGGGTCAGGCGTTCGCGAGCCTGAGCACGACGCGGCCGTCAATCTTGCCGGCGCGCATCTCGTCGAGCACCGCGTTCACGTCGTCGAGCGGGCGCTCCGAGACGGTGGGGTGGATGAGCCCGCGTGCGTAGAAGTCGAGCGCCTCGATCATGTCTTGCCGGGTGCCAACGATCGACCCCCTGATCGTCAGGCCCTTGAGCACGATATCGAAGATCGGCGCCGGGAAGTCCCCCGGGGGCAGCCCGTTGAAGACGATCGTGCCGCCGCGGCGCGTCATTCCGATCGCCTGGCCGAACGCCGACGGGTGCACCGCGGTCACAAGCACACCGTGCGCGCCACCGGTCTCGCGCTGGATGGCCTCCACCGGATCCTCTTCGAGCGCGTTCACGGTGACCTCGGCGCCGTGCTTTTTCGCGAGGGCGAGCTTGTCGTCAGCAATATCGACGGCGGCGACGCGCATTCCCATCGCGACGGCGTACTGCACCGCGATGTGACCGAGGCCGCCGATGCCAGAGATGACGACCCACTGGCCCGGCAGGACGCCCGTCACCTTGAGGCCCTTGTAGACGGTGACGCCGGCGCAGAGCACGGGCGCGACCTCGACGGGGTCAGAGCCGGCCGGCACGATCGCCGCGTAGGTCGCGTCGACGAGCATGTACTCGGCGAACGACCCGTCGACCGAGTAGCCGCCGTTCTGCTGCTGCTCGCACAGCGTCTCCCAACCCGTACGACAGAACTCGCAGTGGCCGCACGCCGACCACAGCCAGGCGTTGCCGACGAGGTCGCCAACAGCGACGTTCGTGACGCCCTCGCCGACGGCCTCGACGAGCCCGACACCCTCGTGCCCGGGGATGAACGGCGGGCTCGGCTTCACGGGCCAGTCGCCCTCGACCGCGTGCAGGTCGGTGTGGCAGACACCCGTGGTGAGTACTCTGACGAGCGCCTGGCCGGGGCCGGGCGTCGGCACGCTCTGGTCGCCGACGTCGAGGGGCTTTCCGAATGCGGGGACGGAGGCCGCGCGCATGGTGGTGTTGGTCATGATTGGTGTTCCTTTCTCAGCTGCGACGGTGCAGCGGTTTCGGTTTAGAAGAAGCCCTGGGCGTTCTGGCTGTAGCTCACGAGCAGGTTCTTCGTCTGCTGGTAGTGATCGAGCATCATGAGGTGGTTCTCGCGCCCGATGCCGCTCGACTTGTAGCCGCCGAACGCCGCGTGCGCCGGGTACGCGTGGTAGTTGTTCACCCAGACACGACCCGCCTCGATCGCCCGGCCCGCGCGGTACGCGGTGTTGCCATCGCGGCTCCAGACGCCGGCGCCGAGGCCGTAGAGCGTGTCGTTCGCGATGCGAATCGCGTCGTCGAAGTCGGTGAAGGTCGTCGCCGAGACAACGGGCCCGAAGATCTCCTCTTGGAAGATGCGCATCGAGTTGTCGCCGCGGAAGATCGTCGGCTGGATGTAGAAACCGCCGGCGAGGTCACCGCCGAGGTCATCGACGCCGCCACCCGTGAGCACCTTCGCGCCCTCCTGACGGCCGATGTCGAGGTACGACTTGATCTTCTCGAACTGGTCGTTCGAGGCCTGCGCACCCATCATGGTGTCGGTGTCGAGCGGGTTGCCGCGCTTGATGAGTTCGGTGCGGGCGACAACGGCGTCCAAGAAATCGTCGGCGAACGACTCCTGGATGAGCGCGCGCGACGGGCAGGTGCACACCTCGCCCTGGTTCAAGGCGAACATCGTGAACCCCTCTTTCGCCTTGTCGAAGTACGCGTCGTCTTTCGCGGCCACGTCGTCGAAGAAGATGTTCGGGCTCTTGCCGCCGAGCTCGAGCGTCACCGGGATGATGTTCTCGGAGGCGTACTGCATGATGAGGCGGCCCGTCGTCGTCTCACCGGTGAACGCGATCTTGCGGATCCGCTTGTTCGACGCGAGCGGTTTGCCCGCCTCGGCGCCGAAGCCGTTCACGATGTTCACGACGCCTGGCGGCAGCAGGTCGCCGATGAGCTCGAACAGCACGAGAATCGAGGCCGGGGTCTGCTCTGCGGGCTTCAGCACGATCGCGTTGCCTGCGGCGAGCGCCGGCGCGAGCTTCCACACCGCCATGAGAATCGGGAAGTTCCACGGGATGATCTGGCCGACAACGCCGAGCGGCTCGTGGAAGTGGTAGGCGACGGTGTCGTCGTCGATCTGCGAGAGACCGCCCTCCTGCGCGCGGATTGCGCCCGCGAAGTAGCGGAAGTGGTCGATCGCGAGCGGGATGTCGGCGTTCAGTGTCTCGCGTACGGCCTTGCCGTTGTCCCACGTCTCGGCGACAGCGATCATCTCAAGGTTCGCCTCCATGCGGTCGGCGATCTTGTTGAGGATCACGGCGCGCTCAGCCGGGCTCGTCTTTCCCCACGCGGGGGCGGCCTTGTGGGCCGCGTCGAGCGCGACCTCGATGTCTTCCGCGGTGCCGCGCGCGATCTCGCAGAACGCCTGGCCGGTGACCGGCGTGATGTTCTCGAAGTATTGGCCCTTCACCGGCGGTACCCACTCGCCACCGATGTAGTGCTCGTAGCGGCCCTTGAAGGTCACGAGCGAATCGGTCTGTCCTGGAAATGCGTAGACAGTCATGGTGCTACCTCTCTCTGACGTCGTTGTCGAAGTACCGAGGCGGGCGGTGCCCGCGCTTCGTGGTGTCAGAGTAGGCCTGCGGAGGTTGCATCTAGGTTGCGCGGCAGCCCCGGCCCGCGCAACAGGGGTGTTAGCGGTCGGCGGCGAGCGTCTCAAGCCGCGCGACGACGCGGGTGCGCTTCGGCGAGAGCGGCGGCAGCGCCTGCAGCAGCGCCTCCCACACCTGCACGTCGTCGACAGCCCAGTTCTGGGCGTACTCGAAGAGCAGCGGGGCGGCGGCGGTCTGCAGCATCGCCTCACGCAGGGTCGAGTCAACCTCGTGGCGCAACTGCTCGATGACGGGCGCCTCAGACGACGGGAGCACCGGGCCCTCGTAGGCGGCGAGCGCGAGCCTGTGCGCGCCCCGCTCGAGCGCTTCGAGCGTCTCGTGCGCGTCGAGCCGGAGCGGGCCGCTCAGCCGGTACGGCCGCGAGAGCAACTCGAGCCCGACGGCGTGCTGCGCGAGCCACTTCCGTAACCGCACGACCTCGGGCCTGAGGCTCTGCTCGGCCCCCGGTTCGCCGTAGACCTGTTCCGCGAGCGCCGCTGCCGACAGGCCGCCTGGCGCCTCCGCGAGGGCGACGAGCATCTCGGCGTGCCGCCTGCTCACGCTCGTGAAACCGCCCCCGTGTTCGAGCAGCGCCGGGTCTCGCCCGAGCAGCATGAGCCGCGGCGTCGCCTGCTTCACCGGCTGCCTGCGCAACCCGCGCGACCCGCGCGCGGTGCTCGCGATGCTGCGCGGGCCGGTGACCTCGTGGCCGCGTTCGAGGGCGGCACGCATCGCGACGAGCTTCAGCTCAGCCTCGACCGCGGCCCGTGTGGCCTCGACCAGCGGCAGGATGTGGGGCGAGGCCGCCACGTCGTTGCCGGTCACGTCGATCACACCGATGATCGCGCCGCTCTCGGGCTCGTGCACAGGAACGGCGGTGCAGCTCCACTGGTGCACCGCACGGTTGTAGTGCTCGGCGCCGAGCACCTGGATGGAGTCGCCGAGCAGCAGCGCCGAGCCCGGCGCCGACGTGCCCACGGCGTTCTCAGACCAGTCGGCGCCCGCCGCGAAGCCCATCTCCTCGGCCTCGGAGCGCAGCCGCCTGTCTCCATCAACCCACAGCAGCCTGCCGGCGGCATCACCGATCGCGACGACGAACCCCGCCTGCATCGCCTCGTCGAGCAGCAGCCGGTTCACGACGGGGAGCACCCTGGCGATGGGGTGCAGGCGCTGCAGCTCCTCAAGCTCGTCGGGCGAGAGCGGCCGAGCTCCCGGCGTGGCATTCGGGTCGATCGCGCGCCGCTTCGACCGCACCCAGGAGTCGAGCACGACCGAGCGGAGGTCGCTCTGGCTCGCAAACGTGCTGCGCGACTCGGCATCTTCGGCGAGCGAGTGGTCAGCCACGAAACGCTCGTGGGCGCGCTCAAGCAGCAGACGACGCTTGCGGACCGATTCGCCGCGCTGCAGTGCGTGTCGACTATTGCGCACCCGGCACCTCCTTTGGCTCAGGTGCTCCGAGGGTACAGGATCGGGCTACAAGGAGCCATCGAAGGCGCCGGCCGGCAGGTGTACGACCGCGTCGACGAGCTCGCGCGTGTAGGGCTCCCGCGGGCGCACGAGCGCGTCGGGCCCCTGCTCGACAACGGCGCCATCGCGCAGCACGACGACGTCGTCGCACAGCGCGCTCACGACGGCGAGGTCGTGAGAGATCACGATGAGGGCAAGGCCGCGCTCCCGGCGCAGCCGCGCGAGCAGGGAGAGGATCGCGGCCTGCACCGACACGTCGAGCGCGCTGGTGGCCTCGTCGGCAATCAGGATCCGGGGCTCAGCGGCGAGCGATCGCGCGATCGCGACGCGCTGCCGCTGCCCGCCCGAGAGTTCGTGGGGGTAGCGGCCCGCGTGCTCGGGCGCGAGACCGACCTCGGTGAGAAGCGCGATGACCTGCTCCATGCGCTGGCCTCCGCGCTTCCGCGCGCGCCGGTCGTGCGCGCGAATCACCTCAGCGAGCGTCGCGCCGACGGTGCGGCGGGGATTGAGCGACGACGTCGGATCCTGCGGGATGAGTTGAATCGCCGTCCGCTCCCCCGCAAACACCACCTCGCCCCCGGCCGGCGCAAGCTCGCCCGCGATAGTGCGCGCGATCGTCGTCTTCCCCGAGCCCGACTCGCCGATGAGACCGAGCGCGCCGCGCACCTCGAACGTGACCCCGCGCACCGCCTCACGCCCGCCGTACCTCACGCGCAGATCGCGCACCGCGAGCGCGGGGTCGGAGTCGGGATCGCCGTCCGTCGCCGCCTCGCCGAGCGCACCGTGGGTCGTGGCGCTCGCCGCAGGGTGCGGGGGGCGCGGGATCGCGGCGAGAAGCTCCCGGGTGTAGGGGTGCTCGGGCTGTGCAAGCACCGTTGCTGTGAGGCCCGACTCGACGATGCGGCCGGCGCGCATCACCGCGACCCGCTCGCACATCGCGGCGACAACGGCAACGTCGTGGCTCACGAACACGAGGCTGAGGCCGCGTTCCCGCCGGAGCCTGGCGAGGAGGGCGAGCACCTCGCGCTGCACGGTCGCGTCGAGCGCGGTGGTCGGCTCGTCGGCGAGCAGCACGGCGGGGCGGCCCGCAAGCGCCATCGCAATCACGATGCGCTGGCGTTGCCCACCGGAGAGCTCGTGCGGGTAGGCACGGGCGATGCGTTCGGGGTCACCGAGCCGCACCTCTTCGAGCAGTTCGCGCACGCGCGCAGCGGGGTCTCGCTCCCCCGCCGCGACGCACGCCTCGCGCAGCTGCGTGCCGACGCGGGTGAGCGGGTCGAGCGCGCTCAGCGGGTCCTGGAACACCATCCCTACGGCGCCACCGAACGCGACCTCGCCCGACGTCTGCGCGACTCCGTTCGGGAGGAGGCCTGCGATGGCGCGGAGGGTGAGGCTCTTGCCCGATCCTGATTCCCCGACGATGCCGAGCGCCTCGCCGGGGGCGATTTCGAAACTGACCCCCTCAGTGATGCTGCGATCGCCAGCGTCCGCGGGCGCGCCTACATGTGCGAGCGCGAGGCCTCCGACGGTGAGCGCCCCCGGTGCCATCCCCGGGTGCGCGGGGCGTAGCGCACGGGAGGCCCGGGCGGCGCGGGAGGTTCGGCGACCCGGCCTATCCGCCGTCACGCGGAGTGCGTCGCCGATGCCGTCACCGAGGAGCGACAGCGCGACGCCCGTCACCACGACGGCGAGGCCCGGCAGCGCAGAGAGCCACCAGTGGCTCGTCACGAACGCCTGACCGTCAGCGATCATGGTGCCCCAGTCAGGGGTCGGCGGCTGGATCCCGAGCCCGAGGAAGCCGAGCGTGACGATCGCGACCATGATGAGCACGATCTCGGTTGCGAGGAGCACGATGGCCTGCGGCAGCACGTTCGGCAGGAGGTGCCTGACGAGGATCCGAGCGTGCGAGAGGCCCGCGCCCCGCGCCGCGCGCACCCAGCCGAGGCCGCGCATCGACGCCGTGAGCGCTCGGATCACGCGGGCGTAGCCGACCCAACCGACGAGCGCGAAGGCGGCGACGATGCCGGGGGCGCCCGCCCCGACCGCGAAGACGATCGCGATGACGAGGACGTAGAACGGGAACGCGATCACGGTGTCGGTGACGCGCGAGATCACCCAGTCTGTGGCGCGCCCGAAGTAGCCAGAGACGAGGCCGAGCGTGACACCAACGATGAACGGGGCGACGGCCGCGAGGGCGGCGATTCCGAGGTCGGTGCGGGCGGCAAAGAGCACCCGCGAGAACACGTCGCGGCCAAGCTGGTCCGTACCGAACGGGTGCGCGGCCGACGGGGGCAGCAGCCCGGCCGACAGGTCCTGTGCCGTCGGTGAGTGCGGCGCGAGCGCGGGCGCGAACACGGCCACGAGCGCGATCGCGGCGAGGAGCAGCGCGCCCGCCACAAGCGTCGGCGACCCGAGCGCGCGCCGGGCGGCCCTCATCGCGCACCCCGCAGCCGCGGGTCGATGAGCGCCGACAGCACCCTCGCCGCGAGCGTCACGAGCACGACAAGGATCGCGCAGTACAGCGCGACGGCCTGCACGACCGGGAAGTCGCGGCTCGAGATCGACTGGAAGAGGAGCGTGCCAAGGCCATTGATGCCGAACACCTTCTCTACGACGAGCGTGCCGCCGATGAGGTAGGCGAGGTTCACGCTCAACAGGTTCAGGGTGGGGAGGGCTGCGCCGCGGAGCACGTGGCGCCACCGGATCTGGTGCTCAGGGATGCGCGCGGCACGCAGCGTCGTCACAAACTCGGCCTCGATCACCTCGAGCAGCTGCGCGCGGAGCGACCGGATGAGCGGCGGCGCCATACCGAGCGCGACCGCGAGGGCTGGGAGCACCAGCGAGCGCAGCGGCTCGAGCGGCGCCGACCCGGGCGAGCCGACGCCCCCGACGGGAAACCAGCCAAGGTTCACGGCAAACACGATGATGAGCAGCAGGCCGATCCAGAACAGCGGCATCCCGAGCGTGATGGTCGGCACGATGCGCACGAGCTGATCTGCCCAGCCGCCGGGCCGGTTCGCCGCCGCGAGCGCGAGCGGCACGGCAATCGCGAGCACCAGCACGAGCGCAAGCGCGACGATACCGAGGCTCACGGGCGCGCGCGACAGCACGAGCTCGGCGGTCGGCACCCCGGTCACGAGCGAGTCGCCCGTGTCGCCGCGCGTGAGCACCCCGCCAACGAAGTCGACGTACTGCCGCCAGAGCGGGGCGTCGAGCCCGAGCTCAGCGCGGAGCTCGGCGAGCGCCTGGGGCGTCGCGCGATCGCCGAGGATCATCACGGCCGGGTCGCCCGGCACCAGGCGCAGCAGGAAGAACACCGCCGTGACCACGCCGAGCATGACCGGCAGCACGGTTCCGGCCACCCGCAGGGCCGCGCCGAGCGCAGCGCGCGTGAGTGATCCAGGGGCCGCTGACACGCGATTACTCTACCGGCTGCTCCCCCGTTGCGTGGGGGCGCCCCTTACTTGGCTTCGACCCAGGCGTCCTGGAACCTGACGCTCCCGTTCGGCAGCGACTCGAGGCCGTGCACCTTCGCCGTCGTGCCGTGCAGGTTCGGCGAGTAGTAGACGGGGATGTAGGGCACGTCGCTCGCGAGAATGCGCTGGATGTCGGTGTAGATCTGCTCACGCTCGGGGCCGTCGGCCGTCGTGCGGCCCGCGTGCATGAGCTTCGTGACCTCGGGGTTCGTGTAGTGGGTCCAGAACGAGTTACTGAAGCCCTCGGGGTCAGCCTGGAAGGTCACGAGCCCGTTGGGGTCAGGCGCGTCAGACTGGCCCGAGTTGATCATGAAGTCGTAGTCGAACGCTTTGAAGCGCTCGCGGAAGGACGCGAGGTCGATCGACTCGATCTGCACGTCGATGCCGATCTTCGCGAGCGACTCCTGCACAACCTGCGCGATCTGTGCGCGGGCAGAGTTGCCGCTCGGGATGAGCATGGTCGCTTCGAAGCCGTCCTTGAAGGCCGACTTGGCGAGCTCCTGCTTGGCCGCGTCGACGTCGTGTGAGAGCACCGGCTCGGCGTCAAACGCGTCGGCCGCACTGTACTCGATCGCCGGCGGGATAAGCGATGACGCCGCGCGGGCAGTGCCAAACGTCGTCGCCTGCGTGATGCCGGGCAGGTCGAGCGCCTGTGCGACAGCGCGGCGCACGTGCACGTCCGCGAACTCGGGCTTCTGAGTGTTGAAGAAGATCTGCTCGATCGCCCACGAGTCGCTCTTCAGCAGCTGGGTCGCGTCGCCCTTCTCCACGGACTCGGCGTTCGCCGCCGGCACCTGCTCAATGGCGTCGATCTGGCCGGCGTTCAGGCGCTGCAGCAGCTGATTATCGTCAGCCACGAACACGTAGTCGAGCCCGTCAAGCAGCGGCTTGCCGTCTTGCCAGTAGTGCTCGTTCTTCACGAGATTCAGGTCGCCCGCCGGGTCCCACTCGCCGATCGCGAACGGGCCAGTGCCGACCGGGGCCTTGAAGAAGGCCTCCTCGGTCTTGCCGCCGAAGTCCTTGGGCACGACTCCCGCCGAAAAGCTCGTGAGCTCGGAGAGGAACGGCGTGTACGCCTCGCTGAGGGTGATCACGACGGTGCCTGCGGCGTCGTCCGTCGCGATCTCCGAGATCGGGGCGGTGAGGGCGAGCGGCCCCTCCTTCGCGAGGTTGCGGTCGAGCGAGAACTTCACGTCTGCAGCCTTCACGTCGGTGCCGTCCGAGTACTTGAGGCCGTCGCGCAGCGTAAACGTGTAGGTGAGGCCGTCGGCCGAGATCTCGTGGTTCTTCGCGAGCCAGTCGATGATCTTGCCGTGCTCGTCGAATGAGACGAGCGACTCGAAGATCTTGTCAATCGCGAAGGCGTTGTTCGCCGTGATCTGCGTGTGCAGGTCGAGGTCGTTCGCGCTTGCGAGCCTGCCGTAGGTGAGGGTGCCGCCCGCGGTCGGGGTGGGCTCGGCGCCGTCGCCCTGCGCGGCCGGGGCGCAGCCAGCGAGCCCAAGGGTTGCGGCGAGCGCGAGCGCGACGATTGCGCGCCGTGAAGTCGATGTCATTGGTTCCTCTCGGCAGCCGGGGCGGCGGCAGGCGCCACACACCACAAGCTGGTCTATGCCACCAGGCTACGATTCGCCCACTCGGTAGACCACATTGCCGCGGCTCGGGTGAACCACAGGCGCGGGGGCGGTGATGCTTTGCCGCGCGTCGCGTTGCGCCCTTCCGGCCGCGGGCTCGGCGAGCTGGCGGGCCGGGTAGACTTGACCGAGTGACTAGCCCTACTCCCACAACTTCGCAGGCCCGCTCTCAGATGATTCAGCAGGCGGTGCGCGGGCTCTTCCACCTCATCGCAATCATCGCGATCACGGTGTGGGGCTTCATGAGCTGGGAGATGCCGTTCCCCGGCATCTTCGCGGGGCTCGGGCTCCTTGCGCTCAGCCTGCTGCTCTGGGCACTATTCCTGTCGCCAAAGCCCGTGCTCGCGACCGACCGCTTCGGGCGCGCGCTCATCGAGCTGCTGCTGCTCGCCGCGGGCGTTGGCGCCCTGCTCGGCCTCGGCGTCAACTGGATCGTCGCGGTCGTCTTCGGCGTCGCTGGCGCGGCCCTCGGCTTCGTTACCTCGATCCGCAGCAAGTAGCGGGGGCCGCTTCCCCCTTCCCCCTTCCCCCTCACCCAGGGTGCGCTTTGGGGGCCTCACCCCTTCCGCTCACCCCGCCTTTCTGCCTCCCCCTCTTTCCTCCCCCTCACTCACAGGATCTGGGATCTGCATTCCTTATGCAGCCGAAAGTGCTGGCGGGGCAGACCTTGAGCAGATCGCATACGGTGCGGCCGAGGTGCGGCCGAGGTGCAGCCGAGGCCCCGCCACCGCCCCGGAATATCAGCCCCGATGCGGCTGTTGTATCGGGCATGACCACATCACAGCACAGCGAGGGCACAGCGGGCCACAAAGTCGCGCTGGGGCTCGACACGTTCGGCGACATCACTCAGCAGCCTGACGGCAGCCGCACCCACCCCGCACAGGTGCTGCGCGACGTCGTCGAGCAGGCGAAGCTCGCGGACTCCCTGGGCGTTGACGCGATCACGCTCGGGGAGCACCACCGCGACGACTTCGCAATTTCCTCCCCCGAAATCGTGCTCGGCGCGATCGCGGGCGCGACCGAGCGGATCCTGCTCGGCACAGGCGTGACCGTTCTTTCAAGCGACGACCCCGTTCGGGTCTACGAGCGCTTCGCGACGCTCGACGGCGTGAGTGGCGGTCGGGCCGAGGTGATTCTCGGCCGGGGCTCCTTCACCGAGTCATTCCCGCTCTTCGGCTACGACCTGAACGACTACGACACCCTCTTCGCCGAGAAGCTCGATCTCTTCGCGAAGCTTCGCAGCGAGGGCCCCGTCACCTGGGCGGGCAAGCACCGCACGCCGCTCGTGAACCAAGAGGTGCACCCGAAGACCGAGCACCCCGGCGGTGTACCCGCCTGGATTGGCGTCGGCGGCAGCCCGCAGTCGGTCGTGCGCACCGTGCAGGTCGGCATCCCGATGATGCTCGCGATCATCGGCGGTGACCCCGCACGGTTCCTCCCGTTCGCGGACCTGTACCGCAGCGCGCAGCAGGAGCTCGGGCGCGACCCGATGCCCCTCGGTGTGCACTCGCCCGGCCACGTCGCCGCGACCGACGAGCTCGCCCGCGAGGAACTCTGGGAGCACTTCGCGGCGAATCGCAACCGGATCGGCCGCGAGCGCGGCTGGCCCGAGGCGTCGCGCGCCGAGTTTGACGCCGAGGTCGAGTCGGGGTCCCTCTACGTCGGCTCTCCCGAGACCGTCGCGCGGAAGATCGCGAACACCGTGCGCACACTCGACGCCGACCGCTTCGACCTGAAGTACGCGAATGGCACGATGCCGCACGACCAGCTCATGACGAGCATCGAGCTCTACGGGCGCGACGTCATTCCGCGCGTGCGCGAGCTACTCGGCGAGTAGATTGCCTCGGGCTGGCCGCCGCAGCGCACTCAGGCGCTCGCGAGCGGCTAGCCCGCTATTTGTTCGCGAAGAACCTGTCCACGAGTTCGAGCGTTGTGCCGTCCGAGAGCGTGCCCTCGCACAGCTCTGGCTCGCTCACGAGGATGTCGCCAACGTTTACTGCCGAAGCGGCCTGCGCGATGCGCTTCGTGATGCGCAGCGACCTGAAGTCCTTCTCCCGAAGCTCGTTCACCTGGGCGACCGCTGCTTCCATGAGGTCAGCACACGGAGTAACAACGTTGACAAGCCCATGGCGCAGGGCGTCGCTCGCCGACATGTCGCGCGCGAACATCACGAATTCCTTCGCAGCGCTTGCGCCCATGACCGACACAAGCCGCGGCGTCGCGCCGTAGGTGAGGAACATGCCCAGGTTCGTCTCGGGCAGGTTCAGCACCGCATCGTCTGCCATGAGCCGGAAGTCGGCCGTCATGGCGATCGCGATGCCTGCACCGTAGGCCGACCCTTGGATGACGGCGAACGCGATCTGTTCGAGGCTCTCGAGCTTGAGCATCATCTCCTGCGCCAGCCGCTGCAGCGCGCGCATCGCGGCGCGCGCCTGCGCCGGGTCGGCAAGCGGTTCGCGCATCTCGCGTAGGTCTTGGCCCGCTGCGAAGATCGGGCCGTCACCCGTGAGGATCAGGAACCGCACGGCCTCATTGCCGTCGAGCCAGTCGGCAAGCTGAATGAGTTCCCGCAGCATCTGCCGACTCACGGCGTTCGCCCGGCTCGGCCGCGCGAGCGTCGCGGTGAGCAGGTCCGCGTCAAGCTCAAGGCGGATGGTCTCGAACACTGGCAGCTCAATCAATCGGTGTACCTCTTCTCAAATAACGCGGTCTTGGCGAGCGCTCGCGGCAGCCCACCCTGTTGCACCCACTCGATACGCGGGGTGATTCGAAGCTCTTCGTGCAGCGCGCGCTGCACTCGACGTTCCAGGCCCGAGAGCCCCTCCGTTCCCCGGCGCTCCCAGGCTTCGGCGTTGACCTCAAGCCTCAGGGTCAACGGCGGTTCAACAAGGGGTGGGGGCCGATCGAGGACGACACGCAACTCGCCGGTGAGCTCAAGGTCGAAGGCGCTCACCACCCGCTTGATCGCTGCCGGGTAGACGTTGACGCCCTTCACAATGAGCATGTCATCGGACCGCCCCACAACCGTCACCCGTGGCCCCGTGAACCCACACGCCCCGCACGGCGCCGTATTCACTCTGACAACGTCACCCGAGGCGTAACGCAGTATCGGCAGCGTCTTCCGCTGAAGCGATGTGTAGACGGCCTCGCCAATTGCCCCGTCGACAACGGGCACGTGCTCCCGAGTTTCAGGGTCGATCAGGTCCATCGGGTACAGGTCGGTATCCGGGGTGACAACGTGCATGCCGTGGTACTCGTCTGAATCACACGAGACTCCAAGCGCCTGCGCGAACGGCCCGATCCAGTCATACAGACGGCAGCCATAGGCCTCCTCGATGCGATGCTTCACTTCGGGTATACCTGCCCCAACCTCGCCGACGACGAACAGCGCCCGCAGGCCAAGGTCGCGCGGCGCGTGCCCAAGCACCTCGGGAATCCGGTCAATAAGGTGCAGCGCGAGCGAGGGCGTCATCATTGCCGCGGCGGGCCTCGTCATGGCCGCGAACCGCAGGATGGACTCGGCCCCGCCACGAACATCCACATCGATCGGCAAGACGCCCGCGGCCCGGAGCGGCGGGAGAAGCGTGGAGGTTGCATAGACGCCGAGCGCGTGAGCGAACAGCACACGGTCGCCCCGCCCGATGCCCGCCTGGCCCACCATGAGTGCCGCGGGCGCGTGTAGGCGAGTGAGATCGTCACTGCCAAGCGTATAACTGAAGGTGGGGAGGCCAGTAGTGCCGCTCGTCGTCGCGGTAATCGCGATGTCCTCGGGGCTACTGCACAGGTGGGCACCAAAGGCGTGCCCCTCCTCGCGCAGGGAGCGCGCCTGGCTCAGGCGCTCCTGCTCTTTATCCATCAGGATCGGCATACGGTAGAAGTCATCGAGAGAACGGATGTCGCCAGGCTCGACCCCGACCTCTGCGAACCGCTGTCGGTAGAAATCGGAGTTGTCGTAGCAATATCGGATTTGCCTGAGCAGCAGCCTCTGCTGCATCTCTCGGATCTCATCCGCCGACATCCGGTCGACAGCTTGGTTCGCGTAGCGCATCGTCGCCTCTCCGCACAGTCAGGCTCTCGCTTGAGCCGCCAGGAGTCTCCAGCGTACGCAACACCAACTCAAACATCAACAGGTTTTACGACGATTGATATTTAATCTGGTAACCGAGGTCAGGCGACCGCGCAGAACTCCGACTCAGGCGTCGCGCGTGCGCCAGAGCAGCCACACGAAGTACGGCGCCCCGAGCAGCGCGACCATGAGCCCCGCGGGTAGTTGGGCGGGTGCGATCACCGTGCGCCCGACCGCATCAGCGACACCGACGAGCACCGCGCCAAGCACCGCCGCCGTCGGCAGGAAGCGCGCCGTTCGAGCGCCGACAAGCGCGCGGGCCGCGTGCGGAGCGAGCAGCCCGACGAACCCAACGACGCCGACGGCCGTGACGCTCGCGGCGGCGAGCACGGCGGCGAGCGCGAGGAGGCCGAGCCGGGTGCGCTCGAGCCGCACGCCGAGCGCACGCGGGGTGTCTTCGTCGAGCGCAATGAGGTCGACCTCGCGGCGCGCGGCGAGCACGAGCGGCACCGCGACCGCGAGCACGATGAGCACCGGCAGCACCTGCGCGAAGCTGCGCCCGTACGTGGTGCCGGAGAGCCAGGTGTAGATCGCCGGAGTGTTCCACGGGTCCGCCCGCAGCAGGAAGAACGTCGTGAGCGCGGTCGCGCCCGCCGAGCCCCCGATGCCGATGAGCACGAGCCTGTCGGCGCTCAGGCCCCCGCGCCAGCTCAGGCCGTAGACGAGGGCGAACGCGAGGAGGGATCCCACCGTCGCCGCCACCGTGATCCCGACAGTGCCCGCGAGCCCTCCCGTGACCACGAGCACCGCGCCGAGGCCCGCGCCGCCGGTGATGCCCAGCAAGCCGGGGTCGGCGAGCGGGTTGCGACTGATCGACTGCGTGATGCCGCCGGCGAGCGCGAGCGCCGCGCCCGCGAGGATGGCCGCGAGCACGCGGGGCGCCCGCTCGTCGAGGGCGAGCGCGATCGGCGGCGGCGCGGTGCCCTGCAGCCAGAGCGCGAGGTCGCCGGTGCGCAGCATGGTGTTGCCCGCAAGCGCCCCGAGGATCACGACCGCGACAAGCGCGGCAGAAAGCACGGCGAGCGTGATCCAGAACCGCCGCGCACTCCGCGCGGCGGCCCGCACGCGAGCGGCCTGCGTCGATCCGCCGCGGAGGCCCCGCGCGAGGACGACGAGCACGATCGCGCCGGCGAGCGTCGTCGCCACCCCGGTCGGCACCGACACCGCGGCTGCCGCCCCGAGCACCGCGCGCAACACCGCGTCGGCGCCAAGCACGAGCACCGCGCCGATGAGCCCGGCCGCGGGCAGCCTGAACGCGTGGCGTTCGAGCGCCGGCACCCATCGGGCGAGGAGCCGCGCAAGCACCGGCGCGCAGAGGCCGACGAAGCCGATCGGGCCGGCGAGCGTGACGGCGGTCGCCGACAGCGCTACGGCGAGCAGGATCCCTGACACCCGCGTAGACCCGAGCGGAACGCCGAGACTCTTCGCGAGGTCGTCGCCCAGGCTGAACACGTCGAGGCGGTGCGACAGCAAGAGGGCCGCCGCAACGGCGACCGCGATGAGCGGCAGGGCGCGGAGCGCGGCGTCAAGGTTCAGCTGGGCGAGGCTCCCGCTGCCCCAGGCGAGGAGGCCCTTCGTCTCCTCTTGGAACAGGATGAGAAGCGCCGAGGTGAGGGCTTGGAACGCGAGGGCGAGCGCGGAGCCGGCGAGCACGAGCCGCGTGCTCGACGTGCCGGCTCCACCCGCGAGGCCGAGCACAATGCCGGCGGCGGCCAGGCCCCCGGCAAACGCCAGGAGCCCGGAGGCCCACAGGGGCACGGCGATCCCGAACGCGGCGACCGCGGTGACCGCGAGATACGACCCGGCGGTGACGCCGAGGGTGTCGGGTGACGCGAGCGGGTTCCGCGCGAGCGTCTGCATGAGCACGCCCGCGACGCCGAGCGCGACACCGACCGCGACACCGGCCGCGAGCCGGGGCAGCCGGGAGCCCCAGAGCACGTTGCGGGCGTCGTCGGTGCCGCCGCCCGTGAGCACCTGCAGCAGCTCGCCGGCGCCAACGCCCGACGTGCCCTGGGAGAGGTGCCAGGCCGCGACAAGTGCGAGCGCGACCGCCGTGAGCGCGATCGCGGCACCGCCCCCGAGCGCGCGGGAGCGGGAGCCAGCCTCGGCGACCGCGACGGCGGGCTCGGAGGCGGTGCGGGTCACTCGCCCGCGCCGGGCTCAGCGAGCACCGACACGTATGCGTCGATGATCTGCTGCGCGGAGCGGGGGCCGCCGAAGGTCCAGATACCCGTCGGGAACGCGTAGAGGCGGCCGTCGGCGACAGCGGGCAGCGCGGCCCACACCGGGTTCGTCTCAAGCGCCTTCGCGAACTCGTCTTCCGACTTCTCCTCGGTCGCGGTGTGCAGCAGTGTCGCGTCGCCGACGGCCTTCATGCCCTCGATGTCGGTCTGGCCGAGGCCGTAGGCGGGATCGACCTCGCCGGTCCACGCGTTCGTGAGGCCGAGCTCTTCGCCGATCTCGCCGATGAGCGACCCCTGGCCGAACGGGCGCAGCGCGACGTTGCCGCCGTCGATCCAGCCGTCAAAGTAGACGAAGTCGGTGGTTTTGAGGCCCGCGTCGGCGAGGCTCCCCTTCGCTTCGGCGAGGTGCGCATCGAACTCGTCGAGCACGACGGTGGCGCGCTCTTCACGGCCGGTTGCGTCGGCGATGAGCGAGAAGGTGTTCTTCATGTTCGCGATCGGGTCGGCGGCGTCGGCGCCCTTGGTGGCGAGCACCGGGACGCCGTATTTCTCGAGCTTGCCGATGATCTCGTCGTCAGCGGTGTAGGCCTCGACGATCACGAGGTCGGGGTTCGTGCCGAACAGCGCGTCGAGGTTCGGCTCTTGCCTGGAGCCGACGTCGGTCGCGCCCTCCGGCAGCTCGACCGCCGTGTCCCACGTTGAGAAGCCCTCGGCGTCTGCCACGGCGACCGGCGCCACGCACAGTGTGATCACGTCTTCGATCTGCTGCCACTCGAGCACGGCGACGCGCTTCGCGGGAGCTTCAAGGCTAACGGTGCGGCCGAACGAGTCGGTGAGTTCGACGGCGCCCGTGCTCGTCGCGGTCGCGTCGTTCTCGCAGCCGGCGATCGATGCGGCCGGGGCGACCTCCGTCTCGCCGGTCGGGGCGGTGGTGGTGCCGCACCCCGAAAGCGCGAGCGCGAGCGCGGCCGCCGGGGCGGCGATCAGCGCGAGGCGCGGGGAGCGACGGCGAGTGGTCGAGGGGGTGGTACTCATGCGGTGCAGACTTCCGGTTCAAGGCGGCGCGGGCGCTGCCGGTGGCGTGCGCGCGGGAACACCCGAACGCGTTTCGTTTCCTCGTCGACGGTGGTGTCGATGGGAAGTCCGTACACCGCGGAGAGGTGCTCGCCAGTGAGCACGTCTTCGGGGGCGCCAGCGGCGAGCACGTTGCCACCCGCGAGCAGCACGACCTCGTCAGCGACGCCGGCCGCCTGGTCGAGGTCGTGAAGCACGACGCCTATGGCCGTGCCGCGGGCGGCGAGGTCGCAGATGAGGTCGAGGGTGTCCATCTGGTGCTTGAGGTCAAGGTGGTTCGTCGGTTCGTCGAGCAGCAGCACCCCGGTATCTTGCGCGAGCGCGGTGCCGAGCCAGACCCGCTGCAGCTCGCCGCCGGAGAGCTGATCGGCCGAGCGGTCTGCCATCTGCGCGAGCCCGGTGAGTTCGAGGGCGGTGTCCACGGCCTCCCTGTCGCGGTCGCTCAGCCCCGAGAATCGCCCGCGGTGCGGGTGGCGGCCGTAGGTGACGATGTCGCGCACTGAGAGTCCTGACGGGTGGGGGCGCGACTGCGAGAGCATCGCGACCTCGCGGGCGAACTCCTTGGCGCTCAGCGTGCTCGCACGGCGTGGCTGGGCGTTCGACACGGCGCTCGGTTCGGTGCTCGACGCGGTGAGCGTTACGTCCCCGGAGTTCGTGTCGTGGAGCCTGGCGATCGCGCGGAGCAGCGTCGACTTTCCGCTGCCGTTGGGGCCGACGAGCGCCGTCACCCTGCCGGGCCGGAGCGTGAGGCTTGCGCCGTGCACGACCTCGGTGCCGCGGTAGCCGAGGCGCAGTTCTGAGCCGCAAAGAGTCGATGCTTTCACAGTTGAGTAAGCCTAGCCTAACTATGATCTGATGAATAGAGTAGGTGTGGATTCGTGCTGTTCTTTCAGCTCTCGCAAGCCACCACACCCCGGCCAGCCCGGCCAACCGACGCCTTCAAGGAGCCCACCCGCATGACCGACCGCCAGCCCTACGACGCCTTCCTCACCCGGGTGCTGCGCATCACGCAGCTCTCACCCCACTTCACGCGGATCACGTTCGGCGGCGACGACCTGCAGCACTTCGGCATCGACGGCCTCGACCAGCGCATCAAGCTGCTACTCCCCCGCCCAGACGGCACGTTCCCAGACCTCGGGCTGTTCGACGGCCCGAGCCAGGAGATGCTCGAGTGGTACCGCAAGTGGCGGGAGCTACCGGACGACGAGCGCAACCCTATCCGCACATACACGATCCGCGCGGTGCGCCCCGAGCTCGCCGAGATCGACATCGACTTCGTGCTGCACGGCACCGAGGGGCCCGCGTCTGCATGGGCCCAGGCCGCGGCACCCGGCGACGAGCTCATCATCGTCGGCCCGGACTCGCGGGCGAACGAGCCCGCCGGCGGGATCGAGTGGAACCCTGGCACGGCCCGCCGGATCCTGCTCGCCGGTGACGAGACCGCGGCTCCCGCGATCTGCGCGATCCTCGAATCGCTCCCCGACGATTTCACGGGCGAGGCGTTCATCGAGGTGCCCGAGGCTGGCGACGCGCTCACGCTCTCGCACCCGAGCGGAGTCACCGTGACCTGGCTTGGGCGCGACGGAGCCCCGCACGGCACGTTCCTCGAGCCGGCGATCGCCGAGTGGGGCGCGAGGCGACTTCCGGGCTCGGCGCCGGCTTCTGGTGAGTTCGACGCGGCGGAGACCGCCGACGCGGACGAGGCTACTGGCGCAGACGAGGTGCTGTGGGACGTGCCCGAGCACGTCGTCTCCGAGGACTACGCGTGGCTCGCGGGCGAGGCGGGCGTCGTCACCCGGATGCGCCGCCACCTCGTGCGCGACCTCGGGATCGACCGAAAGGCCGTCGCCTTTATGGGCTACTGGAAGATCGGGCGGGCAGAGGGCTAGCCGCCCACCGCACCGCCTTCGTACGCGGCGATGACGAGCTGCGCCCGGTCGCGGGCGTGCAGCTTCGACAGCAGGCTGCCGATGTGTGTCTTGACGGTCTTCACCGAGATTGTGAACTCCGCGGCAATCTCGTCGTTCGACAGCCCGCGCGCGACGAGCACGAGCACCTCGTGCTCCCGCGAGGTGAGTCGGTCGAGCGCGCCGCGGGCCGAGGCGCCCGCCCGCCCGTTTGCCCCGGCGGCTCCTGTGGCTCCGGCAGTGCCTGCGGCCCCGAGGAAGTGCGCGATGAGGCTGCCGAGGATAGTTGGGGCGAAGAGCGACTCGCCCTGGTGGGTGCGCCGGATCGCCTCGCGGAGCTCGTCAGGGTGCGCATCCTTCAGCAGGAACCCGCTCGCACCAGCGCGAAGCGCGCCATAGACGTACTCGTCGAGTTCAAACATCGAGAGCACGAGTACCCGCGTTGCGGCGAGCGCCTCGTCGGCGGCGATGGCTGCCGTCGCCTCGATCCCATCCCCGCCGGGCATGCGGATGTCCATGAGCACCACGTCGGGAGCGAGCTCACGAGCCTGGGCGATGGCCTCCGCTCCGGTACCGGCGAGGCCGACGACGTCGATATCGGGTGCGCCGCCGAGAATCAGCTCAAGGCTGCTGCGCAAGAGCGCCTGGTCGTCGGCGATGACGACCCGAATCGCTCGGGCATCGGTTCCGGTCATCCCTGCACCTCCGGGTCCGGGATTCGCGCGACGACGTGAAAGCCCGCGCCGCTCGGTCCGGCCTCGAGCGCTCCGCCAAGTGCGGCGACCCGCTCTCGCAACCCGTTCAGCCCGTGCCCTGCGCCCGGCGCTGCGCGCCACTCCCCCCGCGGCCCGTCATTGCACACGCGAACTTCGAGGGCATCGCGCTCACGACGAACGCTGACCGTCGCCGCGCACGGACCCGCGTGGCGCAGCGCGTTCGCGAGCGCTTCGCGCACGATCGCGCAGGCCGTGAGCTGTGCCCCCTGCGAGGCCTGAGCAACTGGGCCTCCCGCGACAGGGCCGCCCGCAACGGGATCCTGCCCGGGAGCCTCGAGCTCAATGGTCAGGCCAGCCGCCCGCGCCTCGGCGATGATCGCGGGAAGGTCGGCGAGCGTCTCGGCGGGGCGGAGCGGGGCGGTCCCTGGCTCGCGCAGCACCGCGAGCATGCGGCGCAGCTCGGTCGTGGTCTCACGGCTCACCTGCTCGATATCGCCCAGCGCTCGCTCGCGCTCGGCGAGCGCAGACTGGCCGGTGACGTCGACGCTCCGGGCCGCCGCCGCGCGGACCGTGATCGCGCCGAGCCCGTGCGACACGAGGTCGTGGAGGTCTGCGGCGATCCTGAGTCGCTCCGCCTGCGCCGCCCGTTCAGTTGCCCAGTCCGCGAGCTCCTGCTCGTAAGCGCGGCGCTGTCTGCGCACGCGAGCGATCGTCACCCAGAGGCCACCCACGATCACGGCGAGCGTCACATACCCGATGGCGGTTTTCACCGTCTCGTCCTCGGACGACAGGGTCGCGAGCAGGATCGCGATGAGCAGGAACACGACTCCCGCATCGAGCCACGCGCGCGTGCGCCACTTCGGCCGAGCTGTCTCCATGCGCCAAGTCTAGGTTCCGCTCGGGCACGGACGCATCAGACCGGGGTCGGAAGAGTCGGGGGCAGGGCTGCGGTCGCTCTGGGCCGCGGTCGGTCTGGACTGCGGTCGTTCTACGCCGCGGGGCGCAGGATCGACTTCGGCACGTGGTGGGTCGTGATCGATCCGGCCGCGAGCGGGGAGCCCGCAGGGACCTCGGCGGAGCCCGCTGGCCCGCCGAGCGCGGAGTTCACCATCGCGCTCATGACGGTGAACGCGTCACCGCGACTGAAGCCATGCTGGGTCGTCAGGAAGCGGAAGGCGCGCTGGTAGCCGTTCGCGAGCGACTCCTGGATGGTGTCGCCGAGGCCAACAAAGATGACTTCGGTCTCGGTCTCGATCGCGGGGCCGGAGACGGAAAAGTCCTTCGTGAGCGACACCGTGGCGGTGATGGTGCCGGCGGCCTCGATCGCGACATCGGATGCCTCGCCCTCAGCCATAACCGCGTGGATATCGCCGAGGCCGAGGTACGCGCCTGCGACTCTGACGGGGAGGTACAGCCGGCTGCCGATGCCCGCGTAGGTGAGGTCGAGGTTGCCGCCCTCGGAGTAGACGGGTGCCATCGACGAGTTGCGGCCCGTGGCGGGCGCCGTGCCGAAACAGCCGACCATCGGGCGGGCGGGCACCGAAATCGTGTCGGTGAGGTGCACCATGCCGTCAGAGATCGGCACCTGGCGCATGTACGGCTCGTCACCCATGACGCCGGCGAGGGCGCCCGCACCGTGGAAGTAGCCAGACCAGCCGAAGTCGCCAAGCGTGATGTCAACGATGTCGATGATGAGGGTGTCGCCGGGCTCCGCGCCGTTCACGTAGACGGGACCGGTAATCGGGTTCATGAGCGACGTCAGGTTATCGCTGCTGCCCTTCTCGGCGGTCTCGGCGTAGGAGCAGTCTGACGTCTCGAACTGGATGTGCTCACCGGTGCCGGGATCGACCCTCAGCGCGGGCTCATCCTCGGCCGAAAAACCCGAGTGTGCCTGATCCTTACCGATGAAAAAGCTCACCAGAAACTCCTTTGTGTGCGTTCTGACCGCGAGTGGCGTCGCGCCACCGTGGGGCGGGCGCCCCTGCGGGCTGCTCTGCCGTGGGCGCGGCCGTGTGGGGTTGCGGGATCCGGCGCTGCCGACCCGGGCCCCCGGGCCGCGCGTGCTCTCTCAACTATAGTGAGCGCGCGGTGCCTTCTCTGCGCCCTCTCT
The DNA here is from genome assembly GCF_006716085.1 of Leucobacter komagatae. NCBI lineage: Bacteria > Bacillati > Actinomycetota > Actinomycetes > Micrococcales > Microbacteriaceae > Leucobacter > Leucobacter komagatae. The sequence goes on along the minus strand of NZ_VFON01000001.1, from coordinate 2,806,465 downwards.
GTGCGCGTTCTGTGCGCGTTCTGTGCGCGAGGGGCTTGCGGCCGACCGTGCCGGCTGCTGCCCACACCGCTGCGCCTCAAATCTTCTAGTGCGCCCCAAATACCTCTAGAAATTGGGGGTGCGGGGAGTATTTGGGGAGGAGAGGATGATCGAGGAGGGGCGTTGGGCCCTAGGGGGGCAGCCCGCGCTCAGCGGCAAGCGCACGGCGGCAGTGCTTAGCGGCAATGCTCAGCGGCCACGCTCCCCCATGCGCGCGGCCAGGCCTGGCGGGGCAATTCGAGCGACTGCGACGATGAGCTTGTACTTCAGCGAGGGGACCGACACAGCTTTGCCGCGTTCGAGGTCCCTCAGCGACTCGGCCACAACCCTGGGCGCGTCGAGCCACATCCACCCCGGAATCCCTTCCTCGCCGGGAGGGAGGCCGAGCCGTTCGTGGAAGTTCGTGTGCGTGTAGCCGGGGCACACCGCCGTGACCGTGACCCCGCGCCCGCGGTAGCGCCCATTGGCCCAGCGCGAGAACGTGACGAGCCACTGCTTCACCGCCGAATACGTGCTGCGCGGGATGAATGCTGCGACTGAGGCGACGTTGAGAATCCGACCGCTCCCCCGTTCGAGCATGCCCCGCAGCGCGGCGTGCATGAGCCGCATCGGAACCTCGTTGTGAAGGCGCAGGTGACGGGCCTCGGCCTCGATGTCGTTCGATTCGAACTCGAGGGGCAGACCAAACCCCGCGTTGTTCACGAGGATGCTGACTGGGTTGGCTCGTGCCTCGAGCCTGGCGGTGACGCGGCTCACCCCATTCGGGTCGTGTAGGTCGACAGCGAGCACCTCGACCGCCACACCGTGCGTCGCCCGGAGGCGCGCGGCGAGTGCTTCAAGAGCATGGCCGTCTCGCGCAACGAGTACAAGGTTCTCGCCGCGGGCGGCGAGCTGAGCCGCGTATTCCTCCCCGAGGCCGGAACTTGCCCCGGTGATGAGGGCCGTTCGCCGGCTGGGTGGGTTAAATCCGATTGTCTCGGCTGAGTCTGCTGAGTCTGCTGCCTCGTCTGTCGTCGCTGACATGCCTTGATGGTAGCCCGGAACTCGGTGTGGCGGGCTGACTGGAATGTCGGCGGGCTTGGAGGCAGGGGCCTGGGGCCCGGGGAAGCTCTCGTTCCGCCCCAAATTCGCCCGTGGACCTCAGGTGGTTTCAGGTTGCTAGTGCAACACCCTGAACCTTGAACGGAACCAACATGGGTGTACGCCATCCCTGGGAAACCCGACTCGCGGTCTACGCGTTGATCACCCGCGGACACACGATGCAACACGCGGCCCAAACACTCGCTCTCAGCCGGGAAAATGTGAAGAGCTGGGCAAAAATTGCAGGCATGACTCTCACCCCAGGGCGTCCACGTATCCATCCCGAGCCTGACACCCTTGACCAGGACACCCGCACGCCCGGATCCTCCTACCATCGCCTCACGCTCCCGGATCGGGCCTTTATCCAGGCCGCGCGAAGCATGCAGCCGCCACTGTCACTGCGGAGCATCGCGAAAGAACTCGCGGTCGCTCCGTCGACTGTGTCTCGCGAGCTCCAGCGGGCATCGATCATGGACGGGCGGCACGGCAGACAATACAGCGCGGACGTCGCGCACTTCCACGCAAAAGCGAGAAGACCCCGTCCGAGACCACACAAGCTCGATCACACCCGCCTTCGCGCGGAAGTCGTGGCACGATTAAACGAGAAACACTCACCCCGGCAAGTCTCCAAGCGCTTGCTGGTTGACTTCCCGGACTGTCAGGAAATGCGTGTGTCCCACGAGACGATCTATCAGGCACTCTACGTGCAGGGCAAGGGAGCGCTCCGGCATGAGTTGACTGTTGAGAAAGCAGTCCGGTCTGGCAGGACGACCCGGAAGCCCAGGTCGAAGCTTCCGCCGCGTCCGCAACGCTCGTGGCTTGCAGGGGCGAGGCTGAGTGACCGGCCAGCAGCCGTTGAGGATCGGGCTGTGCCTGGGCATTGGGAAGGAGACCTGGTGGTGGGGCCGCACAACTCCGGGATCGTGACGCTCGTGGAGCGGAGCACCCGGTATGGGCTGGTGGGTCGGCTTCCGGGGCGGCGTGACTCTGAGACCGTGATCGAGGTGTTACAGGCCATGATCTCGGGGCTGCCGCAGGCGTTACGAGAGACGATCACGTGGGATCAGGGTGCGGAGATGGCGCAGCACGTGAAGTTCAGTGTCGCGACGGGGTGCCGAGTGTTTTTCTGTGACCCGCACTCGCCCTGGCAGCGTGGCAGTAACGAGAACTACAACGGGCTCGTGCGTGATTTCTATCCCAAGGGAACGAACTTCAACACGGTCACGGATGGGGAGTTGGCGGACATGCAGCGCATGTTGAATGATCGGCCACGGGAAACGTTGGGGTGGGCGACGCCTCGTGAGAAACTGAACGAACTATTGGCTGGTGTTGCACTAACTCCCTGAAACCGCCTCAAATACCCTGCGCAATTGGAGTGGTTTGGGGAATTTGGGGAGCGGTGGCGGCTGAGCCGGCGGGCCGGGGCTGGGGTGGCGGGACAGGCCTGGGTGGCGGGGCGGGCCAGGCCGGGAGCACAGCAAAGGGGGCCGGCGCCAAAGGCGCCGACCCCCTCAGCTCAGCGAGTGAGCTCGATCACTGCTTAGGCGAGACGCGCCTGCAGGTTCTCGTCGATCGACGCGAGGAACTCCTCGGTCGTCTGGTACCCCTGCTCGGGGCCGACGAGCAGCGCGAGGTCCTTGGTCATCTTGCCCGACTCAACGGTCTTGATGACGACGTCCTCGAGGGTGTGCGAGAAGTCGATGAGCTCCTGGTTGTTGTCGAGCTTGCCGCGGTGCGCGAGCCCACGGGTCCAGGCGAAGATCGACGCGATCGGGTTCGTCGAGGTCGGTTTGCCCTGCTGGTGCTGGCGGTAGTGGCGGGTCACGGTGCCGTGAGCTGCCTCTGCCTCAACGACCTTTCCGTCCGGCGTTGCGAGCACGGAGGTCATGAGGCCGAGCGAGCCGAAGCCCTGCGCGACGGTGTCGGACTGGACGTCGCCGTCGTAGTTCTTGCAGGCCCAGACGTAGCCGCCCTCCCACTTCATGGCCGAAGCGACCATGTCGTCGATGAGGCGGTGCTCGTAGGTGAGGCCGGCAGCCTCGAACTGCTCCTTGAACTCGGTGTCGAAGATCTCCTGGAAGATGTCCTTGAAGCGGCCGTCGTACGCCTTGAGGATGGTGTTCTTCGTCGAGAGGTAGACGGGGTAGTTGCGCGAGAGACCGTAGTTCAGCGAAGCGCGCGCGAAGTCGATGATCGACGCGTCGAGGTTGTACTGCACCTGTGCGATGCCGTCGCCCGGGGCCTGGTAGACCTCGAACTTCTGGGGCTCGCCGCCGTCCTTCGGCGCGAACTCGACGGTGAGGGTGCCCTCGCCGGCGAAGCGGAAGTCGGTTGCGCGGTACTGGTCGCCGAACGCGTGGCGGCCGATGATGATCGGCTTGTTCCAGCCCGGCACGAGGCGGGGGATGTTCGAGATGATGATCGGCTCGCGGAAGATGACGCCGCCGAGGATGTTACGAATCGTGCCGTTCGGGCTCTTCCACATCTTCTTCAGGCCGAACTCTTCGACGCGTGCCTCGTCGGGCGTGATCGTCGCGCACTTCACGCCAACGCCGTGCTTCTGGATAGCGTGCGCGGCGTCGATCGTCACCTGATCGTCGGTGGCGTCACGGTGCTCCATGCCGAGGTCGTAGTACTCGAGCGTGACGTCGAGGTACGGGTGGATCAGCCGATCCTTGATGAACTGCCAGATGATTCGTGTCATCTCGTCGCCGTCGAGCTCAACGACGGTGCCTTCAACCTTGATCTTCGCCAACGTAACTCCCTGTTTCAACGATCAAATTTCCGCGTTCCAGTCTAGCCGATGCCGCCTAGATTTATCTCGACGTCAAGATACTGGCCCGCGGGAACTCCGTTCAGGGGTGCCGCACAGGAATTCGAGGGTTAGGAGACGCCGCCGCCAGCGGCGCCGGAACCGTCCGCGCCACCCAGGTCGCCGCCACCAGTCTCGCCGGTGCCCGGGCCAGGATCTGGCGTCGGCGTCGTCACGGGCGGTGTCGTGACCGGCGGGTTCGGCTGAGTGCCCCCGGGCTGTGGCTGCTCGCCCGACCCCTGGTCGACCGCGCCGCCTTCGACTGCCGCTACCTCAGCCCGGGCAGCGGCCTCCGCAGCGGCGGCCTCGGCTGCCGCGCGCTCTGCCGCGGACTCCTCAGCCGCCTTCCGGTCAGCCTCGTAGGCGCTCACGAATTTCTGCAGCTTCGGCATGACGTAACGCATGCGCACGACCGGACCGCCGGGGATGCGCATGGCGCCCTCAGCTGGCTGCGCCCCTTCGGGGTAGCCGACGACCTTGCCCTCGGAATCGAGCACGAACAGCGTCGCCTTCGCACGGTCGCGCAGCTCGGTCGCGACAGCGAGCAGCTGCTTCGCCTCGTCGGTCCGCTCTGCCTCGGGATCGAGGCCCGCGGCCTCAGCCTCGGCGTCGCGCTTTGCGAGTTCGTCGATCGCCACCGTCGAGACCCTCAGCGCCTCGGCCGTCGCGAGCCCCTGGATCTTCGCGAGCGCGCCGAGGAGCGCATCGTTCTCCCCGGAGAACTCAGCGACGGACTCCGCATATTCTTCCGAGAGCTTCGCGTTTTCGGTGTGCAGGCGCTTCGTCTGCTGCACGCGCTCGAGGGTGACTGTACCCGAGGTATCGACGGTGTCGACGCCCTCCGGCGAGATGTCAGCGTAGAACGCGAGCAGCTCTGAGTCGACGTCGAACCAGGTCTGCGGGTCAGGCTCCTCAGCCTCACGCGCGGTGAGGGCTTTCTTGGCGGCATCGGCATGGCCCTTCGAGACCTCGTCGACGGCGATCGCAGACACGAGCTCGGCGTTTGCCGCGCCCATCGCACGCTTGAAGTCGGCGCTCAGCGGCCCGTCTGCCGGCTTCGTCAGCGCGGTGAGTTTCGCGGGCAGCCCGTGCACCTCAGCGGAGCGCAGTTCGAGCAGCAGCTCCTCAGAGCCCGCCTGCATCGCGAGCGCGGCGGCCTTCTCGGCCTCGGCGTTCACCTGGTCTGCGAGCTCGTGGAAGTTCGCGGCCTCCCGGGCGTAGAGCACCTGAGGCGCAGCGATCCCGCCCGTCGTGAGCAGCACGGCGACGACGGCGAGGGAGGTGGTGAGGGCATTCGAAGTGACCCGGCGGCGGCGCGCGAGAACCCTCGGCGACTGGGTACTTTCTCCGTCACTTGCGTGACCACGTGTGCTGCGTCGAAGCGCCAGCTTCCTCACCTCCAGAGCAGAATACCCCTTAACTTCCCCACGAGAACCAATGCGTTAACAAAAGGAAAAGCAACTTTACTATACCGACATCACTTCGATATGCTTATGAATCATCTATTACCGAACGATGACGGTGGCAGGGCTGGGGGGCCTCCCGTTATTCACCTTGGGGAGTTAATCGTTGACCGCGACCGCAGGCACCCGTTTGCGGTCGACGGTACCCTCGTGGGAGCTCCGGTACTCGCGAAAACTCGTCTGGACTGACGCCGCGGTCGTCACCGTCGCCGTCGCCACCGGAGCCAGCGTCGCGTCGCACATGTTCCGCCGCGCCCCAATCGGCACCCCGTTCACGGAGCAGAGCTACGCGCTCGGCAGCGCCGCGATCGCGCTCGCCTACTGGCTCATCTGGATCCTCGCCCTCGGCGTGCACGACTCCCGCCGCCCCGCTGTGTTCGGCACGGGGGCAGAGGAGTACAACCGGGTGCTCACCGCGAGCCTCTCGACGCTCGGACTCCTCACGCTCTTCCTGTATCTCGTCGACCTCGCACCCCAGCGCTCATTTCTGCTCGTCGCGGGCGGCTCGGGCATTGTGCTCTTGCTCCTCGGCCGCTGGGCCTGGCGGAAGCGCTTGCACCAGCAGCGCAGGCGCAAGCGCAACTCGTACCGCACGCTGCTCGTCGGCGAGCGGCGCAAGTCGAGCGACGTCGCACGACTGCTCCGGTCGAACACGCTTGCTGGCTTCGACATCGTCGGCGTCGTCACGACCGACCCGGAGGCGCCAGATCTCCTCCCCGGTGTGACCGTCGTCGACACGTACAAGAATCTGCTCGGCACCATCGAGCGATTCGAGACGGACACGCTCATCGTCACGAGCGCCGACGCGCTCACACCGCGCAGACTCAAGCGGCTCGGGTGGGAGCTCGAACCGATGGGCGTGAAGCTCATCGTCGCGACGGCGCTCATGGATGTCGCGGGCCCGCGCATCCACACCCGTCCCGTCGCCGGCCTCCCGCTGATCCACGTCGAATCGCCGCAATTTCAGGGCTGGCGCTACCTCGCGAAGCGCGCGCTCGACATCGTCGGTTCGATCGTCGGCATCATCATCACGAGCCCGATCCTCATCCTTATCCCGCTACTCATCCGCGTCGACAGCCCCGGCCCCGTGTTCTTCCCGCAGCAGCGCCTCGGCCTGCGCGGCAGCCCGTTCACGATGTACAAGTTCCGCTCGATGCACGTCGACGCTGAGCAGCAGCTCGTCGGACTCCTCGACCAGAGCGACGGCAACGGCGTGCTGTTCAAGATGCGCGAGGACCCGCGAGTGACGAAGTTCGGCAAGTTCATCAGGCGCCACAGTCTCGACGAGCTGCCCCAACTATTCAACGTGCTGAGGGGCGATATGTCGCTCGTTGGCCCCCGCCCACCCCTGCCGCAGGAAGCCGACGGCTACGAGGAGTGGATGCACCGGCGCATGTTCGTACGCCCCGGTGTGAGCGGGCTCTGGCAGGTGAGCGGTCGTTCGAACCTCGACTGGGATGAGAGCGTGCGCCTCGACCTCTACTACGTCGAGAATTGGTCGATGGTCGGTGACCTGCTCATCCTCTGGCGGACCATCCGGGCGGTCGCGAAGGGCGATGGTGCGTACTGATGACACAGCGACTTCTCTCCCCGCTCGGCGGCTTCGACGGCACCGCGACCAGCGGTAGCCGTTCAGGCGGCACCGCGACAGGCGCACCTGGCACGGCCAGCCCGCGCCTGCTGCTCGCCGCTTCAACCGGCGGCCATCTCACGCAGCTCAGCACCTTCGCCCGGGCCGCCGGTGTGGGCGACGAGGCAACGTGGGTCACGTTCGACTCGCCGCAGAGCCGCAGCATGCTCGCGGGCGAGCGCGTCGTCTGGGTCGACTACATCGCGCCCCGCGACGTTGCCGGCACGCTGCGGGCCCGCCGCGTGCTCGCAGACTCGCTCGATCCGGCCTCCTTTGACGGCGTCGTCTCGACCGGGGCCGCACTCGCCGCGTCGGCGTTCCTCTGGGCGAAGACCCACGGGATCCCTCGCCGCTACATCGAGAGCGTCTCGCGCACGAATGGACCCTCGCTCACCGGGCGACTCGTGCGCGGCCTGCGGCTCGCGGAGACCTACACGCAGCACGCGGGGTGGGCGTCGAAGGCCTGGCCGCAGACAGAATCGGTCATGCGCGGGTTCACGCGGGAGCTCGCGGACGAGGCGCTGCATGAGGATCGGCCGCTCCGCATCCTCGTCACGCTCGGCACGATCCGCCCGTACCGATTCGACAGGCTCGTTGACAGGATCCTTGAGATCACCGGCGAGGACGACACCATCACGTGGCAACTCGGCGAAACGGCCCGCGCGGGGCTTCCCGGGGATGCGCACGCGCTCATGGACACCGCCGACCTCCTCGCCGAGGCGCGCGCAGCCGACGTCGTGATCACGCACTCGGGCGTCGGCACGATCTTGCAACTGCTCGGCGAAGGGATCTCGCCCGTCGTCGTGCCGCGCCGCAAACAGCACGGGGAACACGTCGACGACCACCAGCTGCAGATCTGGCAGCTGCTCAGGGACTCACGGGTCGGGGACCCGCACGCAGTCGAGGAGCTCTCGCGCGAGCACCTGCTCGCCGCCGCCGCGCACCGCACGCAGCTCGCGGGGGCGATCGGGTGAGCGGCGTCTTCATCAGTTGGACGAGGCAGAACGGCCGCACCGCCGACCTCGCTCCGGCGCTCGGCCTCGAGCCGCGTTACATCTATCTGCCCTCGCGGCTCGGGCTACTCGGCAGGTACGTCAGGCAGGTGCGGGCGACCCGCAGGATCCTCCGCGAAGAGCGGCCCCCGAGCGTCGCGCTCATGCTGCCGCCCGCGCCCGCGCTGCTCGCGCTTGTCGGTGGGAGGAGGCGCCCCGAGCGCCTCGTCTTCGATCTGCACACGGGCTTCTTCCTCGACCCGAAGTGGGCGTGGGCGCTACGCCCGTCGCTGTGGTTCATGCGCAGGATCGGCGGCACCGCGATCGTCACGGGCGCGCACCTGCGAGAGGTGTGCGAGCGGGCCGGGGTGCCCGCGATCGTGCTGCACGATGTGGTTGAGGGGCCCGCGGTTGCTGCGGCGGAGGCTGGGGCTGCTGCTGCTGCGGCCTCCCCTGTTGCCAGCCCCAGCGCCTATGTGCTGTGCCCGCTGAGCTACGCGAATGACGAGCCTGTGGCAGCGATCCTCGCCGCGGCGGCGCTCACTCCCGAGACAGAGTGGAAGCTGACGGGCAGAGCGCCCGCGCACGTCGCTTCCGCGGCTCCCCCGAACGTCACGTTCACCGGGTTCGTGAGCGAGGCGGAGTACGCCGCGCTCGTGCGGGGCGCGCTCGGCGTCGTCGCGCTCACAACCCGCGCGCACACGATGCAGCGGGCAGGGTACGAGGCGTTCGGCGCCGGCGTCCCACAGCTCACGAGCGACTTCCCCGAGCTGCGCGGCTTCTACGGCGACAGCGCGCTCTACACGGAGCCCGAGGCCGAACAGATCGCGGCGGGGGTGCGCGAGCTCGCGGCGCGGCGGGAGGATCTCGTCGCATCGATGGGAACGGTGCGGTCGGATCGAGCGCGGGAGCAGCGTACGGGGCTCGCCGCTGCGCGGAAGGCGCTTGGGGCGGTCGGCGCCGATGCGTCCGACGTGTCCGACGTGTCCGACGCCGCTAGTGAGGTCGCCGCGCCCGGTGCAGCGGCGTTGTCGGACGGAGGCGCATCATGAGCGGTCCCACGACCCCGCTGAGTATCTCGGTGATCGGCTGCGGCTACCTCGGCACCGTGCACGCGGTGGCGATGGCCGCGCTCGGGCACGACGTCGTCGGCATCGACGTCTCTGACGAGCGCATCGCGCTGCTTGCCTCAGGCGAGGCACCGTTCTTTGAACCGGGGTTGCCCGAGCGGCTGACCGCGGGCCTCGCGTCGGGCCGCCTGCGGTTCTCGACGGACATCGCGGTGGCGGCCACTGCTGACCTGCATTTCGTGTGCGTTGGCACGCCCCAGTCTGAGGGCAGCGATGCGGCAGACCTTCGCGCGCTGTTCAGCGCGACCGAGGTGCTCATCCCCCACCTTCGGCCGGGGTCGGTCGTGGCCGGCAAGTCGACGGTTCCCGTGGGCACGGCAGCGCGGCTCTCGGGCCTCGTTGAGGGCGCGGGCGCGACGCTCGTGTGGAACCCCGAGTTCCTGCGGGAGGGGCGCGCGATCGCCGACAGCCTCTCGCCCGACCGCATCGTGGTCGGGGTGTCTGCAGTTGAGGAAAGCGGGCCGTCTGCATCCGCCGGCTCCTCTGGCGCCCTCAACATGCTCCGTCGGGCATACGCGACGATGCTCGAGCTTGGAACGCCCCTCGTCGTGACCGACCTGCCCACCGCAGAGCTCGTCAAGGGTGCCGCGAACGCGTACCTTGCCACCCGCATCTCGTTCATGAACGCGATGGCCGATGTCGCCGAGCGGGCCGGCGCAGACGTTGTTGGTCTCGCCGAGGCGCTCGGTCACGACGAGAGGATCGGCCCGCACTATCTCCGCGCCGGCATCGGATTCGGAGGCGGCTGCCTACCGAAGGACATCCGCGCGTTCGCGGCCCGCGCGACCGAGCTCGGCGCTGCCGCTCCGGCTGCGCTGCTCGCCCAGGTCGACGAGATCAACCTCGGGCAGCGCGCGCGCATCGTAGAGGCTGTCGCTGAGCACTTCGGTGGCAGCGTTGTGGGCCGCCGCGTCACCGTGCTCGGTGCCGCCTTTAAGCCTGAGTCTGACGACATTCGTGACTCTCCCGCGATCGATATCGCCCGCGCGCTGCACAGACTTGGTTCAATAGTGACCCTGACCGACCCGGCAGCGCTGCCGAACGTGGCCGGCCGGTATCCTGAGCTGAGCCTTGAGGCGAGCCTCGACCACGCGCTCCGCGACGCAGAGTGCCTTGTCCTCGCTACCGAGTGGGCCGAGTACCGACTGCTCGACCCCGTCCGCGCGGGAGCGCTTGTTGCGGGCCGCACCGTGTTTGACGGGCGTAACTGCCTTGACCGCGAAGCGTGGTCGGCCGCCGGATGGAAGTACCGTGGAATTGGGAGACGCTGAATGACGCTTGACGACACCCAGCCCGTGCGCGTGGTGCAGGGCGGTGAGCGGCGCGCTGCGTCGCGCCCGAAACTCTCCCCGCTCGACGACGCGCGCTATCGGGCACCGGGCGACAGCCGCTGGCTACTCGATACATTCCGTTATCCGCATCTACTGGCGATGCTGCTGAAGCGGGGCACCTCAACCAGGTACTACGGCTCGGTGATGGGCTGGGGCTGGTCGTACGTGAAGCCCGCGATCCAATTCTTCATGTATTTCTTCATGATCGGAATCGTCCTTGGAGTAGATCGCGGTATCGAGCTTTTCCCGCTGTATCTCTTCTCGGGAATCATTCTGCTCAACTTCTACGGCGAGGCTACTCGAGCTGCAACCAACTCGATCACCGCGAACTCCTCGCTCGTGAAAAAGATCTACTTGCCTCGCGAACTGTTTCCCGTTTCTGCAGTGGGTTCAGCTTTCATTCACTTCCTACCGCAACTCATACTGCTCATCATCGTGAGTGCAATCTATGGTGTGCGGGTCACAAGTTGGCTTACCCCTCTATACGTGCTCCTCGCTCTCTTAATCGTCCTCATGTTCACTCTCGGGCTTGGCCTCTTCTTTGGGGCCATCAACGTAGCGTTCAGAGACGCAAAGAACATCATCGACGTGCTGCTAATGTTCGCGATCTGGATGTCACCGGTTCTCTACTTGCATGAGCGCATGCGAGACGTCTTGCCGGCGTGGATCTATCAGCTCTACATGGTGAATCCAGTGTCGGTGTCTGTGGAGCTCTTCCACCTGTCGTTTTGGGCACCGGCTGTCCTCGAACCGAGCACACCAGACTTCCTACTGACCAACACAATCGGGGGCTTTGGTATCGCGCTCGGCACGCTGCTGCTCGGCCAGGTCGTATTCCGCAAACTGGAGGGTGATTTTGCCCAGAATCTCTGACGACCAAGACCCGATGATCGTCTTCGAAGACGTCTCGAAGCGGTTCAAGTTGCGTCACGCGCGCTCGCTCAAGCGGACGGTGATGGACGCCGTGCAGCGGCGCACGATCGCCGAGGAGTTCACCGCCGTCAACGGGCTGAGCTTCGAGGTACGGCCGGGTGAGGCCGTCGCGCTCATGGGCAAGAACGGCTCAGGCAAGTCGACGACGCTCAAGCTACTGTCGGGCGTGCTCCGCCCGAGCGACGGCTGGATCCGTGTGCGGGGGCGCATCGCGGGCCTGCTCGAGGTCGGGGCTGGCTTCCACCCCGAGCTCACGGGGCGCGAGAACATCTACATGAACGCATCGATTCTTGGCATGACGAAGAAGGAGACCGACGAGCGCTTCGACCAGATCGTCGAATTCTCGGAGCTCGCCGGCTTCATCGATACCGAGGTGAAGCGCTACTCCTCCGGCATGTATGCGCGGCTTGGCTTCTCAGTTGCTATTCACACGGAACTCGACGTTCTGCTTGTAGACGAGGTATTGTCGGTGGGCGACGCTGAGTTTCAGGCGAAATGCAACACCAAGCTCAAAGAGCTCAAAGAACAGGGCAAAACGATGTTCATCGTCAGCCATAGCGCTGCTCAGCTCAAAAAGCTTTGCGACCGCGGGATTGTGCTCGAGCGTGGGCGCAAGGTTCACGACGGCTCGCTCGACGAGGCGCTCAAGATCATCGCCCCAAAGAAGAAGTAACTCGCTATGCCCGAGACCCTCCTCGCCCGCCTGCGCCGCGGGCACCTAGTCTCCAGAGGATGGGGGCGAGCTGTTCGCGAGGCTCGCTCAATCATCACGACGGCGACGCTCTCCATGACTCGGCCGCAACCTCGTCATGCGGCGATCGTCACGCTCAACGCAGATGAAGAGAACGCCACAGTGCAGGCGGTGTTCCTCGGCGACAGTGGGGAGTTCGACCGCATCGTGCTCGTCACCCCGTCGCCCGAGATCTCTCGTATTGCCGTTGGCATGGCAGCGCGACGCCTCGAACTCGAGATGCCTCCGCAGCTGGAGTACCGGAAGCTCAGCTACCGGGCGCTGCTCGGCGCGTACCGTCGCAGCCGCGATACGTACTCCACGCACGTGCTGCTTCCCGGGCGAGACTTCTCGAAGAAGCGGCGCCACGTTCACCTCACGCACGGCAGCGGCCCCAAGCCAGACACGACCTTCCGCGCACCAACGAACGTGCTCGCCTCGATCACGCCACAGTGGGTCGAACAGCAGCTCAAGGAGTACAAACTACCGCCCGACACCGAGGTGATCGAGTATATGCCGCGCCTCGAGATTATGCGCAGGTCTGTCGGGGACACCTCGATACTTGAGAAGCTTGGGCTGGACCCGACGAAGCCGCTCGTCGTTTGGGCGCCGACGTATAGAGTGACTCGGCGCGGGCGCGAGGTTCGAGTGAGCGGCAGCCCGTTCGATTCGCACCGGCCCGCGATACCGGAGGCAATCTCCCAGCTTGCAACAGCTTTCGGTGCGCGCATCGTAGTCAAACCACACCCGAGAGACGAGACTTCTTTTGAGAACATCAACGCAATAGTTTTTACAAATGAGGCCCTGCGGTGCATTGGTTTGACTTCATATGAGATCTTTGGAGCAGCCACAGTCGTGGTGACCGACTACTCAAGCATCTCCTCGGAACGAAAATACATGGGGCTCGCGTACCGGCTTGTGTAACCAGATGCAAAGGCATTTCAAAGCAGCTACCGTGGATTAAGGTCTAACGCCGCAGACTCGTTTTGAGGCTGGCTGCACCTTCACCGAGCTCTATGCCGGTCACCCTGATATCTATCTGCGCTAGGCAAAGTCCAAACTACACACGACACAACCTACGCTGACGACGCAACGAACTGGAGACTCTCAGCTAATCCATAGGATAGAATCTAGTTCGGGAAGCGATGAAGATCGTCGATCATGCAACCAGAGGGAGAAGCACAGTGAAGCTGGAGACAGAAGGCCAGATTCCCTTGCATTGGTGGGACATCAAGCCGAATTTTGGCGATGCCTTATCCCCCTGGCTAGCCCAACACATCTCTGGAAAACCAGTTTCATTTGCAGCGAGGCACTCTCGCTCATATCTATCCATCGGATCGATCCTTAGTCACGCCGGAAACGAGAGCATCGTTTGGGGCACCGGTTCCTTTGGCACAGAGACGCCTTCCCAGCTTGCAACAAACGCTGAGTACAGGGCCGTCCGTGGACCTCTAACTCGGAACATTCTTGAGCGAAACAAGATTTCATGCCCTCGGGTGTATGGCGACCCAGCCCTACTCGTACCAGCGTTCTATTCACCTGACGTCGAGAAAACCCACGAGCTTGGTATCGTTCTACGCTGGTCCGAATCGAATCGGAACAAACATGCCATCCCTGGTGTAAAGCCAATTTTTCTTCGCAATGACAATATTGAAGAAGTTCTCGACAGTTTCCTTGCTTGCGAGAAAATCATTTCCACGTCGCTCCACGGCCTGATCATCGCGGACGCCTATGGAATCCCGAACGCCTGGCTCGACTCTCCCACTCCCAAGGGACTTGAGTTTAAGTACTGGGATTACTTGATCAGCGTTGGGAAAACTCGAGATCCGCAACCATATCGCCTTCATGCACCCGGGTTAACAGCGTCAACGCTGCTAAACGACATGAATTTTGACCGCCGCCCGGTCAACCTGGATCTGGGTCCCTTGCTCAGCGCTTGCCCTTTCAGAGATTAGTTCGGGGATTCGTGAAGAACTCCGGTGTTCTACGCAGCCAGAGACCCACCCGTCGTCCTTAGTTGCAGCTGAAGGGCTCAGCAGCGAAGTCGGGAAACATCCACTGAGGTTCAAACACTTTATGGTCGATGACGGTCCCGAGGTCAACAAGTGCTTGTAGGCTCAGCTGTAAGCGCGCGACCGTGCAAGTTTTGGCGTTTGCTTTAAGTAGCACGCAGGGCTCTCCTTGCGACAGTTCATCATAGAGTTGGAGACTAGCGATGGGGTGGGGACAGATAGAGAAGTCGTCCGAAAGACTGCTTGCGGTTCACATTCAACTCACAGACCTACTCTCCTCCCAAAGATGGTCCCGCTGTCAGATCTGGGGCGCGACACTCAGCACTCACGAATGGAGACCCAGGACCGGCCCGACGCTAGCATTTGATGTCGACCCGGATCCGATCGGCCATCCAGTAACACTTGTCACCCGCGACTCTGCCTGGTGCGACCGGATAGGCGACGCGCTCACAAGAGAAGGCATCGGGTTCACACGAGAGCAAGATCGGCCCGAACGGTTCCAGATCGACTCCGCGGCGGCGAGAAAGTCGACGACCCCTGCTTCACTTGCGAATGCGGCGTCGCAGATCATTCTCTCCACACGCGATGCGCTCACTAGGGCTCTGAGAACCGAGTTGTTCTGGGCAGACACAAGCACCGGCATCAGAATCCCGTTCTCGGTCAAACCAGAGCGGAAGGCGAACACTTCGATCATTTTCTTGTTCACTTCGATCCGCTCAAAACCTCATTGGGTTGACTTTGATGGAGCGCAGGGTGATGCGTTGAGCACCAACCGCGGAAGGATTGTTTTCCTCCACGATGAGTTTGCAACCAATTTCACCTATCATCTCGCACTGGAGGGCGACAGCCGTCTGCTCGCTGCAACGGCACGGTTCATCGAGGCCTACGTTGCCGAAGAAGGCTATGCCTGGGATCAAGTCATTCTTGCCGGCATGTCAAAGGGAGCGTCGAGTGCTCTGGCTGTGAGCGCCAGGATTCCGCAATGCGTTCTCATACTCGTCTCTCCTCAACTCGCGGTCGGAGCCTACTTGACCGAGAACAGACCGAATATACTGCGCACCATTGCAGGCACCGACGCCCCAGGAGCTTCATCCGCTGTCGATAGCATTTTTTGGGATTCATTTGCAGCTGTCCCAGCCCGCCATGGAATCACAAGATGCACTATCTTGACCTCACAAAATGACCCGCACTGTACTGAGGGGCTCAAGCAGCTTGCCG
Organism: Leucobacter komagatae; assembly: GCF_006716085.1. Taxonomy (NCBI): domain Bacteria; kingdom Bacillati; phylum Actinomycetota; class Actinomycetes; order Micrococcales; family Microbacteriaceae; genus Leucobacter; species Leucobacter komagatae. Next base: position 2,791,095 of record NZ_VFON01000001.1, on the reverse strand, counting down.
AGGCGCTAGACATTGGAGACAAACTCGAGATTCATGTCGACACGGGCGAGAACACCGGCAGCCATATCGACACAGTGCATTTTCACGCTTCGGCATTCGCGGCCCTGCTTTCGGCTAGCACTTCTCTTGCCCCCCTGAAGCTGATCAACGGATTTTGAGAACGGGTCACAGCGCTTGGCCTATGTGAGTTTCTGACGACGACTCCAGGAGAATGAGAACTAAGTGTAGTTCCTCGGGACGTTGTGAACACTCGAGATAGATGAAGACCTCCAACAAGACGTGTGCTACCACGCTCAATTCCCAGACCTGCGGTCTTCTTGCCCCGCGCCAGTACGTCCCTCACCTTAGCCGGACGGAATGCATTGCCGCGGGGGCCTTCACTCACGGAAGAGCTATCAGTCCTGCTGCGGACGGTTCCCCAGTCTCGACCGCGACAACCAAGAAATGACCCCACGGGTACTGGGCCAGTGGGGCACACGTCGCTCAAGTGATCTGGCTCGCAGCCCAACAACCCTTCCGGTAGTGAGGCGCGGGCGTGAAGACCCAGGCGACCCCGCACTTGTTGATGTCAAGAAGCTCGGCATCACTCCTGACGGGGGAACGGAAGAGTCCAAGGTCGCGGCTCGATGCCACACCGCCTGGCGAAGGCAGCCCAGACAGCGGCACTTAGGCGGGAGCGTCCCTGTCGCGGATACCGGATTTGCATCACGGCGTCGATGATCACTCCCGGCTCGGGTATTCCGAGATAGTGAGAGGGATGAACGATAGGAGACCGCCGCCCGATTCTGAGAACGAGCACGAATGCTCTTGAGAACGCAGGTATCGAGGAACGTGAAGCCTTGACCGGCAACGGATCGCCATGCAGCTCTGGCGCGTTTGATACTGCACTTGGTGATGAAGCGAGGCATTGCTACAGTTGCCCGTATTGTCCTCAAACCAGCGCGAGAAAGTAGAGCGGTTTGACCAGACCCTTGCGCACGAGTGGGCATACGCGACGACGTATGACAATAGCGAGGCCAGGGCCGCAAGATACGATGCCCGGCTTCATCCCTACAATCATCATCGACCCCATACCAGGATCGGTGGTCAGACACCCTCAGATCGTGTTCACAACCTCACCGGGACCTATGCCCCATCGCTCGATCAGGTTCGACCCGAATAGACCCCACAAGAACCGCTAAATCCGGACCACCCAAGTTGCCTAGCGCTAGTCATTGAGAGCCCAGCGCCATTCGTGAAAACGATCAGGAGTGCGCCAGGATTTCCCATATCTTTCTTCGAGGAACGCCGTTGCACCGTCAATTACAGGCAGACTCGCGCCTCCGAACGTTGCCAGAGAAGTCGAGGAAAACCAAGTAGATGGCATTTCTCTCCACTTCGCTCGCTCCATGTGTCCATGCGCTACATCGCCATTGACGTGGATCGCGAACACATCGAGCGAAATAGCTGATCCAGGCAGCTTAACGTGAAAGTTGAAGTAGGATCCGTTCGGCTCGACAATCCACCCAGCATTTTCCAGATGACGCATGTATTCTTCCCGCCGTTCAACGAAATCACGGTGGGTCTCTGCAGTGATCGTTGCAAAAAAATCAAAGTCGTCGTCATGGGGTATCGGCCCCCCTTCGCGGATAGCGCCTAAAAGGCTTCCGTACCCTAGCGAGACTTTACTTTCTACTTCGGCTGAATCCGCGATTAGCCGATTGGCGTGCTCATGCATTTCCTGGAGTTGTGCTTCCCCGAACGGCATAGGAGTAATCCCATGCTTTGCAATGTACATAGGTGAACTACCAAGGAGCGCAGTCACTGCCGAGAACTGCCGCTCCAATGAATCCAATCGGGTCCGCGAGTTGAGCAGCTCCGAGAACGCAAAGATCCCCGACCGCGAAGCATTGTTTGCGTGCACCTGCCCACACAACAGGTAAGCAAGAAGAAACCAGTCGTGCGAGCTCATTTCTGCCGAGGATCGCGCAGCTCGAGTAGTTGGCACTAGCGCGAACAAAGCGAGACACTCTTGCCTGCTAAGAGTAGGCGCTACCGAGCGTAAGAAACCAACGATGTCAGCGACGATCTGGCTGCGCCCTTGCTCTCCTCGCGTTGCGAGCTGCACTACTTCCGCGGAATCGCGCCCCGTGAGGGAGGCCAGCACTTCCAGCGTCTCTCCAAGAAAAGTGGAAGCTCCAGAGTCAAACAAGATGTGTGAGTCTCCATGTTCATCCCAGACTGTAACACGCATAGAACGGGCCCGCCTGCCGAGGTTATCCGGCCGGTTAAACACGCGGATACTTTCGAGCGCCTGCGGTACCATCCAGGTCAGTTTCCAGAATGGGCGAAGTTCCTTCAGCGTGTGAATTCCAGTCGGCTTGTGGGGTCCTTGAGGCTGGCGCTGACTAGCAAAGCGCTGCGAACTCTGTTCCACGCGATATCCCGCTTCACGGAACCCTCGCTGATTTACGCCTCGAATGCTCAGTCCCCTCAGGTTGAGGAACTCTTCCTTTCCCCCAGAGATACGAACCTCCAAGGAAGATACTTTGCCAGCAAATTCAAGAATCAAGCAGTCTGCCCAAGTGCCGCCAAAGAAACCTAGCGATGGCAGTGAGTTAGAGGCCTCCGAGCGAATCGCGATGCTCTCGTTCATGGTCTTGCGTACTCCTCCCGTTGGAAAACCTGCGGCATGTGTAACGTCACGGTTGGAGGAACTCGTCAACAAATCGCTCTGAACTCGCTCCGTCATCGTCTGGCGCAAATCTCTTCACAAACGTTTCATAACGTTCGGCATAGTTCCGCTCCACTACGTCAAACACCCGAAGCACCTCAACCACATCTTCAGCAGTTCTAGCAATCGGTCCAGGTACCGTCGTTTCAAAGTCTAGATAGAATCCACGAACTGAGTCTCGGTACTCCTCGAGGTCGGGAACAAGGAAGATTATCGGCTTCCCGGTATTCACAAAGTCAAACTGGATTGACGAATAATCTGTCACCAAAACGTCGGCGGCAAGCATCAAGTCGTTCACGTCTGGGTAACTTGACACGTCGATGCTGTTTGACCCATTTACGGTCTCAGCAGACCTCACCGTGTTCGAATGCCCCCGGATGAGCAGGACGCCGTCACGACCGAAAGCCTCCGATACATGCTTGGGAGTAAGCAGCACCGGATTCTTGTACTTACCGCTACCATCTCTGAGGTTATCCCGCCAAGTTGGCGCATAAAGCACTACTCGCTGATCGGGCCGCAGGCCCAGATACCTTCGCACTTTGAGTCTTCTTGTTTCTGCTTGCAGACCGAACAAACTGTCGTTCCGGGGGTAGCCCTCGACAAACATGTCGCCCTCGTAGCCAAATGCACGTGCAAGAGTGACGCCTGCCCACTGGCTCTGGGCTAGAAGCACGTCCCACTGTTCAACCTCTCGCTTCATGGTTTCCCGGTACAGGAGCGAGAGGTTCGCGGCAGGAACGTCATTTCCAATTCTCTTCATTGGGGTACCGTGCCAAGTTTGCACGTAGAACTGCTTTGGAGCCTTGATGAAGAAAGCCGGAAAATTATTATTGTTGACTAGGTACTGAGATGTTGCCAGAGCTTCGTACCATTGTTTCGAGTAGCGAATTACAGGCGTTGCTCCAGCAGGAACTGACACAGTGTGATCGCGCACGGTCCAAAGACGCTTAAGGTCAGGTCGCGCCTGTCTTAGCGCAGCGTCGATGCCCTTCGGTGAATCACCAACCGCACGTCCCCCGAACGTTTCAAACAATACCGAGGCCCGGAGAGCTTGTCCCGACGCGGCGACACTTCGGTAGGTCCGCGCGTGCTTTGTCTGCGCGTAGACCCCCCGCTCGTCCTCTTGGAACGGCGCAGCAAGGACGATCTCCAGACCTCCGTCTCGAGGGCGACGTTGGAGCGTAACCCTACTTTCATGGTCTCGAAGAACAAGAGGAAAGTCCTTCGACAACGCGGCACTTGGAAGCAGAGTAAACGTCGGTGCCAGTTCAGTTTTTTGAGCAAGTAGCATTCCGAAGAGGTAGGTTCCTGATAGGAAATGAACTTTCGTACTTTCAACGTCCTCGCTTCTCAGCGAGAAGTGTGACACGAAGGCTCCGGTGCTGGATTCATACTCAAGATAGGCCGGATAGAGCGTCTGTTCTTTGTGCCACAGCATCAGCGAGGGAGTCGCCTGGCGTACCTGGCTGCGGTCGAACCGCACTACACCCGAAACGTGAAGCATTCTCCCGTTGTCTGCGAGGCGAACATCACGGACCTCGCCAAACTGGACGTACCTTTCGACCTGCAGCTGCCCATCTCGATTTGAATGAACACCATACTGTTCTAGGCTCATTGTGCGCCCTGCAACAGCGTCAGTTTCTAGCGTGCCTAAAAAATTGCCGTCTAGGCAGAGTTCGATTGGATCGCCCCGGTAGTTCGACTTGATGCGCGAAAGGCTGACGGGCAGGTCAAAGTGGCCCTCCCATTCCTCACCATCTTTGGTTGACGCAGTTGCTACGAGCTCATCGGGTTGGCCGCGCCAAAGATACATCTCGAGCGTCTCTGGGCACTCAGCTCTTGCCGCATAAAACCGGAGCGACAGCTGACGTCCATTGAGTGCTAATTCACTCAAGAAAAACTCTGCTCGCGTGGCAGTAATTCGAAGTGCATTGTCCTTTCCATCAAACCGAAATCGCGCCCCCTTCCGAGTAAGGCGTCCTGCACCCAAACGAGCCAAGTCGCCAGAGTGCTGACGTTTGATCAACGTAGTGCGAAATACTTGGCCGAGGTAATTCGCTTCGACTGCGAGCACGCCAGAGTCTTCGTGGAAAAGCTGCCCGCTCTCAGAATTGAGCAATGCTTCCGGGAGAGTGAGCCGGAACCCACCAAAGCTATGGTCGTTGTAAGCGTCACGCACGAGCACATTCGCTACAGGCTGTCGCATCGGCTGGATCTCGACTTCGAGTCCAACGAGCTCCTCGCGACAAGACCCAAGATGTTCCTGCAAAATAGCGGCATTGAAAGTAACGGTCGCGTCCAGCTCAATATTGGGTACATGAATGAAGCCTTCGAACGTCACTGAGCCATCGTGGTGATACTCACCACGAAGCAAGGTCGCTTGGATCCCCTCGTCTGAGATGGGCGTCACTAGCAACTCATCTTCGATTTCAAAGGAAAGCTCTTCCATGGGCTTGACGAAAGCCGTGGGAAAACTGTGCTGAAGGAATCGTGTTCTCCAGCCTGAGCCATGTTCTTGATAATAGAACAGTACCCTCTCAAAGTCTTCCCTTTCCCCAAGGGCGATCGTGAGCATCTGCAGCCTTCGGTCAAACGGGATCGACACTACAGCGTCAGTCGTCGCGTCGGAGTAAAAGCTGCGAACCGCTCTTTGCAAGAGCGTCCAAAACTCTTCGGTCGCCCTCGGGACCTCTCTCATATACCAATAGAGGTCGTCCCCGAGCAGTTTGGCGTACCACATGTTGAGCAACGACGCCGTTGCTCCATGATGCATCACCCCTCGTACAGTCCGGGCGACAAGCAGACGGTCCTCGAGGTCTTCCGTGGAGTGCTTATTCTGAGTAATTGAGCTTCCGTCATCACGGAACCTCCATCTATATACCGTTTCAATGAGCGAATCAAAGGTGGCGCCCTCGACGTATAGCTTTGCCGTGCACTCTTGGTCTTCGTAGAGGACGCCCTCTGGGAAAAGACCAACACGAGAATCCCAGACGGTGCGGCGGAAAAGCTTGTTCCACACAAACACGTCCCACAGCACCGAGGGGTGATCCTCAGCTTTGATATGTAGCCGAGCTTCGTCGTGAACTTCAGACACCCATGCTGGTGTCCAAGTCCGTGTGGAGTTAAAGCGCTCGACCGCCCCAATTGCAAAGTCCGACCCTGTACGTTCCAATGACTTGAGCATCGTCTCGACTGCGCGAGGAGTGAGTTGATCATCGGAATCAACAAACGTCACATACTCACCAGTCGTCGCACGCAGGCCACTGTTGCGCGCCGCCCCGAGTCCGGCATTCTGCTTGTGAATGACTCTAACGCGTCGGTCCGAGCGGGCAATCCGATCGGCAATTTCACCGGTCTTATCTTTGGAACCGTCGTTTACAATTACGATCTCTATGTTTCTATAACTCTGTCGGAGCACCGTACCGACTGCGTCTTCGAGATACTCCGCAACGTTGTAGGCGGGGATGATGACGCTAACCTTGGCTCGAATTGGGGGCTCCGAATGGATTGGTAGTCCAAGGCTCGCACGCACTCTTGGCGAGTCAACAACCCGTCCAAAGCCAGCCCCACGAAGCTTTTCGGCCAAGCGACCATTCTGCTTGATTCGAATTATCTTCACGTCGTCTCTCCTACGATTGGTTCTGGCTTTGCCGGAGCTGGTTTACGCTTTTCCCTGGGAAGAACGTCAAGCAAGGCCTTGCGGAGCAACTCGGAGTTGCGGTAATTGGAAAACTCACTAGCTCTGCGTTTGTCGCATTCTTCTCCGGCGGTCGCTCTAGACACCAGCTCGACGACTTCCGACCCGCGACGCATCGTCCCACGGAAATCCGAATAGATTCCGCGATACTCCTCAAACTGAGCCAGGTCCGCCGCGAAGATGGCGGTCGGTAGCCCGAGCGCGTCAGCATCGAGCAGCACAGAGGAGTAGTCCGTGATGACAGCATCAGCCGCGAGAAGCAAGTCCTGAATCTCCTCGGTGGATGCATCGACGCATCTCGGGTGTGTGGTCGCCACGGAAGTCGCTAGGTATCCGTGGTCGTGGAACGCAACGACGAAATCTTCGCCCAGCTCATCTGCAAGCTTCGCCACATCTAGAACGTACTCATAGTCAAAGTCACCGTCCTGGCGGCCGTAGTTCACGTCCCGCCATGTGGGAACGTACAGCACCAATGACTTGTCTTCATGATCGTGACCGCACAGTTGCCGTCGCACACTGTCTCTGGGCTCTGTCTCGCTCCGCTGCTTCAGCAGGTACTCAACGCGCGGATAACCGCTGCGGATCATCTTCTCCGGGTCAAACAAGAACGCCGTCTCGAACTTCTCGGCGGCGGCCGGCGAATCGACGACGAGGTAGTCCCAGTTCAGAATGTCTCGATACTTGTTGATCTTGTGGTGCCGCTTGTTCCAGATAATCCGCGGCTCGTGGGAGTCGAACAGCATCCGCTTAAGGGGCGTCCCGTGCCACAGTTGGACCCAGGTCGAGTCGCGGTGTTTGCGCACTCTCGGCGGAATCCAAGACTCGGCTAATAAGAGCTTCGTCCGAGCGAGGTAGGTGTAGGTCTCCGGCGAGGCTGGGTCCAGGCGGTACTGCGGCGGCACTCTCTCGTCAGCGGTCACGAACCGAATCGTAAAATTGGCAAACCGTGGGTCTTCGAGAAGTTCTTCAAACAGGTATCGCGAGTTGCCCGTGTACTTGAAGTCCAACCCGAGGAAGGTGATCGTGCCAGGCATGATCGGCTCTGCGAGTGCGCGCTCGAGTGCCGACGACCACGCGCTGTCCTTCGAGTTGCGGTGCTTGATCCGCTTGGCCCAACGTTTGGCCCGCTTGTAGCGAGGCATGACGACGTTCTTACCGGCCACCATTGTTTCGAACAGCGTCGCACGATTGCGTTCAAACATCTTGAGCCGAACGGCGAGGCGGGTCGGAGCGTTTGTCGAGGTGCCGTCGGGGATCACAACATCGGCATCATGCAAGATCTGCACGAACTCTCGCACATAGGCACGTCTGAATCGTTTCGGAATGCGACGTTCGTAGTATGGCCCGATTTTTTTCACGTGGTACGCGGCAAGGTACGCAGCGGCTCGGGGGTTACGACGATCGAGAAGTTCGAAGGTCCGCCGGACAGCGTAGAGGTGATCACGCACGTGCTTGTCAGTATCGGTATGAGAACGGGTTGAGGACTCCGGGTGAGGGTCGATCGTGTAGAGCGGCGAGTGCACGAGCGAAGCTCTATCGGCGCGGTTCACCGCTTGCAGCACAAACGGGTTGTCTTCATAGATACGGCCTTCTTCGAACCGGATCTCGTGGTGGTCAAGGAACGAACGCCGATAGAGCTTCGTCACCGAGTAGAAGTTCTGCACGCGGAGGAGCTCATCGCACTCAATCCCAACAAGCACGCGCTTGTGCCAGAACGGATCGGCGTTGTAATAGTGCACGTCGCCGGGCCTGCCAACGCCAGGCGTGTAGAGCTTCCAGTCGAAGTGCACCAGATCAGACTCATCCGCAACCGCGCGCTCCGTCGTGACCTGCAGAGTCACCCGCTCGATGAAGTCATCAGCATCGACGAAAAGCACGAAGTCGCCCCGCGCCTGGCCGAGCGCCCGGTTGCGGGCGGCCCCCTGGCCAGCATTCGGCTGGTCAACAGCGGTAACCCTGGCGTCAGATGCCTCATACTCGGCGAGGATCTCCCGAGTACCGTCGGTCGAGCCGTCGTTCACGACGATCAGCTCGAGGTCTCCCATCGACTGCCCGAGCACGGAGTCAAGGCACCGTCGCAAAAACTGTTCTCCGTTGAAAACGGGAACAATAACGCTCACCAAAGGCGTAGCGGTGTGACTGCCGGGCATGCTCCGTAGCGCTCCCCAAATAGAGCCGAACTGAGGTCAGGTTGACTCTGCCCCCAGCACAGTCAACCTCAAAGGCGCCCCTGTCCGAACCTGACACCAGCCTCGAAGCACAGGGACAAAGGACAGCCTAACGAAACGCATAGCGTTCTTCCACCCGAAAGCATCTGGTTACCCACTTTTCAGGGGTAGGACGCCAATGTAAAGCCCGATTCACCTACCCGTGGCAAGCACAAGAGCACACGGAGCAGCCGCCGTGCAAGCCGTTGCGGCAGTCGAGCGTGCGGTACGCGGCATCGTCCGACCCGAGGTCAAGGAGGCGGTGCAGCAGCTTTCTCATGCCTCCATTACGTCAGAGTCAGGTTACGAGAACCCTACGGGCTGCTGAACGACTCCTGCGCACTGCCTGAGCGCAGTCGGCGCGGCCGCCGCGGCACGAGCACCGCGAGCGCAACGCCGATCCACCCGCCCAGCGTGTTCGCCACGATGTCGGAGACATCGGCGAAGCGCTCGGGCAGGAAGAGCAGCTGCACCAGCTCGATACCGGTGGAAAGCGCGAGCGGGAAGAGGATCGCGGCCCACAGCCACCGCCCAGTCCCGAGCAGCGCGAAGAAGAACCCGAGCGGCACGAACATGATGATGTTGGCGGTGAACTCGAGCTCGAGGTACCCAAACGACTCGGGCAGACCCATCCCGTGCAGCACGCTGAGAAACGCGCGAATGTCGTCGCCCCGCCCGCGGTCAACGGGCGTCGGGTTGAGCGTGATCGCGAGCGCGACGCAGAGCACAACCCCAAGGCCGATCACCCCGACCCACTGCCGCCGCGACAGGCGTCGGCGGAGCGCGGCGGGCCCAGGCTGCGGCTCAGTCACATCGGGCTCCCAACAATCACACGTGAAAACAAGCAACCCGCAGTTTATCCGGGCACCGGCTGGCAATCCTCTCGGTGATTGGCGATTGCTATGAGCCTCGGTTACCCTGAAAGCTGCCGAATCTGCGGTGCCTCTGCTGTGAGCCGAGCGCCGTCGCGCCACGCCTACACCGAGGGAGCCCTGTATGGGTGACAACCTGACCGAGTTCGAGAAGATGCTGTCTGAGGCGTCAGAAGACGCCAAGAACGCGCCCCCGAAGAAGCGTCACGGCCTGCGTAACACCCTCATCGTGATCGGCTCGATCCTCGCTCTCATCGGCATCGGTGCCGGTGTCGCCTACGCGATGCTCAACAGCGCGTACAACAAGATCGAGCGCGTTGAGACCGTCGACCCGAACCTCGAGCGGCCGGCCGCTGTTGAACCGCCCGCGGGGAAGAACGCGCCGATCAACGTGCTGCTCCTCGGTTCAGACTCCCGCGACACCACCGACCCGAACGCGAAGGCTGAAGACCTGAAGGGCTTCCGCAGCGACGCGATCATGGTCGCCCAGATCTCGCCGAACCGCGACCACGTCACCGTCATGTCGATCATGCGAGACAACTGGGTACAGATCCAGGGGCACGGCGAGGCAAAGATCAACGCCGCAGTTGCCTTCGGCGGCATCCCGCTCGCCGTGAACACCGTCGAGAACTTCATCGACGCCCGCATCGATCACGTCGCGCTCATCGATTTCGACTCCTTCAAGGGCCTCACCGACGCCGTCGGCGGCGTCACCGTCGACAACCCGATCGCGTTCACCTCGCACCACGGCAGCTTCGACTTCCCGCAGGGCAAAATCACCCTAAACGGCGAAGAGGCGCTCGGCTTCGTGCGCGAACGCTACGCCTTCACCGACGGCGACTACCAGCGCGCGCGCAACCAGCAGATCTACCTCAAGGGCCTGCTGTCGCAGATGCTCAGCAAGGAGACGCTCACAAACCCGGGCAAGATCTCGGGGACGTTTGACGCGCTGAGCCCGTACCTCATTGTTGACCAGGATCTCACGCTGACGACTGCGGCCGGCCTCGGCTACGACATGCGTAACATCCGCAAGGGCGACATCTCGTTCTTCACGAGCCCGACGCTTGGCACCGGCACCTCGGGTGACGGCCAGTCGATCGTGCTGCCCGACTGGACAGAGATTGAGGTGCTGCGCGCAGCGATGCGTGACGGCACGCTCGACCACTACGCGAGCACGCGCCAGGCAGGCTAGCCAGGTAGGCACGCGAGGCACGAAAGAGCGGTGGCCGCACGGGAGATTCCTCCCGTGCGGCCACCGCTCTTTTGTGCGCCCGGGCGCTCGTCAGCGCACCACCGCTTGCGCGCGCCGCCTGCGTGAGCAATACTGTCCCAGTCGAGCGATAATAGAACTAGGCGTTCTATTAAAGAACATGAGCAGCAATGCGGCGGCAACTCCGCGGTTCCGCCTCGCAACGACGACGCCCAACTGGCGGTGACGACGCTCACCAAGCACCTATGAAGGAGTAGAAACAATGGAGTTCCACTTTCGCGGCTACGAGACCGGCGACCCCCGAATCAGACCCGCCGAGGGCCTCGGCCTGACCCGCTCCCCCAACATTCCCGAGAAGCTTGACGCGCTCATCGTCGGCACCGGGCCGGCCGGCGCACTGCTCGGCGCACAGCTCTCCCACTTCCCCAGTCTCAACGTCCGCATCATCGAGAAGCGGGCCTCGAGGCTCGAAGTCGGTCAGGCCGATGGCATCCAGGCCCGCAGCGTAGAGACATTTGAGGCTTTCGGATTCGCCGACGAAATTATCAAAGAGGCGTACCAGATCACCGAAACGAGGTTCTGGAAACCAGACCCCCAGAACCCCACCGCAATTGTGCGCACTGCCACGACCGCCGATGACGGCGCCGACCTCAGCGAGTTCCCGCACATCGTCATCAACCAGGCACGGCTCATTGACTACCTCATCGAGGCCGGTGAGCGCGGCCCCGGGCGAATTGCGCCTGACTACGGCGTGGAGTTCGTCGGACTCACCCGCACCGACGACCCTGAGTATCCCGTCACGGTCACCCTGCGCCACACAGCGGGCGAGCCCGCCGGGCAGGAGTTCACGGTTCACGCGAAGTACGTCGTGGGCGCCGATGGCGCGCGAAGCAGCGTGCGCCGGGCGATCGGCCGAACGCTCAAGGGCGACACGTCAATGCACGCTTGGGGCGTGATGGACGTGCTCGCTGAGACCGACTTCCCCGACGCCAACATCAAGTGCGCGATCCAATCGCACGACGGCGGCAACATCCTCCTCATTCCGCGCGAGGGCGGCTACCTGTTCCGCGTGTACGTCGACCTCGGCGTGACCGCCGCAGACGACAACGGCAGGGTGCGCGAGACACCGCTCGACGAAATCATCCGCCGGGCCAACATGATCCTTAGCCCCTACTTCCTCGACGTCAAGTCCGTGGGTTGGTGGTCGGTCTACGAGGTGGCGCACCGACTCGCCGACGGGTTCGACGACGCCTCGCCGAGGGGCGACGGCAGGCCGGAGCAGCCGCGGGTGTTCCTCATGGGCGACGCTTGCCACACCCACTCGGCGAAGGCTGGCCAGGGTATGAACGTCTCAATGCAAGACGCCTTCAACCTCGGCTGGAAGCTGGGCAGCGTCCTCGAAGGAAGAGCGCCCACCCCCCTGCTCGACACCTACGCTGCGGAGCGGAGGGTCATCGCGCAGCACCTCATTGATTTTGATCGCGAGTGGTCGGGGCTCATGGCGACTCCCGCTGAGGATCTCGCGGACCCGGGAGCGCTCGAGCGCTTCTATGTCGAAGCCGGCGAATTCTCCAACGGGTTCAAGACGGAGTACCCAACGTCGCAGATCGTGCTCGGAACCGAGCACCAAGAACTCGCGACAGGGTTCCCCGTCGGGAAGCGGTTTCACTCCGCCAAAGTTGTGCGGCGAAGCGACTCAAACGTCGTGCACCTGGGGCACCTGCACACGGCCGACGGGCGCTGGCGCGTTTACGTCTTCGCTGACGCGCCAGCCCCTGGAGAACCTGACTCTGAGGCCGAGCGGCTCGCAGAGTGGCTGCTCAGTGCGCCGGGCTCCCCGATCGTCGCGCATACCCCGCCCGGGGCAGAGCAAGACGCAGTGTTTGACGTCAAGGTCATCTACCAGCAGCCCTTCACCGAGGTCGAGCACGCGCGCGTGCCCGAGGTCTTCCGCCCCAAGCGCCTGCCCCTCGGCCTCACCAATAACAACAAGGTATTCGCTGCCGGAACGGTCGACAAACAGTCGGTCGACATCTTCACGGAGCGCGGAGTTTCGCGCGCCGGTGCCGTCGTGATCGTTCGACCCGACATGTACGTTGCCGGCGTGCTCCCGCTCACCGCGCGACAGGAGCTCACGGCGTACTTTGCGGGCCACCTGGTGAGGCTTCCGTGAGAGCGGCACGGCACCGGTGAGGCAGCCGCGGCCCGGGAGCGGGTAGCCGTAGAGTATGTGTGGGATCGCTCGACGTAGTTGTCGCCGCGCGCCCACGCATACGACCCCCTGGCGCGCGCCGCGCCTCAGGGGACAGAGACGGAGGCTGACGGATGACAGGCGAGGCAGCTCGGGGTGGATCGCAGACCCTCGCGCGCGGGATCAGGATCTTGGAAGCCCTTGCCTCGTCTCACCGCAACCTCACCATCGAGGAGCTTGCGCGGTCGCTCGACGTGCACCGCTCAATCGCGTACAGGCTGCTGCGCACCCTTGAAGACCACGGTCTCGTCGTCAGGGACGATGCCGGCAAGGTGGGTCTCGGAGTTGGGCTGACCGCGCTCGCGTCGAACGTCTCACGCGACCTCCAGACCGCCGCGCTGCCGCACCTCGACACCGTCGCGAACGAACTGGGGGTCTCGTGCTTGCTCGTCGTCTACCTCAACAGCCAGGAGGCGATGACACTCACGAGCGCCGCGCCCCACCGCCACTCCGGCGTGGTCGTCTACGACCCGGGGTTCAGGCACCCGCTCACGCGCGGCGCTCCGGGGAAGGCGATCCTGTCAGCAATGCCGCGTTCCGCGTGGCCCGCTGAAGTCCCCGAGAGCCTGTGGGAAGAGCTCGAGGCGTCGCGCGTCGCTGGCTTCACTTCGAGCACTGACGAGGTCATCCCGTCGCTTCACTCAATCGCGGTGCCGCTCAGCGTTCCCGGCCAGCCGCAGGCCGCCGTCGCGGTTGTGCACATGTCGTTTGCGGAGCCCGACGAGCTCGTCGCAGCCCGATTGCGGCGCGCTGCTGATGGCATTCGCGCTGACCTCGGCTTGGGCCGCCGCTTCAGCTAGCTCCGCCGGCCACGGGTAGCGTTCCGTCGGCGTTCAGCCCTGCCCCCTCGGCTCGGCCTCGCTCACCCGCGTCCATCAGAATTCGATAATAGAACTGCTAGCTCTATTATCGGTTGCACATTCCGAAGAATGGTCTTACGCTTCCTGAGAAGGCTGGCACTCCCCGGCCGCGACGACACGGAATCCGACAACAACGAAGTTAGGTAGGCCATGACCGCTGCTCCGATCACAGACCACTCCAAGAGAGAGCGCAGACGGGTCACCGCTGCGACCCTCATCGGCACGACGATTGAGTGGTACGACTACTTTGTCTACGCCGCAATGGCCGGGCTGTTGTTTGGCGATCTCTTCTTCAAGGGTGCGGGCCCTGAGTTCAAGAGCGTCATCACCTTCGCCACGGTCGGAGTGAGCTTCCTATTCCGCCCCCTCGGGGCCATCATTGCCGGCCACATCGGCGACCGGTTCGGCCGCCGCGTGGCACTGATGATCACGCTGATCACGATGGGGGTGGCAACAGCCCTTATTGGCCTCCTGCCCACCTACGATGCGATCGGTATCGCTGCCCCGATCCTCCTGCTAACGTTGCGAGTGCTACAGGGGCTGTCTGCCGGTGGTGAGTGGGGCGGGGCCGCACTGCTCGCAGTTGAGCACGCCCCTGCGGGTCAGCGAGGGGTCTTCGGCGCGGCACCGCAGCTCGGAGTGCCCGCTGGCATGGTGCTCGCCTCAGGAATCATGGCACTCATGACCGGCGTCATCAGCCCGGGCGACGCCTTCCAAGAGTGGGGCTGGCGCGTCCCCTTCCTGCTCAGCGTCTTCCTCATCGTCGTCGGGTACCTCGTCAGGCGTTCGGTCGAGGAGAGCCCCGTGTTCACTGAGATCGCCGAGCGTAAGGCGCAGACGAAGGCGCCCCTCAAGGAGCTGTTCCGCAAGCACTGGCGCCTCGTGATTCTCGCCGCGCTCACGTTCATCGGTATGAACGCGACGGGCTACCTCACCACCGGCGGCTTCATTCAGAAGTACGCGACCGACGACCCACTCAACATGGACACCACGTTCGTGCTGCTCGCGGTGCTCGGCGCCGCTATCGCGCAGCTCCTCTTCACCTGGTGGGCCGGTGCGCTGTCTGACAAGATCGGCCGCCGCACGACCTACCTCATCGGCTGGGTCTTGCTTGCCGCGACGATGTTCATGCTGTTCCCGCTCGTGAATACGGGCAAGCCCGGAATGCTGCTGCTCGGCCTACTCATCATGACCCCGGGCCTCGGTATGACGTACGGGCCGCAGCCGGCTTGGTTTGCGGAGCTCTTCCCCGCGTCGGTGAGGTTCTCGGGTGTCTCCGTGACCTACGCGCTCGGCTCGATCCTTGGCGGCGCGTTCTCGCCGATGATCTCGCAGGTGCTGCTTGAACGCACGGGCAGTGCGAACGCAATCGCCTACTACCTCGTTGGCACTATGGTCATCGCGTTCATCGCAACCCTGCTTCTCAAGGATCGAAGCGGCATTGACCTCGGCATGGACAACGAGGAGGAGCAGCTCAGAAGCCCGATTTATAGTCTGCGGAAGCGGGCACAGGCCTAACCCAGCCCAGGCCAGAGCAGCAACAGCAACAGGGCCCGGTGCCTCCTTCCTGAGAGGAAGGAGGCACCGGGCCCTCTGCATCTCTGTAGTGGCTACACGCCCTCGCCGATTCCCCCGCCCAGCGCCGCCCCGCCAAAGAGCAGGTTTCTCGCAAGAACACCCGAAATCTACCGCTGGGAACGAGCCCTTTTGCAGGAACACTTCTCTTTCGCGGGGCCAAGCGACGGCCGGGGGCTGGCGGCGGCTGGGCGGATGAAAAGCGCGCCCCGCGCGCCGCCCCGCCCCGCCCCGACTAGATCCGGTTGCCGGTCGCGGTGTCGAACAGGTGCAGGTGCGCCGGGTTCGGCACGAGGGTGACGGTCTCGCCCGCCTTCGGGTGGTTACGGCCGTCGACGCGCGCCACGATCTGCGCGCTCTCGGCGTCAGCGGTGTGGCCGTAGAGGTAGCCGTCGGCCCCGAGCTCTTCGACGAGGTCGATCTGCACGGTGAGGCCCGCCTCGCCCGGTGCGGCGAGCACGAGGTCTTCGGGGCGGATGCCGACCGTGACAGCGTTCGAGGTCGCGCCGCCGGCGGGTACGGGGATGGTGAGCGAGCCGAACGCCGCGCCCTCGGGGGTGAGGGTCGTCTCGAACAGGTTCATCGCGGGTGAGCCGATGAAGCCCGCAACGAACACGTTGACGGGGGTTTCGTAGAGCTCGCTCGGGGTGCCGACCTGCTGCAGCAGGCCGTCCTTGAGCACGGCGATGCGGTCGCCCATCGTGAGCGCCTCGGTCTGGTCGTGCGTGACGTAGACGGTCGTGACGCCGAGGCGGCGCTGCAGCGACGCGATCTGGGTGCGGGTCTGCACGCGAAGCTTCGCGTCGAGGTTCGACAGCGGCTCGTCCATGAGGAACACGCGGGGCTGACGCACAATCGCGCGGCCCATCGCGACGCGCTGGCGCTGGCCGCCCGAGAGCGCCTTCGGCTTGCGGTCGAGGTAGTCCTCGAGGTCAAGCAGCTTCGCGGCTTCGAGCACCCGCTCGGCGCGCTCTTCCTTCGAGACACCGGCGATCTTCAGGGCGAAGCCCATGTTCTCGGCGACGGTCATGTGCGGGTAGAGCGCGTAGTTCTGGAACACCATCGCGATGTCGCGATCCTTCGGCGCGACGTCGGTGACGTCCGATTCGCCGATGAGAATGCGGCCCTCGTTGACCTCTTCAAGGCCTGCGAGCATGCGAAGGGTCGTCGATTTTCCGCAGCCTGACGGGCCGACGAGCACGAGAAACTCGCCGTCTTCGATGTCGAGGCTGAGCCCGTCCACCGAGGGGCGGTCAGTGCCCGGGTAGACGCGAGTGATACCTTCAAACGTGACTGATGCCATGATGTTCCTCCACCGGCAGGTACGTGCCGGACGATCCGTAGTGGAATGACGGCAGATTCCTCCGCCGCTGCCCGTCGTTGGGCACGCACAGGTTAACACAGGGAACGCCCGCCCCACCGGTGACCGGCGAGACGGGCGTTCAGGCTCGACATGCTGCCGAGCGCTTACCTGTCGGGCTACTCCGCGGTGTGCCCCGCGCGGCGCCTGGCTGCGACGAGCAGACCGCCGCCAATCGCGAGGAGCAGCACGGTCGCACCACCGATCCAGCCGAGCTCGGCACCGGTGACGGAGAGGCCCGCGCCGGGCTTGCCCGATCCGGATCCTGACCCGCCAGGGCCACCCGTTCCCGGGGTTTCTTCGCCGCCGGTGCCCGGGGTCTCTTCGCCGCCTGTGCCTGGCCCCTCGGTGTCGCCCGCGTCGACCGTGATCGGGAGCGAGACGCGGGTCTTCCCGTCGCTCGTCTCGATCAGGATCGCCTGCGCGCCCTTCAGCCCGGCCGGGATGGCGAACGCGAGCGTCGCACGCCCCGCCTCATCCCACGCGTCAGTGACCGCCGGGTCGACCGGTGCCGTCGCGACCTGCTTGCCGCCAATCGTCGCCGTGACGGACTCGGGCGCGGCCTCTCCCGCGGAGAACGCGAGTGAGCTGAGTGAGACCGTAACCGCATCACCCGGGCGGTATGCCCCCGCGGTGCCCGGGGCCGCCGCGCGTGAGGCCGCCTGCGCTGCCTGCGCTGCCGCGGACGCCGCCGGCGGGGCGCTGAGCTGCGCACCGACCGCGCGCTTGCCAAGGTCTGGCGTCGCCTCCTTGTTAATCGCGAACCACTCGACCATCGACTGCAGGTCGGCTCGACCCGTGTCCTTCACGTCGGTGCCCTTTCGGAACGACACGAAGTTGTCGCCGCCGCCCGCGAGGAACGCGTTCGCCGCGACGGTGTAGGTCGCGCCGAGGTCGAGCGGCTTACCGTCGAGCGTGATCGATGTCACGTGCGCGCCGCGCTCGCCCTCGGGGTCGTACGTGTAGCTGAGTCCCTTCGAGACGCCGAGCTTCAGGAACGGCCGAGCCGAGCCCTCGGGCTGCCACTGCTCCTCAAGCACGTCCTTGACCTGCTGGCCGGTGAGCTTGAGCGTGACGAGCGTGTTCGCGAACGGCTGCACTGTCGCCGCCTCGCGGTACGTGACGTTGCCGTCGGGGTCGTTCTCGCCCGTCGACGCGTACGTCAGGTTCGCGCGGATACCGCCCGGGTTCATGAGCGCGATGTCGGCGTCGGTCGACCACTGGTGCACGTCGGCGACGAAGTTGCCGATCGTCGACTCGCCGCCGCGGTTCTCGGTCTTGCCGTCACTCTGGCGGGCGCGGTTGAAGTCGGCGGTGATGCTGCCGACCGAAACACCGCCGAGCACGTCGGCCTCGGCCTTCGCCGCGTCGACAATCGCCTGCACATCCGGGTCGGCCGCGTACTGCGGCTTCCCGTCAACGACAAGCGGCTTGATCTCGTTCGTGATCGAGATAAGCTGCTTCGACTCGCGGTCGACCTTGAGGTTCATGAGCCCGAGGTTCTCGCCGTACTGGCCAGCCGATACGACCGGGCGGCCGTCAATGACGTGGTTGTAAGCAAGGTGGGTGTGCGCCGACACGATCGCGTCGACGTCGTCGCCAACGCCGTTCACGATCTTGCCGAGCTGCGACTCAGGCGTGATGCTCGCGATGTCTGACGTCGCCGCGCCCTCGTGCACGAGCAGAATCACGACGTCGGCCTCACCGTTTGCGGCGTCGCCGTCGCGCAGCGCGGCCGCCGCCTGGTTTACCGAGTCTGCGACGCTGCGCACCTCGAGGTCCTTAATACCCTCGGGCGAGACGAGGGTGTCGAGGTCCTCGGTGACGGCGCCGACGAAGCCGACCTTCACGCCGTCAACTTCCTTCACCCACGACGGTGCGAGCGCAGGCTCACCCGTCTCGGTGACGAACACGTTCGCGGAGATGTACTCCCAGTCCGCGCGATCCTGCACGCGGCCCTTGAGGTCGGCCCAGCCCTCGTCGAACTCGTGGTTGCCCGCGGCGCTCACGTCGAGGCCCGCGAGGTTGAGCGCGTCGATCGTCGGCTCGTCCTTCTGGATGAACGAGGTGAACGTCGAGGCACCGATGAGGTCGCCCGCGCCCGCGAAGATGAAGTTCGGGTTCTGGCGCTCGAACTCTTTGACTGCCCCCGCGATGACCGCGGCGCCGGCCGCCTTGCCGTCGGCCTCGATGCGGCCGTGGAAGTCGTTGATCGTCGCGATGTCGATGCTCACGGGCTGTGGCGTCGTGGTGACGCCGACGACGATCGGGTCGTGGTCGCTCGCGCGGTACGGCGTGCCAGCCTCGGCGGCGCCGAAGCCGTAGCCGCGGTCGCCCCACTCGGCCGAGTTCGCCGCCCAGATCGCTGCCCCGCCGAGCGAGGTCGCAAGCGACGGCGACGCCAAGACGTGGTCGAGCGAGCCGAGCTCGCCGTTGAACGAGTAGCTGTACTGGCCTGCGGCGAGCGCGGGCACGGTGTCGACCCAACCCTGCGAGGTGAACTCGAACACCGGGTCTTCCTGTCCGTAGGCGTTGAAGTCGCCGACGAGCAGCATGTCTGCGCTACCCGTCGACTCCTCGAGCTCCTTCGTGAACGCGAGGAGCGACTTCGCCTGCTTCACGCGGTCGGCGTTGAAGTGGCCCTGGCCATCCGCGGGCTCGGGCTGCTTGCCCGACTTCGACTTGAAGTGGTTCGAGACGACGGTGACGGTGCGGCCGTCGAAGTCGAAGGCCTGCGCGATGGGCTCGCGCGCGTTGCCCCAAACGCTCTCGTCGGTGATCGTCTTCGCGTCACCCTTCGGCGTGACGGCGTTCTTCTTGTAGATGATCGCGTTCGTGATGAAGTCGGTCGTCGCGGGGTTGTGCAGCGACTTCGGGGTCGGCACGTACTCCCACGTCTTCTCGCCGGTGGCGGCGTTCAGCCCGTCGACCAAGTCCTTGAGCGCGGTGTCGGCTGGCTTGCCGAACTTCACCGAGTTCTCGATCTCCATGAGGCCAACAACGTCGGCGTCGAGGCTGTTGATCGCCGAGACGATCTTCGACTTCTGCGTGTCGAACTGCTGTTTCGTCGTCGCGCCCCGCGCGTCTTTGTTCTCGCTCTTGAGCGTCGTGAAGTAGTTGTAGACGTTGAACGCGGCGACGCGTGCGTCGCCCTCGACCTTCGGCGCCTCGGGGCGCGCGTTCTTCGACGTGAAGCTCACCTTCTGCGCAGCGGGCGAGGTGCTGTCGAGCGGGGTGACCGGCTGCAGGCGCCACTCGTCGAAGCCGTACTGCAGCACGAAGCTCAGGTCACCGAACTCTACGGCGTCGCCGTTACGCACGACGGTGTCAGCGGTGAAGTACGGCTGCTCGCCCGGGTGGGCGTTGTTCGTGGTCTGGATCGAGTAGCCATCGTCGAGCAGGATCCGGCTCGCGCGATTTGCCGCGGCGATCGCGTCGGCCTCGGCGCCGGGGCGCGCGGTCTCCGTGCTCTTCACCTGCATCTCGCCGGGGTTCAGCCACAGCGCGCCGTAGTTGAAGAGCTGGTGGCTCGACGCGACGAAGTAGTCACCGGTGGGGCGCACGAGCATGTTCTCGTAGACCTCGCGGTCGGCGCCCACGACGGTTGCGGGCAGCGGGGTCGGCTCGGGGAGCCCCACGGCCTGCGTCACGAGCGCGACGCCCGCGACGTTCACCGGGGCGATCTGGGTCTGCCCGTAGTACTCGCTCACCGCGCCGGTGACCGAGACGAGGTCACCGATCTCGCCGGGCACGTCCTTGCCGTCCAGGTAGACGAAGATGCCGTCTGATGCGGTGCGCGGCTCGGTGGCCTCGCCGCCCGAGCCTGCCGTCTGGATGACGATGCCCTGGTAACCGCCGGTGCGGTGGTCTGCGGTGATGACGCCCTCGACGGTCACCGTCTGGCCCACGAGCGGCGAAGCGTCGCCCGTGCCCTGCACGTCAGCGATGGAGCGCGTGCCGGTTCCCGGGTCGGTGCCGGGGTCAGTGCCGGGGTCCGTGCCGGGCTCCGTGGCGCCCGCGGCGTTCGTCGGCGTGATGTCAGCCGAAAGCGTGAAGTCGGCGCCGTTGTTGTCGGTGTCGGCGGCAGCGGTTCGGTTGAAGGACTTCACATCGGTGTTCTTCGACGGCGCGGCAGCGACGGCACCCTCAAAGGTGTTCGAGCCGCCGTAGCCGAGCGCGTCAATCACGCCCGTCGCGCCCGCGAGGTCGCCGACAGGCAGCGTCACGGCGGCCGTGCCCTCGACGAGCGCGACCGTGCCGGTCGTGCCGCTCGGGTTGATGGGACCGGTGACGTCGGGCGCGGGCAGTTCCCCACCGTTCGCGCCATTCGAGCCGCCCGAGATAAGGAAGTGGCCGCCCGCCGGGATCGTGCCGGTCAGCGGTGTCACACCGGTGAAAGAGCCGTTGCCGCCCGCCGAACGGTACTGCAGCGAGGTGCCGTCGAGCACGATGGGCTGCGCGGTCGGGTTGAAGAGCTCGACGAACTTGTTCGTGTATTTCGCCCCGGCGCTGCCGCCCGACAGGTAGGCCTCGTTAATCACCACCCCTGAGCCGTCGGGTGCCGCGAATGCCGGCGCTGCTCCCGCAGCGCCGAGCCCCAGCGCGATGATGACGGTGACGGAGAGCGCCGTCGCGCGCTCCCGCCGACGGAAGAAAGCCTCTCCCGTGCTTCTGCCAGAGTCTGACTTCATGAGTGCTGCGCTCCTCGTTCGTTGTGGCGTCTCAGGCTGTGCAAACGCGCGCGGAGATTCGCCCCGGGTGCGTCCGCACGCAGCCTATTGACCCCTGCGCGAGCCTCGCCAGGGGTGTCACGCAACCGTCACCTGACCGTCACACGGCCGCGGGCGCCCCCGCGCGGCCGCTCTGACCGACGCCGCACGCCATAGGCCCGCGCCACCACGCGGCGCGCCGCACGGAAGTTGTCTATACCGGCCGGGCCGGCCGGCCGTGGCGTTACTTCCTGTTCACCCGAACAAAACGACCGGGTCTCGCGGCCGCCTCGATTGTGAGGGCGAAAAAAGTTTGCCGTTCGACTTGCGTTTATTTAGTTCATTAGCTTTACTAACCATTATGAAGCACGTAACGACGCGTCCCGCGGACGCTACCGCATGGGCAATCAACCCGCGCCGCGCCCGCGACCTGAGGGTCGCGGCGAAGGCAACGCCGGGCGATACCAAGCTCCACAACCGCACGCTCGTGCTTCAGACCATGTACATCTCGGGCCCGCTCAGCCGCGCCGACATCGCGCGCGCCACGCAGCTCACCAAGGTGACCGTCTCGGGCATCGTCGCCGAGCTCATCGGCGAGGGCATCATCGAAGAGCTCGGCCAGCGCGAGTCAAACCGCCCGGGCAAGCCCGCGATCCTCGTCGATCTCGCGCGCTCGGCCCACGCGATCGTCGCGCTTGACCTCTCCGACGAGAAGCTGCTCCGCGGCGCCGTCGTCGACCTTGCCGGCCGCACGCTCGCACGCGCCGAGGCGCCGCGCCTCGACGACGCAGGTAACGCCGTAACCGGTGACGCCGCGTGCGACCTCGTCTCAGAGCTCGCCGTCGCGCTCCGCGATGCGAGCGAGATCCCGCTCCTCGGCCTCGGCGTCGGCACCCCCGGTGTTGTCGACGACGAGGGTGTCGTGCGCGTCGCCCCGAACCTCGGCTGGGAAGGCCTCCCGCTGAAGCGCATTCTCACGGCGCGCACCGGCCTCCCGACCTCGATCGGGAACGACGCGAACGTCGCCGCCCTCGCCGAGTACAGCTTCGGCGACACGAGCGAGGACTTCGCGCTCGTGCGCATCGGCTACGGCGTCGGCGCGGGCATCATCCTCGGCGGTCGCAGCGTGCCCGGCAGCAAGTTCGCCTCCGGTGAGATCGGACAGGTCATGGTCGGCACCGACCTCGGCATCGACGCCCCCTACGCCCGCGAGCAGGTGCTTGAGCACTGGCTCTCCGTGCCCACGCTCACCCGCGCGCTCGACGAGGCGGGCCCCGCGGGCCGCGAGGCTGTGCTGCGCGAGGCGGGCAACCGACTCGGCATCACCCTCGCCCCGATCATCGGCATGCTCAACCTCGCCGAGATCGTCCTCGCCGGCCCGCCCGAACTCGTCGACGGCACACTCACCGAGGCCGCCTTCGAGATTCTCACCCGACGCACGATGCCCGATTCGCACGACACCCTCGTGTTCCGCCCGACGAGCCAGGGCGACGACCTGATCCTGCGCGGCGCGGCCGCCATCGTGCTCCGCGAGCGCCTCGGCGTGAGCTAACGAAGCGCGCTTCAGACCCACTCTTACATTTCTCAACACGTATCGAAGAAGACACGACCCCGCGCCTCGGCCTCCGCCGAGTCGCACACCGAAAGGAAGACAACCATGAAGAGAAAGCTCGTAGGCCTCGCAGCAGCGGCTGTGGCTTCGACTCTCGTCCTTGCCGGGTGCAGCCCGGCTGCGTCGGGTGGCGACAGCGGCAACAACAGCGACAAGACCCTCACCATGTGGGTTATTGGCGGCGACACCCCGCCCGAGCTTCGTGAGTACCTCGCGGCCGAGTTCACTGAGAAGACCGGCGCGAAGCTCAAGATCCAGGAGCAGGGCTGGGGCGACATCATCACGAACCTCACCACGAAGCTCCCCGATGCGAAGAACACCCCCGACGTGACCGAGATCGGCAACACCCAGTCGCCGGCGTTCACGAACGCGGGCGCGTTCCTCGACATCAGCGACATGTACGAAGAGCTCGGCGGCGACGACCTGCTCCCCTCGTTCGTCGAGGTCGGCGCGGTTGAGGGCAAGAACTACACCCTCCCGTACTACTTCGGGTCGCGCTACACGTTCCTGCGCAAGGACGTGTGGGAGGCCGCTGGCCAGAACCTGAACCCAGCCTCGCTCGACGAGTTCAACGAGTCGGTCAAGGCGATCACGAAGGCGAACCCGAAGGGCATCGACAAGTTCTCGGGCTTCTTCCTCGGCGGCCAGGACTGGCGCGACGGCATCTCGTGGATCTTCGCGAACGGCGGCGAAATCGCCGAGTACAAGGACGGCAAGTGGGTTGCGACCCTCGATTCGCCCGAGTCGCTCAAGGGCCTCGAGCAGCTGCAGGACCTGTACAAGAACGCATCGAACGCCCCGAACGATATGAAGGACGCGAACCAGTACCAGTACCTCAATGACTCCGACCAGGTGAAGGATGAAGACGGCAACGTGACCGAAGATCTCTCGCTCGCCGCCGCCACCATCATGGCGCCGGGCTGGGCGCACTGGTCGATCGGCGACCTCGTCACCAACGACGAGGGCGAGCCCGCACGCGAGTGGAACGACGACACCTTCGCGACGCTCGTACTCCCGGGCAACGACGGCAAGCCCGCTCCCGTCTTCGCTGGCGGCTCGAACATCGGCATTTCGGCGAAGACGCAGAACCCCGAGCTCGCCAAGGAGCTCATGCGCATCATCTACTCCGAGGAGTACCAGACGATGCTCGGCGAGAAGGGCCTCGGCCCGGCCAACTCGAAGTACGCGAACTCGCTCGGCGACGACCAGTTCGCGAAGGCACTCATTGAGTCGGCCTCGAACTCGAAGCTCACCCCTGCAGCGCCGGGCTGGGCGGCGATCGAGTCGAAGAACATTATGGAGGAGTTCTTCTCCAAGATCCGCGACGCGGCTGACCTGAAGCAGCTCGCGCAGGATACGAACGCGGAGCTCGACGCGCTTCTCAACCAGAAGTAGCGTCGGACTCGGGGGCCCGCACGCGCGAGCTGCGGGCCCCCTTTTCACACCCACAACGTTTCACACCCCACACCGTTTCAAGGAGAGTCGCGATGAGCGTCGACACAGCTCCGCCGGCAGGCACAGCGCCCCTCGGCGGCACGGCAGCGCCAGAGCGCGAGTCCACGGGCCGCAGGAAACCGCGCCGCCGCTTCGCGCCGTACATGCTGCTGCTGCCCGCGACGATCATCGTGCTCGTCGCGATGGCGTACCCGGTCATCTGGCAGCTCATCACCTCGATGCAGAAGTTCGGGCTCGCGCAGCAGTTCGGCGCCGCGCCCGAGTGGGTGTGGTTCGAGAACTACGTGACGCTCTTCAGCAACCCGACGACGTGGTTCGTCGTGCTGCGCTCGGTGCTCTTCTGCCTCGCGGCCGCTGCCGTCACAATGGTCGTCGGTATCGGCCTGGCGCTCCTCATGCAGGCGACGTCGAAGGGCGTTCGCCTCACCCTGCAGATCGCGCTCCTGCTCGCCTGGGCGACGCCCGTCGTCGCGGCGATGACGATCTGGAACTGGATCTTCGACTGGCGCCGCGGCCTCGTCAACTGGCTGCTCACGAACCTCGGTCTCCCCTTCAACGGCCACAACTGGCTGCAGGAGCCCCTGAGCTTCTTCGCCGTCGCCCTCATCATCGTCGTCTGGATGAGCGTGCCCTTCGTCGCGTTCTCCGTCTACGCCGGCCTCACGCAGGTACCGGGCGAGGTACTCGAGGCGGCGCAGATGGATGGCGCGAGCCCGTGGCAGCGCCTCCGCCTCATCATCGTGCCGATCATCAAGCCGATCCTCGGCATCGTCATGCTGCTGCAGATCATCTGGGACCTGCGCGTCTTCACACAGATCAAGCTGCTCCAGGATCGCGGCTCGATCGCGTCCAAGACCGACGTGCTCGGCACCTACATCTACCAGCTCGGCGTCGGGTCTTCAGACTTCGCGATGGCGAGCGCCATGTCCATCTTCGTGCTGCTGCTCACGATCGCGCTGAGCTGGGCCTACGTCCGCAATCTCATCAAGGAGGACGACGAGTCATGAGCCAGGCAAGCCTCGCGGGCGCATCGCACCGCACCACCACCATGACCGCGCCGGTCGACATCGTCACCGCTCGCGGCCGCCTGCGCACCGGGAAGCCGTGGCGCGTCGTGCTCAACGTCGTCGGTATCCTCCTCGCCGTGGTCTGGGCGTTCCCCGTGTACTGGATGGTGAACTCGGCGATGCTGCCGAACGTCGTCCTCGAGAAGACGACCCCGACGCTCTTGCCGTTTGGCGGCTCGTTCAAGAACTTCCAAGCTGTCATCGCCGACGGCTCCTTCTTCAAAGCGCTCGGCATCAGCCTCTCGATCGCGGCGATCGTCGTCGTCGTGTGCCTCGTCTTCGCGTTCCTCGCGGCGCTCGCGATCAGCCGCTTCCGGTTCAAAGGCCGCCGCAGCTTCGTGCTCGCGGTGCTCTTCATCCAGATGCTCCCCGCCGAGGGCATGTTCATCGCGCAGTACAAGCTCATGGCCGGCCTCGGGCTCTTGAACTCGATCGTTGGCGTGAGCATCATCTACATCGCGGCGGTCGTGCCGTTCACGATCTGGATGCTCCGCGGCTTCGTCGCCGGCATCCCCGCAGACCTCGAAGAGGCGGCGATGGTCGACGGCCTGAGCCGCACCCAGGCGTTCCTGCGCATCACGTTCCCGCTGCTCGCCCCGGGCCTCGTCGCGAGCGGTATCTACGCCTTCCTGCAGGCGTGGAACGAGTTCACCGTCGCCCTCGTGCTGCTCGACGCCGACAACAAGACGCTGCCGCTCTGGCTGCGCGGCTTCATACAGCAGTCGGCGAGCACCTCGATCGACTGGGGCCAGGTCATGGCCGCGTCGACACTCGTCGCCGTGCCCGTCATCATCTTCTTCATGTTCGTGCAGGGCCGCATGACGAGCGGTCTCGTGAGCGGGGCGGTGAAGGGATGAGCGCGCTCGAACGCGACATCCTCGCCACCCTCATGCCCGGCTTCGTCGGGTTCGAACCGCCGGCCTGGCTCTCCAAGGCATTCGCCGCTGGGCTCACCTCAGCCTGCGTCTACGGCAACAACGTGCGCGACCGCGAGCAGCTCCGCGCCCTCGGCCTCGCCCTTCGCGACCTCGCCCCGCACGCGCTCCTCGCGATCGATGAGGAGGGCGGCGAGGTCACCCGGCTGAGCTACCTCGACGGGTCGCCGTACCCCGGCGCCGCGGTGATGGGCCGCATCGACGACGAGGCGTACTCCGAGGAGATCGGCCGCCGCGTCGCGCGCGAGATCTTCAGCGCCGGCTTTAACCTCGCGCTCGGCCCGGTCGCCGACGTGAACAGCAACCCGCTGAACCCCGTCATCGGCACCCGCAGCTTCGGCCCCACCGCCGAGCTCGCCTCGCGGCACGTGGCCGCCTGGGTGCGCGGCCTCGAGGGTGAGGGCGCGATCGCCTGCCCGAAACACTTCCCGGGCCACGGCGACACGGGCCAGGATTCGCACCACGAGCTTCCGGCCGTCGCAGCCTCCCGCGAGCTGCTCACGAGCCGCGACCTCCCGCCGTTCGGCGCCGCCTTCGACGCCGGTGCCCGCTCGGTCATGACCTCGCACATTGTGCTCACCGCGCTCGACCCCGACGTTCCCGCGACGTTTAGCCCCCTGATCCTGCGCGACCTGCTGCGCGACCAGCTCGGCTTCGCGGGCGTCATCGTCTCGGACGCGCTCGACATGCAGGGCGCGAGCGGCGAGATCGGCATCCCCGAGGCCGCGGTGCGCGCCCTCGCCGCGGGCTGCGACCTGCTGTGCGTCGGCGTCGATACCACGCACGAACAGCTCATCGAGATCGTCTCGCACGTCGCGCGGGCGGTCGCCGACGGCAGGATCCCGGCCGAGCGCATCGCGGACGCCGCCGAGCGGGTGCGCGCGCTGAGCGCCGCGAGCGCTCAGGCCGCGGGCAGCGACAGTTCGCCCCGCGACGCTGTGACGCCCGCCGAAATCGCCCGCATCGCCGATTCGTTCGCGGGCACCGCGGACGCGCGAGCCTGGCTCGCCGCAAACCCCGGCGCCCACGTGTTGCGCGTGGACTCCGAGGCGAACATGGCCGTCGGCTTCGCCCCCTGGGGGCCATTCGCCGCAGCGCACCTCCCGTTCCCCGGGCAGGAGGCCCAGGCCGCCGCGTTCAGCGCGCGCGCCGAGTTCGACCCGAGCGCCGCCTACCCGACCTCCGGCGTCATCGTCATCGGCCGCGAGCTGCACCGGGCGCCTGCGGTGCTCGCCCGCATCGACGCCCTGCTCGCCGCGGGCACCCCCGTGCTCGCCGTCGAGATGGGCTGGCCCGTCGAGGCGCAGCCATCCGAGTTCACCACGACTCGCTACGCTTGTCTCTCCACATACGGCTCGTCGGCGCTTGTTGGCGCCGCGCTCCTTGACCTCCTCGAAAGTTCCGCTTCATGACCCCCTCTCCGCGCATCGGCCTCGA
Organism: Leucobacter komagatae; assembly: GCF_006716085.1. Classification (NCBI taxonomy): domain Bacteria; kingdom Bacillati; phylum Actinomycetota; class Actinomycetes; order Micrococcales; family Microbacteriaceae; genus Leucobacter; species Leucobacter komagatae. The sequence continues at coordinate 2,763,135 of NZ_VFON01000001.1, read as the reverse complement.
CATTGGCGGCACCAAGATCGAGGGCATCGCGCTCGATCCGTCCGGCGAGATCGTCGCCCGCGCGCTCGTGCCAACCGTCCCGGGCCCCGAGGGGGTGCTCAGCGCGTCCGCCGAGCTCGTCACGCGCCTCGCACGCGAGTCGGGGCACGCGCTCGCCTCGTTTGCGGGCGTCGGAATCGGGATCCCGGGCCAGGTCGACCGCGCCACTGGCACGGTGCGGAACGCGTACAACATGGGCCTCTCCTCGCTCGCGCTCGGCCCCGAGCTCGCCGCGCTCGTCGGCGTGCCCGTTTCCGTCGACAACGACGTCACGGCTGCCGCGATCGGCGCGGCATCGATCATGCGACTCGAGGGCACCGTCGCGTACCTGAACCTCGGCACGGGCCTCGCCGCGGGCATCACCGTCGACGGCGTGCCCGTTCGCGGCGCCGACGGCTTCGCGGGCGAGATCGGGCACCTCGCGATCGACCCCCGCGGGCGCGCCTGCCCCTGCGGCCAGCGCGGCTGCCTCGAGACCGTCGCGAGCGGCTCGGCGCTCAAGACCTACTGGCCTGCGGGCGGCGAACACCCCGGCCGCACCCTCGTCGCCGCCGTCGCGGCCGGCGACGCGGAAGCCAAACAGGCCCTCGACTTTCTCATCGACGGGGCGGCGCAGACGATTCGCGTGCTCGGCCTGACGGTGAACCCGGGGGCTTTCGTGGTCGGTGGCGGCCTGCGCCTCCTCGGCGCGCCCCTGTTCGACGGGATTCGCGCGCAGCTTGCCGAGTGGTCTGAGGCCTCCGAATTTATTGCGGCGCTGCGGTTCCCCGAGCGCCTCCTCGTCTTGCCCGAGGGGTCGCCCGCGGCTGCAATCGGCGCAGCTGTTGCGGTAAATGAATAGTCACAGTTGCGCAGAACGGTTCGCAGGGTAGCCTGTTGGTATGAGTGAACTGCGACTAGAAGAACTCTCTGCAGCGACCATCGTTGCGGTGAACACCCTTGGCCTGAAGCCCGGCCAGGAACAGTTCATCACGCCCGTCTCCTACGCCGCAGCGGCCGCGGTTACCCCGGCCGACAGCGCGTGGCAGCGGGTCGTGCTGCTCGATGACAAGGTCGTCGGGTTCATTCACGGCAACTTCGACCCCGATGCGCCGCAGGAGGAGTTCCGTGCGGCCCTCTGGCGCATCAACGTCGAAGCAGACGTGCAGGGCAGCGGCGTTGGCACGTTCGCCGTCACCGCGCTCATCGACGAGGCGAAGCGCCGCGAGGTCGACCGCTTGACCGTGCTCTGGGAGCGCGGCGAAGAGGGCCCCGAAGAGTTCTTCCTGCACATTGGCTTCAAGCCCGTAGGCGAAACCCCTTACGGAGAAGTCATTGGGGCAATCGACCTCTGAGTCGATTTCTGGCGGGGCTTCCCCGGGCCGTTCTGCAACCGAGCGTGGGCTCATCGTCTCGGTCATATCCTCGCTGTGCTTTGCCGGAATCTACTTCATCACGCCCAAGCTCGCGCCGGCGTCGGCCGAGTCTCTGTGGGGTATCCGGAATCTCTTCACGCTCCCGCTAATCTTGCTCACCCTGGCGGTGTTCAGGCAGCGCCAGTTCGTCGCCGACATCTGGCACAGGATCAGGCGGAAGCCCCTGCTGCTGCTTCCGATCCTGTTCTGCGGCCTGCTCGTCGCGGCTCAGCTGTGGGTCTTCAGCTGGGCACCGCTCCACGGCCGCGGCCTGCAGGTCGCGCTCGGGTACTTCCTGCTCCCGCTCATCCTCGTGATTGTTGGCAAGTTCCTGTACCGCGACAGGCTGCTCTGGTGGCACTGGCTCGCGGCCGGTGTCGCGGCCGTCGGCGTCGTGTGGGAGATCTTCCGGGTCGGTTCGGTGTCTTGGGAGACGCTGCTCGTCGCGCTCGGCTACCCCGTCTACTTCGTGCTGCGCCGCGCGCTGAACATCAACCACCTGGGCGGCATGTTCTGGGAGTTTCTTGTACTCGCCCCCGTCGCGCTCTGGCTCGTCATCGCAGAGGCCACGAACGGGCGCACCCTCGTCGAGAACCCGACGCTCGTGTGGCTCGGCCCCGTGTTCGCACTCTGGAGCGGCTTCGCACTCATCTGCTACCTACTCGCTTCGCGCTTTCTGAGCATCAGCATCTTCGGGCTCATGAGCTACCTTGAGCCCGCTCTGCTCGTCGTCGCATCCCTCCTTATCGGCGAGCGCATCGCGAGCGGTGAATGGCCCATGTACATCGCCGTGTGGGGCGCGGTCGGCATCCTGGTCTTGGGCGGCACTGTGCAGCTCATCCGCTCCTCGCGGGGTGGGCGCCGCGGCGGGCCCGATCCGCAGCCGCCCGCCCCGCAGGCAGGGTAAAGTGCTCGGTATGGGTGAGCAGCAGGATCACGCGCCTGAGGGGCACGAGCACGGCTACATTGGGCACAAGGAAGACCTGCTCAAGCGGCTTCGGCGCGCCGAGGGCCAGGTGCGCGGCGTGCACCGCATGGTTGAGGAAGACAAGTACTGCATCGACATCCTCACGCAGGTCTCCGCCGCGACGAAGGCGCTCGAGCGCGTCGCGCTCTCGCTGCTCGACGACCACCTCCGGCACTGCGTCGCCTCTGCCGCCGAGGAGGGCGGAGAGGTCGCGCAAGAGAAACTTCGCGAGGCGACTCAGGCAATTTCGCGCTTCGTGGGATGATTTAAGCGCCAGGTCTCTCAGACAAGGAGCGCGATGAGCGAACAGCCCACCAATCCGACACAACCGTTCGAGATGGCCGCTTCCGGCCAGATCGACATCACTCCTGAGATCGACGAGCTCGGTGAGCTCCTCGGGTCAGACATCGACGACGACTCGCCCGATGCCCCGTGGCGCCAGGGCTACCCGTACGACGAGAAGCTCGGCCGCAAGGAGTACGAGAAGACGAAGCGCAAGCTGCAGATCGAGCTGCTCAAGCTGCAGGCGTGGGTGAAGGAGTCGGGCGAGAAGATCGTCATCGTCTTCGAGGGCCGCGACGCCGCGGGCAAGGGTGGCGCGATCAAGCGCTTCACCGAGCACATGAACCCGCGAGGTGCGCGCGTGGTCGCCCTCGAGATCCCGACCGACCGCGAGCAGACCCAGTGGTACTTCCAGCGCTACGTCGCGCACCTGCCCGCCGCGGGCGAGCTCGTGATGTTCGACCGCTCGTGGTACAACCGGGCGGGCGTTGAGCGGGTCATGGGATATTGCACCCCGCAGCAGTACCTCGAGTTCACGCGCTCGGCACCCGATTTTGAGGAGCTACTCGTGAACTCGGGCATCCACCTCATCAAGTTCTGGTTCTCCGTCGGCAAGGCCGAGCAGCGCGCCCGCTTCACCTCGCGGTCACAAGACAAGGTGAAGCAGTGGAAGCTGTCGCCGACCGACCTCGCGAGCCTCGACAAGTGGGACGACTACACGCGCGCGAAGGAGGCGATGTTCTTCTACACCGACACGCCCCACGCCCCGTGGACGGTCGTGAAGTCGAACGACAAGAAGCGCGCCCGCCTCGAGGCGATGCGCTGGGTGCTGTCGAAGTTCGACTACCCGGGCAAGGACCACGAGGTTGTCGGCACTCCCGACGGCAACGTGATCGGTTCACCGACCGACGTCTACGACGATGGTGAGGCGCCGACCGGTACGTTCCCGGTCGTCAACGGGAAGTAGGGGCTGGGCTGGGCCCAACCCTCGACCGCAAGCCATGTGATCTGCAGAACACATGCCCTCCTGCCCAGGATTCGGCATTCCCACTGCAGATCGCATGGCTGAGTGCTGCTGGCTGAGCAGCTGGGTCTAGGGCTGTGGCCGGGCGGCTGGGTCTACAGGCCCGAGTAGGCGTGCAGCCCCTTGAAGAACACGTTCACGATCGAGAAGTTAAAGATCACGGCGGCGTACGACACGATGTTCAGCCAGGCCGAACGGGTGCCACGCCAGCCGCGGGTCGCGCGCGCGTGGATGAAGCCCGCGTAAAGCACCCAGATGATGAATGTCCAGACTTCCTTGACGTCCCAGCCCCAGTAGCGGCTCCAGGCCGCCTCGGCCCAGATCGAGCCGGCGATGAGCGTGAATGTCCAGAACGCAAAGCCGATGATTGCGAGCCGGTACGCGAGGTCTTCGAGGCGAACCTGGTTCGGGAAGCCGCCCATGAAGGCGAGCGACTGCGTCTGCCCGGCCTTTAGGTGGGTCTGACGACGCACCTGCAGCAGTTGCAAGATCGAGAGCCCGAACGACAGCGTAAAGAACCCGACAGCGAGCACCGCCACGATGATGTGGATCACCAGCCAGTACGAATCGAGCGCGGGCACGAGCGGCACGATCGCAACGTAGTAGTTCACCTTCGCGACGCCGAGGAACACGAGGGTGAGCCCCGTCACGAGCGTTCCGAGGAACCTAAGGTCGACGAAGAACTGCACGATGAGGAAGATGCCGACGACGGCGACGGTCGCGGTGAGCGCGAACTCGTACATGTTTGCCCACGGCACGCGATGGGCGGCGATGCCGCGAAGCACCGTCGCGGTGAGGTGCAACGCGAAGCCGAGCACCGTGAGCGCGAACCCCGCGCGCAGCCAACGAGACCGAGGCGCCGCCGCCGCGCCCTTCTGACCTGCCTTCACGAGCGTGGCCGTGCCCCCGCCGCCAGCGGCCTTGGCGGCCGAAGCGGAGGAGGCAGAGCCCGCAGAAACCTCTGCGTCACCGCTTCGGTTCGCGAGGTCTACGACGTAGAAGACGAACGCAATCGCGTACACGATCATTGCCGAGTACAGCGCGATCGTGGAGAAGGTTTCTAGCTCGGTCAGCACAATTGCTCAGAATACCCCGTGTAGCGGTTTTATCGCTGAGAACCCGATGACAGCAGCTCGCTGTCGAGTCGGGTGTAGCTCGTCTCCATACCGTCGACCATGCCCGTCGAGAGGATCATCTCGCGGGTCTCGGTGTCGGGGTACGTGATGAGCAGCGACACGAGCGTGCCACCCTCGACCGGAATCAGGGTGAGCTCGTTGGTGGTGACGGGGCTCTGAGCCGCCTCTGGGTCCTCGGGAGTGAACATCGCCTCGGTCGTGACCGAGCGGCGAGGCGGCTCAATCTCGAGCACCGTTCCCGTGAAGCCGAACCGCTGCCCCCCGTCGTCCGAGGCCCACTCGGTGCGGTGGCGTTCGCCGACGGCTGTCGCGACCTCGCAGACGGGCATCGACCAGCCGTCGGGGCCGAGCTGCCAGCGGCGCAGCAGGTCAGGGTCGTGATGGGCACGCCATACCTGCTCGACGGTACCCCTGACGATGCGACTCGTGCGCGCCTGCGCGTCCCCAATGCGCTGCAGCTCGGTCCCGGCGCCGACCGCGAAGGCCGCGAGGTCCTCCACCACCGCGTCGATCTGGCCCATCGCGAGCCGCATGCCCTCTTCCATACCCATTGCGCGGAGCTGCTCGAGCTCGTCAAGCGAGTTGAAGTAGGTGGTCGTCGTGAGCCGCGAGCCGAGCGCGGTCTCTGCGAAGTCGAACGTCATGCGCATGTCTGGCATCTCAGCGTTCGGCGTCCCGTCTTCGCGCGCGAAGCCGTCGCGAACTTCGAACGAGCTGCCCTCGTCGACCGCGACCCACTTCCAGTAGCCGGCGCTCACCTCGCCCTCGGGCCCCGTCATCCGGTAGTTGCTGACGCCGCCCGGGAAGCCGTCGTGGCGAGTGAACGTTGCCGGGAAGGTCGGCGGGCCCCAGAAGCGCTCGATCTGTCGGGGGTCGAGGTACGCGTCCCAGAGTCGGCGCACGGAGACCGTAAAGTCGGCGACGACGGTGAGTGTGAGTGCCTCGGTGTCTTGGGTAACGGCGGTGATTGGCATGGTGTGGTCCTCTCAAACGAGATCGGAAAGGGGCTGTCCGTCGTCTTCGGCGAGCAGGGCATCGAGTCGGTCGATACGGCCGCGCCAGAGCATCTCGAAGTGCCCGAGCAGCTCCCCGGCGCGGCGAATGGTTTCGGGGTTCGCACTCACGATGCGCTCCCTCCCGCGCGGGATCTTCACGACGAGGTCGGCGGCCTCGAGCACCGCGACGTGCTTCTGCACGGCCGCGAATGACATCTCGTAGTCGCCAGCGAGGTCCGAGACCGACAGGTCGCTCGCCAGCGTGCGGCGCACGATATCGCGCCGCGTCGCATCGGCGAGGGCCCGGAAGACCCGGTCCACCGCTTCGTCTGAGAAATCCTTTACTACAACCATTTGGTTGCATATTACGCCGATTCTCGACGAGCGCAAGGGGCGCACATGATTTTCTCGGGGGCTACCCCCGGAGGCCGCAGGGCACCCAGCAACCCGACTCAGGGCCGGGTCACGGACTACGCCGCGTCGACCGTGTCGTCTGCGACCTCACCACGACGCTTGCGACGCCAGCTCGCGAACGCGCGCCATGCCTCGATAAGGATCGGGATGCCGGGGATCAGCACCAGCACGATGATGAAGACCTCGCTGTACTCACGCACGAACGAGATCTGGCCCAGGAAGTAGCCGAGCAGCGTCACGCCGACGGCCCAGAGCAGCGCCCCGATGGCGTTGTAGACCATGAAGTGCTTGCGGGTCATGTTGCCGACGCCGGCAGCCGCGGGCACGAAACCGCGGATGATCGGAAGGAACCGGGCGATGATGATCGCCTTCGGCCCGTGCTTCTCGAAGAACTCGTGCGTGCGCTGCACGTTCTCGGGGTTGAAGAAGCGGCTCTTGGGCCGGTTGAAAATCGCGGGCCCGAGCTTGCGCCCGAGCGTAAAACCGAGCTGGTCGCCAGCGAACGCAAACACGAACAGCAGGATGCAGGTGATCCAGATCGGCACGTCAATAATGCCCGTCGCGCTGAACAGGCCGACGGTGAAGAGCAGCGAGTCGCCGGGCAGGAAGGCGAGCACGAGCACGCCGGTCTCGAGGAAGACGAACGCGCAGGCGAGCACGAGGGCGATCCAGCCGCCGGCTTTGAGCAGGTATTCGGGGTCGAGCCATTCGATGCCGAAGAGCGCCGGGGTCAGGGCGAGGAGCGAATTCACGTCTTTAAGCTACCAGCCCTTGCCTGCCGTAAACTCGGAATCACATGGATTGTGGGCGCCCGCCCGCTCGTTTCTCTCGAAGTGAGGCCCGATGCCCGCCACCATCATTCACAGCGCGACCCTCGTCACCGATGGCGCAACCACAGCAGAGGGCTGGGTGCACTTCGAGGGCGGTGTCGTGCGGTCCGTGGGATCCGGCACGTCGTGGCGCGATGCGGCGGCGGCCCCAGACTGCGAGGTCGTCGACGCGTCGGGCGCGATCCTCTCCCCCGGATTCATCGACATCCACGTGCACGGTGGAGGCGGCGCCGCGAACGAGGATGGCGCCGAGGCGATCCACCGCGTGCTCGCCACGCACCGCGAGCACGGCACCACGCGCGCCGTACTCTCGCTCGTCACCGGGCGCCCCACTGACCAGCTCGGCCACCTGGCGACGATCGCCGAGCTCACCGCAACGACCCCCGGGGTGCTCGGCAGCCACCTTGAGGGCCCGTTCCTCGCCGACAGCCACCGCGGCGCGCACGACCCTGAGATGCTGCGCTCCCCTGAGCCAGCTGAGACCGCCGCGATGCTCGAGGCGGCCGCGGGTACGCTCCGCCAGATCACACTCGCACCCGAGCTGCCCGGCGCTGGCGCAGCGGTTCGCGCCTTCGTCGAGGCCGGCGTGGCCGTCGCCGTCGGACACACGAGCGCGACCTACGAGCAGGCGGCAGCCGCGTTCGACGCGGGCGCGAGCATCCTCACGCACACGTTCAACGCGATGCCGGGCCTGCACCACCGCGCCCCCGGCCCGATCGCGGCCGCGTTTGAGGCCCCGCACGTGACGCTCGAGGTCATCAACGACGGCGTGCACGTTCACCCGGCGCTCGTTGAACTCGTGTTCCGGCAGGCTCCCGGGCGCGTGGCGCTCATCACCGACGCGATGGTCGCCGCGTGCGCGCACGACGGCGACTACATGCTCGGCTCCCTCCCCGTGCGCGTCGACGCGGGCGTCGCGCGCCTCGTCGCCGATGGCGCCATCGCGGGTTCCACCCTGACGCTCGACGCCGCGCTCAGGCAGGCAGTGCACGCGTGCGGCGTGGAGCTCTCGGAGGCGCTTCGCGCGCTCACCGCGACCCCGGCTCGTGCGATCGGCAGGGGGCACGACCTCGGCTCGCTACGCCCCGGAGCCCTCGCCGACGCCGTACTGCTCGACGACGCGTTGCACGTGAAACGCGTGTGGGTCGAGGGCGTCACCGCGTAGCGTCGGCCTTCACCAGTCGCTTCCGACCTCGTCCACCCCGGCCATCCACTGTGGCGCGTCGGCGGGGCAGAGGTGCTTCGTGCCGATCGCCGTGAGAATCATGAATCCGGTGACCCCCTCCGCTGGGCGCTCGGCCGGGTCTTCGCCGAGTATCTCCGCGAGGAGCGGGCTCGTGGCGGCGTAGAACCGCACCGTGAAGTCATCGATGTCGTGCCCACTCAAGATTGAGGTCTCGCACGCGTTCAGGGCGAGAGCCATGACGAGGTGCTCCATATCCTGATCCCAGTTGTCTTCCCCGTGGCTCGCGAGCAGCGAACGCGCCTCCTCGACGAAGGCACGCTGGGCCGGCGTTACCGCCGGGATGTTCGGCGCGCTCAGGTCGACCTGCTGATCCCTGAAGAACGCCTCGCGCTCGTCGAACACGTTTGTCCAGTCAGGCCCGGCGCTGTCGTCAAGCTCATCGCCCCCGAAGTCCCCAAAGCACTCAGGCGCCTCAGGCACCTCGACCACCTCTGGCGCATGGGCCGGCCCGTCGAACGGAGCGCCCGCCGCGGTAAGCCCTCCAGCCACTCCCAGCAGCTGAACGCCCGGCAGCGCCGAGGCGACGCCGAACACGGTGAGCGCATTGATCGCGAGCGCCGCTACGACACCCCCGGTGATTGCAAGGGTCGCGGCGTTGGGCCCGCGGCGGGGCGGCGCTGCGTGCGCCGGGAGCCGGGGGACGCGCTCCAGGGGGAGTTGATGATCACTCATACCCACAGAGCGTAACTCACAACCAATATTTCGCCGACATATGAGCGGTAGTTACGGCGCTTTCGGTGCGCGTTTCTTTTTCGGCGGCGCAAACAGGAACCACGCGACCGCTCCCGAACCCCCGACGAACCAGGCGGCCCACCACGGGAACCCCAGCTGCACGCCGTCGCCGCCGAGTGTCTCGTTGCGGGGTGCTTCGGAGTCGGGCAGCCGCACCGCGTGCACCATGAAGCGGTGACTGTTCACGCCAATGGGCGTGCAGGTGAACAACGTCACCCAGTCTTCGCCCTCACGAATCTCAAGCGAGCCTGTCTCGTTTGGTAGTACAGTCTCGGTCTTCTCGACGCGATAGTGGTGGTCTTCGCCGAGCACACTGATCCGGAACGTGTCGCCGACCTTGGCCTGAGGCAACTTCGTGAAGAGCTTGGAGTGTGGCAGGCCAGAGTGCGCGGTGAGCACCGACCGGGTTGACGGGCCACCGATCGGCAGCGAGGTGCCGTACATGTGCCCGGCGCCCTTCGAAATCACGCTGTCAGAGGTGCCGTGGTAGGCGGGCAGAGCGATGTCGAGTCTCGGGTAGTTGATCGTGCCAATCGCGTCTGTGCCGCTCACCCGCAGCATCTCCTCGTATGCCACGTACAGGTCGCTGCGCATCGCCTCATCTTCGTTCACCGAAATATATGGGTCGGTGAGCGGGCCTGGCTCGAGCTTGTCGTTGTAGGCGTACGCCGCGTCGAGGATGCGCTGGCGCTCGGCGGGGTCCGTGCCCTCGACCTGCTTCACGTAGCCCGAGATCTCGGCGTTGTGCCCGATGCGGGCGACCCAGGAGGCGGCGTCGGGGTAGACGAGCAGGCCGATCGCCACCATCGCGACGGCCTGCAGCACGATGTTCAGGGTGAGCTGACCCCTCGTGCGGCGCTTCCGCCGGGGCGCGGTGGGCGCCGCGCCCTCCTCCGCAGCTGGCTCCACGGACACCGAAGCAGGATCGCTCATCGCTAGTTCTCCCGCGGCTCGCGGCGCCTGCGGGCGACCACGACTATGCCGACGGCGAGCAGCACGCCGCCGAGGAGCGCCGCCGCCGCAACCTTCCCGCCGGTCTCTGAGAGGCCGGGGACGGGCGGGATCACGGGCGAGGCCTTCCACACGACAGCGCGCAGCGTCTCGGGCTCAGTCGCAGACTCAACGGAGCCGCGCAGGATGACGTCTTCGCCAGTCCACCCCGCGGGGTACGAGACAGGCTTCGCGAAGTAGTCGCGGAAGAGCTTGCTGCCCGGCTCGCGGTCGAGACCGTTGGCGAAGCCCGAGTAGCGCAGGCACGGAACCGTGATGAGGCCATCTGCCGAGGTGCGGAGGTCGGCGCCACCCTCGATAGTGACCGGACGTTTCGAGGCGCGCGCGTCGGCCTCGCTCGTGTAGAGCCGGAAGTCGGCACCCTTGATGAGGTTGTTCGGGTGCCCCTTCTCGTGCACGAGGATGCGGAGCGGGCCAAACTTTGTTGTCGCGGTGTCGGTCACGACGCCCGCGTTCCCCGCGTAGAGCCGCACCTCGTTCGTGTACTCGCCCGGCGCGCTCACCGAGCTCGTGAACGAGATAAGCACGCCGGCTGAGGGGTTCACGAGGAGTTTCGCGATCCCAGCCTCGGTGAACGAGGTCTCGAGCGCCGTGCGCCCGTCGACTGTCGTTTCGGTGACCGTGTAGTCGTCGCCCGGGGTGAGGTCAGGCTGCCCGGAGATCTTCACGACGGTATCTTCCGGGGTGCCGCTGAGCTTCACGCCGTCGGCGAGCACATGCTGCACGCGGTAGCTCGCAAGACTCTTCACGGCGGGGATGGCGTTTACCGCCGCCCACACAACGGGGTCGCCGCACGTCACAGCGTCTGCGTCGCGCACGCCAAGCTTCGTCATTACCGACGCCGTCTTCGGGTACACGTGCACCGTCGAGAGCCACTCCCCCGACTTGGTCGGGTGCGGCAGCGGCAGCACGACGAGGAACGGGACGGAGCGGATCGAGCCCGCGGGCGCGGCCGTCTCGGTGACGAGGTAGAGCCCCGTCTTCAGCCCGCTGAATACCACGCTGTTATCGGCCGCGGCTACGCCCTCGGCAGCGACGGGCTCATTCGCAACAAGCGGCGCCGCGTCGGCGGGGGTCATGTCGACGGCGCGGTTCCAATCGACGGTGCGCTCGAGCTTCAGCCCGGGCACTCGCTTGACCTCAAAGGTGTGGCCGGCGACGCCGGTTTCCCCACCCGGCGCGGGCGGCAGGCCCGTCCCCGGCTGGTCTGAGGGTTCGGGTTCGACGCCCGGGTGCACCACGAGCGTCTTCGGGCCCTCCGGCAGCACAAGATCCACCGCGTGCGCGGGTGTCGCGATCCCAATTCCCAAAACGAGCGAGAGGGTCGCGAGCAGAGCGGCCGCGGCGCCGCCCCGGGGGGCGCGGCCAGCGCCATTCGTGCGCGTTGCCGTCATGACATCCTCTTCTCGTCGGTATCGGTGTTGATCGTAGCGCCAGATCGTGCTCCGGACGCCGCTCGGCGGCGGGGCGCGAAGAGCAGATAGGCGACAGCGCCCGATCCGCCCACAAACGCGAGCGCCCACCAGGGGAACCCGGCGGTGAGGCCGTCCCCCGCCACCGCCATGTCGCCCGCGCCCTCAGGAGCGGGAACGCGCACGCCGTGCACAAGGAAGCGGTGGCTGTTCACCCCGATTGGGGTGCAAGTAAAGAGCGTGACCCTGTCCTCGCCGGGAACGACGTCGAGGGAATCGGTCACGAAGGGTTCAACGGTCTCGAGACCGTCAACCTCGTAGTAGCGTGACTCGCCAAGCACGCGAATCTCGAAGACATCGCCGACCTTCGCCTGCGGCAACTTCGTGAAGAGGGCCGCGTGAACGAGCCCGGAGTGCGAGGTGAGCACGGAGTGCGTCGACTCGCCGCCGACGGGCAGCGAAGAGCCGTACAGGTGCCCGACGCCGCGAGAGATCGCCTCATCGCCGGCGCCGTGATAGAGCGGGAGCCCGATGTTCAGGCGGGGGTACACGACCTCGCCGATCACTCCGCTGTCGCTCGCGCGCAGCACGTTCTCGTACGCGCGGTACGCGGCCTCGTCGGCCGCCTCCGCGACGGGGTCGCCGTCGGCGGAATAGGGATCCACGAGGGCGCCATCGGGCAGGTTTGCGTTGTAGTCGCGCGCGGCGGCGAGGCCATCAGCGCGCTGCTCCTCGCTCAGTCCCTCGACGGTGCGCACATAGCCGGATCGCTCGGCGTTGTGCGAGAGCGTCGCGAACCAGTCGGCTGCGGCCGGGTACACCAGCGCGCCGATCCCGATCATCGCGACAACCTGGAGCACGACAGGCACTGCGAGCCCCCGGCGCCCCGGGCGCTGGCGGTTCCGTGGGGGCCGGGAGGTGCCCGGCGTATCAAGCACGAGTGCGTGAGCCATCGGACACCTCCTTTCCCATCTACCTATCGTCTTCCTGCGAGGGGAAGGGGTTACTCCGCAGCGTGCTGACGACGGCGTGCGACGATGAGCACGACGGCGAGCAGCGCGATGCCTGCAACGGTGAGCATGATCGTGCCGGTGCCACCGGTGAGGGGAAGCACGAAGCCACCGCGGTCGTACTGGTTCACGATCGTCTGGGTCGTCTGCGTTGCAGACTCCTTGGTGACCTCGAACTTCACGGGCTCAGCGAGCAGCTGGTGATCCTTCAGCGCCTTCGTCTCGACAAGCCAGTAGGCCTGGTAGCCAGCCTGGCCCTCAGCGACGGGCTTGCCGTTGGCGAAGTTGCTGTAGCGCAGGCCGGTGATGTCAACGCGGCCGTCGGCGTTGGTCGTCCACACGCCGTCCGTGTGGGAGCCTGCTGCCGGCTTCAGAGCCTTTGCAAGCGCGTCCTTATCGCCGTTTACTGCGGCGCGTGCATCGTCAGCCGACGCGAACACCATGAACTCAGCGCCAGCGAGGTTCGCCGTCTTATCCTTCGGCGCGCCCTCGCTCTTCTTGATGAGTGCGTAGTTGCCGTACTTGACCTCGGTGCCAGGGATCTCCTTGGGAGTGGTCTGAGCCTTCGAGGAGAAGAAGTGCGCGACGTTCTTGATCTCGCCGGGCTGCGTCACCACGGTGTCGAGGGTCAGTACAACGTCGGCCGTCTTCGCCGCAGCAACCTTCGCGAGGCCCTTTGCGGTGAAGTCGATCGTCACGGTGCTCTTGCCACCAGCCGCAGCAACGGTGACGGTGTAGTCCTCGCCAAATGCGAGCCCTGCGGGTGCGGTCGCCTTCACGCCTGAGCCGTCAGCTGCGGTCTTGAGGAACGCGTCGTCGAGCACGTCGATGATCTGCAGCTTGTCGGCAGCGGTGTACTCACCGGTCGCGTTGTCGCGCGGGCTCGGGTTGTCGACGGTGATCGTCCAGGTAACGGTGTCGCCGACCTTGAGGTCTGCGGCGTTCTCGACGGTCTTCGAGCCCGCGACGGTGTGGTTCTTCGGGTACACGTAGATCGTGTCGAGCCACTTGTTGAGGTCAGTCGGGTGAGTCAGCGGAGCGGCGACGAGGAAGTCACCCGCGGCGACAACGCCCGCGGGGGTGTTCGTCTCGCGAACGAGCCAAAGGCCCGCGTCAAGCGCCTGCGCGCCTTCCCAGCGAACGACGCCCGCAGCGTCAGTCACGCCGCTACGGTCTGCGGTCTTCGAGGCCACAGCGGTCTTCGCAGCCGCGAGGGTCGTGCCAGCGATCTCCTGCTGGCCCTCGTTGCTCATTGGGTTCTTTGTGAGCGGAACCTTGTACGCCTCGAACGTGACGCCCTCGATCGGCTTCGCGCTCAGGCCGGTCTGCTCGAGACCGGTCGCCGCGGCGCCGTTGTCGGCGGGCTGCTCGAGCTTTGTGATGACGAGGCCCGAGGTCTCGGGCATGGTGTCAACCGGCGCGGCCTGAGCGGCTGCGGCGCCGCCGAATGCGAGCGCGACAGCCGTCACGAGCGCACCGGCGCTTGCGAGGAGGCCTCGCTTCTTGGTGTTCAACATTGTTTCCCCTTCTCGAAAACGATGGTGTTGATAGTGCTGGGGGTGATTACTCCGCCCCCGAGTTCGGAGTGTCTGTGTGGGAGCGGTTAGGCTCCGTGCCGCCCGATGGGAGCGGAGGGGTTCGTGCCGCGGCGGCGCCACCAGAGGGCTCCGGCGAGTGCGACGATGAGCACCGCGGCTCCACCGCCCAGCACCATTGGCAGCCACTGCCCGCCGGTCAGCGGGAGCGGAACCGGTGCCGGGTCTTTCACGAGCATGAGGTAGCCGGTCGGGTTCACGCAGGCGGTGGGCCGCTCGGCAATCGTGCCGCCCGGCTCAAACTCGCCACCCGGCTTCTGCTGACCTGGGTTGCACCGGTCAAGGTACTTCCCGCTGCCATTGCCGACATCGAGCTGCCCGCGGCCCTGCATCGCGGGCCCGCCGAGCGAAGTTCCGTCTTCCTCAGGCCAGATCTTGAACGGCACCGGCTGCGCAAGCTTCTGCACGCCGGGAACGGGACGCGTCTTCTCTGCGGTCACGTCGGTCTGCGCGTTCGGCGCCTTCGTCTCGACGAGCCAGTAGTCGCCGGCGTTCAGGTTCTCAGAGCGCCACCGGCCCTTCTGCCCGCCGTCGGAGATTTCGTAGAGCGTGCCGCACACCGGCAGCTGATCGGCTTCGTCGGGGTGCGCGTTATTCCAGTCCAGAATCTTCTTCGCGGTTGCGGAGTTCTCGGTGCTGAAGTCCCAGCGGCTCTTGTCACCAGCATTTGCCGGCGAGATCCACTCGCCCCGCCACCCCTGCTCGGGGTCGTAGTCCGTGCGGCAGAGCTGCACCGACGGGTACGACGTCGCCTTGCCCGTCGCCTTGTCGTTGTCGCGCACCTCGAACTCGTGGCCGATCATGTTCCAGAGGCCCGTCGGATCCGGATCCCACGCCTTGTCGTCGGCGAGTGCCTGGACGCCGGCCCCGCCGGCATCCTTACGGATCGTGAAGTAGTTCTGGCTGAGCTCGTGCTGCACGCGGCACTGCTCAGGGAAGTTCACGTCGACTGGCTGCGCGCTATTCGGCGCGAACGCCGTGTTCGGCACGTTCTTGCCGGTCACACAGGCGTTCGGCGCGAAGTCCTTCGCTGTCGCGCCAGAGCCAGACTTCGCCATGCCGGTGGCGTAGTTCACGAACTTCCAGCCGGTGGTCGGAGTGTTCCCCTGGCCTTCCCAGGTGCTTGCAGCGGGAATGCCGACCGGGGATTCCGCGGCCTGCACCGCGAACCACATCTCGGCGCGCACTGCTTCCTTGGGCAGGTCAAGTGGCGCGCCCGAGGTCACGATCCACCGCATGTCTGCGGGTGCACCGCTCGGGGCAACGTTCACCTGTGTCGGCGCAGCCACGTCGCGAACGGCTCGGAGCACCTCCTTGCTGCCGGTGTTCGGCTGGCCGTTCAGATCGATCGTGCGGCCTTCGCTATTGAAGAGGTACACGCCCTTGGCCTGAGCGCCCCCCGGCACTGCAGCCTCGGGCGCCCAACCAGCGGACTTGAAGACGTGGGTAAGGTCGTCCTGCAGCACCAGGCCATTGAGCGCGGTCTCGGCATTCGTCTTCGTCGCGGTCACCTTGTAATGGACGTTGCCGCCCTTGTGCAGGCGCGCAGTGTCAGCGGGGAGCGAATCCTTCGCGACGGTCCAGGAGTCGATCGGATGCTCGACGCAGAGGCCTGGCGAACAGGTCTTCGGCGGCGCGTCCGAGGTACCGCGGGCAAGCTTGTTCCTCAGGAAGAAGCCCTCCGGGGCCATCTCGGTCTGGCGCTGATCTGCGTTGTCGCTGTTCTCGCGAACCTTCACCGCAACGGTGACAGTTCCCTTCCCGCCTGCAGCGATGGAGCCCCCGAGCGTCAACCACCGGTTCGTCGCGTCCCAGTCGACAGTGACCCCACCCTTGATCGTAAAAATAGGGGTCTTCGTCTCAGTACCGTCCGCCCGAACAAAATAGGCGTCATCGAGAACGTCGGCCATGAAGTCGCGGTAGCTCACGGCGACGGCAGACGCGCCCTGGCTATTGTCGAACGTCAGCGTGTACTGCACGATAGTGCCCGCGTCGACAGGCGTTCCCGACGCAACATTCGCGGTCTTGCTGACCTGCATCAGCGAGTTTCTGAACGTGCAGGTAATCTCTTTTCCTGCCGCATCGGCCGGCATCGTGAAGCTGCCGGTTGTAGATTTCGCGCTCCACAGCACCTTAGATCCGAGTGCGCACTCCCAACTAGAGGAGTAGTTCGCAAGCTTGGTGGAGCTGCTGCCGGGCTTCTCTTGAATGGTGAGAGTCGATCCAATGGCGACAGGAACAGGCTCGATCGCGTCTGCCTGCAACCCGTCGCTTGAGCCGGTGGTCGTCGCGCTGCCAAGCAGGCTGTTTCCGGTCTTCAATTCGAGCGTGAACTGATCTGACGCGAACGCACGACCGTCGGGCAGTTCCTTCTGCACCTTTACGGTCGGAGGGAAACTGCAAGACGCGAGGTCGGTAGTGCTCCAGGAGTCATTCCCCTGGGGAAAACGGAACTCACCTGGCGCTTCGCCCGTCAGGGGGAGGTCGAGATAGCCAAGCCCAGCCGAGCCTCCTACAAAGAGCCGACCGGCTGCGTCATAGGCAATGCCGTTCACTCCCGAGAACGGGCTGACAGTGTTCTGCGCGAAGACAGTTGAGGCCTTCACGAGCTCAGTGCCTCGCCCGTTGGCAAGGTCGGCGGCCTTCGCGCTGAACACAGCGAGGCCTCTACCGTTGCTCACTCCACGGATGAGGAAGAGGTTGCCCTCGTTATCGAAGGCGAAGTCTCCGTTGCCGTTGTCGATGTAGCTCCTCTCAAGCGCTCTGATGTTGAGCTGCCCGCGCAGCTCCATTTTGGTGCCATTTTTTGGGAGTGCCCAGAGTTGGAAGTTGCCTTTAGTGGAATTTCCTTCTTTGACAAATCCGCCGACCCAGTAGGTTCCCTCATTGTCGAGCGCACCGCCGATGAGCTGCAGGTTTTTCAGCACAGTCAGGTTCGAGAGCGAGATCTGGATCTTGCGATCGACCCAGTTCTGTTTGGCGGTGTCGTACTGATAGACGGACGCGGGCATGGTTTTGCGCTCGTACGCAAACACGGCTTCACCCTTGAGGCCGACCGCCAAGCCGTTGAACGACTGACCGTTCACCGTGAGTGCGGGGGATCCAATGTCCTTAACAACGGCCGTCTCGTTGTCGACATTGGCGTCGACCCGCTTCAGCTGGCCCTCCTGCGAGATCGAGTAGAACGTACCGGCGACGCACTCGAGCGCCGACTTCCCAAGCTTTAGGGAACCGAAATCGTACGAGTCAGATCCCCACGGATTCTGAGCGGGGACGTGCGGCCAGTTGAAGGTGCTGCTACCGGGAATCTCGATCCATTTGCTGCTGTCCCAGGAGGTTCCTGCCGGATGCTGGCTCGGCTGCACGCGGAAGCGCTGGTTGTAGATCGTACTCGTCAGCATGGTGGTACGGTTGCCGACCACAGTGCGGTCAACCGCGAAGTAGCCGGCTCGGGGGTCTTGGTCCATCGAGTTTGGCCCGCAGGTACCGACACAGTCAGCCACCTCGTATGAGGTCGGCCATGCTGCATCGTAGAAGCCACCCCGGGTTGCCGGCCCCTGCAGGGTTGCCGTCGCGCCCTTAACGGGCGCGCCATTGGCATCAGTAATCGACCACTTCAGGGTTGGGCCCGTCGGGGCAGCGAGCGGCGCCGCCTGCGCGCGCGGCTGAGCGGGCTGAGCGGGCTGAGCAGCCTCGGGCTCAGCAACGTTCGTGTCTTCGTCGGGCGTCGGCGTCGTCGCCCCGCCCTCCGTCTGTTCTGTCGTCTCATCCGGAGCGGCTGGCGCCGTCTCTTCCTGAGCGTCGCTCGGCTGCTCGGCAGCGTTCGTTTCCGGCGTCGCCAGAGTCCGCTCGACGGCCTGCGCCGAAGCGATTCCGGTATCCGCGAGCGGCATGACGATTCCGACGAGCGCGCTCAATAAGAGCGCGCCCGTCGCAATCCCCCTATTGCGAGGCTTCCCCAACCTTATTTCCCCCAATTTCTTTGCGCGCACGTGTGTGCGACGCCACCCTCGTGGTCTTCCCCAAGACCGACGTTGGTGAGAGATGGCTAACGCGAGGAGCGATCCTCAGCGTCAGCGCAGTGTTGGCGCACGATCCGGAACAAATTTGGTACAAAAAAACAGTTCCGTGGCACCGACCTTCAGCATAGGGTGGTCTAGGACTGTGCGCACTAGCTCGTGAGACACCTTCCCCCTGATCTTCCCCCTCCCGGATTCACCTACCCCGGCGCCTACCCCCAGCCGGTTGACCGACACGAAAGGCCATATGCTGCGCACACATGACGCCTCGGGTTCAGCCGCGCAGACGCCCAGGCCCATCGTCGATGGCGCCCGCATTGCGCTGCCGAGCCGGTGTCACCTTCTCCAGCGACTCGTCGAAGAGACCGCGGGCTCAACGGGCTCTCAGCGGCTCACGCTCGTGTGCGCCCCCACTGGCTACGGGAAGACCGCAACGATCGCCGATTGGATCGGGGACGAGACCGACGGCACTCACCCCGTGCGTTGGGTGCACTGCTCAAAGCGCGAGCCGGAGTCCATGTGGGAAGAACTCGCTGCCGCACTCGCCCAGTTCTCCGAGCACACCCCCCGAGAGGGGGCTGACACGGTCGCAACAGTGATGCGTCACGCCCGTGCGCTCACGGCCGCGGTTACCCTCGTCGTCGATGACTACCAACACTCCACCACGGCCGATACCGATATGGCGCTCGCCGAGTTGTCGGCAGAGTCCTCGCGCCTCACCCTCATCGTGATCGGTCGCAGTGTCACGCTGCTCGACGGCCCGCTCGTGAGCGCAACGACACGTGTCCGGCTCATCGGCGCCGCCGACCTCAGCCTGACGCCCATCGAGATCAGCGAGCTCACAGAGTCGCTGCGCATTCCCGCAAGCGCCAACCTCACCTCGGCGCTCGAGCGCACGGAGGGCTGGCCGCTCGCGATTCGCGCTGCCCTGAACCTCGGCGCTGACGGTTTCTACACCGATACCGACGATGGTCGTGTGTGGGCCGGCGGGCCCGCTTCGGCGACCTTCGACCCGCTCTCGAACCTCAACGCCTTCGCGATGGCCTCCCTCGAGATCATGACGGAGGAGGCGCGCCAGGTCGTCCTCGCCGCCGCGCAGATCGACTCGCTCAGCGCGACCCAGATTCGCTCGCTCGTTGGCGGCGAGAACTCTACGACAGTCGAGACGATCCGGTTTCTCACCGAACACGGCTTCATCGTCGAGGCCCCCGGTGCCGGCGTTCCTGAGTTCCGCTGCCACGGCGCCGTGCGCGCGGCATTCGCCGAGTACGCTGTCGGCGCGATCGACAGCGACCAGCGCAAGCGACTGTATTCCGATCGCGCGCGTGAGATCGCAGGGACCGCACCGTTCACCGCGTTCCGGCTCTTCTGCGCCGCCGAGGATTTCGCCGCCGCCGAGATTACGCTCGCGGGGAACTTTACGACGATCACTGACGAGGGTGACGGCGCGATGCGAGCGCTCCGGGCGCTCCCCGAGGACGTCCTGATCACCCATCCGACGCTCACGGCCGCGCTCCTGTTCCTCGAGAACCCGCGCACGGGGGTCGCGCCCTCGCGACTACGCTTCCTGCTGCGCGTGTGGCAGCTCGGCCTCCAGCGGCGGCTTCCCGCAGGAGCTTCGACACCGCCCGGCCCGATTCACCTGCAACTCCTCTGCGAAGCGATGGTGCTCAACCGTGTGCTCGGCAACCTCGAGGACGCCGAGGCATACATGCACCACATCGAGGGCAGGCTCGCACCCGACCACGTGCCCGCGCTCCCCATTCCGAGCGGATCCGACGAAGAGACCCGCGCGGTGCTCACGGGCAACGGATCCCTCTCCGTGTTCTATCGCGAGGTCGCGGCGACCGCGCTCTCCGTCGGCGATTTCGGGCGCGCGCGCCGCAACCTGAAGCGCCTGAGGCGCCGGTCTGAGCGCAAGATCGCGACGCCGTGGCACGGCTTTCCGCACGCGTCCACCCGCTCGGTCACGGATCAGGAGTCGGGCGCGAACTGGCGCCTCGCCGCGATCTCCGAGCTCGCGTTCACCGACACGATCGACGGTCACATCCGGCGGGCGGGCGAGCTCGTGCACGAGTTCGACGAGCTCGTGGCGACGACGACCGCCGCCGCGCCCGGGATTTCGTGGGTTGGGATCGAGATCGCGCGAGCCCACCTTGCCCAGGAGAACGGCGACCCCGCGGGCCTCAGGCTGGCGGTCGACAGGCTCGCGCCGATCGGGGATCGGCTGGAGCCCTGGCCGCTCCTCTTAATCGCTGAGGCCGCCGCGATGCGGGCCACCCGCGGCATCGAGCTCGCGCTCGCCCACCTCGTGGCGGGCCTCGGGGATTCGGAGGCACGTGCGCCGATCCCCCGGGCCTGGTGCAAGTATGTGGTCACGTTCGAGGCCATCCTCAACAGCTCGATCGGCAACCTTGCCCGCGCCGAACACCTGCTCTCGGACGAGCGGATGGGCGACGAGCCCGTGTTCAAGCTCGAACGGGCGCGGCTCGCGCTCTTCTCGGGCAACGACGTCGAGGCCCTGCTGCTCGCGCAGGCGGTCGGCGACCCCGGCGCGACGAAGCGGCAGCGTGTGGATCGCCGAGTGCTCACCGCGGTCGCGGCTTGGGGCTGCGGGCGGCCTACCGAGGCTGTCAACGCGCTGGGCTCTGCCGTCACGCTGATCGACAAGTACTTCTTGCCTGCGCTGCTCATGAGCGTGCCGTATGAGCAGCTCCGGGAAGTCGCCGTCGCCGCGCGCGAGGCCGGCGTCTGCGACATCGTCGATGCGCTCGACGCGATTCCTGAAAAGGCGCGCGCACACAGGTACGAGCAGCTCACGGAGATGGAGCTGCGAACGCTCGCAGCGATCAGCGAGCACCGCAACGCCAATCAGGCTGCCGCGAGCCTGTTTATCACTGCGGGCACCGTCAAGAAACACCTCGCATCGGTGTACCGCAAGCTCGGCGTCCGCGACCGCGACGCCGCGATCCTCCGCGCTGGCCGGATGGGCCTGCTCGACGGGGTCGACGAACAGGCCCACTAACTCCGGCCGACGGCGGGCCTAAGCCGACTGGCGCTCCGCCATCTCGACCACGTTCTTGAGCAGCAGGGCGCGGGTCATGGGCCCGACGCCACCGGGGTTCGGTGATACCCAGGCGGCGACCTCTGCGACAGCAGGATCCACATCGCCAACAACGCGGCTCTTGCCGGTCTCGGGATCGACCTTGCGCGAGACACCGACGTCGAGCACGATCGCGCCGGGCTTGACGTCTTCCGCACGCACGATACCCTCAACGCCCGCGGCCGCTACGATCACGTCGGCCTGGCGCAGCTCGGCGCCAAGATCCACCGTGCCCGTGTGCGTGAGCACGACGGTCGCGTTGTACTCACGACGAGTGAGCAGCGGGCCGATCGGGCGGCCGACGGTGACGCCGCGGCCGACAACGACGACACGCTTGCCAGCCCACGAGAGACCGTTGCGCTCGACGAGCTCGATCACGCCTCGCGGCGTGCACGGCAGCGGCGAGGAGATCTCGGTGTTCGCGTTCAAGACGAGCTTTCCGAGGTTCGTCGGGTGCAGGCCGTCTGCGTCTTTGTTCGGGTCGATGCGCTCAAGGATCCGGTCAGTATCGATGTGCTTCGGCAGTGGAAGCTGCACGATGTAGCCGGTGCAGCTGTCGTCGGAGTTGAGCTCGTCGAGCACCGCCTCGAGGTCCTCCTGCGACACGGTCTCGGGGAGCTCGCGCTTGATCGACGCGATCCCGACCTCGGCGCAGTCGCGGTGCTTGCCCGCGACGTACCACTGCGAACCGGGATCCTCGCCGACGAGGACGGTCGCGAGCCCCGGAACGACGCCGCGCGTCGCGAGAGCCGCGACCCGCTCGGTGAGCTCCTGCTTGATTGCGGCTGCTGCCGCGGTACCGTCAAGTTTCTGAGCGGACATGTGTTCTCCTCAAAGTTTGTGGGGCCCGGAAATTGGGCCACAATGCCGCCGGGGCGCGGAGGAAGTCCCCTCACGCGCCCCGGTCGGCATCAGTATTGGTGACTTACCAGTTCTCGAGGCCCGGGTAGAGCGGGAACGCGTCAGCGAGCTTGGTCACGCGCGCGCGGAGCTCATCGATGTCAGCCGACTGGGTCAGCGTCGCGGCGATGATGTCGGAAACCTCGGCGAACTCGGTGTCGCCGAAGCCGCGGGTTGCGAGCGCGGGGGTGCCAATGCGCAGGCCACTCGTGACCATCGGCGGGCGCGGGTCGAACGGAACCGAGTTGCGGTTCACGGTGATGCCGACCTCGTGCAGCGCGTCCTCAGCCTGCTGGCCGTCGAGCTTCGAGTTGCGCAGGTCAGCGAGCACGAGGTGCACGTCGGTGCCGCCCGTGAGCACGTCAACGCCGGCGGCCTTCGCCGCGTCGCTCGTGAGCGCCTCAGCGAGCAGCTTCGCGCCCGAGAGGGTGCGCACCTGGCGGTCCTTGAACTCATCGGTCGCGGCAAGCTTGAACGCGGTCGCCTTCGCCGCGATCACGTGCATGAGCGGGCCACCCTGCTGGCCGGGGAACACGTTCGAGTTCAGCTTCTTGTAGAGCTCAAGGTCGTTCGTGAGGATGAAGCCCGAGCGGGGGCCGCCGATGGTCTTGTGCACGGTCGACGACACAACGTGCGCGTGCGGAACCGGATTCGGGTAGAGGCCAGCTGCGACGAGGCCGGCGAAGTGCGCCATGTCGACCCAGAGCGTTGCGCCAACCTCGTCGGCGATCTCGCGGAATGCAGCGAAGTCGAGCGTGCGCGGGTACGCCGACCAGCCGGCGATGATGACCTTCGGCTTGTGCTCGAGCGCCTTCTCGCGAACAACGTCCATGTCGACAAGGAACGTCTCGGGGTTCACGCCGTACGAGACGACGTTGTAGAGTTTGCCCGAGAAGTTCAGCTTCATGCCGTGCGTGAGGTGGCCACCGTGCGCGAGCTCGAGACCGAGGATCGTGTCGCCCGGCTCAGCGATCGCCGAGAGCACGGCAGCGTTCGCCTGCGCGCCGGAGTGGGGCTGCACGTTTGCGTACGCAGCGCCGAACAGGCTCTTCGCGCGGTCACGCGCGAGGTTCTCGGCGACGTCAACAAACTCGCAGCCACCGTAGTAGCGGCGGCCGGGGTAGCCCTCGGCGTACTTGTTGGTGAGCACGGAACCCTGCGACTCGAGCACTGCGCGGGGAACGAAGTTCTCGCTCGCGATCATCTCGAGGGTCGAGCGCTGGCGACCGAGCTCGTTCTTCAGGACCTCTGCGATCTCGGGGTCAACGACCTCAAGTGGCTCGTTAAAGAAAGCTGACTGGTTGGACACGATGAGTCTCCCTTGTGTGATGTTTCCAGGATGTGTGGCCCAGGCGAGCGGCCGTTCAAAGGTGTCGCTCCCCGATGGTTTCCATCTGCACGCCAGTCACGACGCTGCAATCCTATCAGCGCGCGGGTGGCCAAAGTCGAGGCCGTTTCGGGCCGTCGCTGGCTGGCAGCCGGGCGCACGCACGGAGCTGACTAGAATAAGTCGGATGAACACAATCGTCGCCGATGCACAGAGCCAACAGTGGGTACTGACACTTTCATGCATTGACGGTCCGGGTATCGTGCACGCGATCAGCGGCGCCATCGTCGCCGCGGGCGGAAACATCGCTGAGAGCCAGCAGTTCGCCTCGGCCGACACCGGTCGATTCTTCATGCGTCTGCAAGTTGAGGCCGTCGCACAGCCCGAGACGTTCGGCGACCGGTTCAGGGCATCGCTCGCGCCCGTCACCGAGCGCTACAACATGCACTGGCGCCTCGACCAGGTCGGTCGCCCCGTTCGCACCCTGCTGCTCGGCTCGACCGCCACGCACTGCGTCAACGATCTGCTGTACCGCAAGCGCGCGGGCCAGCTGCCCATCGAGGTGCCGCTCGTTCTCTCCAATCACGAGACGATGCGCGACATCGCCGAGTTCTACGGCGTCAACTTCGAGTACCAGCCGGTCACCGGCGCAGAGGAGAAGGCCGCGTTCGAGGCTCGCGTGCTTGAGGCCGTCGAGCAGCACGACATCGAGCTCGTTGTGCTCGCCCGTTACATGCAGATCCTCTCCCCCGAGCTCTGCGAGGCGCTCGCGGGCCGCGCGATCAACATCCACCACTCCTTCCTCCCCGGGTTCAAGGGTGCAAACCCCTACAAGCAAGCTCACCAGCGCGGCGTGAAGCTCATCGGCGCGACCGCCCACTTCGTCACGACGGACCTCGACGAGGGCCCGATCATTGAACAAGACACGACCCGCGTCGACCACTCGTACTCGCCGCGCGAGCTCATGCAGCTCGGACAAGACATCGAGTCGCGCGTGCTGCGCCACGCCGTGGGCTGGTTCGCCGAGAACCGGGTGCTGCAGGACGGCGACCGCACGATCGTTTTCAGGTAGTCAGCACCCAATCCGCTTGCGGGCCGCTGCGTTCTCCACAAGGGATCGCAGCGGCCCGTTTTCGTGAGTTATCCACGGATTTGCCGGAATCCTGTTCTTCCCCGGCCCCTCAACGTATGGTTGCCATACATCAATCGAACGTTGCTCAGCAAAGGAGGTGCCCATGGATTCCATCGTCAGTGTCATCTCCATGCTCGCTGGGTTCATCACGATCGGCACCATGCTGCTGCTCGGCCATCGCAGTCTCGACCAGAGGTCCAGCGCGAGATTTGAACAGATCGATATTCGCCTCGATCGCATCGACACACGACTTGACGGGATCGACGCCCGGCTTGACGGAATCGACGCCCGGCTCGACGGGATCGACGCCCGGCTTGACGGAATCGACGCCCGGCTCGACGGGACAGACTCCACGAATGACGCCCGCTTCGCCAAGATCGACACACACTTCGCCCAGCTCGATGCCCGCTTCACCCAGTTCGAAACACACACCGACGCGCGCTTCACCCACCTCGATGCCCGCTTCACCTCACTCGAGGCGAGCATGGACTCACGCTTCACCCAGCTCACCGCCACCGTGCAGCACCTTGACGAGCGACTGACCATCGGGATTGACAGTCTCGACGCGCGCCTCGGTGAGCGGATCGACAGCCTGGACGTTCGGCTGAGTGAGCGGATCGAAAGCCTCGACATTCGCCTGAGCGACCGGGTCGAACGCCTCGACATTCGACTGAGCGAACGCATCGACAGCGTCAACCGGCAGATGTTCGCGCTCGCGACCGGCTTGAAGCCGCTGCTCGACGAAACGGCGGCCCGCCCGAATGGCGAGTCCGCTGCCTAACCCGCTGCGAGCGCCGCGTGCCTCGCGCGGAGCCCCACAAGAACCGCGCTGAGCCCCGCCTCAAACGCCACATCCGTGAGCCGCCTCGCAGCCGCGGCAGCAGCCGCGTGCCCGGCGTCGTAGACGGCGCGGAAGGTCGGCGAGTTGGGGTCGTCGCCCGGGTCGAGCATGTCGTCGGGCGCACTGTGGTCGAGCGCGGCCCCCAATATGAGGCACTCGACGCCAACGACCGTGCTCAGCACCTCTGACGCGGGCCACCCCGCCTCGATGAGCCCTGCGAACACGGCCTCATACATCTCGCTTGTGCGCGTCCCCGTCGCGATCGGCACGACCCCGAGCAGCGCAATCGTCGGCGGATGATCCGCAAACGCGTTGCGGTACGACCGCGCCCAGCGCTCCATCGCTTCGTCCCACGGCAGCACGCCAAACCCCGACACGTCGATCCGGTCGCTCACAAGCTCGCGGATGCCCGAGATCAGGTCATCCTGCCCCGAGATGTGGTTATACAGAGCCGACGGCCGCACCCCCAGCTCACGCGCGATGAGGCGCAGACTCGCCCCAGATTCCCCGCGCTCGTCAAGCAGCCTGAGCGCCGTCTCGAGGATGAGACTGCGCGTGAGCACCGGAGTCGTCGGCCTGCCAGATCGCCTCGCCTGGGGCTGTTCGCTCACCGCCATGGTGCACCACTTTCTCCCGGCACTGACGCGGCCGGATGCGTTCCCTTCATCGAGGGTATCGGAGCCGCACGAACTTTCGGGCTCGCGCTCTCGGCCATCGTGTGCGTACAATAACGAACACTGTTCATTAACTGAGCGGGCGAGACGAGCTGGCAGAGACGCCAGGGATGGAGCGAACGTGGCACTCACGGTATTCACTGGCGGAACGGTCATCGTCGCGGCGCATCGCGACGGTCGCGTCGAAACCGCAGCAGCAGTCGCCTTCGAGAACGATCGGGTTGTCGCCCTGAACGCCGAGGCCCTCGCCCTCGCCGAGAGCGGTAACGCCGAGCTCATCGACCTCGCGGGCGGGACGCTCGCGCCAGGCATTGGCGAAGGTCACGCCCACCCCGTGCTCGGCGGGCTGGAGGCCGCCGGCCCCAACGTTCGCGACGCCGCCGACCTCGCCGGGATTCTCGCGGCCGTGGCCGAGTGGAAGGAAGCACACCCGGAGGCCGAGTGGATCGTCGGCGCGAGCTACGACGCGACGTTCGCCCCGGGAGGCGTGTTCCTGGCCGAGTGGCTCGACGACGTCACCGGCGACACCCCAACGATTCTGCGCGCGTGGGATTACCACACGGCCTGGGTGAACTCGGCGGCGCTCCGCGCAGGTGGTATCACGGCTGACACCCCCGACCCCGAACTCGGGCGATACGTGCGCGACGCTGACGGCGCCCCGACGGGCACGCTCCAGGAGGCCGCCGCGAACGACTTCATCGCGAACGTCGTTCCCGCATTCGCGCTCGAGGATCGCGTCGCCGCGATCGAGGCCTCGACCCGCTCCTACGCTGAGCAGGGCACGACCTGGGTGCAAGACGCCTGGGTCGAACCGACCGACCTCCCCACCTACCTCGAAGCCGCACGCGCCGACCGGCTCCACACCCGCGTCAACCTCGCATTCCGCGCTGACCCGGCGACCTGGCGGGATCAGGTTGCAGCCTTTGACGCGCAGCGGGAGGCTGTCCGGTCGCTCGCACACGACCGCTTGAGCGCTGACACCGTGAAGTTCTTCGTCGACGGCGTCATCGAGAACCACACCGCCGTCCTCTCGGCGCCCTACGCCGACCGGCCCGACGAGCGGGGCCTGCCGAACTGGGCTGAGGACGACCTCATCGCCGCGGCGCGTGCGTTCGACCTCGCGGGGTTCCAGCTCCACATCCACGCGATCGGTGACGACGCAAACCGCATCGCCCTCGACACGATCGCCGCCGTGCAGGCGGAGAACCCAGCCCGCGAGCGCGCTCACGTCGTCGCGCACGTCGCAATGCTCGCAGAGCATCAGATCGCACGCTTCGCCGAGCTCGACGTTATCGCGAACTTTGAGCCCTACTGGGCGCAGTGCGATGCCGTGATGCGCGACCTCACGATCCCGCACATCGGTCACGACCGCGAGGGCTGGCAGTACCTCATCGGCTCCGTGCTTCGCGCGGGCGCAACGGTGTCGTTCGGCAGCGACTGGCCGGTCACCACGAAAGATTGGCGGCCGGCGTTCTCGACAGCGGTCACCCGCCACAGCCACCTCGAGCCCGACGCCGAGGCCTGGCTGCCCGATGAGTGCGTGAGCGCGGGTGCCGCCCTTGCGGCGTACACCGCCGGCACCGCGCGGCAGGCCCTCGCCGCCGACCGCGGCGCGCTCCGCGTTGGCATGGTCGCAGACGCTGTCTGGCTCTCCGCTGATCCCCTATCCGTTGACCCAAACACCGTCCCTGAGATCGACGTGCGCGGCACCTGGCTCGCGGGCGAACGCACGTACTAGCTCACCCCAACCGCTGATTCAAAGGAGAATCGTGTCCAACACCCCCACCCCAGCATCGACCGAGGCGCAACCGCACATGCGGCGAGCCCTCGGTCTTACCGGTCTCACGTTCTTCGGCGTGACTTACATGACCGTCATCACGGTATTTACGACGTACGGCATCGTGAATCAAGTGACCGGCGGCAAGCTCCCCGCGGCCTACATCGTTGCCGTCGTCACAATGCTCTTTACCGCGGCGAGCTACGCGGCGATGGTGCGGCGCTACCCGGTTGCCGGATCCGCATACACCTACGCGCAGCAATCGTTTGGCGGCGCGGCCGGGTTCCTCACGGGCTGGGTCATGCTGCTCGACTACCTCTTCATCCCGATGATCAACTTCATGCTCATCGGCATCTACCTGAACACGCAGTTCCCGGCCATTCCCGTGTGGGCGTTCACGCTTGCCGCGCTGCTGCTCGTGCTCGTCTTCAACGTGCTCGGCATCACGCTCGTGAACAAACTGAACATTGCAATCATCGCGCTCTCGGTCGTGCTCGTCATCGTGTTCATGGCGCTCGCGTTCAAGCAGTACCTCGGCGGCGACCAGGCCGTCGGCATCATCGAACCGTTCACCTTTGGTGAGGGCGGGATCGGCGCGATCGCGTCAGGCGCGGCAATCCTCGCGCTGTCGTTCCTCGGCTTCGACGCGGTGTCGACGCTCTCCGAGGAGGCGAAGAACCCGCGCCGCGACATTCCACGCGCGATCATACTGTCGACTCTCGTCGGCGGGTTCTTCTTCATCCTCGTAGCCTGGGCTGGCGCGCTCGCGTTCAACCCCGACTGGGCGTCGATGAACCAGGCACAGATCGACGCGGCCGGCACCACGGTCATGGACTCGTTCGGGGCGAGCTGGTTCACGTCGTTCTTCGTCGCGGTGTACGTCGCTGGCGCCTTCGGCTCGGGCATGACCGGCCAGGTCTCGGTCTCGCGCATCCTCTACGCGATGGGTCGCGACGGCATGCTCCCGAAGCCACTCTCCCGGCTGCACCGGCGGTTCGGCACACCCATCGTTGCCGCGGTCGTCGTGTCCACCTTTGCGCTCTCCGCACTGTTCGTGCCGTTCGACGTTGCGGCCTTCATGATCAGCTTCGGCGCCCTCGCTGCGTTCGCGATGGTGAACCTGTCGGTGATCCGCACGTACCTGTTCCCGAAGGGCGGGCGCACGCGTCCGGCGACGGCGTGGGAGATTCTGCGCTTCGGCGTGATTCCGCTCATCGGCTTTGCGCTGACGATCTGGCTGTGGACGTCGCTCCAGCCCGTCACCTGGATCGTCGGCGCCTGCTGGCTCGTCATCGGCGTCGGCGTCATCGTCATCGTGACCCGGGGCTTCCGGAAGCCAGTTCCGAAGATGGACTTCTCGGAGGGCGACCCGACGACCCAGCAGATCGACGCGCTCGGCGACGAGTTCCCGCTTGAGGGTGAGCGGGGCTAGCCACCCCAGCGCAGCAGCGCAACCCCGCAACCCCGCACTTGCGCACCAGCGCAACCCGCACCGGCGCAATCCAATGCTTTCTGCCCAAGATATGCCCAGACCCTCGAGTTGGAGCATATCTTGGGCAGTTTGCATTGGTACCGCAGGGCAAGGGCCCGCCAGCCCCAAGCAGGTGGGCCCAGCGCCTACCGCAGGTGCTGCACGTCCCCCGCGTTCACGCTGAGAGTGCCGCCCGTGGGCAGGTCAACAACGAGCGCGCCGTCGTCCGCGAGCTTCCGCGCCCGCCCGTCAACGATTTCGTCGCCCGGAAGGTGCACTCGCACCTCGGTGCCGAGGGTGAGGGAATGACGAGCCGCCCGGATCCTGATCGCCTCCGGCTCGCGCGCCGCGAGCTCAGTGAGCCGCGAGATCTCAGCCGTGACGGCGGTGACAACCCGGTCAGCAAGCTCTGCGCCGAGCGGGTCCCCGAAGGATTCGGCGCCGCCCACGTCGGCCCCCGCGGCGAGGAGCGACGTCGCCCGGTCGGTCGGAAGCTCCCATTCGGGGATGAGCAGGTTCATCCCCATCCCGATGATCGCGCTGCCGTCGGGGAGCAGCTCGCAAAGGATCCCGCAGAGCTTTTTCCCGGTGCGACCGGCCACCGCGTCCTCCTCGTCGCGCACGTGAATGTCGTTGGGCCACTTCATCCCGACGCGCATTGGCTCGGCCTCGTCGCGAGCGGCCGCGGCAGAAAACAGCGGCTGGAACGCCGCGTTCACGGCGGACCCCGCGATGAACGGCAGCCAGCCCGGCCCGAGCTCGCCCCATTCCGGGCCCGTGCCAGCACCATTAGCCGCGTCGCGCCCGTACCCGCGAACCAGCACCGACACCGCGAGCGCCTGCCCGGGCGGCGTCGCCCAGCCGCGGGTGAGTCTGCCGCGCCCCGCCGTCTGGTTGTCGGTGAGCAGCACGGTGCCGTGCGGCAGCGGCGAACCCGCGCGGTCAGCCTCCGCGGCGAGCTCGCGCAGCTCAGCGTTCGTCGAGGGTGATGCGTCGCGCCACTCGACGCGGGGTTGTTGGGCGCGGGTCCGGCTGAGTTCCATAGGTTCGAGCTTATGCCCCGCTCGCCGCGCCGCACCGCGCCGCCAGCTGAGGTTTTCAACGAAGGATCGGCGATTCAGTTGGAGGAGTTCTTGAACTTTGAGGCATGTACCCGCGCTAGGCTAATCTCGTGACCTCAGAGAACGACACCGCTCCCGAGTACCTCGCAACCACGGCCGGCCGCATCGCGGACCATCGCCGCAAGTACCAAGAGGCAGTCGGCGACCGCGACGCAGCAGCAGCAGCCAAGCAGCACCCGCGCGGCAAGATGACCGCGCGCGAGCGCATCGCGTCGTTGCTCGACCCCGGCTCCTTCGTCGAGTTCGACAAGTACGTGAAGCACCGCTCGACCGCGTTCGGCATGGACAAGAACACCCCGTTCGGTGACGCCGTCGTGACCGGCGCTGGCACCATCCACGGCCGCCAGGTCGTCGTCTACTCGCAGGACTTCACGACTTTCGGCGGCTCGCTCGGCGAGGCTGCGGGCGAGAAGATCGTGAAGGCGATGGACTTCGCGATGAAGACTGGCGCGCCGATCATCGGCATGCTCGATTCGGGCGGCGCGCGCATCCAGGAGGGCGTCTTCTCGCTCTCGCAGTACGCACGCATCTTCAAACGCAACACGCTCTCCTCGGGCGTCATCCCGCAGATCTCAATCGTGATGGGCCCGTCGGCCGGTGGCGCGGTGTACTCGCCCGCCCTCACCGACTTCGTCATCATGGTCGACAAGACGAGCAACATGTTCGTCACCGGCCCCGACGTCATCAAGACCGTGACGGGCGAGGAGGTCGGCTTCGAGGAGCTCGGCGGCGCGCTCACCCACAACAAGACGAGCGGCGTCTCGCACTACCTTGCGAGCGATGAGCTCGACGCGCTCGACTACGCGCGCACGCTCATCAGCTTCCTCCCCGACAACAACCTCGCCGAGGCCCCAATCTACGACAGCGACACCGCGTTCGAGATCACCGAGGCAGACCGCCGGCTGAACACGATCATCCCGGACAGCCAGAACCAGCCGTACGACATGAAGGTCGTCATCGAGGCGATCCTCGACGGCGGCGACTTCCTTGAGGTGCAGCCGCTGTTCGCCCCGAACATCCTCATCGGCTTCGGCCGCGTCGAGGGCCGCACCGTCGGCATCGTCGCAAACCAGCCGAACCAGATGGCGGGCACCCTGAACATCGACGCGAGCGAAAAGGCCGCGCGCTTCGTGCGGTTCTGCGACGCGTTCTCTATCCCGATCCTCACGCTCGTCGACGTTCCCGGCTACCTGCCCGGCACCGAGCAGGAGTACCAGGGCGTCATCCGCCGCGGCGCGAAGCTCCTCTTCGCCTACGCCGAGGCGACCGTGCCGCTCGTCACGATCATCACGCGTAAGGCCTACGGCGGCGCGTACATCGTGATGGGGTCGAAGGAGATGGGCGCGGACTTCAACATCGCGTGGCCCACCGCCGAGATCGCTGTTATGGGCGGCGCGGGCGCCGTCAACATCCTGTACCGCAAGGAGCTCGCGGCTGCTGAGGCGGCGGGCGAGGACGTCGAGGCGCTGCGTGCCAAACTCACGGCGAAGTACACGGCCGACGTCACGAGCCCGTTCCTCGCTGCCGAGCGCGGCGAGATCGACAACGTACTCGAGCCCGCGGGCACCCGCCTTGCGGTCATCAAGGCGCTCCGCGGCCTCCGCGGCAAGCGCGACGAGCTCCCCGCGAAGAAGCACGGCAACATCCCGCTATGAGCGCTGAGAGCACCAAGACGGTCGACCCGACGGCAGGCATCGACGAGGAGCTGGAGGCGCTCTCGGGCGACCTCCCGCCCGACGCCGCAGCCCGCGACGCCGCGAAGCGTGAGGACGCGGGTGAGGAAGACGACGCGATCCGCGGCGACGACATCACGTTCGTCACCCGCGGCGTGAGCGACGAGGAGCGCGCTGCGGTCATCGCCGTGCTCACCGCCGCCCGCGCTGAGGAGACGCGGCAGGTCAAGCGCGTCGCCCGCCGCGACCGCGAGCCGTGGGCGCGCTCGCAGCGCGTGCCCGACGGCTTCGCCGATCTCCTCATCGACGGCTAACTCCCGGCAGCCGGAAGAGCCTAAGCTGAGGGGTATGGCACGCACGAAGGCGGAAGCGCGGCAGCAGCTCAAGGACGCGGTGGATCGCGGATTCGGGATCGACTTCGACCCCCCGTTCCCGCAGACCGACGGTGACCTCAGGCGATCGGCGGTGCTGATCCTTTTCGGCGCGCTCGACCGCATTCCCGCCGACCCCGCGTCTGGCGAGCCGGTTCCCGCCGAGCTCGACGTGCTGCTCACCCGCCGCGCGACCCGAATGCGGCACCACGCCGGCCAGATCGCTTTCCCCGGTGGCGGCGTTGAACCTGAGGACGCCGATATTACGGTCACCGCGCTCCGTGAGGCGGCGGAGGAGACCGGGCTCGACCCCGCTGGCGTCGAGGTGCTCGGCACCCTGCCCGAGATTCACGTGCCCGTGAGCCGCAACCTCGTCACGCCCGTGATCGGCTGGTGGCGCCTGCCGAGCGACGTCACCGCCGACCACACGGAATCCGTCGAGGTCTACCGCGTTCCCGTCGCGGAACTGCTCGACCCCGCGGCGCGCGGCCACTCCGTGCTTCGCCGCGAGGGCGCGACTCACCGCGGCGCGGCATTCAAACTGCAGGATCGCTTCGGCGGCCACACGGTGTGGGGCTTCACCGGCATGCTGCTGTCGAGCGTCTTCGACGGCGTCGGCTGGACGCAGCCGTGGAAGCCGGGCACCGACTTCGAGGTGATGGGCTAGGCCCGGGTCAGCAGATCAAACGCCGCAACGGCCTGCTGGTCGGTGAACGACGACACGTAGTCGAGGATCGCGCGGGCGCGCCCGCGCCGGTGGATGCCCGTCCCGGTGATGTCGCCCTGGAGTAGCTCGGGCCGCTCTTTCGACAGGTCGAAGAGCTCCTCCGTTGCCTCGTCAACCCACTCGAGCAGCCGGCGCGGCGCGCGCCCCGCGTCTTCGGGGTCCGACAGCCAGGCGTCGAAGCCGAGCACGAGCTCTTCGACGACGCGGGCCTGGCCGCGCTGCGAGTGCGCGAGGTCGGGCGACTCGAGCACGAAGCTCGAGTGCACGAACTTCAGCACGGCGACCTCGTGCCACGCGCGCTGGTTCAGGCGCACGTGCCCACCTCGCATGTGCGGCTTCGCCTCGACGACAATCGCGGAGCGCAGCCGCTCGATCCAGCGGCGGGTAAAGCCCGACACAGCCCGCTCGCTCGCGATACCGCCGTCGTAGGGCGCTGCGAGCAGCTCGTCGGCGAGTTCGTCGCTCACGAGCTGCACGGCCGCCCTGAAGGCGTCGCGATCCGCGATCCACGCGTCCTTGCGGCTCATGCTGCGCCATTTGAGCTCGAGCGAGCGGCCGGGCCTGCGCCACTCGACCTGGATCTTCCCGAGCGGCTCCTCGGCAAGGGCAGCATCCTCCGCGAGCCAGGTCTGCAGCTCGGCTGCGACGGCGGCGTGCTGCAGCACGCCGGCCCGCGTGAAGTCGTCAAGGTCGTGCACGGCGTACGCGATGTCGTCGGCGACGTCCATCACTGCGCACTCGACGGTCTGCACGCCCTCACCGATCGCGGGGAAGGCCGCGAGCGCCTGCTCGAGCTCCGCGACCTCCAAGACGTAGGCCGAGAACTTCTCGGCACCGTTCACAGGGTCGTTGCCGACGCCGCGCGGGCGCTCGGCGATCGGCAGGTCTGCCGCGGTGACGCCGACCCAGCGCCCCCGCGTCCACGGGTACTTCAGCACCGACGCGCGCACGGCCGCCGTGAGGTTCAGCCCGGCGAAGTCGCGCCCGAGAGTATCGAGCGAGGTGAGGATGCGGAAGGTCTGCGCGTTCCCCTCGAACCCTTCGGCGAGGCCGAGGCGCTCGCGCGCGACGCGGTCGAGCACGCGCTCTCCCAGGTGCCCGAACGGCGGGTGGCCGAGGTCGTGGGCGTGCGCCGCGGCCTGCGCGACGATCGTGTCGCAGCCGCCGAGCCGGGTGATGATCGCGCCGGTCTCGCTGTCGGCCACGGCCTCCCCACGCGCGAACGCGCGGTGCTGCGCTGCGGCCCCGGCGAGGTTCGCCGCGACGACGCGCGCGACGGCGCTCACCTTCAGCGAGTGCGTGAGGCGATTGTGCATGACGGGCCCGACGCCCGACTGGGGCACGACCTGCGTCACATCAGAGAGGCGTGCGAAGTACGACGAAAAGCGGATCCGCTCGAGGTCGATACGAAACTCCTCGAGCGCGGCCCCATCGCCAAGCGCCCCGGATTCATCGGCTTCCCCCGGCACAACCGGCCCGGCCGCGTCGGCGCCACGCGCCGCGTGTTGCGATGACTCCTGCTCGGCGTACCGCCGGGATGCGCGGTTCACGGACCCACCTTGCGTTTCGATCATGCCCCTCATTCAATCATTCGCGCCCCCCTTGGCCGCGCATTGGAGCGCCGCGCTACCGCGCATACACTTGCCCTATGAGCGAGACAGGCGGCGCTGAGACCAACAGCACAGGCAACAACACCCGCGGCGAACGCGTCCCCGCGATCGAGCGGGCAACCGGCAGGGCGTGGGCTGACTGGGTCGCCGTCTTCGACGCGCACGGCGCCCGTTCGCTCGGCCACGCCGAGATCGCGAAGCTCGCGCTCGCGACGATGCCGCACGGCGTCGAGAGCGAGGAGTGGTGGGCGCAGGGCGTCGCAATCGCGTTCGAGCAGCACGCTGGCCTCAGGGTGCCCGGGCAGTCGTCGACGGGCACGTTCCGCGTCAGCGCCAGCCGCACGCTCCCGCTCGACCGCGACGCCGCGCTCGCGGCGTGGGTCGACCGGTTCGGTGAGGTGACCGAGCACCTGGGGCACGCGGTGTCGGGCAGCCGCTCGTCGCGCACGGAGAAGCGGTCGTTCTGGCGCTTCTCGCTCGACGGCGCTGGGAAGGTCGAGGTCGCCGCGGCGCTGAAGGACGCGGCGAAGGATCAGGCAAAGACCATCCTCGCCATTAGTCAGGAGGGCCTGGATTCCGGTGACCGCATTGAGGAGTGGCGTGCGTACTGGAAGGCGCAGCTCGCCCAGCTGTAGCTGGCACCCTGGAAATTTTCAGGCGCACACCAGCTGGCACGGGTGACGATAGTTTTACACGCGCTCGGCAGTCGGCCGGCGCCCCACGGCAGGGGGAACCGTGAGCTACACCGTTGGTATTGTCTGGAATCCGTCGAAGGTTGGGGAGGACGAGCTCCGCACAGCGGTCGGCGCCGCCCTCGCGGAGGCCCCCGACGGCGCCTCCCCCGAGGTCCTGTGGTTCGAGACGACGGTCGATGACCCCGGTCAGGGCGCGACGGCCGATGCGCTCGACGCGGGCTGCACGGTTGTCGTCGCGGCGGGTGGCGACGGGACCGTGCGCTCGGTCGCGGGTGCGCTCGGCGCGAGCGCTGAGGCCGAGAGGTCGGCTAGCGGCGCTCCAGCCGCCGAGCTCGGCATCATCCCGCTCGGCACGGGCAACCTTCTCGCACGCAATCTCGATGTCCCGCTCGGTGACCCGCGGGCGGCCTTCGCGCGGGTTCTCGCCGGTGAGGCCCGCCCGCTCGACCTCGGCGAGGTGACGATCTCGTTTGGCGACGGGGCCGAAGAGCGGCAGCCCTTCGTCGTGATGGTCGGCTTCGGCATCGACGCCCAGATGATCGTCGAGACCGACGACGAACTCAAAGCGCGGGCCGGTTGGCTCGCGTACGTCGAGTCGCTCGGCCGCGCGGCGAACGAGACGGAGGTCGTCGATTTCTCGCTCGCCCTCGATGGTGGGGAGGCGCACCCTGAGAGCGCACACACGCTCCTCGTGGCGAACTGCGGCACAATCCAGGGCGGAATCACGCTGCTGCCCGACGCCGCCCCTGATGACGGCGAGCTCGACCTGCTCGTGCTCCGCGCCGACGGCGTTGCGGCCTGGCTGGACACGATGCGGAACCTGGTGTGGGATAACGGGCTGAAGCGGCTGTTCACGGGCGCTGACCGCGCCGAGAGCTCGGAAAGCACGGCGCACCTGCGGGCCCGCGGCGCGCGCGTCGAGCTACCGAGCCCCCACGCGTTCGAGGTCGACGGTGATGACTTCGAGGGGGTCACCGCGTTCGAGGTGAGGATCCTGCCCGCCGCCCTGCGCGTCAGATAGCCGAGGCGCCGAGCGCCGCGAGCTGCACGCGCGAGCCCGCCCCGCTCTTCGCGTACAGCGACCCGACGTGGGTCTTCACTGTCGTGAGCCCGATGTGCAGTTCGTCAGCGATCTGCTGGTTCGACATGCCCGCGACGAGGAGTTCGAGCACCTGCCGCTCGCGCGGCGTGAGGTCGGCAAGCCCTGCAGGGCTGCCCGGGCCGCTCCCGGCACCGCCCGGGCCGCCGCTGCCGCCCGCCGAGCTGGCGCGCTGCGCCGCCGCGAACCCGGCGATCACCGAGCCTGCCACGGCGGGGTCGAGCACGTGGCGATCCGCGGCGACGTGGTGCACGGCGTCGATGAGGTCGCTGCCGCCCGTGCTCTTCAAGAGGTAGCCGTGCGCCCCTGCCGCGAGCGCGCTCGCGATGAGATCACCCGAGTCGTACGTGGTGAGCACGAGCACGCGCGTCGCCGTCTCGGCCGTGATCCGCTCGGTCGCCCAGACGCCGTCGGTGCCGGGCATGCGCAGGTCGATGAGGGCGACGTCGGGCCGCTCCCGGTGGCACGCCGCGAGCGCGTCGAAGCCGTTCTCGGCCTCGGCGACGACCTCGATGCCGTCGTCGGCCCCCAAGATCGCGGCGACGCCGCTCCGCACCGCCTCGTGGTCGTCGGCGATAATCACTCGCACTGGCTGCTCCATCAGTGTTCCCTCACGGTTCTTCTCGGATCCTCCGCGGCGCCCGGTGCGCTATTCGGGAGCGTGACGACGGCGAGCCACCCGCCCGCGGTCGGCCCCGATTGCAGCTCCCCGCCGATGCCGCGCAGCAGCGCCCGGGTGCCCTCGATCCCGAGCCCGGTGGCGGGCGCCGACCTGGCTGCTTGGTTACCGGCCGCGTTCTCGATGGCGATGGTGAGCGCGGCGCCCGAACT
This sequence comes from Leucobacter komagatae, assembly GCF_006716085.1. Taxonomy (NCBI): domain Bacteria; kingdom Bacillati; phylum Actinomycetota; class Actinomycetes; order Micrococcales; family Microbacteriaceae; genus Leucobacter; species Leucobacter komagatae. Next base: position 2,725,677 of record NZ_VFON01000001.1, on the reverse strand, counting down.
CGTGTTCTCGACCCGCACGTGCGCATCACCCGCGCCGTGTTTCGCGGCGTTCGCGGTGAGCTCCTGCAGCGCGCGCACGAGAATCCGGGCGCGCGGTCCCTGCCCCGCCGGGAGCGCGGCCCGCAGCGCGTCGACGGCGCCGTCGCCCCACCGCACCGCCCTGCCCGCGGGGAGCAGGTCGTCGAGCTCGGCGAGCTCGGCCGCCACATCGACGGGGGCGCCGCTTCCGGCCTCATCGACGAGCGTGAGCACGGAGATCAGCCCGCGGAGCTCGTGGTGTGCCCTGTCGGTGCCCTTCTTCGCGCGGTCGAGGCTCTGCGCGAGCGCCTCACTCTGCGCCTGCAGCTTCGCGGCCTGGAGCTTCGCCGCCTCAACGTGCAGGCCCGCGACCGCGATCTGGTTCGCCACGAGGTCGTGGAGGTCGTGCGCGATCCGGGTGCGCAGCTCCCGGGTCTCGCTCGTGTGGCGCGCGGCGAGCTCTGCGGCGGTCTGCTTGCGCTCCGCCCGCACGTTCCAGCCCCACAGCCCCGAGACCGTCACGATGAGCCCCCACTGCACGAGCGCGACGGCGACCTCGGGGTGCTCCGGCGCGAGCAGGAGGAGCGCTGCGGCGAGCGCGACTGCGGCGGCGGTTGCGACGCGAAGCAGGCTCCGCACCGCTCTCGCGCTCCCGTACTTCACGGCGGCGTAAATGAGGTCTGTGAGCACGAACACGACGGCGAGGCTCGCGCCCATGAGCGTGTCGGCAAGCGCGACTGCCGCGCCCAGCCCGAGGGCGAGCATCGGGCGCCGCGACCGCAGGAGCAGCGTCGCTGTCGCCCCTACGAGCGTGACGAGGAACACCCAGCGGGGCGGATCGACGACCGCGAGCTGCCGCCAGATGCCGGTGAGGTCCACTGCCCAGGCGACGCAGCCAACGACGAGCCAGGCCGCGGCGATCACCGCGTCGCGGCGAGCGGGGTGCGCGGGCAGCGTCTGCGCCCAGTTGGCTCTCATGGTTCTATCTTCGCCCACGCTGCTCGCGCCCGGCTCATTCGAACGAACGAGGGGAAGCGGCCGCGGGGAGGATCCGTCACCCCACCGTGCCCGTGAGGCTTGAGGCATGAACATCATTGTGATCGGGATCATCGCCTGCGAGATCGGGTTCTGGGCCGTACTCGGGGCCGGGCTCGGGGCGCGCTACCTGCTGCGGCTGCGGAAGCTCTCGTCGATCCTGCTGTTGTGCGTGCCGCTGCTCGACCTCCTGCTGCTCGGGCTCATCACCTGGGACCTCGTCGTGAACGGAGCGACCGCCGAGTTCGCGCACGGACTCGGCGCCGTGTATCTGGGCTTCACGGTCGCGTTCGGGCACCAGATCATCGGCCGCGCTGACGGTTGGTTCGCGCACAGGTTCGCGGGTGGGCCAGAACCGGTCAAGCCGCCGAAGTCAGGGCCGGCGCACATCCGATACGAGTGGAGCCAGTGGGCCCGCATGCTCGTGTGCGCGGTGATCGCGAGCGCCGTGATCGGACTCATCGTGCTGCTCGTCGGTGACGCGACGCGCACCGCCGAGCTCACCGGGTGGATCGGCAGGGTGTGGCTCGTGACGGGCATCTGGCTCGTCGGGTGGCCGGTGTGGGCGACGGTCTCGGGCGGCGGCAGGGACTCCGATGAGTCGGCGGCCCCGCCAAGCATTCAAGAAACGAGGTAGTCACCGCTTGCGGCAAGTTCCCCGTTGTTATTGAGGGCGACCACCTCGATCCCCGTCGCTGCAGTGCGCGATGCGATGGTGATCGGCCGGTCTACGAACAGCGGGCGGTAGGAGCGGAACCGAAAGACCGTTTCTCCTGCGCAATCCGCTGCCCCCGCGATCCTTCCCGCTCCCTCCATGCCATACCGGGCAAATGCCTCGTCGAGTAAGAGCATCCTAGTGAGGGGTCCGTGCACCAGCACATCGTCGAGCCGCTCTTCGCGCCGCGCCCAGTCCCTGTCGTAGTGCACCCGGTGCGTGTTGAAGGTGATCGCCGAGAACTGGAACAGCTGGCGGGTATCGAGCGTGAGTTCACGGTGTGACCACTCGGGCCCCATCTCGTATTGCTCGATGGTGGTCGCGGGCTTTGCTGCTTCAAGGAAGACGTCATGCCACACGCTCGTGACCGCGAGCTCGTCGCCGACGAAGTACTCCCGGATAATGTCAGCAAACACCAACCGCCCTGCCGAGCCGGCTTTCTCAGTAATTGTGCCCGCGCGCGCTTCTTGCCGCACACGCTCACCGAAGTGCAGGGACCGATGAAACGTGGTGTCCTCACCCGCGTACATTCGCCTCGGCATGCCGAACTCGGGCAGCACACCGTCGCGGGCAGGGGAACCGTCGGCACGCAGCGCCTCGAAGCCCACCGCGAACGGGAAGTAGAGCCCCTCCCACCCGAGCGGCAGGGGCAGCCCCTCACCAATGCTCGGGCCAGAGCCGTCAACGAAGGCGCTCGCGTAACGCGTTGCGGGCAACGAACTCAACTGGTCCAGATGTTCCACAGCTCCGCTAAGCACCCGCGATCACCCCGGCACTACGAAGCTCCTTGATTCGCTCATGTGAGTAACCGGCGAGCTCGCTGAGAACCGCCTCGTTGTGCTCGCCCACTTCGTTAGCCCGGCGGTCTGGCACCGCGGGCGTGTGACTTAGTTTGACTGGCTGGCCAAACATGCGCAACGAGCCAAGATCTCCGTAATCGGCATCGACCACCATCTCGCGGCGCTGTGTCTCAGGCTCGTCGACGACCTCGGCAATGGTCTTCACGGCCGTGAGCGGAATCCGATCTCCCGCGAGTTTCTCTAGCTCAGCTCGGCCCTTCCCCGCGAACCAGGAAACGATGAGGGGCTTCACGCGCCGCTCGTACGCTTCCTCGTCGAATCGCTTCTGCATGGTGTCGATCTCGGGGTCACTTGCTGCCTCTGGCGTACCGAACAGCTCACAGCTCTCGCGCCACAGCTTGTCGGTATACCCGCCAAAAAACACCTGGCCGTCGGCGCACGGAAACAGTTCGTATGGGCGCACCCAGGCGTGGGCGTTTCCCGCTGGTGCCGCGACCCTGCCCGCAACCGTATAGTCAACGACGGCGGTCTCGGTGAGCGCAATAACGCTGTCTACCTGTGCCACGTCGACGAACTGCCCCCGCCCCGTCTGCTCGGCGTGCCTGAGCGCCGTGAGCGTGCCGATCACACCGTACAGTGACGCAGACAGGTCGCCAATCGTCACGCCGACTCGGACGGGCTGCTCGCCAGAAACCCCGTTCATCGACCACAGCCCGCCGGCGGCCTGCGCCGTATTATCGAACGCCGGGCGCCTGCTGCGAGAGCCGGTGTGCCCGTAGCCAGAAATCGCCGTGTACACGAGGCGCGGATTGATCCCGGCGAGCACGTCGTACCCGAGGCCGAGCCGTTCCATCGTGCCCGGTCGAAAGTTCTCGATGAGCACGTCGGCGTTCACAACCAGGTCCTTGAGCGTCTGCTTCCCCTCGGCCGTCGCGAGGTCAAGCGCTAGGCCCCGCTTGCCGCGATTGTACTGGGCGTAGTACGCGCTGAACTCTCTGTCGCCCGCACGCAAATATGGCGGGAAACCACGTGCAACATCCGGGTCTCGCGGGTTCTCAATCTTCACAACTGTCGCCCCAAAATCGGCGAGGTGCTGAGCCGCGTAGGGGCCTGCGAGCACCCGCGAAAGGTCGAGCACGACGACTCCCGCGAGCGCTCCCTGAGTCGCTTGCATTGCTGTTGGCACGGTCACTGTGTCCTCTCAAGAAATTCGTTGTGAGTGGTGGCGGTGGAAGCTGCGCGCTGTCGCAAGACGGCGCGCGCGACGCGCGACGCGGGCGTGCTCCCCAGCGACTCAGCGAGCCAGGCGGTCGTGTCAATGACCGCGTCAAGGTTTACCCCGGTCTGAATTCCCAGACCGTTCAACAACCACACAAGATCTTCAGTTGCGAGGTTACCGGCAGCGCCAGGAGCGTAGGGGCACCGACCCAGTCCTCCCGCCGCCGAATCGAATTCGTGTACCCCGTTGCGCAGCCCTTCGACGACGTTCGCCGCCGCCAAAGCGTAAGTGTCGTGTAGGTGCAGCGCGAGAAAGCCGGGAGAAACACCTGCCGCATTCAGCCCCGCAACAACAGCAGCAATCGCGCCGGGCGTTGCAACACCTGTCGTATCCGAGAGCACGATTCGCTCACACCCGGCGGCGGCGAGCTCGGCACCCATCTCCGCCGCCGCTGTGGGCGGCACGGCGCCCTCCCACGGATCTCCGAAGCTCATCGAGACGTAGCCCCGGGTTTCGAGCCCCGCGCGCCCTGCCCGCGCGACGAGGGCGGTCGCGCGCGCAAGCGCCGTCTCGCGAGTTGCGTTCAGGTTCGCCGCCGCAAAGCTCTCGGTTGCACTCACAACGACCGAAATCGAGCGCACCCCGGCGCTCTGCGCGCGGTCAAGGCCCCGCTCATTCGTGACGAGCGCGTAGACAGGAGTGTCTATCGGAGTATCGAGCCCAGCCATCACGGCCTCAGCGTCTGTGAGCTGCGGGATCCACCCCGGCGGAACGAAGCTCGTGGCTTCGATCGCGGGTACGCCCGCAGCAATCAGTCGGCGGCAGAGCTCGAGCTTCACCGCGGTCGGCACCGTGCTCGATTCGCTCTGCAGACCGTCGCGGGGACCAACTTCGAACACGGTGACCGCCTCAGGAAGCCCCGGTAAGCGCGCTACCGCCGGCGCAGACGGTAGCACAGTCATTTGCCCGCTCGCAGCAGATCGAGCTCACGCCTAGCATCGTCAATGCGGATCCTCCCCGCAGCGACAATGCGGCGCGCGATCTCCGAGATCTCTGCGGCCTCCGCTCCAGCCGAAGCGGCTACGGTGCGCGCGTGCAGGGCCATGTGGCCGCGCTGGATCCCCTCGGCGGCAAGCGCACGACACGCGGCAAGGTTCTGCGCGAGGCCCACCGAAGCGATGACCGCAGCGAGGCGCTGCGCTGAGTCCGCGCCGATCAGCGCAATGCTCGCCTGCGCTGCCGGGTGCGCCTTCGTCGCACCTCCGACAAGACCGACTGCGAGAGGAAGCTCCATCGTGCCAACGAGGTTTCCCGCGTCGTCCTTCTCGTACGATGAGAGCGCACGGTAAGCGCCCTCGCGGGCTGCGAACGAGTGGCAACCAGCTTCGACAGCTCGGGTGTCGTTGCCCGTCGCGAGCACGACGGCGGTGACGCCGTTCATGATGCCCTTGTTGTGAGTCGCGGCCCGAAAAGGGTCCGCCGTAGCGAAGGCACTCGCGAGCAGAATATCGTCGACTACCGCGGGGCCGCCGAGCAAATCGCTGTCGAACGTCGCGCGTACCCGGGTCACTCGCAGGTCGGCCTTGTTGCTAAGTATCCGCAGAAGCGGGCGGGCGCCCGTCAAAGCTTGGAGCCGCGGGGCGAGCGCCTCCGCCATCGAGTTCACCGCGTTCGCACCCATAGCGTCCCGGACATCGGCGTGCAGGTGCACGATGACGTGCTCGCCGAGCGCGGTTGGCAAGATCCGCACCTCAAGTCCCACGGCGCCACCGCCAAGCTCCTGTAGCACCGGGTCTTCCTCGTTCGCAAGCTCCAGGAGTTCTCCCTCAGCCTCGTAGATCCGCAGCCGGGCGGCGCGCGGATCCGCGACGTCAACAAGTTGAATCTGTGCGATCATCACCGATCCGGTGTGTGATGTTATAAAGCCACCGTGCGGGCGCGCCATCCGTGCAGCGTTTGATGCCGCAGCGACGACGCTCGGCTCCTCTGTCGCCATCGGCACGAGACAGTCATCGCCGTCAACGATGAAGTTCGTCGCGACACCAAGAGGCACGGCGACCATGCCAACGACGTTCTCAACCATGTGGTTCGCGCGCTCCAGGTCGAGCCCCTGTCGCACGTCAAAGGCCGCGAGCCGATCAGCCGGGAGGCCCCGCTGCTGAGTCACTATCTGCAATCGTTCCTGCGGTGACGCATCGCGCAATCCTGAAATCCGGCTATTGACGCTCACATGTCCTCCTCGGCAGAGTCGGTCCAGCACCAGCGCTGTAAGAGAATCCGGCTCCGTACGATTCGAAGCTAGTCAGCGCAGACCGCCCAGAGTACGTGTGATGCACACATAATTTGTCCTGGTTTATAGGCACTTTACCCTGTGGGTACTCTCCCTGCGAGTCGCTCACGCATCTCATCGAGCCGAACCGCAAGCGACAGCCGAAACAGCGGCTCATCGTCACGCCACCCTTCCCCGAGGATACGATCGAGCCGTTCGAGCCGCTGAAGGATCGTGTTCGTGTGGAAGTTCAATGCTCTCCCGGTGCGGGTGGGGCTCGCGTTGTTGCGTACGAATGCCCGCAGCGTGCCAAGGAGATCGGTGCCACGCTCCGCGTCATAGCGCCTCACCGGGCCAATGCTGTGCTCGACAAACACCCGCAACGCCCCGGGGTCGTCGGCAATGGCCGCAGAGTAGGCGAAGAAGTCGGCGGCTGCGGCGGTCGCGTCACTGACCCCGAGTGCTCCGAGCAGCCGGACCGTGCCCCGCGCGTGCGCAAATCTGTCATGTAACCCGGAGCCCCAGTTCCCCACGACCGCCAAGACATGTTCGCCGGTCTCGTCGCGAACCCTTCCCTGAATATCTTCGGCCGCCCCAAGCTGTTCCGAGTACCCGATCACCACGATGACCCCCTGATACTCGCCGATCAACACACGATCCCCCAGCGCACGCCTGAGCGCACGAATGGCTGCGGGACGACTGTCTCCCGCTACGTGAAACACCAGCAGATCGTCAAGCTTCTGCCTAGCCAGACCGAGCCTTGAGATACGCCTGTCAAGCTCTTCTCGCCGCTCCGGCGCAGCGTCGATGAGATCTGCGACGAGTTCGCTGCGAAAGCGGTGCTCGGCATCCGTCACAGCAGATTGCTGCAGCGCGAGAAGAGCGCCGACCTGCGCAGCGCGCTCGACGGTCCGCATCTCGACCGGGTTGAGCTCCCCCTCGGCCGCGCCCAGTACTATCGTCCCAAACCGCTGCGGGCCCGCGACAAGCGCAGAAACGGCTGCGACCTCGCTGCTGCCTGTCACCACAGCACAGTGCCCGGAGACGCTACTCTCACGGAGCGCGAGCTGGACGTTCCCGACCATCCACGCCCGCTGGAGCGCCGCAGACGCCTCGCCTTCCGCTATTCCCCAGTCGCCGCCGACCGCTAGGCAGACCCCCTGCTGGTCGACGAGTGCGGTGGCACGCCCAAGCGCTCGGGCGAGCGTGCTGAGCAGGGGCTGATAGCCACCACCCGTGAGTACTGTCTGGATAAGCTCCTGGTGGACAACGTTCGCCCGGTTCCGTTCGTCAAGGTGCACCGTGAGCCGCTCCAGCGCCAGCGTCGCATCCTCCTCGGATCGCCTGAGCTCTTTCAGGGTACGAGCGGTCTGCAACACAACCGAGGCGTGATCTGCGAGGGCAGACAGGAGCGCGATCTGTTCGGGCGTGAAATGAATCTCTTCCCGGGTTGCGACAAACAGCACTCCAAGTACCTCGTCACCGCTCAGCATCGGCACCCCAAGCATCGAGACGATCCCCTCGCCAGCAACCGCGGCGTCGATCGAATCGACCCGCCTGCGCCGTTCAAAATCGTCGTAGCGCTGGGTCGCTTGCGGCGCTTTCGTCTCGACAATCGCGCTTGCAAGGCCCCTACCGGCGGGCACCCGTAGCCCACGAAACGCCGAGCTCACCGAGCCGACAGTTGTGCGCACCTGCAGTTCGCGAGAGTCGGGGTCGAATTCCGAGAGGTAGGTGATATCGGCGCCAATCATCGCGTGGGCACGCTCCACAAGCCGGTCGAGAATGAGGGCACTGTCACGGATCTCGACGAGCTCGCGGGCGCTTGAGAAGAGCGCTGACAGTTCATGTTCCCGCCGGCGCAGCCTGAGTTGCTCACCGCGAACGCTGCGGACTCGTTCATCGAGTACGCGGATATCTGCAGGCAGCAGGCCGATGTTCTCCAACACTTCATCGATCGAACGCTGCCCATCCCCCGCCCCCTCAGACACGATGGCGTCAATCAGCGAGTTCAACGATTGGAGCATGTCAGTCGAGGCAGCCGGATCAGTCATGGGCACAGCGTACATTTGATTGACGACCTAGTTGTACTGCCCGGGGAGGTTGCTCGATAGTCGTGTGACTGGCGGGAGCTGCCCGATGGCCGAGTGGGGCCTGTGCTGATTGTAGTAGTGCAGCCACGCGGGAAGTGCTTTCCGTCTCGCCTGCTCTGAAGAGTAGTGCCGACTGTACGCCCACCCGTCCGCGAGGGTGCGATGGAACCGCTCGATTTTCCCGTTGGTCTGCGGCCGGTACGGGCGTGTCCACTTCGGTGTGATTCCCAAGCCGCTGCAGGCATCACGCCAGGCGTGAGAGCGGTACGCGGATCCGTTGTCCGAGAGCACCCGCTCGACCCGCACCCCGCGATCTTGGAACCAGGACACGGCCCGCTGGAGTACTCCGATCGCGGTCTCGGCCCGCTCGTCATCGTGGATCTCGGCATACGCGACTCGGGAGTGGTCATCGATCACGGTGTGCACGTAGGCGTGCCGCATCAGCACGTCACGCCTACGGCTCCGTTCCTTCCCGGGAGTCGCAGCCCGGTTCTTCCCACCCTGGACTCGTCCGACCGTGCGCCAGCCTCCTCCGTCAGGAATGTTGCCGAGCTTCTTCACATCGACATGGATCAGGGAACCCGGATGCGGGTGTTCGTACCTGCGGGCTGGTTCCCCGGTCTTCCGGTCGATGTGGGAGAGCCGGTTCAACCGTTCCCGCACCAAGACTGCGTGAACCGTGGAGGGTGGAAGCTGCAGGAGACCGCCGATCTCGACCGGGCCGAGTCGGCGCGTGATCCGCAGGTGCTTGATCTTCCGCACGATCGGGCGCGGGGTCTGGTTCGGGTGGGCGTGCGGGCGAGAGGATCGGTCGGTCATGCCGGCGATCCCATGCTCGGCGTAGCGTCGAGCCCATTTCTGAGCGGTCGGCCAGGCGACGTGGAAATAGTCAGCGGCGTGCGCGACTGTCCATCCTTCATTGATGATGAGGCGGGCGATGCGGAGTCGTTGGCGTGGGGTCAGGGCTGCGTTAGCGTGGGACACGAGAACCTCCGGTGTAGAGCTGTAGTGGTAGCAGCTCCACTCTGCCCGGAGGTTCTCGTCTCTGTCACGGAGTCCAGATCAAACAACGACCCTGGACACTACACCTAGTGGAGCATTCGCACATGTCAGGGGTGGCGCTCGCCGACCTATCGTTGGGGCGGGCCCAGCGGGGTTCACCCAGTTCTTCACACACAAAGGAGTGTTATGACCATCCACAACGACATCGATCGAGCGGGTCTCGCTTCGCCGAAAGAGCGCCGCAGCGCAGTTATCGGCAGCTCAGTCGGAACCGTCATCGAATGGTTCGACTTTACGCTGTACAGCCTCGCGTCCGCGCTGGTCTTTGCGCCCCTGTTCTTCGGCGGCGATGGCCTCGCCGGTATGCTTGGAGCCTTCGCAACCTTCGCCGTAGGGTTCGGGGCACGCCCGATCGGTGGCCTCATCTTCGCCCACTTCGGCGACCGCATCGGGCGCAAGGCGACGTTGCTCGCAACACTGCTCATGATGGGCCTCGCGACCACACTCATCGGCCTGCTGCCAACAGCGGAGACCGTCGGCGTCTGGGCGCCGATCGCGCTCATCGTGCTGCGCATCTTCCAGGGCGCGGGCGCCGGAGCCGAGTTCGCCGGTGCTATGACCATGGCGAGCGAGTCGTCAGACACGCGAAACCGCGCCTTCATCGCCGGATTCCCCGGGGCAGCGGTGTACGTCGGTATGGCGCTCGCGACCGTCACCATCGCCGTCCTGACGGCCGTCCTCACCCCCGAACAGTTCCGCGAGTGGGGCTGGCGAATCCCGTTCGTTGCGAGCGTTCTCATCGTCGCGCTGGCCATGTACTTCAGGCTGCAGGTCAAGGAAACCGCGGCGTTCGAGGCCGCCGAACAGAAGGGCGTCGTACAGCGCGCACCGCTCGCGCAGGCGATCAAAAGCCACTGGCGCGTGCTTCTCCCTGGTATGGGCCTCTTCGTCTTCGCACTGCCGTGGGTGTACGTCGTGCAAACGTTCTCGATCTCTTACACGACGGGCACGCTCAACGTTGACCCGACATCCGCCCTCATCGGCCTCATCATCGCGGAGCTGCTCACGATCCCAGCAACCCTGCTTTTCGGTCGGCTCGCCGACCGCATCGGACGCAAGCCCGTGCTGCTCTTCGCAGCTGTCTTCGCGATCCTCTTCGCGTTCCCCATGTTCGTGCTCTACCAGACTGAGTCCGCGACACTCATCGGGATCGCTCTGGTGCTGGGGCTCGCGGTGATTCAGGGCGCGACGATCGGCGTATCCGCGGCGCTACTCGCCGAGGCGTTCCCGACCTCGATGCGGTGGAGCGGGATCGCAATCTCGCGAGAAATTCCCGCCGCGCTCGTCGGCGGCACTGCACCGCTCGTTGCGACCTGGCTCGTCGCAGTCGGCGGCGGTGCACCCTGGCTCGTCGCTGCTTACCTCGTCGGGCTCAGCGCGATCGGGCTCATCGCGATCGCGTTCCTCCCCGAAACGCTCGTGCGGGAGACAGCCCGGGTAGGCAGCCCAGCGATTCGGGAGACCTCAGACAGAGCGTAGCTGTGTATTTCCGACAGCGGCTAGCCGTCGACGAGGTCCTGTGCTTCGGGCGGGAGCTTCCGCACGCGAGCGCGGCGGCGCGGGCGCTCCGGAATCATCGAGCGCATCTCCTCGAGTTTGCCGAAGCAGAGCAGTCTGTCCTCGGGCTCGAGCACCACGTGCTTGCGCGGGTTCGGGATGACCTGCACCCCGCGGTGCAGGGTCAGCACGGTGATGTCGCGCTCCCAGAGCCCGAGGTCGCCGAGCGGTTTTCCGACGTGCTCAGCGCCCGCGTGCATCGCGAGCTCGGCCACACCATAGCCCGTGGACACGGAGAGCCGCTGGCGCACGTCAATCTCGGGGAAGTTCACCTGGTTCGCGATGTAGTCGATGATCGCGCCGGCGACGTCGAGGTCGGTCGCGGTCTCGATGCCCTGCAGGCCGGGTGACGAGTTGACCTCCACCACAAGCGGGCCGTCGTCGCCCTCGAGCATGTCGACACCCGCGACGCGGAGCCCCATAATCTGGGCGGCGCGCACGGCGGTCTGCTCGTACGCGGGGTCGAGCTGCACGGCCTCGACGGTGCCGCCGCGGTGCACGTTCGACCGGAACTCGTCGCCCGACGCGACGCGGCGCATCGCGGCGACGACGCGATCGCCCACAACGAGCGCGCGGATGTCGCGGCCGCGGCTCTCCGCAATGAACTTCTGAATGAGCACGTTCTGCTGCGTCGAGTGCAGCGTTTCGATGATCGCCTCGGCGACCTTCACCTGGGGCGCGAGGATCACGCCGATGCCCTGAGTGCCCTCAAGCAGCTTGATCACGACGGGCGCACCACCGACGGACTCGATCGCGGGCCGCACGTCGGCGCGGTTGCGCACGAACGCGGTCGGCGGCATGTCGATCGAGTGGCGCGAGAGGATCTGGATCGCGCGCAGCTTGTCGCGCGCGTTTGAGATGCCGTTCGCCGTGTTCGGCGTGTAGACGTCCATCTGCTCGAACTGGCGGACGACCGCGGTGCCGAAATAGGTGATCGAGTTGCCGATGCGGGGCAGGATCGCGTCGTAGTCGCTCAGGAGTTTGCCGCGGTAGCGCAGGTCAGGTTCATCAGTCGCAAGGTCGATCGCAAAGCGAAGGGTGTTCAGCACCTTCACGTTGTGACCGCGCTGCTCAGCGGCCGCGCGGAGGCGCTGCGTCGAATACGCCTGGGGGGCGCGCGAAAGAATCGCCAGTTTCAAGGTGATTTCCTGCCAAGATAGATGCCGTGGACGAATACTATTCAAGCACCCTGACGGGCTGGCGTGAATGGGTGAGCCTGCCCGGAATCGGAGTGCCGTGGATCAAGGCCAAAATCGACACCGGGGCGCAAACCTCGGCCTTGCACGCGGGCAACATTACTCCCTTCGAACGGGGCGGTGAGGCATGGGTGCGCTTCACGGTTCAGCCGTGGCAGGAGGGCACCCTCGACGAGGTCGAGATTGAGCTGCCTATTCACGACCGCAGGACGGTTCGGAGCTCTTCAGGGCACACCCAAGACCGTCTCGTCGTGGTGATGGACCTCGGCCTCGTCGGCAGGGTCGTCCCGGCCGAGGTGACGCTCACGGACCGCGAAGAAATGGTCTTTCGGATGCTCATTGGGCGCGAGGCTTTGAAACAGGGGTACGTGGTCGACTCGGGCGCGTCATTCCTCGGCGGGCGCCCGCCGTCGAAAATCCGCAAGCGCAACCGCGGCCTCGCCTAGCCCGACACGCGCCGCCACGACAAGTTCATAGATATTCCCCTAAGAATTCAGAGAATCCCTGGTCGAGAGCCGGGCCGCTGAGTATTCTGGGCACATGAGCACGAACAGCCTCGATCTGATCCCCGCCGGGACCGTATTCACTGCCGAACAGATCACCCACTACGCGAATTCCGACTCGCGCTCGCTCGATGAGGCCATCGCTGACGCCGACCTCCTCGTCGCCACGCCGCACTCTGGCGCGGCCATCCCGGAGGAGCTCGCCGAGTTCCTCTCCCCCGCACTCACGCGGCGCCTGCAGTACGACTTCAGCGACGTCGCGACGGCATCGATCGTGCGTCGCTGGGCCGAGATCGACCCCCGCATCGTGGCGGTCATCAACCCGCACCCCCGGCTCATCCGCGACCCGAACCGGAAGAAGCCCGACGATGTGCGTGCAGACCTCGCCGCGGCGATCGAGCGCGTCCGAGAAGCGGGCGCGTGGCAGAAGGTTGACCTCACGGGCGTCGACGCGATTCGCCCCGTCACGTTCTCGTTCTTCCCGATCCTTGAAATCCCCGAGACCGATGAGGGTCTGCAGCGCCTCGTCGACGCGTTTGCCGACACCGCCGAGCAGGGCCTCGGCGTGTACGAGCGCACCCGCGAGGAGCTCACCGACAGGTTTATCGCCCAGGGCCTCGAGCGCGGAGGCTCGTTCACGCGCCTCTCATTCCACGACACGATGAACACCACGACGACCCGCGAGGGCGCCGTGAACGTCGCCCGAGCTGAGGCAGACCGGCTCCCCGCCGTCGTTGCGCTCTCGAATCGCGGCGACCACGACGGCGAGGAGCGCGATCCCGAGGATCGCCCGACGATGGATCCCGCGGCGCTTCGCGCGCTCGCAGCGGCGCACCGCGAGGGCTTCGAGGTCGCCGATCCGGCGGCCGTGCTCCTCAACCAGCCGTACCTTGGCAGCGAGGAGATCCGCGCGGCGGGCGCGCGCTTTGGCGCGATGCGGGCCGAGGCCAAGGCGGCGAACTTCACGCCGGGGGCAGTCCAGGCAGAGTTCCTCCGCGAATTCCTGCTCGGCCCCGCGGCCGCTGCGGAACTGCAGGAGCCCGGCACGGACTGGATCGAAGAGGATCCCGCGCACATCGACGCGATCGCTCAGGCCTGCAAGCGGGCCTGGGACGCATTCCGCACGGCCTCCGCGTAGCGCCCGGTCGGCCGCGCGCGGCGATCCCGGTCGCGGACTAGTATCACCGTATGAGCAGTGGCACCGCACCCTTTACGGTTCGTCCCATGCGGGTGACAGATCTCGACGAGACCGCACGCATCCTCTGGGAAGGGTTCCGAGACGACCCCGTCTGGGGCCCGGCGTTCCCAGAGCACGCAGACCGGGCAGCGCACGCAATCGCGCACTGGCGGTTCATGGCCGACCAGGCGGTGAAGCGCGGCGAGCCGCTCGTCGCGGAGCTCCCCGACGGTTCGCTCGGCGCGGTCTCCACGTGGTTCCCGCCAGGCGAGGACGAGATCGCCGAGGAAGACCTCGGCGCGTACGAGCGGCTGCTCCGCGGCACGATCGGTGACGCGGCCGCTGAGGCGCTGCTTGGCGAAGGCGATCTGTTCGCCGAGGCGCGGCCAACCGCGCCTCACGCGTACCTCTCACTGCTCGCGGTCTCACCGGCCGCACGCGGGCTCGGCATCGGCATGCGACTCGTCGCGGCGGCGCTCGAACGCTACGACGCGACCGGCCTGCAGACGTACCTGGAATCGTCAAACCCAGCGAACGACGCGCGCTACGAGCGCCTCGGCTACGTCGCGGCGAAGCAGGTCCACATCCCCGGCTCGCCGACGGTGCAGACCTACCTCAGGCAGCCGGCGGCGGGCTGAGCGGCGGGGCCTCTCAGCCCCGTTCGCCGCTCAGCCCGTACGGCTATCCGCCCCAGAGCACTCCGAACAGCGAGCCGACGGCGATCGTCGCCACCGCGAGGATGAGTGTCGGCAGGAAGAATGAGTGGTCGACGAGCTTCGTTCCGAGCTTCGTGGAGCCCGATTCGTCGAAGTTCGCCGCCGCGATCTGCGAGCCGTTGGTGGGGAGCAGGTAGATGCCTGCGAACGCGCCGGCCCACATGCCGCTCATGAGACCAAGCGGGATGCCTGCCGCGAGGCCGATCGGCACGATCGAGTTCGTCGCCGTCGACTGGCTGGTCGTGAGCACACAGACGAGGAAGACGCCGAGCGCGAAGATCCAGGGGGCCGTATCGACGAGCCCGCCGATGCCCTCGGCAACGAGCTTCGAGTGCTCGCCGAGGAAGGTGTTCGTCAGCCACGCGAGGCCGAACAGCGCGATCGCCGAGACCATACCGGCCCGGAACACCGTCATCGTCGGAATCTCGGCGACCTTCGGCTTGGCAACGAGCATGATGAGCGTACCGGCGACGAACATGATGATCTCGATGATCGGGGTCATGCCGATCGGCTGCGGGTCATCGCCGGCGCCGAGCGGTCGCAGCCCGGAGAACAGGCCGAAGACAACAATTGCGAGAACGCCGAGCAGAAAGATGATTGCCGCCCAGCGGCCCTCCTTGGTCACCGTCACCTCGGCCTTCACCGCGGTCGCGGTCGCGCCGGGGGCCACGAGCTTGCCCGAGGCGATCTTCGCCTGGATCTCGGGGTCGTCCGCAATGTCCTTGCCGAGGCGGCGGACGAAGAGGCTCGCGAGGAAGATGCCGACGATTGCGGCGGGGAGCGTGACCTTGATGATGTCCATGAGCTCAAAGTTCCACGGCGCCGTGTCGGTCAGCGCGATCATCGCCGCCATCGCCGCGGAAACGGGGCTACAGGCGAGCGCGACGCCCGTAGCGACGACGGAGAGCGAGAGCGGGCGCGACGGGCGGATGCCGTTGCGGTACGACAGGTCGTAGATCACGGGTAGGAGCGGGTACAGGATGTTCGACGTACCGGCGCCGACGGAGAACAGGAAGGCCGTGAGCGGCGCGATGAGCGTGATCTGCTTCGGGTTCTTCGAGATCACCTTTGCCGCGATCGACACCATCCAGTCGATGCCGCCCGCGGCCTGCATCATCGATGATGCGAGTACGACGGAGAGCACGATAAGAAGAGCATCGACGGGCGGGGCGCCGGGGGCGAGCCCAAAGACAAAGACCAGGATCGCGACGCCGGTGCCGCCCCAGAGGCCGAGCCCAACACCGCTGGAGCGCGTACCCATGACGATACAGCCGAGCACGACGAGCAACTGCGTTATGAATAGGAAGATATCCACGGGTTCCCCTTTTGCTATTTTCTGGATCAGACTATCTGCGAGAGGGGCTCTAGCCCAGCTTTTCTTTTGAAATATCTATTAACAAAAGGATCACCGCACCGAAGTGAGGCATGATGGATAGACAAGGAGAAAGGCAACACGTGTCCTCAATTCTTGCGGGGCTTCGTTCCCTGCTTCCCACCCGAGCCGATTACCGGGGCCTGAAAGCGGGCTGGCGCGGTGACCTCGTCGCGGGTCTCACCGTCGGAATCGTCGCGCTTCCGCTCGCCCTCGCGTTCGGCGTGAGCTCGGGCGTTGGCGCGGAGGCCGGCCTCATCACCGCGATCGTCGCGGGCCTCGTCGCGGCGGTGTTCGGCGGCTCAAACGTGCAGGTGTCGGGCCCGACCGGCGCGATGGTCGTCGTGCTCGCGCCCATCGTCGTGCTTCACGGGGTCGGGGCGGTCGCCGTCGTCAGCCTCATGGCCGGCCTCATGGTTGTGCTCGCGGGAGTCTTTCGCCTTGGCCGCGCCGTGAGTTACATTCCGTGGCCCGTCATCGAGGGCTTCACCGCCGGCATCGGCATCATCATCTTCCTGCAGCAGGTCCCGGCCGCGCTCGGAGTCGAGAACGCCGGCCACTCATCCAACGCCGTCGTCGCCGCCTGGCAAACCGTCACCGAGGCGAGCTGGCCGGCCGCGCTGCTCCCGCTCGCGGCGGTCGCGGCGGTCGCGGCCATCATGCTGCTGCTCGAGCGCTTTGCGCCGGGCTTCCCGTCGTCGTTCGCCGCGATCCTCGTCGTCTCGGTCGTCGCGGTGCTCATGGGCTCGGCGCTCCCGAACATCGGCGAGCTGCCGAGCTCGCTGCCGGCGCCGACGCTCCCCGCCTTCGACGCCGCAATGCTCTCTTCGCTCGCGGGGCCCGCGGCAGCGGTCGCCGCGCTCGCGGCGATCGAGTCCCTCCTGTCGGCCCGCGTGGCCGCGACGATCGCCGATACGGGGCCCGTGAACGCCGACCGCGAGCTGTTCGGCCAGGGCCTCGCGTCGATCGCTTCGGGCCTGTTCGGCGGCATGCCCGCAACGGGCGCTATCGCGCGCACCGCGGTCAACGTTCGCTCGGGCGCCCGCACCCGGATGGCCGCGATCGTGCACGCGCTCGCGCTCCTGCTCGTGGTGCTCGTCGCGGCGCCGATCGTCGGCGCGATCCCGCTCGCCGCGCTCGCAGGGGTGCTCATGATGACCGCGGCCCGCATGGTCTCGTGGCAGACCGCGAAGCGCGTGTTCGGATCGGGGAAATCGAGCGCCGCCGTGTACTTCGTCACGCTGCTCGTGACCGTCAGCGTCGACCTCGTGGTGGCTGTCGGAATCGGCGTTGCCGTCGCGGCGTTCTTCGCGCTCCGCGCGCTCAGCAAAGCGAGCATCGCGTCGCGCGAGCCGCTCCCCGGCCCCGCGGCGCCCGGCGACGAGCGGATCGCGCTGTTCCGCGTCGAGGGTTCTCTGTTCTTCGGCGCGGCCGACCGCATCGTCGAGGCCATCGCCGACGAGCCCGACGTCGAGGTCGTCGTGCTGCGGCTCTCGGGCCTCCAGATCGTCGACGCGACCGGCGCGCACGCGCTCGCCGAGCTCATCACGACGCTCGAGCGCAGGGGTGCGACGGTGCTCTTGAAGGGCGTTCGCCTCGAGCACCGCACGCTCCTCAAGCGGCTTGGGGTGGACGCCTCGCTGCGGGACCCGAAGCACTCATTCGCCGAGCTCGAGCCGGCGGTCGCCCACGCGCGCGACCACATCGCGCGGGGTCGGGGAGCCTAACGGCACCCTGGTACCACCGCCGATCGTGCCACGGTGCGATGACATGGGCGGCGGGAAGGCACAGACTGGAACCATGAACACCTCCGCAGTACCCGCAATTGCCACCGGCTCAGAGCGGACGAAGGCTCGACCGAGCCGCGTCCGCTACGTTGGTGTCGACATCGCACGCCTCCTCGCGGTGGCCGGCATGATGGCAGCCCACCTCGTCGCGACAAATGCCATGAATCCGACAGTCTCGGCGTTCGAGCAGGGCGCCGGTGAGCTCGCGACGACGCTCACCGCTGGCATCGCGGCTCCCCTCTTCGCCGTACTCGGTGGGCTCAGCGCGGTCTTCGCGAGCCGCCGCGCGCTCGCCGCCGGGCGCACGGGCGCGGCCATCGGTGGCGTCGCGCTCCGCGGCGTGATCCTGATCCTCCTCGGCCTCGCCCTCGGCTACGTGGTGAGCCCGATCGTCGTCGTGCTCGTGTACTACGGCGTCGCGATGATTCTCGCTGCGCCGTTCGTCGCTGCCCGCTCGTGGCTCGTCGGCCTCGTCGCGCTCGTCGTCGGCGTCGCCGGAGGGCCCCTGAACGCGCTGCTGCGCCAGTCGCTCGGAGTCGTCGAAGAGGCCGGCTCTCCGTCGTACCTCTCCCTCGTCGAGCAGCCGGTCGAGACGCTCCGCGGTGTGCTGGTGACGGGCGCCTACCCCGCGATCACCTGGGTCGTGTACCTGCTCGTCGGCATGCTCGTCGCCCGCGCCCTGATCAGCGCAACGAGTAGGAAGCGCCTCGGCAAGGCGGCACTCTCGCTCGCGGGCGTCGGCGTAGCTGTCGCCGTCGCAGGCACGCTCGTGTCGAACTGGGCGCTCGCCAACCTCGCCACGCTTGGGGCGTCCGTTCCCGAGGGCCTCGACCCAGCCCAGTTCGCGACGTTCGTCTCAGGCCAGCAGTTCGGAGCGCCGAGCTCCCCCGACCTGTGGGCACTGCTCATCGCCGCGCCGCACTCGGGCACGCCCCTCGACATCGCGCGCACGGTCGGCATCGCGCTCGCGGTCATCGGCCTGCTCGTGTTCATGTTCGATGCAGCGGGAACGCGCACGAGCCGGGTCACTGAGGTGTTCCGCGCCGCGGGCGCGGCACCCCTCACGATCTACACGCTGCACATCGTCGTGACGGGCCTGCTCTACGCACCGCTCATGAACAACCCCGAAGCGGTTCTCGCGGCGGGTATGCCGTGGTGGGTATCGGGCGTCGCGGCCTGGGGCGTACAGTTCGCTGGCGTCATCGTGCTCGGCATCATCCTGTCAGCGACCGGGAAGCGCGGCCCGCTCGAGGCGCTCACCTCGGGCATCGTCCGCGGGCTGACCAGGGCGTAGTCGCGCCCCGCGATGCCTGCGCCCGACCCGGGAAGCTGCGCTGCATGACGCCGCGTTACCTCCGGGATCGCGGCGTCGCAGCTGCTGGGGCAGGATTGGGCCATGTCCGACTGTCCCAGCCCCGCACCTGAGCTCGACCCCAGCGGTGTGCCGTTCTCAGACCTCACACCCGGGCGGCTGCGCACCGAGCGCACGAGCCTCAAGTGGACCCGCTTCCCCGAAGACACGCTGCCGCTGTTCGTCGCGGAGATGGACTTCGCGGTCGCCCCCGAGATCCGTGAGGCGCTCATCGCCAGGGTCGCAGCGTCTGACCTCGGCTACCTTGACGGGCCGGGGCCGCTCGCCGGGGCCTTCGCTGGCTTCGCGCGCGATCGCTGGGGCTGGGAGGTACGGGAGGACAGCGTCCACCTCGCGACGGACGTCGCAACCGGCGTCGTCGAGGCGCTCCGCGTGCTCGCCCCGTGCGGCCAGCGGGTCGCCGTACCGACGCCCGTCTACCCGGGCTTCTTTGAGATGCTGGAAGAGCTGCCGTTCGAGGTCGTCGAGGTGCCGCTTACGGCCGCACCCGCGGGCAGGCTTGACCTCGCGCTGATCGAGCGAACCTTCGCGGGCGGCGTCGACGCGTTCCTGCTCTGCAACCCGCACAACCCTCACGGCACCGTCCACACCGCGGACGAGCTGCGGGGCCTCGCTGAGCTCGCCGCGCGGTACGGAGTCGCGGTCGTCTCCGACGAGATTCACGCGCCGCTCACCCACACAGGCGAGACGTTCGTACCGTTCGCCCCGATCGCCCAGGCGGCCGGCGCGCTCGCGGTCACCACGGTCTCGGCGAGCAAGGGCTGGAACATCGCGGGCACGAAGTGCGCGCTCATCGTCGCGGCCGACGACCGCGCGAACGCCGTGCTCGCGAGCCTCCCGCCCGAGACCACGACGCGGGCGAGCATCCTCGGGCTGCACGCCTCCGTCGCGGCCTTCACCCACGGCCGCGACTGGCTCGACAGGGCCATCACGCAGATCGAGGCGAACAGCAGGCTGCTCGCCGACCTCGTCGCAGAACACCTCCCGGGAGTCGGCCTCACCTCCCCGCGGGCGAGCTACCTCGCCTGGCTGGACCTGCGCGGGGCCGGCCTCGGCCCCGACCCCTATCGCGCGGTGCTCGAGCGCGCCCGCGTCGCCCTCAACGACGGCGCATTCTTCGGGGCTGGCGGCGCGGGGCACGTGCGGCTCAACCTCGCGTGCGCGCCCGACACCATCCGCGAGGCCGTGAGGCGCATCGCCAGCATCTTGCCCACCGCGACACCCACCACCGAGACACCGAAGGAGACCCGCTCATGACAACCGCACACGGCAACGACGTCGCCCAGCCCCGCACCGACTGGGCGGACTTCGACTTCGACACCCGCCAGGTTCATGCCGGCGAGTACCCCGACCTGAACACGGGCCTCAGGGTCCCGCCCATCGCGCTCTCCGCCGGCTACGTGTTCGACGACTTCGACGACCAGGTCGACAGGTTCGCCGGGCGCAGCATCGATCCGATCTACTCGCGCCAGGGCAACCCAACGAACGGCGTCGCCGAGGCACGGCTCGCCTCGCTCGAGGGCGGCGTCGCGGCGGTCGCCGTTTCGAGTGGGCAGGCGGCCATCTCGGCGGCCCTGTTCACGCTCGCCAAGGGCGGCGACCACATCGTCTCGACGGCGTCGATCTACGGCGGCACGCGCATTCTGTTCGGCCGCAGCTTCAACAGGTTCGGGATCGACGTCGACTACGTCTGGGACGCCGAAGACGACGCTGAGTGGGAGCGCGCGATTCGCCCGAACACGAAGGCGATCTACACGGAGACGATCCCGAACCCGCGCAACGACGTCACCGACCTCGCGCGGATCGCAGCGGTCGCGAGGCGCTTCAATCTGCCGCTCGTCGTCGACAACACGATCGGTAGCCCGGCGCTCATTCGTCCCATCGAGCACGGCGCAGATATCGTCGTGCACTCGACGACGAAGTTTCTCACGGGCCACGGCGCCGCCGTCGGGGGCGCGATCGTTGACGGCGGCACCTTTGATTGGGAGGCCGCCGAGAGCGCCGGGCGCGCGTACCCCCTCATCACCGACGTGAAGCCGGGGCTCGGTTCGATGGTGGATCGCTTCGGCCAGGGCGCCTACGCGCGAGCAGCGCGCGAGGCCGTCGTCAATGACATCGGCCCCTCCCTTTCGCCGTTCAACGGCTTTCTTCTCCATCAGGGGATGGAGACGCTGTCGCTGAGGATGGAGCGGCACGTCGCTTCCTCGCTCGAGATCGCGGCCTGGCTCGAGCAGCAGCCCGAGGTCGAGGCCGTGGACTACGCCGGGCTCCCCAGTTCGCCGCTCTACGAGCTCGCGAAGCGTGATTACGGTCTGACCGCTGCGGGCACTGGCGCGCGCACCGGCTCGGTGTTCGGGGTCAAGGTGCGCGGCGGTGTCGACGGCGCCCGCGCGTTCGTGAACGGCCTGCGGGTGTTTTCGCGCATGACCGGTATCGGCGATACTCGGTCAATGGTGATTCACCCGCTCACGTCAACGCACGCGACGTTCGCGCCCGAGGTGAACGAGCGGCTCGGGATCACGCCGGGGCTCCTGCGCCTGTCGGTCGGGTTGGAGTCGCCGCGCGACCTCATCGCCGACCTGCGCGCGGGGCTCGACCGGGTGTAGCGCTCCGGCCGGGCACGATCGGTCGGGATCCTGGTTCGCACGGTCGGGCGCAGTTCGCCGCGAGCTGGGAGCGTAGAAGCATGACCACCACCGCGCCCGTTCCCGTCGCAGCCCAGCGGCAAGAGGAGCACCCGCCCATGCCGTACGCCGCCCTCCTCACGCTCATGACGATGAGCTTCCTGCTCGTCACGAGCGAGTTTCTGCCCAACGGCGTGCTCACTGAGATGGCTGCGACCCTCGGCATCACGCCGGGGCAGGCGGGTCAGACCGT
This sequence comes from Leucobacter komagatae, assembly GCF_006716085.1. Classification (NCBI taxonomy): domain Bacteria; kingdom Bacillati; phylum Actinomycetota; class Actinomycetes; order Micrococcales; family Microbacteriaceae; genus Leucobacter; species Leucobacter komagatae. Next base: position 2,703,909 of record NZ_VFON01000001.1, on the reverse strand, counting down.
GAGCATGACCGCGTTCGCCGGCCTCATCACCGCGCTCCTCGTCGGCAGCGTCTTCCCGCGCATCGACCGCCGCGCTCTGCTCATCTGGATGGCGCTGCTGGGCGCCGCGTCAAACCTGCTCGTCGCGGTCGCACCGTCGTTCTGGCTGATTCTCATCGCCCGGTTCATGCTCGGCGCCGCGCTCTCGACGTTCTGGTCGATGTCGATCAGCGCCGCGTCGTCGCTCGTCGGGCCTACAAGGCTCGGCCGGGCGCTCATGTTTACGTCGGGGGGCGTCTCGCTCGCGACGGTCGCGGGCGTGCCCGTCGGCGTCATGCTGTCGAACGCGTTCGACTGGCGACTCGTGTTCGCGATCATCGGCGTCGCGATGCTGCTGCTCGCCGTCTCGCTGCGAGTGACGCTGCCCCGCATCCCCGCCACGAAGGCCGGCGGCTTCCGGGCGCTCGGCCGCGCGCTCAGGGAGCCCGGCGTCTCGCTCGGGCTCGGCGGCCACGTGCTCGTCGTGCTCGGCCACTTCGCCGCCTACACCTACATCAGGCTCGCCCTCGAGCGGGTCACTGATGCGACCGGCGCGCCGCTCACGCCGTCGACGGTCGTGCTGCTCCTCGCGCTGTTCGGTGCGGGCGGGTTCGTCGGAAACTTCGTCATCGGCCTCGTCGTGGACCGCGCGTTCAAGCTGTTCTCGATCGTCGCACCGCTCATCATCGCCGCAGCGGCGCTCACCGTGCTCGCCGCCCCGGGCGCGCTCTGGGCGGTCGGGATCGCGGTCACCGTGTGGGGCTTCTTCTTCGCCTCGTGGCTGCTCGTCGTGAACACCTGGGCGGGCCACAGGCTCCCCGACGCGCTCGAGGCGGGCGGCAGCCTCGTCGTCGTCGGGTTCCAGGCGGCGATCTTCCTCGCGGCGGCGGGCGGCGGGATCCTCAGTGACGCCGCTGGCATCACGACGGTCTACGCCACCGCGATCGCGATCCTCGTCTGCGGCTCGGTCATGTTCGGAGCGTCGCACCGCGGTCGCGCGTAGGCCGCGCCTAGTTCCCTCCGTTCCGCGCCCGCCGTCTGAGCACAAGTGCCACGCCAGCGAAGAGCAACACGGGGGCCAAGGCTGCCAGGGGCGCGAGGGAGCCACCCCCGGTCTCCGTGAGCCTCGCGGCCGTGGCCTCGGCGGTTCCGGGCTGTGGCGTTTCGCTCCCCGGGGCCTCAGGAGACGTCTTCTCCCCCCGAACCTCGATCGTCACCGACGCGGTCACGTCGCCCACCCGTGCGGTGATGACGTGCGGGCTCGCGGTCGGGAAGGTCACGGTCAAGCCGTCGACAACGTCGGTCGCGACGTCGCTCGTGATCGTCACGTCTGCCGGATCGATCTCGACTGGGTTGTTCGCGGCATCAACGCCAGCCACGCTGAACTCGAGCCTTCCCCCGCGGTCAACGGTGGTTGCCGATGGCGTCACCGTGAGCGCGGCAACAGCCCCCGCAACAACATCGACTTGAGCGCTGGCGCGCGCACCATCGAACTCTCCCGTGAATGTCCGTGGGCCCGCCACTGTCACTGCCACAGTGGAGCCCGCCACCACGTCCGTCGGCTCAGAGGACTCAAGCTCCACGTCGGCTGTGACGTCAACCGTTCCACCAAATGCCGCATTCGCGGTCGCCGTGATATCGACGGTGCTGCCCGACACGTGGGCCGAAGACGACGGGGTAATGGTCAGGGTGCGCCGCTCCCAGATCGCGTACAGTGTGACATTCGGCCCCGAAGCGACCGAGGCGAGCGGGGTGCTGGTAGTCACGAACGCGCCCGAACCATCCGCGCTCGTGTTCCACCCGCTGATCACCCAGCCCGCGGCTGACGGGTCGGGGAGGTCGGCGAGCCGGTCCGCGGCGACGACCTCGGACTCTGGTGCAGCTGCGTCCTTCCAGTTCTCGTCCCAGCTCACGAGGTACCGTGGCGCTACTGTCACGTCGGCTGTCGTTGGTGGCGCGCCTGCTCCCGCGACCCACGCAGTGATCTGGCGGGGGCCCGCCGTCGGGAACGACACCCGTAGACCGTCCACATCGTCGCCTTCGACGGAGCTGCTGAGCATCACGTCGGCCGCGGCGATGGGAACCGGGTTCCCCTCGACGTCAGCGCCCGTGACGGTGAAGTCGAGCGAGCCTCCCTGGTCAGTCGTTCCCTGAGCCGGCGTCAGCGTGAGCGTTCCCAGGGGCCCCGCAATGACGTCGAGCGTCGCCACCGCGGTCGCGCCGTCGAACACCCCTGTCAGCGTGCGCGGGCCCGCGGTCGTCACGCGCACCCGAGACTGCGCGGCCACGTCGCTGGGAACCGTTGACGAAATCTTGACCTCGTCGGAGACGTCAACGGTGCCGCCGAACGCCGCGTTCGCGGTCGCGGTCAGCGAGACGGTGTCACCCGCCGTCGCGGTCGACGAGACCGAGCTTCCTGGGTCAAAGGTCAGCGACAGCGTGCGTACATCCCAGATCGCGTACAGGGCCACCTCGGTCTCGGTTGCGACCTCCGACAGCACCGTGTCCGCGCGTACCGCCAGCCCCGTCCCGTCGGCCCGGGTGTTCCACTCACGGATCACCGCGCCATCTGCGACGGGCATCGGGAGTGCGCCAAGCGTCGCCCCCTCGATCAGCACGGTATCGGGCACGCCTGCACCGCCCCGGTTGGGGTTCCAGGTCACCGCGTAGGTGCTGATCTCCCACCCCGCGTGGAGCGTCAGATTCGACGTTACCGGCGCATCGAAGTCGTAGGGCATCGTGAACTCTGTGTCAGCAAACCAGCCCGTAAACACGTATCGCTCCCGCACAGGCGGCGACGGCGGCTCCGCCGGTGAGCCGTGCGTCACAGCTGCGGCAGACACTGCTGGCGTGCCGGGGCCCGCGTCAAACGTCACCGTGTGCTCCTGAAGCGCCCGTCCCCCGGCTCGAGCAGTCGAGGGCTCTGTGTCTGTGCGGTTGAGCGTCACGGTCACATCGGCCGCCTCGTCTGGAGCGAGCCCTGTCACCGCCACGACCCCCTCAACAACACTGACGGTGCCCGCGGTGGTCACGGCGGTGAACGTCGTGTCGTTCCCGGCAAGCGACGCATAGTCAGCGATGCGGGCCGTCCACCCATTCGCCGTTGGGGTCACGCCGGTGACGGAGAATTCGACCGAAGGTTTCTTCGCCGACCGTCCCGTGAAGCTTGACTCCGCTTCGCGTTGCCCCGGCCACTGCGAGAAGACCTGGATCGTTGCTTCTTGATTCGCTCCGAGCCCCGTCACCAGAATCCTGTCGCCGGCCCGGGTCGCGCTCACCCCGACAGGCGCTACTATCCGATACGTCTGCAGCGCGTTGTAGTTTGCGATGACGGCGGAAAACCCGTCAGGGTAAACCTGATCCCCCACCAAGGCTGGGACGCTACTTGGGGCAAGAAGCGCGTACTCGACTATCCACATACTGTGCGATTTCCAGCCGGAACGAGAAACGTCCACGCCGACATAAGCGATGGCGCCTGCTGAGAGACCCGAGACAATGATCGTGTCACCCTGCCGCACCACTTTGGCGGTGAGCTCGTCGGTAGTTTCGGGTCTGAGCAGCAGGTCGTAGGCGAAGAGAGGATCAAAGTCTAAGATCTTGACGGTGAAGCCATCCGCAGTGCGCACAGGTTGGTCGATCCGGAGAGTGGCATTCGGTAAGCCTGCCGTCCCGCGCGTCGTTGCTGAGCCGCTGAAGTAACCTGCTTTGGAGGCCTTGACGAAGATATCCGCGGTGCTGCCACCCGCAAGTCCACTGACTGTGATCGTGTCTCCGACGAGCTTCGCCGTTCCAAAGGTTGTCGTCACTTCATATTTGGCGTCGGGATCAAAGTTTGAAAGCTTGACGGTGAACCCGTTGGCTATAGAGGTCGGTGCCCCAAGCGCTGGTGTGACAGCAGAGACGGGTACCCGCTGAGTCAGAACCACCCGCGGGGAACTCAGCCAATCGCTGTCGCCAACAAGGTTCGTAGCGGTGACCCGCACGTAGGGAATGTGCCCCCGCACGTGCCGCAAATGAACAGACTCGAGATCGATGGACGCGGAGCTGTGAGCCCCGCTGACTGGGAAGCCGGCGGCAAAGGTATCAGGGGCGGTGCCGCCGACCCACACGTCGTAACGGATGACCGGCGCGTCGATCGGATCAGGTGATTTCGTCCACGACACCTCGATGTGACCTTCCACTATTTCGGCCGCAAGGCCAGTGGGGCCGTCTGGGGCCTTCCTAGGCTCGATCATTTCCCGCTTGGAGTGCTCCGAGATCGCGCCGTCCAACTGCACCCTCTGCACCGAAACCCAGTACTTTTGGTACAGCTTCAGGCCGTAGACTTCGCAGTAAGTCCCTGGCGCAGGCGCTGAGCAGGTTTTGACCGGCTCTCCACCAGTCTCAGCATTCCATACGGTCACAAGCACGCTGCCAGATGTTGCTGGATCGCCTGCCGCGTACGTCCAGTTGAAGTACGCGACAGTGTCGCGCGCGCCGATGGCAGTAAATGTCGGCGGCTCGGGCACTGATGTGTCTTCCGCGGCGAACCCGAGCGGCTCGGCGCGGTCCGCCTGCGCCTCCGCCAGAACCGCCTGCTCCTCGACGGGAGGTACCGGCTCCTCTTGCGACGGATCGTTCTCCGCCAGATCCTGCTGCGCGGGTTCTTCTGGCGTTGGCATCTGCTGGCCCGTTTCGCCCGCAACGGTGGCTGTGACCCCAGGAGGCACCTCGGCCTCATCATCGGCGATCGCCGGGGCGGTTCCGCCCAGCAGCGCAGTGACGACGAGCGCCATGCTCAGCGGCAACGTGTAGCTCCGTGACATCAGTACGATCCAATCGTCGAGCTTGATTCTGAACTCCCCGAACCGAGTGACGGGGGTGCGTTCGTGGCGGAAACCTTCACGATGACCTCTTCAAGACCGCGAAGCCCCGCGGACGCCTCGATCTCGGCGCCTATGCGCGAGCTCGCGGCACGATACCTGTCGTCGGCAAGCACCCGGAGGACGGCTTTTCTCACCTTCTCGGGCTTCGGTGCGGCCGTTGCGAGGTTGATCCCTGCCCCGCTCCACCCGACTCGGGCGGTCACCTCGGCCTTGTCCTCAGTCTTCCCCGCGACCACAAGGGGCACGCCGTGCTCAAGCGCGTAGTGGACCCCGCCGTATCCGCCATTGCTCACGAACACATCTGTGAGCGGGAGGAGTTTGTCGTGTGGGAGATACGGGGCGACGCGTACGTTTTCGGGAAGCGGCGACGGGAGCGTATCGACAGGGCGGCCTCCAGTCGATACCACGACAAGCACATCGTCTCCCGCGAGCCCTGCAACAGCGGGTTCGATGAGTTGCGAATAGTCGCGGTTGGCGACGGTACCTTGGCTCACGTGCACCACGGGCCTACTCCCGTCGAGTTCGCCCCACCATTCCGGGAGCACTCCTCCGGAGGGGACCGTGCGTGACAGTGGTCCAACAAAATGGACGTTCGCCGGAAGATCTGAGCGCGGGTATTCGAACCCGGGCACGGAGAACTGCACAATCGCGTCGGCACTCTCCTGCCCGTTCATGAAGAACCCCTCGAGGGGTTCACCGGTGGCACTCAGAATGAGTTGCTCAGCTTCCTTCTGCACCCCGCCGAAGATAGCCCGTTGAGCGAAGAAACGAAGCGCGGAGTTTCGAAGACGCCCGATTGGCCCGCGCATGGGCGTGACGCCGAGCCCGTAGGGGGCGGTGTCTGGGCTCGAAAGCCCGAGGGGAATGATCCCGAGCGAGATCACCGCCGGCCGCTCGCTCCGACGCTTCCGCACAAGCGCGAGCGTGCCCATGAACATCGGCTCCACCAGCACAGCGTCCGTGGTTTCCGCGGCGAGCGCGGCCTCGACCGCAGCGAGTTGGCTCAGCGCCGGGCGCAGAAAGATTGTGGAGATGTCGTAGCGGATACCCGCCGGCCCAGTGAGCCCCACCCGGCCAGGAAACGCGCCGTCCATATCGGCGTCGTCGTAGTCGGCGTCTGCGGGAAGCGCGAGAAACTCAGCACCGGTGGCCTCGATCGCTTCGCGATACTTTGAGCCGCTCAAAAACCGCACGCGGTGCCCGCTGTCGTGGAGGTGGCGCGCGACCGCGAGGAGCGGCGTCACGTGTCCGTGAACGGGAGTGCTGCAGAGAAGAACGGCGAACACCGGTGTCCTTTCAGGGAAGAGTGGAGGCGTCCCGACTATGCTGGAGCCCGTTAGGTATTTCATTAAACCATAGGGTCAGTCAATTGTCTGCATCTTCTCACTCCCAATCTGCCGCTCGAAAATACAGCTCGCCACTGCGTGACGAGCAGGCCGCCGAGACGCGACTACGGATCGTTCGGGCAGCTGCGAAACTCTTCGCTTCGGCCGGCTACGACGGCACGTCGCTCGCGGATCTCGCGCGCGAAGCGGGGGTCTCGCTGGGAACACTGAAGGCCAACGGCCCCAAGCGTGACCTGCTGTTCGCCGCGTTCGAACTGAGCTTCGCCGGGGCCGAGGGCGTAGACACGCTCGCCACCCACGAACCAATCGCCGAGATCACCGCTGACAGCGACAACGAACGCTACATTCTCGGCATCACTCACTTTGTCGCCGAGTCAAACCGGCGCAGCAATCAGTTGTGGGCCGCGCTGGTGTCTGCCGCCACGTCCGACGCCGCGGTGCACTCGACGCTCGGCGGGCTCCGCAGCCGCAGGCGGGAGGACATGCTCGTGCTCGTTGATGAGCTGCGCCGGAGGGGCATGGCTTCGGCCAAAGCACCCCGCGAGCGGCAAGCAGACGCGCTCTCGTTCGTCCTCTCACCGGAGGGCTACAGCCAACTTGTCACGGAAGCGGGCTGGAGCCACGCCGACTACGAGACCTGGCTCAGGCACACGGTGCTTCTGGCGAGCGCATCGGATCCCTTCGCCAAATAGCTGGCAGACCGATCGTCGCGCACCGGCCCGCGCCTACTCCCAGCGCGACGGGGCGACGCCCGTGTGGCGCCTGAACGCGCGGCTAAACCCCTCGTCTGAGGCATAGCCGAGCTCACGCGAGGTCTGGGTGACGGAGGCCCCGCGCGCGAGGCGACGCTTCGCGTCCTCCATTCGCACGCCGGTAATGTACTGGCCTGGCGAGGAGCCGACGAGTTCGCGGAAACGCCGCGAGAACGCCGAGCGCGACATCGCGCCCAGGCTCGCGAGCGCGTCGAGCGACCAGTCACGGCCCGGGTCGGAGTGAATCGCCGAGATCACGGGGTCGAGGTGTGGATCCGCGGCGCGGGCCGCCCAGCCGCTCGGTGCGCATCCCGCCGACACCCAAGCCCGGAGCACCCCAATGAGCAGGGTGCGGGCCATGAGGCGGCAGACGACTTCGCCCCCGCCAGCCGCGACGATGGGCGCGGGCGAAACGGCCTCGCCCATGTTGCTCGCGAGTGAGGCGAGCGCCGGGTCGATGCGGGAGAAATCGGTGATGGTGAGCGGGTCGGGCAGGATCCTGCGCAGGCGGTGCGCCGCCTCGTTGAGTTCGACGCCGACCCGCACGACCTCGGCGTCGTTCGCCGCGGTGAACTCGAGCGGCACCGCCCCCATGGTGAGGATCGCGGAGCCCGCCGGAAACTCCGAGACGTGTCCGCGCGCGACGACGCCCGCGTGGTTCGGGCCGGTCTCGCACGAGGTCGCCGAGTCTCCCCGCAGCCGCCCGCTCACCACGTAGAGCAGCGTGACGGCGCCAGCCGGAGTGACGACCCGGCGGCCTTGGGGCAGCGCGACGCGCGTCGTTGTCGTCACGACGACGTCGATGCTTTCGAGGAGCGTGCCAAGCGGCGCGGTTGCGGTGTTCTGCATGCGAGATGCAACCCGCGCGCGGCCCCCGCTATTCCGCGCCGCCCGGCGTTGCGGAAGCCTAGCCGTTGCGCTTCGCGTGCAGCTCGAAGTGCGCGTGGGCGGTGCGGAGCCAGCCGAGCAGGAACTCGGCTGTCGACTCGTTCGACACCTCGCCATCCTCCGAGATGAGCCCCTCGGTCATCTGCAGGTAGACCTCGGGCTGCTGCAGGTCGGGCGCATCGAGGAACGCGAGGATCGAGCGGAGGTGCTGCTGTGCGAGCGCCGTGCCGATCTGGCCGATCGACGCGCCGGCTACCGCGGTGGGCTTGCCCGCGAAGCTGTTCTGCCCCCAGGGGCGACTCGCGGTGTCGAGCGCGTTCTTCAGCACGCCGGGCACCGAGCGGTTGTACTCGGGGGTGACGATGATAATGCCGTCGGCGGCCTCAACGGCCTGCTTGAATTCTGCGGCGGCGGCCGGGATGCCACCGTCGTGGTCGGCGGAATAGAACGGCAGGTTCGCGATCGGGATCTCAGTGAGCGTGAGGTCGGCCTGCGGCGCGAGCTTCACGAGCGCGTTGGCGAGGCGGCGGTTGATCGAGGTCGAGGAGACGCTGCCGACGATGAAACCGATGTTGTACGTAGCCATAACTACAGTTCCTTTCTAGAACGCTGCGAGTTCTCAAGGGAGAACCTCGGCGCTCCCTCAAGCATTCCCACTCCGCCTGAGAGAACACCGTCTGTTCACGCGGGCGGAGTACAGTGCAGCCATGGCTACTCTGCGCGTGCTCCACCTCACCGACACCCACCTGTTTGGCGACGATTCGCGCCACTACGGCGTGGTCGACACCGCCGACCACCTCAGGCGAACACTCGCGCACGTCGCCGGGCGCGAATTCGACCTCGTCGTCTGCTCGGGCGATGTGAGCGAGGACGGTTCAGAGGCGTCGTACGAGCTCGCGCGCGAGCTACTCGAGCCGTGGGCTGCCGAAAGGGGCGCACGCGTCGTCTTCGCGATGGGCAACCATGACCGCCGGGAGAGCTTCCGCGCTGTCCTCGGTGAGGGCCAGCTGGGCGTCGCAGCGACGCCGCTGAACGGCGGCCTCGACCCCGCGCGGCCGATCGCGTCGGTCGCGACCGCCGGCGGCTGGCGCACGATCGTGCTCGACACCTCGGTTCCGGGCGCGGGCTACGGCGCGCTCGATCCCGCGCAGCTTGATGCGCTGGCTGTCGAACTCGCGACGCCCGCCGAGCACGGCACGATCCTCATCATGCACCACCCGCCCGTTCCCGCCCAGACCGACCTGCTCGGCGCGCTCGACCTCGGCGACGCAGACACGGCGGCGCTCTGGGAGCGGCTTGCCGGCAGTGACGTGCGCGCCGTGCTCGCCGGCCACTACCACCTGCCCGTCGTCGAATTCGTGCGCGGCATTCCCGTCGTCGTCGCCCCCGGCAGCGCGAACGTCGCCGCCGCGTTCGAGGACCCCGCCGTGGAGTCGGCGAGCGACGACTTCGGGGGCGCGACACTCGAGGTGAGCGCCGACCGCGTTCGCGTCGTGCCGTTCACCCGGCCGGTGACGGGCGGCGACGTGTTTCGCATGGACACGGAAACCGTCACCCGCATCATCGCGGCCGCGGGTCGCGGCTAGTCGGCGTTGTCGTAGCGGAGCACGAACCTGGCCTCGTCGCCGCGCAGCCTGCGCCGGACGTAGAACACCGGGGTCCCGTCGAGCGTCGCTGAGACGCCGTCTCGCACGAGCAACGCGGTTCCCGGTGGCACCTCAAGGCGCTCTGCGTCATCGAAGTCGGCGCCGACTGCACTGAACGCCCGCCACAGGTACCGCAGCTCGAGTCCCTGCCCGTTCGCGAGGGCGGCAACAACAGACTCGTGGCAGCTCAGCAGGTCAGGGATCGGAGCGAGACTCGGGCGATACCAGTAGCTATTCGCGATCCACCGTCTGCCATCCCGAAGCATCACGGTATCGAGTCTCCGCAGCTCGCCCTGCTCCACTCCGAGGTGCTCCGCGGCCGCCACCCCCTGTGCGTCGTTCGCCGGCCCCTCGGCGAGCACGACCTCGTCGACGCGGCGCACCGGTGCCGTCGAACGCTGCTGCGGCGGCCAGTCGAGTGCCTCCGCCATCGCGTCGGTCGACTGCCGCGCGAGCGGCACACTCGCGACGATCTCCACGAGGTCGGGTGGCGTCACGACGAAGGTACCGACGCCGCGCCGGATCTCGACGGCGCCAAGCCGCTGGAGCTCGGTGACGGCCTGCCGCAGGGTGAGCCGCGTGACCCCGAAGCGCTCGGCGAGCGCCGTTTCGTTCGGCAATTTCTGGCCGGCAGGAAGCTTCCCCGACTGCACGTCCGCCCACAGCTCCGTCGCGATCCGGCGATACATCGGCATGTTTCCCCCTGCCCCTTTGGCGTTCATTTGCTCAATGTTCACCACGCACTCCACTCCGTGTCATTTGACCACGCAAACATATAGACGTCTAGATCACTCTGGGGGCACTTCAAACAATCCTCAGCTTATAGAAAGGTGCGTCATGCGCAAACTGGCTGGTCCCGCAGCTCTCCTGCTCAGCGGTCTTCTCCTCGCGGGCTGCGCGTCAACGGGTTCGGGGGCGGGGCAGGAGCCCTCGGCAGCGACCGATCCGACGGCGATTGTCGACATCCAGGTTGGCCTTGAGCCGACGAGCCTCGACGTCCGCACTACCTCGGGCGCCGGGCTCGTGCAGCTCATGCGAGGCAACGTCTATGAGGGCCTCGTCGGGATGTCTGAGGACCTCGAAATCACCCCCGCCCTCGCGTCGAAGTGGGAGGTCTCCGAGGATGGCCTGGTCTACACCTTCACCGTGCGCGACGGCGTTTCGTTCCACGACGGCACCCCGATGACCGTCGAAGACGTCGTCGGCTCACTCACTGCGTCGAGCGCCGAAGGCTCGCTGAACCCCGACGCGAAGCGTATGACCGCGGTCGCGAGCATCGAGGCGACCGACGACAGCACCGTTGTCATCACCCTGTCACGCCGCGACATCAACTTCCTAGACACCCTCACGACCGCCGCGGGGTTCGTCACGCCTCAGACCGAGGGGCTCGACCTCGCGACGACCGCGAACGGCACCGGCCCCTACACGGTCGACCAGTGGAACAAGGGCGCAACGATCTCGCTCGTCCCCGCCGAAAACTACTGGGGCGACAAGCCGGCAAACGGCGGCGTCGTCTTCCACTACATCACCGACCCGACGACCGCGGCAACCGCTCTGCGCGGCGGCGAGATCGACATGATCGCCGGCACGACGCCCGAGACCGCAGCCCTGTTCGCCGACGACGAGGCCTTCACGGTCACAGAGGGCGCCTCGACGAGCTGGATGACGCTCGGGTTCAACAACGCGTTCGAGCCCCTCTCCGACGAGCGCGTTCGCAAGGCGATTCGCCAGGCGATCAACAAGGAGGAGCTCGTCGAGGTCATCGGCGGCGGCGCGATCACCGTGGGTTCGATGACCGTGCCGAGCGACCCCTGGTATGTCGACACCACCGGGAGCGCACCCTACGACCCCGAAGAGGCAAAGGCGTTGCTCAAGGAGGCGGGGCAGGAGAACCTCAGTCTCACGCTCACCGTGTCAAACACCTACGACACGATCATCACCGAGTTCATCGCGGCTGAGCTCGCGAAGGTCGGCGTCGAGGTGAAGATTGACCAGGTTGAGTTCGCGACCTGGCTCGACGAAGCGTTTACGAAGAAGAACTACGAACTGACGATGGTGCTTCACGTCGACCCCTCGACGCTCAGCTACTACGGCAACCCCGCGTACTACTGGAACTACGACAATGCCGAGGTGCAGCAGCTCGTCGCCGATGCGAACACCGCCGCCTCTGAAGCAGACCGAGACAAGAACCTCAGCGAGGTCGCGAAGATCGTCGCCGAAGACTCGGCGAGCGACTGGCTGTACTCGCCCCAGACGCTCATCGTGGCCGACAGCGCACTCGGCGGCTACCCGACGAGCCGCATCGCGAACAACCTTGCCCTCAGCGGCATCACGGTCGCGGAGTAACCGGAGCGCGATCGCATGGCTCTCACGACTGAGACACCTCGCGCGGGCGTCGCACCCCAGGCCTCCGGGCCCCGGGTGCGGCGCCCCGCCGCGGGCGCGTGGGCAACGGTGGGCACCGTGCTCGCCGAGCTCGCGACACTCGCGCTGTCGCTGCTTGCGGCGAGCGCCGTCATCTTCGGGCTTCTCGCCGTGCTCCCTGGCGACCAGGCCGCCGTACTCGGCGGTACCGACGCGACGCCCGAGCAGGTCGCCGCGCTCCGCGCCGAGCTGGGGCTCGACCGCCCCCTCGCCAAGCGCTACCTCGACTGGCTCGGCGGGATCATCACCGGCGACCTCGGCACGTCCGGGCTCGACGGCAGGCCGATCGCCGGCGAACTCTCTGAGAAGCTGCAGGTGACTGTTCCGCTCGGCCTCCTCGCGCTGCTTCTCAGCGTCCTCATCGCGGTCCCCATCGGAATGCTCGCAGCCGTTCACCGGGACCGCGGGTTCGGCCGGACGGTCGCTGCTTTGAGCCAGGTGACGGCGGCCGTACCCACCTTCGTCACCGGCCTCGTGCTCGTCGTCGTGATCGCGCTGCCCACGCGACTCTTCCCGGTACAGGGATTCCCGGCGAACCGGTGGGAGGATCCGCTCGCCGCGCTGCAGGCGCTGATGCTCCCCGCACTCGCGGTCGCGATCGGTCAGGCCGCCGTGCTCGTACGCTTTGTGCGCAGCGCGACGATCGACGTGCTCACCAAAGACTGGGTGCGCACGGGGCTCGCGCAGGGCTGGCCGCTGCGCACGATCCTGCTCCGCCAGGGCCTACGCAACGCATCGCTGCCGCTCATCGGCGTCATCGGCCTCGAGATCGCGGGCGTGCTGATGGGGTCCGTCATCGTCGAGAAGCTGTTCGGGCTGCCGGGCGTCGGCGGGATGCTCCTCGCGAGTGTCGGCAACCGTGACATCCCAACGATCCAGAGCACGCTGTTCGTACTCACCGCACTCGTGATGATCACGACGGTGCTTCTTACCGCACTGTCGCGCGTACTCGACCCGCGCATCAGGAGGACCGCATGATTCGCCGATTTTTCCGCAACCCGCTCGGCGCAACCGGGCTTGCGCTCGTCGCACTCCCCGTCCTCGCCGCGCTCGTCTCGCTCGTATGGACGCCGTACGATCCAACCGCGTTCTCACCTGTCGATCGCTGGCTGCCACCCTCCGGCGCGCACCCGCTCGGCACAGACGCGGGCGGGCGAGACCTGTTCAGCGTGCTGCTCGCCGGCGCGCAGTCAACGATGCTCGCCACGATCATCGCAACGACTGTGGCCGTCGCCCTCGGGCTCCCGCTCGCGCTCGCGACGGTGCTTCTCCCCAGGCGCCTTGGTGCGCTCCTTGAGCGCGGGGTCGACATCGCGATTGCGTTCCCGGTACTCGTCCTCGCAATCATCCTCGTCACGTCGTACGGCGCGAGCGTGTGGACGTCATCGCTCGCAATCGGTCTCGGCTCATCGGTTGTCGTCGCACGAACGCTCACCCCAGAACTGCGCGGTCTGCTCGTCTCGCCCTTCATCACCCTCGCGACAGCCGGCGGCGTCGGCACCCTCGGGGTGCTCCGTCGTCACGTGATGCCGAACATCGCACCGACGCTCCTCGTCCGTACGACGCAGTTGCTCGGCGTCTCGGCGCTCGCGGAGGCTGGCCTGTCGTACCTCGGCTTTGGCACCCCGCCCCCGACCCCGTCCTGGGGGCGCACGCTGTCCGACCTCCAGGCGCAGGTACTGACGCGCCCCGAGGTGCTCATCGCTCCGAGCGTCGCAATCATCATCCTCGTGCTCGGGTTCTCCCTGCTCGGCGACGCGCTCAGGGACGCGCTCGAGCCGTCACAGCACGGTGTTCCCGGCCGCGCCCGCCCCACGCCGGCGTCCCCGCGACTGCCTCTAGACCCGCCACTATCAGCACAGCCCTCACAGCCCGCGAGCGAACGAAAGGTCTCAGCATGACGCTCCTCGACATCAGCAACCTCAGCATCCGAATCGGTGATCGCATCATCGTCAACGACGTCTCTCTCGCGATCCGCCCGGGCGAGCGGGTGGGCCTCATCGGCGAATCCGGCTCGGGCAAATCGCTCACCTGCATGGCTGTTCTCGGTTTACTCCCCGCGGGGGCCACCGCGACGGGCAGCATCCGTGTGCGCGGCCGCGAAGTGCTCGGAGCTAGCCCGGCAGACTTGCGCCAACTGCGTGGCCGCAGCGTCGGGTGCGTCTTCCAGGAGCCGCAGAGCGCGCTGGATCCCCTCATGCCGATCCACCGGCACCTCGTCGCGGGCCTTCGCGCGCACCAGCCGCTCGGTAAGAAAGCCGCGATGGCGAAGGCGATCGAGCTCGCAGCAAGCGTCGGCCTCCCCGAGCCCGAGACGCTCGTGCGGCGCTACCCGCACGAACTCTCGGGCGGGCAGCGTCAGCGGGTCATGATTGCTATGGCGATGGCGACGAAGCCCGCGCTCCTTCTCGCCGATGAACCAACGACGGCGCTCGACGTAACCGTGCAGGCGCGCGTGCTCGAACTCATGGGCGAGCTCGTCACGGGCTCCGGCGCGGGAAGCCTGCTCGTCACACACGACATGGCCGTCGCCGCGAGCCAGTGCGACAGAGTCGCGGTCATGCAGTCGGGCCGAATCGTCGAGGAGGGTGCCCCAGGCGAGCTCATCGCAAGGCCCCGCGCGGAGTACACGGCCCGACTCATCGACGCCGCCTACGCAACGAGCTGGCAGCCAGCGCTCGAGGCGGTAGCGGCGTGACGGCCCCAATCCTCTCCGCTTCGGCCCTCGGGATGCATTATCCGGGGGCGCGGACTCCCGCGCTGACCGAGGTCGATCTTGCGATCCGCGCAGGCGGTCACCTTGGCATCATCGGCGAGTCGGGGTCGGGCAAATCGACGCTCGCACGACTGCTACTTGGCCTGCAGCGGCCGAGCTCCGGCAGCGTGCAGTTTCGCGGCGAACCCATCCCCACCGGCCGCGGCCGTTCGGCTCGGGAGTTTCGCCGCGCGGTGCAGGTCGTACTGCAAGACCCGGTTGCTTCGCTCAGCCCTCGCATGACCGTTGGGGGCATCATCGCGGAGCCGGTGCGGGCGCTGCGGCCCGAGTGGAACGAACGCGAGCGCGTCGCTGAGCTGCTCGCCGCGGTCGATCTCCCCGCCGACGTCGCGCAGCGACTTCCGCGCGAACTCTCGGGAGGCCAACGACAGCGAGTCGCGATCGCCCGGGCGCTGTCCGTGCGCCCGGAGGTAGTGATCGCCGACGAGCCGGTCAGCGCGCTCGACGTGTCGGTCCGCGCCCAGGTACTCCAATTGCTCCGCCGGCTCGCGGCCCACGAGGGGCTGACGGTCGTGGTCGTCTCGCACGACCTCGGCATCATCGACGGACTGTGCACGGAGGCCGCAGTCATGCAGCGTGGGCAGATCGTCGAGCACGGGCCCACCCGGCAGATCCTTGACGATCCCGTTCACCCCTACACGCGCGAACTCATCGCGAGCGTCCCGACGCTCCCCTACCGTTCGACCCACCCATAGGAGACCACCAATGACCGCACCAACCACAGCCGCACTCCCCGCGGCCCGGCTGCACAACCTCCGACCTGTCGGCGGAATGGAGACAGCACACGGCGCGCGCGTGCGCGATGACCTCGTCTGGCGTTCAGCGGCCCCGTTCGCGACTCGCGAGGCGAGCAGCGCGGCGGTCGCGGCGCTCGGCGTGCGCACGATCGTCGACCTCCGCGACGCGGGCGAGCGCGAGCGGACACCCCGCGCCTGGGCGCATCAGGATCTCATCGTCGAGGCGATCCCGGTCTTTGGAGACAGGCTTCACACGCTGCAGTTCGACGCGCTGGAGGAGCTCTACGGCATCATGATCGGCGGCCACGGCGGGGCACTCGCGCGCGCGTTTCAGACGATCGCGCACAATGCGGCTGACGGGGTGCTCTTCCACTGCACCGCGGGGAAGGATCGCACCGGCGTGCTTGGCGCGCTCGTGCTCGAAGTGCTCGAAGTCGAGCGGGAGCTGATCCTCGCCGACTTCGCGCTTTCCCAGCAACGGCTCGGAGCCGACTATCTGAGCGACCTGTTCGGCGACACCGACGCCGAGTCGCTCCCGGGCATTGCCGCGCACCGGGCGACGGCGTCGCCGCCCGAACTGCTCGCCGGTGCGCTTACCGCGATCGACAGCGAGTTCGGCGGCCCGAGGTCGTTCCTCCTCGCGCACGGGGCAACAACCTCTGACTTTGAACAGCTGCGCGCGACGATGCTCGTCGCTGAAGGCTAGATCTCGATGCCGTAGAGGTTCGGCTCTGGGACAAGCACCAGGCCGAACTCCTGCTGCACCCGCTGCACGATGAAGCGAGCGAGCTCGCCGACATCGGACGCGGAGGCGTTGCCCCGGTTCGTAATCGCGAGCGTGTGCTTTTTCGACACCGAAGCGCCCGACCCCGGGAGCCGGTAGCCCTTCGGAACGCCTGCGTGCTCGATGAGCCACGCCGCCGAGAGCTTGACGCGCCGCTCGGCCGGCACCGCGGGCACGCGCAGCGGCTGCCCGGCCGCGAGCTCCTCGAACGTCGTCACCGCGGCGGTCGGGGCGGGGTCGGCGACAGGGAACCGCGGCGCGTCGCCCGGCAGCCCGCGCGCGAACCGCTCGCTCACGATCGGGTTCGTGAAGAACGAGCCCGCGCTCCACGAGTCGTGATCGGCTTCGTCGAGCACCATGCCCTTCGCGGCGCGCAGCCGCAGCACCGTCTCGCGCACGGTCTTGAGCGGCACGCGCGCGCCGAGATCGACGCCGAGCGCCGTCGCGAGCTGACCGTAGCGAATCGGCTCGGAGAGTGGCTCTGGGCCGTGCTCGCCCACGCCAATACCCGCGTTTGTGAGCACGATATCGATCGCCAACACGACGCCCTCAAGGCCCTGCTTGATGACCGAGTCGCGGTAGCTCAGCTCGAGTTCTTCGGCGAGCATCTGCCGCGTCTCGTACGTGCGAGCGTCGAGGAAGAGCACCGAGTGCAGCACGTCCGAGAGCTCCTGGCCGTAAGCGCCGATGTTCTGCACGGGCGCGGCCCCGGCCATCCCGGGGATACCCGAGAGCGCCTCGATGCCCGCCCAGCCGCGCTCGACGCACTCGGCAACAAGTGCGTCCCAGTCGTGGCCAGCTTCGACACGGAGCCTGACGGCGCCCGGCGCGAGATCCGGGTCACTCACCTGGGCGACGCCGCTCGTGCGCACGAGCAGCACGGGCCCGGGGTAGCCCTCGTCGGCGACGACGGTGTTCGACCCTCCGCCGAGCAGTAGCCAATCGTCACCGCGCTCCCACAGCTCGATCGCCCGCTCGGTGAGTTCGTGGGCATCGCTCGCGGTGAGGATCTCCTCGGCGGGGCCACCGACCCGCATCGTGGTGAGTGCGGCGAGGGGCTTCAGCGTCACGCGAACGCCACCACCATCTGGGACTTGCCCAGCACTGTCGCGCCGTCGAAGGTCACTTTGAGATCGAGCCGCGCGGTGCGGGCCTCCTCGTCGAGCGCTCCGACGGTCGCCGAGACCGTGACGACAGCGCCGGTCTCGGCATCGACGGGCACGGGCCGGGTGAAGCGCGACTGGAAGTCAACGACGTGGCCGGCGGTGCCGAGCCAGTCGGTCGCGAGCGAGCCCGCGACACCCATCGTGAGCATGCCGTGCGCGAGCACGCCGGGGAGCCCGACGGACTGCGCGAAGTCGTCGCGGTAGTGGATCGGGTTGAAGTCGCCCGAGGCTCCCGCGTAGCGCACGAGGCTGTCACGGGTAAGCGTGTGCTCGCGCTCTGCGACAACGTCGCCCTTCGCGAGGCCCTCAAAGGTCACGACTGCTGCTTCGCTCATGCTTCTTCTCCTCGCACGACAAGGGTCGAAATCGCGGTAACGACGTGCTCGCCCGCAGCGTCAACGATGTCGCTCGATGCGGTGACCATCGAGTGACCGCCGAGCTGCTTTACTGCCGCGATTGTGAGCGTCGCGGTGAGCTCGTCGCCCGCAACGATGGGGCGGGTGTAGCTGAAGCGCTGGTCGCCGTGCACGACGCGTGAGAAGTCAACTCCCGCCTCCTCGTCAGCGAGCAGCTGCGCGAGCGTCGCTTCCTGCACCGTCACCGCGAAGGTCGGGGGCGCGACAACGTCGGCGAACCCCGCCGCGCGAGCGGCCTCTGGGTCGTGATGGAGCGGCGAGCTGCTGAGTACGGCGCGCGCGAACTCGCGCACCTTCTCACGCCCGACGAGGTACGGCTGGGTGGGCGGGTAGACCCGGCCCTGAACGTCTGGATTAACCACGGGATCAGTCTAGCCGGGGTACACGAAAGCCCGCGTTGGCCGTGAGGCCGACGCGGGCTTTCGCAAACTGCCGCTACTTGCCGAGCAGGCCCCCCAGGAGACCACCGAGGCCGCCGCCCTGCGACTTGCCGCCGCCGAGGAGCCCACCGAGCAGGTCGCCAATGCCGCCACCGGCGCTCTGCGCCTGGTTACCGCCGCCGAGGCCGCCGAGGAGCCCGCCGAGCAGGTCTCCAATGCCGCCACCGGTCTCCTCAGCCGCGGGAGCGGCCTTCGACTTGCCCGCGAGGAACTGCATCACGATCGGCGCGAGAAGCGGAAGGAGCATCGGGATGAGCTTCGCGATACCGTCGTTACCCGCCTGCTGACCGAGCGCGTTCGCGACTGCCTCTTCCTTATCGCCGAGCACGTGCTTGACGATCTTCTGGCCATCGGCCTCATCGATGGCGTCGAGCGAGATCTTGCCCTCGGCCGGGGTGTGCTTGCTTAGGGCACCCTCGAGCTTCTGCTTGCCCTCTTCGCTCGAGGCGTTCACTGCGAGGCCACCAAGCAGGCCGGGAAGTGCCTGCTTCACTGCGGAAAGCGCGGTGTCGTCGTCGACTCCAAGCTTCGCGGCGATTTCGCCAACCGGAACCTGCGAAAGCAGGGCATCAAGTGCGTTGTCATTTGCCATTTTGGTGTCCCCAATCGAGTGTCGCCGGGTGCGACTCACACAGCATTACATTACCGCCCGAATGCCGCGGAGGAATAGCGAAATACTTGCAGTGTTGACGCATGTTACGACCCCACTGCGATGTAGCCATCGGCAACGATCTGTCGAAAGGTTTGTGACGAATATCCAACTCAAGGCACCGTTACTCGAATAGGCTGTAATTTATGTCTCGCATTCGTAAAGTGCTCATCGCCAACCGGGGCGAGATCGCTGTTCGTATTATTCGCGCCGCTTCCGACAGCGGCATCGCCTCCGTCGCCGTCTACGCCGATCAGGATCGCGACGCCATGCACTCGCAGCTGGCAGACGAGTCGTACGCGCTCGGCGGCTCGACGAGCGCCGACAGCTATCTCGCAATCGACAAGATTCTGAGCGTTGCCCGCCGGTCCGGCGCTGACGCAGTGCACCCGGGCTACGGCTTCCTCGCCGAGAACGCCGACTTCGCGCGCGCCGTGATCGGCGCCGGCCTCATCTGGATCGGCCCGAGCCCCGAGGCGATTGAGCGCCTCGGCGACAAGGTCTCAGCCCGCCACGTCGCCGAGAAGGTCAATGCGCCGCTCGCGCCCGGCACGAGCGACCCCGTTCAGGGCGCCGACGAGGTGCTCGCGTTCGCCGACGAGGTTGGCCTTCCTGTCGCGATCAAGGCGGCGTTCGGCGGCGGTGGCCGCGGCCTGAAGGTCGCGTACAAGCGCGAGGAGGTCGCTGACCTCTTCGAGTCGGCAACGCGTGAGGCCGTCGCGGCGTTCGGCCGCGGCGAGTGCTTCGTCGAGAAGTACCTCGAGAAGCCCCGCCACGTTGAGACGCAGTGCCTCGCCGACAGCCACGGCAACGTCGTCGTCATCTCGACGCGTGACTGCTCGCTGCAGCGCCGTCACCAGAAGCTCGTCGAGGAGGCGCCCGCGCCGTTCCTCTCGGACGCGCAGAACGAGCAGCTCTACGCTGCGTCGAAGGCCATCCTCCGCGAGGTCGGCTACGTCGGCGCGGGCACCTGCGAGTTCCTCGTCGCGAAAGACGGCACAATCTCGTTCCTCGAGGTGAACACCCGCTTGCAGGTCGAGCACCCCGTCTCTGAAGAGGTCACGGGCATCGACCTCGTCCGCGAGCAGTTCCGCATCGCCGAGGGCGGCGTGCTCGACTACGAAGATCCGGTCGCGCACGGCCACTCGTTTGAGTTCCGCCTGAACGGCGAGGATCCGGGCAACGGCTTCCTTCCTGCGCCCGGCCCGGTCTCGCTCTTCAAGCCCGCGCTCGGCCCCGGCGTGCGCGTCGACACCGGCGTGCAGTCCGGCGACGTGATCTCGGGCGCATTCGACTCGATGCTCGGCAAGCTCATCGTCACGGGAGCGACCCGCGAGGAGGCGCTCGAGCGCTCGCGCCGCGCGCTCGACGAGCTCGAGGTCCAGGGCCTCCCGACCGTGCTGCCGTTCCACCGCAAGATCGTCCGCGACCCGGCGTTCACGGCAGAGAACGGCACCTTCGGCGTCTACACGCTGTGGATCGAGTCGGAGTTCGTGAACGACATCGAGCCGTGGGAGGGCGAGAACGCCGCCCCGTCGACACCGTCGACCCGCCAGGCCGTGGTCGTCGAGGTTGCTGGCCGCCGCGTCGAGGTCACGATGCCGACGACACTGCTGCCGATCGCAGATCAGGATGTCACGCGCGGCCCCGCCCCGAAGCGCGCGAAGGGTTCAGGCGTGGCAACGGCCACGGGCGACTCCGTCGCGGCCCCGATGCAGGCCACCGTGGTAAAGCTCGCGGTTGAGGATGGCCAGGAGGTCGCCGAGGGCGAACTCATCGTCGTGCTCGAAGCGATGAAGATGGAGCAGTCGATCTACGCGCATCGCTCAGGCATCGTCTGCAACATCGACGCGCCCCTCGGCCAGACCGTCCCGAGCGGTCACCCGCTGCTCTCGATCGTCGACGCGGTCTAAGTAGGCCGGGAAGCCGCAGGCGCTGCACATGCTCGCAGCAGGGAAGCGGACCGTACGTCTCCTCGTGACGTACGGTCCGCTTCTTGTTGCCTGCTACCTCGCGGGGATGCTCGTGCACCACCTGCTCATTCAGCTCGCCGGCTTCGTCGGCGCGTGGGCTGAAGAGCTCGGCACGCTGCTGCTGCCGCTCGCGGTGCTCGCCCGCCTCGTCGCGCTCGTCGCGATGCTCGTCGTGCTGCGCGACGGGCTCACCCACGTCGGCGCGCTCCCAGAGTCAGAGAAGCGGCCAGCCAGACGCTTCACCGACGCACTCCTTGCCGCGCTTCTGCCCTTCGTCGCGTTCTACGCGGCTCGGGGCTACCTCGCCGACGACGTCACGAGCTACCTGCACAGGCTGCTTGAGGTGCGCGCCGACATCATCTTCACGACAGACACCGACGCCACGGAGGCGGTGCCGGCCCCCGCCGTGCTCGGGGTCTCCGTCTCTGCCATCGCGCTCATCGTCGTGGCGTACGGGCTTCGCTGGCTGTGGGGGCGCTACCGCGAGCGCCTCCCGGGCGGCTTCGCGCTCGCGGCCGTCTACCTTGAGACGCTCTGGATCTACCTCTCCGCGACGATCATCTCGCGCGGCGTCGAGGCGTTCACCGCCTGGGTTGACTCGCGCCAGGCCATGGTGTGGCTCGCCGACCTGCGAGCGAACCTCACGGGCTGGCTCGCGCCGCTGGGTGCGGCATGGGATACCGTCGCGCTCATCATCGGTGAGGCCGCAAAGGTCACGATCGCGCCGCTCGCCTGGCTCGCGATCGTCGGCGTCATCTACGGGCGCTCGGTGCAGCTGTCGGCGCCCAGCCTCACCGTGCCGAAGCGCGCAGCCCGGGTCGAACAGCGTTTCCAGGTGCTCCCCCAGCAGCTCCGCTCGCGCCTCGGCGACCTCTGGCGCGACTTTGCTTCGCGCTTCACGCCGATCTGGAAGGCGATCCTCCACATGCGCACGGCGGGGCCAGCGTTCATCGGCGCGTACGTGCTCGCGTTCACCGCCGTCCTGTTCTTAGAGGGCGCCCTCCGTGTCGGAATCTTCAGGGCGCTCGGGCCGCACGATATCAACAGCTTCTGGCTGCTCGCAGACTCGTTGATCCTGCTCGCGATCCCGCTCATCATCGAGCCGATTCGCATGGCGCTCGTCGCCAGCAGCTACGACGAGATGATCGGGATCTCGGCGAACACCGGCAACTCCTCGGACGAGATGACGGCGAGCGACAGCTCTCGGGCGTCGTCTGGCACGACGTAGTCGAGTACGAGCTCGTAGGGCGACTCGTCGCCGGTGCACGCGGTGAGTCGCTCGAGCGGCTCGGCGCCAATCGTGTCGGAGCGCTCCGCCCAGCGCCGCTCGCCTCCGCGATCCCACAGCTCGGGGGCCTGGCAGGTCGCCCGCTGCCCCGAGGCCGGCTTCACGGGAAGCACGACCCTGATCAGCCGGGTGCCCGCGGGGAGACCGTACGCCTCGGCGTCGAGCTCGGTCGGCTGCGCTGGCCCGATAATCGCGCCCGCGTAGTTCACCGCGCCGCCGGCGATCGGAGCCCGCTCAGTCGGCTGGTTCGAGGCGTAGCCGCTCCAGGCGCTCCAGCTCATCACCCCCGCGGTGACGGGCAGCAACACGAGGAGCGCGATGAGCGCGACCCTGTTCGTTCGCAACCAGTTCATTCACTACCCCACCCTGTCTCGCGGACCTCGCGCTCGGGCACCCGCTGCAGCTCGTCGAGGTCGAGGGCGACGCTCACGAGCGAGTCGAGCCGGGTGTCGCCGTGCTGCGCAAACTCGATGGCCCCTTGGCCCGCCGCGCCCGCCGGGAGCTCGAACGCGATGCTCCCGGTTTGGGGCACTCCCGTCACCAGCGGCCCGTTGACGAGGGACAGGAACCGTTCGCTCGCGCGATACTCGCGGCGCCCGCTCTCAGCGCCCGGACCAACCCCCGCGCCCGTTCCGAGCACGAACGCGGCCCGCCCCAGGTAGCTCGTCGCGTCGCTCCCGGCCCCCTCAACCGAGAGATCAACAACCAGCCAGTTACCCGGCTGCTCCCAGTCGCCCGCGCGAAGCGTGTCTGCGAGCCCCGCATCGGTGACGGTGACGGTAAAGGTGCGGGCCGTCGCGGCCTCACCGACCGCGGCCGTGACCACGAAGGGCCGCTCGCTGTCGGCGTCCGAGGGAACGGCGCGCAACAGCAGGGAGGCGAGCACCAGCAGGAGCAGGCCGCCGCCCCAGGCCGCCACCGCGCGCGACCGGCGTCGCGCGGACGTCACTGCGAGCCCTCCGCTGCCGCGCCACGAACGACCGCGAGCTCGACCGCCGCGACGGGCTTCGGGTTCGACCAGCGCTCGTCGCTCGTCAGGCGCTGCCCGCGCTCGAGTGCCGCCTCGCGGATGACGACGCGCACGCCGTCGCCCTCGGCCACGCTGTCAGCTGGCACAACCCAGCTCACGACGAGGTCAGCGGGTACGCCTGGTTGCAGCCACGGGCCGAAGGTCGCGTCGTCGAGCCGTGCGATCGACGCGGGCTCTGCGCCCGCGATGTCGTCGCCGAGGCCCTCAACCCTGAGCGCCTGCTCGATCGCGCCGCGCGAGCTCAAGAGCGGCTCGTTCCAGCGGTTCTCGGCGTTCACGAGCAGCGCGAGCACAACCTCGCCCTCCCCGGCGTAGGCCCCGGCCTCGGGGAACCTCTCGAAGAGCACGGCGCGCTCGACCTCCAGGGCAAGCTGCGGGCCAACCTGCGCATCGCCCGGCTCGATCGCTGCAACGGCGGGAGGCACGACCTGCGCGAGGCCGCCAAACGCCGCGGTCACGGCGAGGAAGAGACCCGTGAGGATCCCGGCAAACCAGCCCGTCGGCACCCTGCGCGCCCACCCGGCGAGCCGCTGCCCCGCCCGCGGCGCGGTCGGCGCCTCCGGTGGCGCGGCCTGCTGCGCTGCGGGGTCGGTGGTTGGCACGCTCCCAGTCTAAAGCGAGCGGGGCGCCCTGGGCATACGCCCGGGACACCCCGCTCGATGGTTGCGCTTGCTCGCTACGCGTCCAGCCCCGGCAGCGTACCGAGGCCGTCGACCGCTGGGATCGCGGCGAGCAGGCGCTGCGTGTACGGCTCCTGCGGGTCGTTCCAGACTCGCTCGGCCGTGCCCCGCTCGACGATGACGCCGCGGTTCATGACGGCGACCTCATCGGCGATCGTGCGAACGACCGCGAGGTCGTGGCTGATGAACAGCAGCGAGGCGCCCGAGTCGAGCGCGAGTTTGCGCATCAGCACGGCAACGCGTGCCTGCAGACTCGCGTCGAGTGACGCGATCGGCTCATCACCGATGAGCAGCCGCGGGCCCGAAGCGATCGCGCGCGCGATCGCGATGCGCTGGCGCTGGCCGCCCGAGAACTGGTGCGGGAACCGGCCCCCGACGTCGGCCGGAAGCTCGACCTCGCGGAGCAGGTCGGCGACACTCCAGCTCACCGTCTCGGGGTTCGCCCGGAGGCCATCCTCGATCTGGCTGCCGACCGTGCGGCGCGGGTTGAGCGAGGCGTAAGGGTTCTGGAACACCATCTGGATGCCCATGAGTTCGGCGGGACGGCGCCCCATGCCGAGCTTCTTCACCTCGGCGCCCATGAATTCGATCCGGCCGCCCGCGATGGGCTCGAGCCCGCATACGGCGCGCGCCATCGTCGACTTGCCGCAACCAGACTCGCCGACGAGGCCGACGACGCTGCCCGGGGCAATGTCGAGCGAAACCTCGTTCACGGCGGTCAGCGTGCCGCCGCCTGGAAGCCGGTAGCGCACCGTGAGGGCGTCGACCTTGAGAAGTGGCTCGGTCATGCTGTCTCCTCCGTGCCGCGCGCTGCGGCGCCGTCTGTGCCCACTGCGGGCTCGTCGTCAAGGAACGGCTCGTGGTTCGGCAGCGCCGCGACGAGCGCGCGGGTGTACTCCTCGCGCGGCCGGCGAAGCACGTCAAACCGTGGCCCCTCCTCGATGATGACGCCCTCGCGCATGACCGAGATCCGGTCAGCGAGGCTCGACATCACGCCGAGGTCGTGCGTGATGAGCAGCACGGCGAGTCCGAGCTCGTCACACAGCGAGCGCAGCAGGCGGAGCACGCCCGCCTGCACGGTCACGTCAAGCGCAGTCGTCGGCTCGTCGGCGATCAAGATCTCGGGCTCGCAGATGATCGCCATCGCGATCGCGATGCGCTGCAGCTGACCGCCCGAGAACTGGTGCGGGTACTTCTTGATCGCGGTCTCGGGGTCTGGCACCCTGACGCGCTCAAGCGTTGCGATCGCCCGCGCGCGTGCCGCGCGCTTGTCGATCTTCTCGTGCACTCGCAGGTGGTCGGTCAGCTGGTGCCCGATCGAGAGCATCGGGTGGAGGCTCGCCGTCGGGTCTTGGAAGACCATCGCGACCCGCGTGCCGCGGGTGCGCTCAAGCTCGCGCTCACTCGCTTCGAGCAGGTTCTTGCCGTCGAAGTCGATCCGCCCGCCGGTGCGAGCGCCCGCTGGCAGCAGGCCGCACATCGCGAGGCCGGTCATCGATTTGCCCGAGCCTGACTCGCCGGCGAGGCCGGTGATCTGCCCCGGCACGAGGTCGATGTCGATGCCGCGCACGATCGGTACCGGCTTCGCCTCCGACCCGAACGAGACCGTGAGCCCGCGGATCTGCAGCCCGCCGCGGGCCGCTTCGGTTGCCTGTGCGGCGTTCACATTGCCCTCCCCTGCACTGCGTCCTGGGTGTGGGGGTCGAGCGAGTCACGCAGCGAGTCACCGAGGAAGTTGAAAGCGATGACGACGGTGAAGATCGCGAGGCCGGGGAAGGCCGAGATCCACCACGACGAGAACTGCTCGATGCCGCCAGCGACCATCGCGCCCCAATCGGGGGTTGGCGGCACTGCGCCGAGCCCCAGGAACGAGAGCCCAGAGAGCAGCAGCATCGCGGTGCCGACATCGAGGGTCGCGAGCACGAACACGGGCGCGAGCACGTTCGGCATCACGTCGCGGCGAAGCGTCGTGAAGGGGCCGGCGCCGAGCAGGCGGCCGGCGATGACGTACTCCTGGCTACGCGCGCTCACGACGAGCGACCGGGTCACACGCGCGTACGCCGGCCACGACACGATGAGCATCGCGATGACGGCGTTCGTGAGGCTCGGCCCGAGTGCCGCGGTGATGACCATCGCGAGGATGATCGTCGGGAACGCGAACACGAGGTCAGCGATACGCATGATGACCTCGTCGACGACCTTACCGAAGTAGCCGGCGATCGCTCCGAGGATGCCGCCCACGACCATCGCCGAGGCGACGAGGCCGAGCGAGAGCGGTAGCGAGATGCGCGACCCGTGGATCACGCGCGACAGCACGTCGCGCCCGACCTGGTCGGTGCCGAACCAGTGCTCCGGCCCGGGTGGGAGGAGGCGCGGGAAATCCTGCGCGAGCGGGTCGGCGGGCGCGATGAGCGGCGCGAACAGCGCGATCAAGAGCCAAGCGGCGATGATCACCACGCCGGCGATCGCGAGGGGCGTGCGGAACGCGGGCGGCAGGCTCAGCCGCCGCTTGCGGCGCGTACGCTCCGCCAGAATGTCGGCGCTCATGCGACTCTCACTCTCGGGTCAATGACGCCGTACAGCAGGTCGACGACGAAGTTTAGGCCGATGTACACGAACCCGACGACGAGGCCGACGCCCATGATGGCAGGCAGGTCGAGGCGGGTCGCCGCGGCGAAGGAGTACTGGCCGATACCGTGCCAGGAGAACACCTGCTCGACGAGCACGGTGCCCGACAGGAGCGAGCCGAAGGCGAGCCCAAGCACCGTCAAGATCGGCACAAAGGCGCCGCGCAGGATGTACCCGAAGATCACCTTTCGCCGCGGCAGGCCCTTCGCGCGGGCCGCCTTCACATAGTCCATGTCCATCACCTCGAGCACCGCCGAGCGCGAGAAGCGCGTGAGCAGGCCGATCGTGTAGAGCGCGAGCACGGAGGCGGGGAGAATCAGGTGTCGAAGCGCGTCCCAGAACGTCCAGAAGTCGCCGATGAGGAGCGCATCGATGGTGTACATGCCAGTGACGTGCGGCGGCGGGATGCTCGCCGGGTCGAGGCGGCCGGAGCCGGGCAGGATCCCGAGCAGGAAGAAGAACAGGTAGTAGGCGACGAGCGCGAGCCAAAACGTCGGCCACGAGAGGCCGATGAGGCTCACGACGCGGATCACCTGGTCGACGAACGTGCGGCGCTTCAGCGCCGCCCACAGGCCGAGCCCGATGCCGAGGATCGCCGACCACAGGATCGCCATGACGGCGAGCTCAATCGTCGCGGGGAACGCCGTTGCGAGCTCCTTCGCGACGGGCTGGTGCGTCTGCACCGAGGTGCCCAGGTTGCCCTGGAGCACGTTGCCGAGGTACGTGAAGTACTGCACGACGATCGGCTGATCCAGCCCCTGCTCGGCGCGGAACTTCGCGACGATCTCGGGGTTCGCGGCGGCCTGCTCGCCGAGCGCGGCCTGGACGGGGTCTGACGGGACGAGGTTGGTGAGCGTGAAGGTCACAACCGTCACGCCGAGCAGCAGAAGCACGGTCAGGCCCAGCCGAACGGCGACGTAGCGCGCGAAGGGGTGGAGGCCCTTTCGCGCGCTACGCTCGACGACGGCTAGTGCCTGAGTCGAATCACTTGATGAGGGCAAGGTCGACGGTCCAGACGGGGTTGGTCGTCACGGAGGTCACGCTCGGAGCGGTCACGACGTTCTGCGCCGGCTGCAGGAGCGGCACGAACGGGCCCGACGCGTTGAGCGCCTCCTGCCACGCGGTGTAGGCGGCGTCGCGGGCGTCACCGGTCGCGGTGCGAGCTGCGTCAGACGCGGCGGTCACCGCGGGGTCAGCGCCCTCGGCCCAGCCCGAGCGGAGACCGACGAGCTCGCCCGGCGAGAACACGAGGTAGTTCGAGGCGTCCGGGAAGTCCGGGCCCCAGTACCAGAGGCCAACGGTCTCCTTGCCGTTGCGGTAAGCGTCGAGCTCGGTTGCGACGGGAGCGGGAGCGAGCTCGAGCGCGATACCGACCTCGGAGAGCTGAGCCTGAACGCTCTCGGCGACGCTCTGCAGCGAGAGGCCCTGCACGGTGATGTCGTTCGGGAAGTTCAGGGTGATCTTTTCACCCGCGTAGCCCGACTTCGCGAGCGCTGCCTTGGCAGCCTCAACGTCGCGCTGGTTACCCTGCTCAGCGGTGAGTGCGCCCGAGAAGATCGAGGGCACGACCCCGCCGGGGCGTGCCGAGCCGTCGCCCGCGAGGTCAACGATCTTGTCGTAGTCGACGCCGAGCTTCACTGCCTTCACGAAGTCGGGGTTGCTCGTCATCGCGTTGACGGCGGGATCCTGGTTCAGGAGCAGGAAGATCATGTAGCGCGACGCGTTGTTCACGACCTTGACGTCCGAGCCCGAGAGCTCTGCCACCTGGTCGGGGTTCAGGTCGAGCGCAACCTGCGACTCGCCCTTCTCGACGTTGAGCTTCTGGGTCGGGCCTTCGACGTTGCGGAGCACGACGCGCTCGTAGGCCGGCTTGTCGCCCGTGTAGTTCGGGTTCGCCTTGAAAACGACCTGCTTGGCCGCGTCAAAGGACTCGAGCTCGTAGGGGCCCGAGCCTGCCGACTCGCCGTTGAGGAAGGTCTCGGCAGCGTCGGTGTCGTCAGCGGTGCCACCGTTCGCCTCGACAACCTCCTGGTTCACGACGGAGAGCGCCGGGTTCGGGAGGATGAAGGGGAGCGCCGGGTTCGGCTCTGCCGAGGTGAGGGTCAGCGTATCGTCGCCGGTCTTCTCGACGGTCACACCGTCGAGCAGGAACGAGGGGTTGCCCTTCACGCCCTGCACACGCTGCAGCGAGAACACTGCGTCGTCAACAGTCACGTCGCTGCCGTCCGAGAATTTCGCGCCCGACTTCATGGTGAGGGTCATCACCGTGTTGTCGTCGTTCATCTCGTAGCTCGCGAGGCCGTCAACGGGCTTCGTCACGTCCTCGCCATTGAACGTGAGGAGCTGTTCGTACAGCGCCTTCGCGACGATCGAGCCCGTCGTCTCGTACTGGCGGTTCGGGTCGGCGGTCTTCAGGTCGAACGAGGCGTCGACGACGAGCGACTTTGCGCCGCCGCCACCACCGCCCGCTGCAGGCCCGCCGGCGCAGCCGGTGAGCACCAGCGCCGCGGCAGCCACCGCCGCGACACCCGAGAGGGTGCGGGAAAGAGAAAGCTTCATCGGATCTCCTCAGAGTCGGAATACACGGGAAATGGATACCCGTATTGAAGTATGAGCGTTCTACGCCAATTCGTGCAAACCGAGATCCGGCTTGGCGGCAAATCTTCCGCTTGCCCGAATGAATTGTTACAATCTGTCCCATAAAATGTTACTGAAGCAACGGAGCTGAGGACGAAGTGAAACTCGATAGCGTACACCGGACAATGATCGAAGCGCTGCAGCGAGACGGCCGCATGTCGATCAACGCGCTCGCCGAACACCTGGGCATCTCGCGGTCAAACGCCTACCAGCGGTTCGAACGCCTCGTCTCCGAGGGCATCATCCGCGGGTTTTCGGCCCAAGTTTCTCCACCCGAGGTCGGCCTGCCCATCTCCGCGCTCGTGTTCGTGACCCTCGATCAGCGCCTCTGGCCCGAGTTTCGCGCCGGGCTCAGCTCGATCGCCGAACTCGAGTACTTCGCGGTGACGACGGGCGGGCACGACTGCATGCTGCTCATCCGCTCAGCGAGCGTCACCCGCATTCACACGCTCGTCTCCCTCGAGCTCGCGAGCTGGGAGTCGGTGAAGTCGACCGAGACCGTCTTTCTCATGGATGAGCAGTGGAGCTGGCCCGAGCTGCCCGACGCCGACGCGCCTGCCGCGGCCCAAGGCCCCGCCCTCGGACAGGAGACCGGTATGACCAGGTTCATTCGGCAGCGCCGCCCCGCGCCCGGGGAATAGCCCGCTCGCCGGGCTCGTTACACTCTGCATGGCCGCACCGAAGCTTTCGTTCCTTGATCTTGCAACCGTCGAGCGGGAAGGCAGCGTCGCCTCGGCGCTCGCGCACTCCGTGAAGCTCGCGCAGACAGCGGAATCGGGCGGCTATTCGCGAATCTGGTACGCCGAGCACCACAACATGCCGACGATCGCATCGAGCGCGCCTGCGGTGCTCATCGCGCACATCGCGTCGCAAACGGAGCGCATCGGCCTCGGTTCGGGCGGCGTCATGCTGCCAAACCACTCGCCCCTCGTCGTCGCCGAGCAGTTTGGCACGCTCGCCGAGCTGCACCCCGGCCGGATCCACCTCGGCCTCGGGCGGGCTCCCGGCACCGACGGCGCAACGTTCCAGGCCCTCCGCCGCACCGTGCAGGCGGCAGACGCGTTTCCGAACGACGTGCTCGAGCTGCAGGCTTACCTCGGCAGTGACCTGCCGCTGACCGGCGTGAACGCCTACCCGGGGCGCGGCACCAACGTGCCGATCACCATCCTCGGCTCCAGCCTCTTCGGCGCAAACCTCGCGGCCCAGCTCGGGCTGCCGTACTCGTTCGCGTCGCACTTCGCGCCGCAGGCGCTGAACGCGGCCGTGCAGCACTACCGTTCGAACTACCAGCCGAGCGCCAAGCACCCCGAGCCCTACGTGAGCGCCGGCGTCAACGTGATCGCCGCTGAGAACGACGAGGCCGCACGCCAGCTGTTCGCCCGGGCAGAGGTCGAGCGCATCCGGGCGTTCCTCTCGCGTGGGCGCGACGTGCCGCTCACGATCGAGCAGGCCGAGGCGATTCGAGACACCCCTGCCGCGACCGAGATTCGCTCGATGATGCGCTACACCGCGGTTGGCGGGCCCGAGCGGGTGCGCGAACAGCTCGCAGACTTCGCAAAGCTCGCGGACGCCGACGAGCTTGTGACGGTGCACCCCGCCCCCACCCGCGAGGAACAGCTCGAGTCGCTCCGGCTTGGGGCGCCCGCCTAGACCCCCAGCGCTCAGCGCAACCTCAGCCCACGGCAAGGAGTCTGCCTCCCAGTAGCGGCCCCTGCCAACGCCGGGCCCAACCCCCGCGCTGGGAATGCAATCTGCAACAGCAATGCCCGTTCCGGCTGGAACGGGCATTAGCACTGCAGATCACAGGGCTGGCGGCCGACGCCTCGGCTGCGGCAGCACGGCGGCCGCGCAGGGGGCGCTACTCGACCGTGATGAGGCCCGTCATCTCCGGATGGATGGAGCAGAGGTAGTCGAAGTCGCCCTTGTCGTTGAAGACGTGGGTGTAGCTACCCTCGCGCATGAGCTCGCTCACGAAGCTACCGTCTTTCGCGACGACGTCGTGCTCGTTCGACGGCCCCTCGAACACCCACCGAACTGCCTCGCCCTGCGAGATCGTGAACTCCTTGGGCTCGAACTTGTTATCGACAACCCGCACGGTCATGGTGACCTTCGCGTCGTCGTCAGACGGCACGAGCGGCGGCTTCGCGGGCGCGCAGGCGGCGAGCCCGATGGCGAGCGCGAACACGCCCACGCTCGCCATCAGGTGACTGCGCGCGCGGCGCTTCGAGACCCGGGTTTCCGGTTGCAGCTGCGTCACGTTGAGCCCTCTCCTAGTGCACGTGCATCGCGCGGGCGGCGTCGGTGATCGCGCCGGTGAGCGATGGGTAGACGGTGAACGCCGACGCAACCTGGTCGACGGTGAGGCGGTGCTCGACGGCGAGCGCGAGCGGGAAGATGAGCTCACTCGCCCGGTGCGCGACGATGACGCCGCCGATGACGGTTCCCGAGGCCTTCCACGCGAACAGCTTCACGAAGCCGTCGGTGAACCCGATCATCTTCGCGCGGGGGTTCGCGTTCAGCGGGATCGTGTGGGTGATGGCCGTCGCAACGTTCGTCGCGTCGGCGAGCGTCCGCTCGTTCCACCCGACGGTCGCGATCTCGGGGTACGTGAAGACGTTCGATGCGACGTTGCGCAGGTCGATCGGGCGCACGAAGTCGCCGAGCGCGTGCATGATGGCCGTGCGGCCCTGCATCGATGCGACCGAGGCGAGCGGGAAGAAGTCGGTGCAGTCGCCGGCTGCGTAGACCGACGGGGTCGAGGTGCGCGCGACCTTGTTCACCTTGATGTGGCCGCTCTCGTTGAGCTCAACGCCGGCCTCCTCGAGGCCCAGCCCCTGAGTGTTCGGGATCGAGCCAACAGCCATAAGACAGTGCGAACCCTCGACGACGCGGCCGTCCGCGAGCGTCACTCGAACGCCATCTTCGGTGCGCTCGACGGCGTCGGCGCGCGACTTCGACATCACGTTCATGCCGATGCGCTTGAACTCGTGCTCGATGACCGCCGCCGCATCCGGATCCTCGCCGGGGAGCACCTGCTCGCGGCTCGACACGAGCGTGACCTCGGCTCCGAGCGTCGCGTACGCGTTCGCAAACTCGGCGCCCGTGACGCCAGACCCGACAACGATGAGGTGCTCGGGCACGTCCTGGAGGTTGTAGAGCTGCTGCCAGGTGAGGATGCGCTCACCGTCGGGCTTCGCCGAGTCGAGTTCGCGCGGGCTCGCGCCGACCGAGACGACGATGGTGTCTGCCTCAATGCGGTCGAAGTCGGTGCCGCCCTCCTGCGAGGTCGACACCAGCACGGCGTTCGGGCCGTCGAGTCGGCCGGAGCCCTGCACGAGCCGCACGCCGCTCTCTTCGAGGCTCAGTCGCATGTCGGTCGACTGCGCGCCGGCCATCGCCAGGAGCCGCTTGTTCACGGCCGCGAGGTTCACGGCGATCTCGGGGCGCACGGGCTTGCCGTCGCCGCCGGGCAGGAAGGTCTGCACGCCGAGCTTGCCCGCGTCGCGCACGGACTGCACCGCGCCCGCCGTCGCGATCAGGCTCTTTGAGGGAACAACGTCGGTGAGCACGGCCGAACCGCCCACTCCCGCGCGCTCCACGAGCGTGACCTCTGCCCCAAGCTGCGCGCCCGCGAGCGCGGCCTCGTATCCGCCAGGTCCGCCGCCGAGAACAACGATCCTGTGCTTACGTTCTTTCGCCATACCTCAAGTCTAGGCGTGCTGCGGCATACTCAGCACCGTATGATCGGGGACTTAGGGCGCTGCGCACTTCTCTTCGACCGCGCAGGCCGTATACGCGACAGCGACGTTGGAGGCAATTGGTGTCAGAACCGCAGGCAGAACCGGTACTTGAACGCGACCCGGGCATGCCCTCAAGCACCTGGCGCATGCGAAGCGACGCGTGGGAATACCTGCGCTTCGCGGTGAAGCGACTCGCACTCGGGGACCGCTCGGAGGCGACGGAGGCACTCGCCGCCGACAGCGAGATTCACCGCTCGCTACGCGCGCTCGAGACCGTCGAAATGTACTGGGCCGGATTCGGGCAGCGCTACGTCACGACGATCGGCGAGATGCTCGCCGCGGGTGAGTACCAGGCGGCACTCGACCGGATCGGCAGGGTGGTCAACCGGCTGCGCGCGATCGGCACGTCGGAGGAGGCGACGGGCGAGTTCGATCCTGATTCCGATGATGAGTTCGCGGGCGACAACGATCCGCGGCCCCGCTTCGAGGTGCTCATCGTCGACGAGACGACGCCCGCAGATCGCGACACGATGCGCGCCGAGAGCCTCCGGATGCGCAGCGCGGCCGACGCGTTCGTCTACGAGTACGTCATCGTCCCCTCCGCAGATGACGCTGTGGCCGCGGTGCTCACGAACCCGAACATCCTCGCGTGCGTCGTGCGGCCGGGGTTCAGCGAGCGAACGAAGCAGACGTTGAGCCGCGACCTTCGCGAGACGATCGAGCTTGCCCACGCGCAGACGGCCGGCCCGCAGACGACCGCGCGCAACCAGCTCGCCTCGGTGCAGCGGGTGCTCGGCCTCGCCGACACCCTCGCGGCACTGCGCCCCGAACTCGACCTCTACCTCATGGCGGGCGCGCACATCGAGGATCTCGCGGGCGCGATGACGAAGCGCTTCCGCCGCGTCTTCCGCCGAGAGGATCACCTGGAGCTGCACCTCTCGCTCTTGCGCCGGGTCTCGCATCTCTACGACACCCCGTTCTTCTCCGCGATCCAAGATCACGCTCGCCGCCCCGTCGGCGTCTTCCACGCCCTCCCTGTCGCCCGCGGCGGCTCGGTGATGTCGTCGAAGTGGATCCGCGACCTCGCCGACTTCTACGGCCTGAACCTGCTGCTCGCCGAGACGAGCGCGACGTCGGGTGGGCTCGACTCGCTGCTCGCCCCCGTGCGCACGCTGAAGAAGGCACAGGAGCTCGCGGCTCGCGCCTACGGCGCGAAGCACACGTTCTTCGTAACGAACGGCACGTCGACGGCAAACAAGGTCGTGCATCAAGCGCTCGTGGCGCCGAACGACGTCGTGCTCGTCGATCGCAACTGCCATAAGTCGCACCACCACTCGATGATGCTCACCGGCGGCCGCCCCGCCTACCTCGACGCGTACCCGCTCAACGACTTCGCGTTCTACGGCGCCGTGCCGATCGACCGCATCAAGCAGCTGCTGCTCGACTACCGCGCGGCCGGTCGCCTCGACGAGGTGCGCATGGTGACGCTCACGAACACGACGTTCGACGGCATCGTCTACGACCCGTACCGCGTCATGAGCGAGTGCCTCGCGATCAAGCCCGACCTGGTCTTCCTGTGGGATGAGGCGTGGTTCGCGTTCGGCGCGTTCCACCCGGTCACCCGCCGCCGCACCGCGATGGCTTCCGCGAAGCTGCTCGAACAGCAGCTGGGGTCGGCCGCGCACGAGCGGGCCTACCGCGAGCAGCAGGAGCTCCTGTTCGCTGAGGACGGCACGCCGGCAGCCGACGAGGTCTGGCTGCGCGAGCGGCTCATCCCGTCGCCCGAGGCGCGCGTGCGCGTCTACGCGACGCAGTCGACGCACAAGACGCTCACCGCGCTCCGCCAGGGGTCGATGATTCACGTGTGGGATCAGGATTGGGTGCGCGACGCGCAGGATCCGTTCCACGAGGCCTACATGACGCACACGTCGACCTCGCCGAACTACCAGATCCTCTCCTCCCTCGACATCGGCCGCCGCCAGGTCGAGCTCGAGGGCTTTGAGCTCGTGCAGCGTCAGCTCGACCTTGCGACGAGCCTGTCGCAGGCGATCGCGCGGCACACGCTCCTGCGCCGCACGTTCCGCGTACTCACCGCGCACGACCTCATCCCCGAGCAGTACCGCGGAACCGGCAGGGCTATGCCGCTGCGCGACGGCCTGTCGAACATGTGGGAGGCGTGGGCGACCGACGAGTTCGTCGTCGACCCCTCGCGCATCACGATCGAGATCTCGCGCACGGGCGTTGACGGTGACACGTTCAAGCACGAGCACCTCATGGACCGCTACGGCATCCAGGTCAACAAGACGAGCCGCAACACCGTGCTCTTCATGACGAACATCGGCACCTCGCGCAGCTCCGTCGCCTACCTCATCGAGGTGCTCGTGAAGCTCGCGGAGCGATTCGAGGAGGAGCAGGCGCAGCGCGACACCGAGCAGCCGCTACCAGCCGAGATCCCGATGCCGCCGCTGCCCGACTTCTCGTCGTTCGCACCGCGCTACGCAACCGACGAGAAGCTGCCCGACGGCGACCTGCGCGCGGCGTTCTTCCGCGGTCAGCGACGCGGCAACATCGAGTACGTGCTCGGCGATGACCTCCGAGCCCGCGTCGACGCTGGCGAGAAGCCGATCTCGGCGGGCTTCGTGACACCGTACCCGCCTGGCTTCCCCGTGCTCGTGCCCGGCCAGGTGGTCTCGCCCGAGGTGCTCGCGTTCATGAAGGTGCTCGACACCCGCGAGATCCACGGCTACGACCCGCTGCGCGGCTACCGCATCATCAAGGAGTCCTAGCGGGCTCACTCACTACGCCGGGTGCGTTCCGAAGGGAGCGCACCCGGCGTAGTCTTATCCGCATGAGCAATTCTTCAGACCCGAAAGCCCTCGCAGCCGAGGCGGCTGCCGTCATCGCCGACCTCACGGGCGTCGCGCAGCACGACATCGCGCTCACGCTCGGCAGCGGCTGGGGCAAGGCCGCTGACGTCATCGGTGAGACCGTCGCCGTCCTCGAGGCCGACAGGGTCCCCGGCTTCCGCGCCTCGGCTGTGCCCGGGCACTCGGGCACGCTGCGCTCGATCCGTCTCGCGAACGGCAAGCACGCCCTCGTGATCGGCGCGCGCACCCACTTCTACGAGGATCACGGTGTGCGTTCGGTCGTCCACGGCGTGCGCACCGCCGCCGCGACGGGCGCGAAGATCATGGTGCTCACGAACGGTGCCGGCGGCGTGAACCCCGCGTACTCCCCCGGCCAGCCCGTGCTCATCTCAGACCACATCAACCTCACCGCGGCGTCGCCTCTCGAGGGTGCGACGTTCGTCGACCTCACCGACCTGTACTCGAAGCGGCTGCGCGACCTTGCTCGTGAGGTCGACTCGACGCTCGACGACGGCGTGTACGTGCAGTTCCGCGGGCCGCACTACGAGAC
Source organism: Leucobacter komagatae (assembly GCF_006716085.1). Classification (NCBI taxonomy): domain Bacteria; kingdom Bacillati; phylum Actinomycetota; class Actinomycetes; order Micrococcales; family Microbacteriaceae; genus Leucobacter; species Leucobacter komagatae. Next base: position 2,667,609 of record NZ_VFON01000001.1, on the reverse strand, counting down.
CCCCGCTGAGGTGCGCTACGCCGGCATCATCGGCGGCGACATCGTCGGCATGTCGACTGCGCTCGAGGCAATTGCAGCCCGCGAGGCCGGCATGGAGATTCTCGGGTTCTCGCTCATCACGAACCTCGCGGCAGGGATCCAGGAGACCCCGCTCAGCCACGCGGAGGTCATCACCGCGGGTAAGGAGGCCGAGCCGCGGCTCGCTGCTCTCCTTACCGAGGTCGTCGCCCGCTTCTAGCGGGTGAGTGGAGCGGGGCGTTCTTCACGAAGCGCGCCCCGCTCCACTGACGGCAACGCGGTGAGCTCGGTGTCGCGCTCAAGCACGAGGTCCGTGATCGTCCGGGCCGAGAGGTTTGCCGTGGCGACGCCCGCCCTCGCCGCACCCGCCCAGGTGAACCCGGTGCGCCTGTCGATCCCGATCCTTGCCGCACCAGCGTGCTTCACGCGAGCGTTACCCGACCAGGCGTGCGCGATCTCCGCCTCGCGGGTACCGGGGAACACACGGTGCAGCACCGCGCGAAGCGCCGCAAACGTCGACCCGGCGATCTGCCCCGAGCGCCCGGCCGAAGCGCTGAGCTGGCAGGGCGAACGCCGCCCGCCGACGACGATTCTGCCGTCCGCCGTGCGCTGGGCGTAGGTACGCGGCGCGGCGAAGCTCGCGAGCAGCTCGTTGCCGCCCCACCCAATGTCAGCCCAGAGACGCTCGCTGAGCGGCTCGGTCGCGATCAGCGAAGCCAGCGCGGGCCGCTGCAGGCGCCGCCAGCCGCGCTCGCCTGCAAAGTGGTTCGTTCCGCCAACAATGATCTCGGCGGAGACCACGCCGTGGGTCGTGCGTAGCGAAAACGGGAGGGCCTCTTCGACGCGGGTGCGCTCGTAGATCGCAACTCCCATCCGCTCGACGACCCTCGCGAGACCGTGCGCGAGCTTCGCGGGCTGGAACCGCGCCGCGTGCGGGTGCCAGATCGCTGACCGCACTCCCGCGAGATTGATGAGCTCAGCGACCTCGGGGGCCTCAAGGAACCGCAGGTTGGTGTGGGGCGCGCGCTGCGCGAGCGCTGTCGCGGCCCGCAGCCGCCGATCCTGCATCGCCGTGTAGGCGGCGATTACTTCACCACCCCTCACGATGTCTGCCTGGATACGCTCGGCGGTGGTCACCTCGAGCACACTCTCGACGGCCTCGTTCATGATGCGCTGGTAGTGGTTGAGCGCGTCGCGCCCGTGGCGGCGGGCGTAGGGCTCGCGCCCGCCAGGCACCTCGCCGGTCATGCGACCAACGACGCTCCCCAGCGTGCCGTGGCCGACGTGGCTCTCCTCAAGCACGACAACCCGCAGGCGGGGCTTGGCCTTCTTGAGGTAGTACGCGGTCCAGAGGCCGAAGTGCCCGGCGCCGATAATGGCGACGTCGGCGGTGAGGTCACCAGGTAGCTCCGGTCGCGGAACAGACGGGCCCGCCTGCTCAGACCAGTGCGACTCTCGCTCGCTCATCATCCCCAGTTTTCTCGCGTTAATTTAATCCTCGTCAACGATAGCCCCAGAGCATGGCGATGTCACACCCCGGACGGGTATCGCTCGCAGCGTTCACCCACCGTTCCCTCAGCTTGCCGGGGTCCTTGCGACGCATTTCTCAGCCCGGGTGGTAGCTTGAACTGTCTACAGACAACCACGGTGAAGGGGGCGCAATGGCAACCGACGAGCTCGAAACGCTGCTTGAGCGCGCGCGCACTTGGGCTGCGCACGACATTGATCCGGTCACGCAGGCTGAGGCCGAGAGGCTCGCTCAGCAGGCCGAGGCCGGCGACGAGACCGCGCTTGCTGAGCTGCGCGAAACATTCGCCGGGCGCCTGTCGTTCGGCACCGCGGGGCTCCGCGGCAGGCTCGGTGCGGGCCCGGCCCGGATGAACCGTGTCGTCGTCTCGCAGACGAGCGCCGGGTTCGCGGCGTTTCTGCTTGAGCGCGCCGCGCGCGGTGAGACGAGTGGCCCGCCTTCGGTGGTGATCGGGTACGACGCCCGCGTGAACTCCGACGTCTTCGCGCGCGATGCGGCCGAGATCATGGCCGGCGCCGGCGTGCGGGTCACGCTGCTGCCGTCACACGGGCCGACGCCGCTCGTCGCGTTCGCCGTGCGCCACCTCGATGTCTCCGCGGGCGTCATGGTCACGGCGAGCCACAACCCGCCGCGCGACAACGGGTACAAGGTCTACCTCGGCGACGCCGATGAGGGGTCGCAGATTGTCGCCCCGTCCGATAGCGCGATCGCTGCACTCATCGAGACTGCGGCAGCGGGGCCAGTCGGCGACCTGCCGCGCAGCACCGACTACACCATCGCTGGCCCCGACGTCGCCGACACCTACGTGACGCGCACTGCGTCATCGCTGCTCGCGGGCTTCCCCCTCACTCACGATGGCCGCACGCTCAACGCGGAGGTGCCGCTGCGCATCGTCTACACCGCAATGCACGGCGTGGGCGCGGAGATCTCAGGTCGGGTGCTACTCGCAAGCGGCCTGCCGCTGCCGACCTCGGTGCCCGAGCAGGAGACCCCCGACGGCAACTTCCCAACCGTCGACTTCCCGAACCCTGAGGAGCCGGGCGCACTCGACCTCGCGTACCGCACCGCGCGCGAGGAGGGTGCAGAGCTCATCATCGCTCACGACCCCGACGCGGATCGTCTCGCGGTTGCGCTCCCCCACTTCGACGAGGAGTCGGGGTACCGCCGCCTCACCGGAAACGAGCTGGGGCTGCTCCTCGGCTGGCGCGCCGCAGAGCGGGCGATGCAGGATGCGGAGCAGCGGGGCATTCCGCTCACCGGCACGCTGGCCTGCACCATCGTCTCGTCGCCGGCGCTCCGCGCGGTTGCCGCAGACTACGGGCTCGACTACGCCGAAACCCTCTCGGGGTTCAAGTGGGTCTCACGTGTACCGAACCTCGTGTTCGGCTTCGAGGAGGCCCTCGGCTACCTCACGCAGCCGCAGGTCGTGCGCGACAAAGACGGCATCTCGGCCGGCGCCGACGCCGTCGCGATGGCGCGCTGGGCGAAGGGCCGCGGCACTGACATCTGGGGCCTTCTCGAAGAGGCGTCCGAGCGCTTCGGCCACTTCGCCAGCGGCCAGATCACGCTGCGACTCGAGTCGATGGCGGCTGCGACTGAGCTCGCGGCGAAGATCCGCACCGCTCCGCCAACCGCGTTTGGGGTGAGGGCCGTAACGGCCACGCAGGATCTGCTTGAGCCCGGGCTCGCCGCTGTACCGTCGAACGTGCTGCGCTACGACCTGGCCGACGGCTCGCGCGTGATGATCCGCCCGAGCGGTACGGAACCGAAGCTCAAGATCTACCTCGACACGTTCAACGAAAAGGGCAAGGCATCGAAGCGGCGGGCGGCCGCGGAGCGGGCACTCGCGGAGCTTGAGGCTGACGTGACGCAGTTCCTGGACGCGCTGCAGGCTTAGGGGCTGGGCGCGAGCCGAAGCCCCGGCCCAAGCCCAAGCCCAAGCCCAAGCCCAAGCCCCAGCCCCAGCCCCAGCCCCAGCCCAAGCAATGTAATCGACCCTTCCAATGCCGTACCCGCCGGGTTCAGGCATTGGAAGGGTCGATCACATACGTACGGCTTGTGGTGGATGGGCCGGTGGCCCCGGGCTGAGCGGCCGAGCGCCCTCCCTACAGCACCTCTCGGTGCGCCTCGCGCAGCTCCTCAACCGCCCGGTCGAGCGCCGGGTCGTCGCCGCGGGCAAGCCCTGCGTACTGCAGCACAACGCCATCCTTCGTCGGGATCGCCTTCACCCACACGCGGCGGCGCGGAACGAACAGCGACCACAGCAGCCCGCCGAGCGAGAGCAGGGCGGAGATCAGGATCCCGATCTGGAACGGGTTCTGCATGACATCGAACGACGCGTAGCGCGGCACGGCCTCGAGCGTCACGGTGCCGAGGCCTCGCGGCAGCTCAGCGGTCTCGCCGGGGCGCAGCTCGATCGAGGGCTTTTCAATGGCGCGGCCCGTGAGCTGCTCCATCTCGCCGGTCTCAAGCGAGTACACGGACTGCGGGATGCCGAACTCGTTGTCTACGCCAGTGTCTCCCATGAACGCGTCGAGCGTGAGCACGGGGTTCTCGAGGTCGGGGTAGTTCGACGTGTACGCGCCCGATTCGAGCTTTGTCTGCGTCGGGTAGAAGAAGCCTCGCAGGCCGAGCTCCGTCGACTCCCCCGCATCGTTTGTGATGCCATCGAGCACTTTGACGACGCCCAGCGAGGTGAGGTTCGGGTCGGCGCCCTGGGGAATGAACGGTACGGACTCGTTGAACACGATCTCGCCGTCAGCGTTGCGAACAACGATTGTGGGCGCGTAGCCGTTCGCGAGCAGGTAGATCGGCGAGCCGTGCACGCGCAGCGGGTGGTTCACCCGGATCTCCTCTGCGCTCTCATTGCCCTCCGGGTCCGTGAGCGTCATGCTCGCAATGAACTCGCGCACCTGGCCGATCGAGTTCGGGCTCGCATCTTCGTCGTCGGGCTGGATGTAGTTCACGTCGAGGTCGTCGAGGCGAAGGCTGAAAGGCTCAAGCGTGTCTGAGCGGAATGCGCGGCCCGAGTTCGCCGAATCGTAGTCAATGATCTGGTTGACGAAGCTCTCGCCCTCGTAGAGCACGCGCTGGCCGTTAAAGGTGAACGCGCCACCCAGTCCGACGCACACGAGTACGCCGACGAGGGCGATGTGGAAGAGCAGGTTGCCGGTCTCGCGGAGATACCCTCGCTCAGACGAGACGGAGACCTCGGAGACGCCGCGGTGCGTCGCCTGCTGCAGCTCGACACGGTAGCGCTGGCGGCTGAGGAGGTCGGCGGCGGATTCGACGGCGGCCTGCGCGAACGCGAGGCGCTCTTCTTCGCTGGCTTCGGCGTTGGTGACGCGCACCTCGGAGAACCCGGCCATGCGGTTGAGCCGCGCCGGGGTCTTCGGGGGCGTGCCGCGCCAGGCCTGCCAGTGGTGCTTCACGCGCGGCAGCACACACCCGATGAGCGAGATGAAGAGCAGCAGGTAGATCGCCGAGAACCAGACGGACCCGTAGACGTCGAACGCCTGGATCGGGAACGCGTCAAGGATCTTGAAGAGCGTCGGGTTGTCTTTCTCGTACTGAATGACACCGTTCGGGTCGGCACCGCGCTGCGGCACGAGCGAACCCGGGATCGCGGCCACCGCGAGCAGGAGCAAGAGGATCAGCGCGACGCGCATACTGGTGAGCTGGCGCCAGAACCACCGGAGCCAGCCAGTGAGGCCGAGCTCCGGGCTCGTTACGGGTGCCGGGGCGCCCGATCCGTCATCGTAATCAGAGGGGCGTGACATAGCCACCTATCCATGTCTGAAGTTCACTCATGATGAGGCCCCACAGGCCCGTCACCATGAGTACACCGAGGATGATAAGAATGACGCCGCCGACGATGTTCACCGTGCGGATGTGGCGCTTGAAGAAGATCATCGTCTGCGTCATCCAGCCGAAGCCGAACGCGGCGAGCACGAAGGGGATCCCGAGCCCGAGCGAGTAGAGCAGAGCAAGCAGCGCCGCGCGCCCGACCGAGCCCTGCTGCATCGCGAGGAGGCTCACGGTACCGATCGTCGGCCCGAGGCAGGGCGCCCAGCCAATCGCGAACACGATGCCGAGCAGCGGCGCGCCCGCGAGGCCGACCTTCGGGCTGATCTTGAGCCTGGTCGTGCGCTGGAATTTCGCGAAGGCACCCATGAACACGAGGCCCATGACGATCACCACAACTCCCATAACGCGCAGGATCACGTCCTGCCAATCGAGATACCAGGTGCTGGCGCCCACGGCACCGGAGAGCGTGAGCAGGATCACGAAGACAATCGCGAACCCGAGCACGAAGAGGATCGAGCCGAGCACCATCCGGTTGCGTTCCCGGCGGCCCGCCGCCTTCGGGTTCGCGGCGCTCGCGCTCGGAGTGCCGGCGACGCCGGAGACGTAGGCGAGGTAGCCGGGAATCAGCGGCAGCACGCATGGCGACAGGAACGAGACGAGCCCGGCCGCCAGTGCGATCGCGGACGCGACGAGCAGCTGCCCGTCGGCGATGATCTCCTGGATCCCCATCAGTTCTTGCTCGCGGTGGACTGCTCTTCGAGCGTCTCCGTGATGAGCGTGCGTAGCTGCGAGACACCCGCGAGCTGCCCGACGACGGTGTGCGCCACGCGCCCCTCCGCGTCAAGGATCAGCGTGGTCGGTACCGCGTTGAGCGGGATCTGGCCCGCGAACGCGCGCTGCACGGTGCGACCACCGGGATTGTCGAGAATGGACTCGTACTGGATACCGAACTCGACGCCAAACTGCTTAGCCTGCGCCGCCTGGTCGCGAGTATTCACGCCGACAAACTTCACGCCCTGCGGGGTGAACTCGTTGTACGCCTCGACGAGGTCGGGAGCCTCTGCGCGGCAGGGCGCACAGCCCGCGTACCAGAAGTTCACGACGGTAACGCTGCCAAGCGTGTCAGCCGAACTCAGCTCATTCTCGAACTCGGTCTCGCCTGCGAACTCCACCGGCTCACCGCGCTTGTCGGCAGGGAACGAGGCTGACGAGCCGTCCCCCGCGACGAAGCCCTTGTCCCCTCCCTGCTGCCATTGCGCAGCCAGGGAGTCACCCTCGGTTGTACTACAGCCGGCGAGGCCGACTGCGAGGGCCGCCGCGGTAGCGGCGATGGCGGCGAGGCGTCGTCGCGCGGTCATACTGCTCCTACATCGGTTGCGTCGTCCATCAGCGACTTCGCTGGGTTCCGGTAATCGACCTCGAACCAGCGGTTGCCGCGGCGCTCGAATGTCGTGATGCTCGAGAGGTCGCAGCGCCTGGTCGCCGGGTTGTGGAAGAGGGGCTTGCCCGCGATGTCTAGGTGAGCCATCCAGATCGGTGACTGGTGCGCGACCATCACGATGTCGCCGCCCTGTGCCTTATCCCACGCGTCGTTCATGGCCTCGCGCACGCGCGCCGCCACCTGCCGGTACGGCTCGCCCCAGCTCGGGCGGAACGGGTTCCAGAACTTGTACCAGTAGCGCGGCTTCTTGAACGCGGCCTCCGGCCCGGAGTTCACCTTGCCCTCAAAGAAGTTGGTCGGTTCGATGATGCGATCCTCAGTCTGGATTTCGAGGCCGAGCGCGCTCGCGATCGGGCGCGCCGACTGCTGCGCGCGCTCCAGCGGCGACGCGTAGAGCGCCGCGACTTTGCGGTCGCTGCCGGCAAGTTCGAGCGCGGCGGCCTCCGCCATCGCATGACCGCGCTCTGAGAGGCGGAAGCCGGGAATGCGGCCGTAGAGGACGAGGTCGGGGTTATGAACCTCCCCGTGGCGCACCAAGTGCAAGAGTTTATCGCTCACACACTCATTCTAGGCTTCAGGTGCCTGTGAGTTCGGTGGCTGAATCGCTACCGCTTCGTGACGGCGAGCACGGTGAAGGTTGCGTCGCGGGCGAGCTGCTCAGCGGGCCCGATGACCTGCTCGAGCAGGGGACGATACGCGAGGTGGGAGTTGAAGACGATTCGCAGTTCTCCTCCCGGCTTCAGCACTCGCGCGCAGTCCCGGATGAGGCGGTGGGCGACGCCCGCGTGCACGGTCGCCCCGGTGTGGAACGGCGGGTTGAGCAGCACGAGGTCCGCCCACCCGTCGGCGACGGCCTCAGCACCGTCAGCGCGATGCACCGCGACCCGCTCCCCGACACCCGCTGCCTCGGCGGTGAGAGCCGTCGAACGGACCGCGGCGTCGGACTGGTCGCTCGCGATGACCTCCGCTGACGGCAGAGCGAGCGCGGCCGAGACCGCCAGCACGCCGCTGCCGCACCCAAGGTCGAACACCCTGTCACGCTGAGTAGCGTGCCAGCCAGTGTTGCCCTCACCTGAAAGTGTGCCGAGCAGCAGCCTGCTGCCGTGATCGAGCTTCGTTCCGCCGAAGGTTGCGCCAAACGCGGCGAGCCCAAACGCGAGCTCCCTATCGTTGCCCCATCTTGGGAACGGCGCCTCCTGCTGCGGCAGGGCAAGACCCTTCGAGGCGGCCTGCAGCACGCGGGACTTGCGCCAGCCCAGCCCCGCGGAGACCTCGCCGAAGAACCTGGCGAAGACCTCGTTTTGGGCACGGGTCATGTGCTTCACGCGGCCACCGGCGAACACCCGCACGTCGGGGTGCGCGTAGCGCGCGATCTTCCACGCGATCTCTTCGAGCGCGTCGAGGCCGCGCGGCAGCTGCACGAGCACCGTCTTCGCGCCCGCGAGCAGCTCCTCGCCGAACGGGGCGTTCGCGTAGCTGTCGCCGAGACCGAGGCGCGACGCGTTCGCGGCGAGGGCACGCTCCGACAGGAGCGGATCCTGATACGCCCGCACATCGGCCGCACCCAGCACCGCCGTCGCACCCAGCGTGAGCGCACCGTGGCGATCGCCGATCGTGACGACGGTTCCCGGCTCTGCGTCGCCTAAGCGACCTGCCGCGGTGGTGAGAATGAGCAGGTCGGCCGTGTCATACGCCCGAAGCTCGGGCGCGTCAAAGTCGGGCTCACGCGACAGCGTGGAGCAGAACTCCTCGAGCCTCGCGGCTACGGCTTCCACACGACGACCTCGGCGTTGCGCCGGGTTCGGGTGCCGCGACGGAGTGTGACGACCTCGCCGCCGGCCCCGGCGGCGAAAACCCGCCGGTCGGGGCGCTTCAGCAGCTCGTCCGAGAGCGCGCGCTCGAGCTCGTGCACCTGGCCTTCGAGCTCGCGCACGCGGTCTTCAAGTTTGAGCACGCGGCGAATGCCCTCGAGGCTCAGCCCCTCGGCCGAAAGCCTCGCGACCTCACGCAGACGATGAACGTCATACAGCGAGTAGCGCCGCGTGTTTCCGCTTGTACGCTGCGGCACTACGAGCCCGATACGGTCGTACTGCCGCAGCGTCTGCGGATGCATTTCGGCCAGCTCGGAGGCGGCGGCAATCGCAAACACCGGTGTGAACCTGTCCATCTGCCTGTTCGCCATCGCTCCTCCTTCTCGCCGTTGTGCTGTGTGGTGTGTTCGTTGTTCGGGTGCCTGCAGCTAGGCGCGTGCCCGTGAGAACAGGTCGGCGCGCGGGTTCTCCTGCGGCTCAACCTGTTGGAACGCCTCGAGCGCTTCGCGCGCCTCGTCGCTCAGGTGGCTGGGCACCGCGACCTGAACCTCGGCGAGCAGGTCTCCCGTGCCCTTCGAGGTCTTCACGCCCCGGCCCTTCACGCGCAGCACGCGGCCGCTCGGCGTGCCGGGCTGCACCTTCAGGCGCACGGTGTCACCACCGAGCGTCGGCACCTCGACTGTCGCGCCGAGCGTCGCCTCCGTGAAGGTGACGGGCAGCTTCAGCTTGAGGTTTAGGCCGTCGCGCTCAAAAACGGGGTGCTTTCGCACGGTGACGGTGAGCAGCAGGTCGCCGGCAGGCGTGCCGGCCTGGCCGGGCTCGCCCTTGCCGCGCAGCCTGATCTTCTGGCCGTTCGACACCCCAGCGGGGATCTTCACTTTGACATTGCCGTTCGAGGTCTGGAGAGTGACCGTGTCACCGCTCACAGCGGTTTCGAAGTCGATCGTCGTCGTCGCGTTGACGTCGCGCCCCTTCTGAGGGCCGCGAGCGCCGCCACCGAACATGTTGAAGATGTCGTCGTAGCCGCCGCCCTGCTGGAACGTGTACTGCGTGTTCCTGCCGCCGTGGCCACCCTGGCCGCCGAACATCCCACCGAAGATATCCTCGAAGCCTTGGCCGCCCTGGCCGCCCGCCGTGAAGCGGGCGCCGCCGGCGCCCATCGCCCGAATCTGGTCGTACTCCGCGCGCTGTTCTTTGTCGGAGAGCACCGAGTACGCCTCGCTGATCTCCTTGAACTTCGCCTCGGCCGCCGCATCACCCGGGTTCGAATCCGGGTGGTACTTTCGCGCGAGCTTGCGGTAGACCTTCTTCAGCTCAGCCTCATCGGCGTCCTTCGAAACTCCGAGGGTGCTGTAGAAGTCTTTGTCCAACCAATCCTGACTAGCCATCAGCCCCCACCGCCACCGCTACCTTGGCGGGGCGCAGCTCAACATCACCGATGCGATAGCCCCGCTCGACTACGTCAAGCACCGTGTGCTGCTCAGTCCCGGGGACCGGAACCTGAGCGATTGCCTCGTGCACCTGCGGATCGAACGGCTCGCCCTTCTCGCCGAAGCTCTCGACGCCGAGCCGTTCCAGGCTGGCTCGCAGCTTCTGCGCGATCGTAGCGAATGCGCTGCCCTCTTCGAGGTCGCCGTGCTGTTCGGCACGGTCGAGGTCGTCGAGTACCGGCAGCAGCTGCACCACGACCGAAGCCTTCGCGCGCTGCTTGTCGAGCTCGACGTTTGCCTCGGTGCGCTTGCGGTAATTCGCGTACTCGGCGGTGAGACGACGCAGATCCTCAAGGTAGGGGTTCTCTGCGTCGTCGCCTGCAGCCTCGGCGTCCGCGCCAGCGGCCGCCTCGGTCTGCTCCGCGCCAAGAATGTCGTCGACGGTCAGGTCATCGACTTCCGGCCCGGAGGCGGAGGGAGCGCCCTCCGCCTCGGGTGCTGACGAGGCATCGGCCTGCGATGCCTCGTCACCCTGGCCCGCCGGAACATCGCCCAACGGCTGGTCGTCGCCCAGATGCTCCTCGTTCGCCATGATTACTTCTGCTCCTCGTCGTCCTCAACAACCTCTGCGTCGACAACATCCTCATCGCTCGACTCTGCGCCCTCGGCGGCAGCCTCGGGTGCCTCCTGCGACTGAGCGTAGATGGCCTCGCCGAGCTTCTGCTGGCTCGCGCTCAGCTTGTCGAACGCAGTCTTCACCGCTTCGTCGTCTTCGCCGGCAAGCGCTGCCTTGAGTGCGTCGAGGTCGCCCTGCACCTCGGTCTTGACGTCTTCGGGGAGCTTGTCCTCGTTCTCCGTGATGAGCTTCTCGACCGAGTAGGCAAGCTGCTCCGCATTGTTGCGCTGCTCGGCTGCCTCGCGACGCTTCTTGTCGTCGGCTGCGTGCTCCTCGGCCTCGCGAACCATCCGCTCGATGTCGTCCTTCGAGAGCGTCGAACCACCGGAGATGGTGATCGTCTGCTCCTTGCCGGTGCCCTTGTCCTTCGCCGACACCTGCACGATGCCGTTTGCGTCGATGTCGAAGGTCACCTCGACCTGGGGCACGCCGCGCGGAGCAGGCGCGATGCCGGTGAGCTCGAACGTTCCGAGGTTCTTGTTGTCGCGGGTGAACTCGCGCTCGCCCTGGAAGACCTGGATCGCGACGGAGGGCTGGTTGTCCTCTGCCGTGGTAAAGGTCTCAGAACGCTTCGTCGGGATGGCGGTGTTGCGCTCGATGAGCTTCGTCATGATGCCACCCTTGGTCTCGATACCGAGCGACAGCGGGGTGACGTCGATGAGCAGCACGTCCTTGCGCTCACCCTTGAGGACGCCTGCCTGCAGGGCGGCGCCGACTGCGACGACCTCGTCAGGGTTCACGCCCTTGTTGGGCTCGCGGCCGCCGGTGAGCTGCTTTACGAGCTCGGTGACTGCGGGCATGCGGGTCGAGCCGCCAACGAGCACGACGTGCGCGATGTCGCCGACCTTCACACCGGCTTCCTTGATGACGTCCTCGAACGGCTTGCGAGTGCGCTCGAGCAGGTCCTTCGTGAGCTCCTCGAACTTCGCGCGGGTGAGCGTCTCGTCGAGGTTCGCGGGGCCGTTCTCGGTGAGCGAGAGGTACGGCAGCTGGATCTGCGTGCTCGTCGAGTTCGACAGCTCCTTCTTCGCCTGCTCAGCGGCCTCCTTGAGGCGCTGGAGAGCGATCTTGTCACCCGAGACGTCGACACCGGTCGAGGCCTTGAACTGGGTTGCGAGCCAATCGACAACACGCTGATCCCAGTCATCGCCACCGAGGCGGTTGTCGCCAGCGGTCGCGCGAACCTGAATCGTCGAGAAGTCGTCGTCCTTACCAACCTCGAGGAGCGAGACGTCGAAGGTGCCGCCGCCGAGGTCGAAGACGAGGATGAGCTCGTCTTCCTTGCCCTTGTCGAGGCCGTACGCGAGCGCAGCGGCGGTCGGCTCGTTGATGATGCGAAGCACGTTGAGGCCAGCGATCTCGCCGGCTTCCTTCGTCGCCTGACGCTCGGCGTCGTTGAAGTAAGCGGGGACGGTGATGACAGCGTCGGTGACCTTGTCGCCGAGGTACGTCTCAGCGTCGCGCTTCAGCTTCATCAGCGTGCGAGCGCTGATCTCCTGCGCGGTGTACTTCTTGCCATCGATGTCGTCGCTCTTCCAGTCAGTGCCCATGTGGCGCTTGACCGAAGCAAGCGTGCGGTCGACGTTGGTGACAGCCTGGCGCTTCGCGGTCTCGCCAACGAGCACCTCGCCATCCTTCGTGAACGCGACGATCGAGGGGGTGGTGCGGAAGCCTTCAGCGTTCGCAATGACGGTGGGCTCGCCGCCCTCAAGAACGGCGACAACCGAGTTGGTGGTGCCGAGGTCAATACCTACTGCACGTGACATGTGTTCTCCTTGCGTTGTTTAAGGGACCGGCCTCCCGAGCCGGTGGTTCGTGAGCTTCACCTTGCCCGTTGGGGCAAGTTGAGCCTGATGCACTCAAGTTTAGCGAAGCCCGTTCGGGAGTCAAGCCGGGTTCGCCAAACTTGAGCCACATTCACTCAACTCTCAGGAATCGTTCACCCATCTGTCGCACGTTGGCAAGCCGTTTTCCCTCAGGAAACCCGAGGTACCCTAGCCGCATGCACACACCCGACGCGGTCGAGCTGCACGCACGCACCCCCAGAATGCACGCAGCAGACCTCGCCGTCGACCTCGGTTTCGGTGTCCTCCTCGTCGTCTGCGGGCTGCGCTACTTCACCTATCACGAGCTCGCAGGCACAGGCATCCTCGTGCTCGCCCTCGCACTCGCAGCTGGCGCAAGCTACGCCGTTGCCCTCGTTCGCGGCCCCGACAACAGGGGCTGGCAGCGCGCCTGGCTTCTTACGGCTACCGCAGTCTGGCTCCCTCTGGTTGCACTCGCCCCGTCGTTCGGGTGGAGCGCGTTCGCACTGTTCTTCGCCATCCACCGCGTGCTCTCAGGCGCCCGCGCGCTCGCACTCTCCGCCACGATCGTCGTCGCCGTGAGCGTCGGTCTGTACCTCATGTCGAATGGCACAGACCTCGGCCTCGTGCTCGGCCCGTTCTTCGGTGGGCTCGTGCTCGCCTACGCCTATTGGGAGCTCGACCGGTCGCTTGCCACGCAGAAGCGACTCAACCTCGAGCTCCTCGAGACGCGCGACAAACTTGCGCAGACGGAGCGCGTCGCTGGCGCAGCCGAGGAACGTCAGCGCGTGGCGAGCGAGCTGCACGATACGGTCGCACAGCGCACCGCCGAGGCGCTGCTTCGACTTGAGGCAGAGCGAACCGCACCGCAAACGTCGCAGGCATCGACAGAAGCACTCACCGCACTCAGGCAGGCCCTGTCCGAGACGCGATCCTTCATGCTGGGATTGGTTACGCCGAACACACAGCAGCCCGTAGGTCTTACCGAGGTACTGCGCAACCTTGCGGACGCTGCCGAGGCGACGTTCGAGCGCTTCGGCACTGAACGCCCCATTCCCGACGAGGCCTCGCACGCGTTGCAGCGCGTAACTCAGGAGGCCCTGGCGAACGCGCGCAAACACGCGCATGCTTCGCTCACAAAAGTGACGCTGACCTACTTCGCAGACTCGGTCGGAGTCGACATCGCAGACAACGGAGCAGGGTTTACAGTGCCCGAAGTGCCCGACACCACACCGGCACCAACACCCGCATCGCCCGACTCCGGGTTCGGCATCCGCGCAATGCACTGGCGAATGCGGAGCCTCGGCGGGTCACTCACCGTCGAATCAGCCCCCGGCGCCGGCACAACAATCGCCGCAGTCACACCGACCACGAAGGGCGAACAGTGATACGCATACTCCTCGTCGACGACCACCCGACGCTCCGCCACGGCCTGCGCGCACTGCTTGACACCCAGCCCGACTTCGAGGTCGTCGCGGAGGCGGGCAGTCTCGACGAGGCTGTGGCAGGATCGGGCGCAAACCCAGACGTGGCGCTCGTCGACCTCGATCTCGGGGCCGAACGTCCAGGCGGCATCGAAACCGTGCGCGCCCTCGTGCGCACCAACGAGCAGATTCGGGCGATTGTCTTCAGCGCGTACGACTCTGACGCCGACGTCGTACGCGCAATGGAAGCCGGCGCTGCAGGCTATCTCGTGAAGGACAGCGCGCCCGAACAGCTCTTCCGAGCTATCCGCGAGGCCGCCGCCGGCCAGCCCGCGCTCGGGGCGGCAATCGCCGAGCGCCTGCACGAGCGAAGCAGGTTCGACGACGAGACACTCACCACGCGCGAGCTCGAAGTACTGACGCTCGCGGCCACGGGTCTGTCGAACCGCGACCTGGCGAAAACGCTCCTCGTCAGCGAGGCCACCGTGAAGACGCACCTCCACCATGCCTTTACGAAGCTCGGCGCCAGCAACCGCCAGGCAGCGATCGCCACCGCATTGGGCAAGGGCCTCATCAGGCTGTAGAGCAGGATTCAACCGATCGGTTGATGCTGCGGCGCTCAAGCGTTCGTAGCGTTGGATTACGCGCTCGGGGCACCATTTCCCCCGCGCTTCCAACCTCAAACGAAAGCAGCGCACATGACACGCACTTCTCGCCGCCCGGCGCGGACGACGATCATCACTTCGACCCTGGTCGCCGCGGCAGTCTGCTTTGCCCCGGTCACGCCGGCGCTCGCAGCTGGCGCTGCGGAGACTGCCGCGTCAGCAGACCAGGCGGCAACCGACCCGGTGATCGACTACTCGGCGGCCCTCGCAGCAACCCCCTGGGAAACCACCGCAGCAACCGACCAAGACGGCAACCCCGTCGCACTCGACGACGCACGCGCAGCAAACTTCGTCGGCTGGGCCTACTTCAAGCAGGGCGGCACCTTCACGATGTACACCCTCGACGACAAGCCCAAAATGCAGGGCGACTGGACCGTCGCACCCGACGGCTCCTCACGCTGGATCGCCGCCAAAAACGACGCAGGCGACGTCCTCTTCGAACGCACCGTCCCCATCGTGACGCTCACCGCCAACGAATTCACCTACCGCGTCATCGACCAGGCCGACCCCACCCAGTGGGTCGACATCGTCCACACCCCCACCGACCACCAGGAGCCGGGAACCGACCCGGTGATCGACTACTCGGCGGCCCTCGCAGCAACCCCCTGGGAAACCACCGCAGCAACCGACCAAGACGGCAACCCCGTCGCACTCGACGACGCACGCGCAGCAAACTTCGTCGGCTGGGCCTACTTCAAGCAGGGCGGCACCTTCACGATGTACACCCTCGACGACAAGCCCAAAATGCAGGGCGACTGGACCGTCGCACCCGACGGCTCCTCACGCTGGATCGCCGCCAAAAACGACGCAGGCGACGTCCTCTTCGAACGCACCGTCCCCATCGTGACGCTCACCGCCAACGAATTCACCTACCGCGTCATCGACCAGGCCGACCCGACCCAGTGGGTCGACATCGTCCACACCCCCACCGACCACGCTGAGCCGACCGGCGACGACGGAAACGGCGGCGAGGACACTGGCGGCGACAACGGGAACGAGAACGAGAACGAGAACGAGAACGAGAACGAGAACGGGAACGGGAACGGGAACGGGAACGGGAACGGGAACGGGAACGGGAACGGGAACGGGAACGGGAACGAGAACGGCACCGGCACCACCGAACCAGGCACCAGCACAGACGAGCCGGTTTCCGCAGGAGGTACCGCAGCTGACGGTCAGAAGGGTCACAGCGCAAGCTCCCTCGCGAACACAGGCGGTTCTGGCCTGGCCGCCACCGCAGCAGCCTCGGCTGTGGCTGTTCTCGGCGGAGCGCTCCTGCTCGCGCGCCGGGCACTCGCCCGCGCGCGCGGTTAGCCCCCACCGCAACATCTTGGCCCGCCAAAGCAACCCGCATTGGCGGGCCAAGATGTTGCGGGGCACCAGGCTCGGGTAGAAAGCCTCCCCTGGTGTTCACTCCCCGGTAACCCACCCAATCCATGACCGAACGCCGCACACGCAGTAGCCTGGGGCTGTGAGCGAGACAACACCCGCCCAGACCCCGCAGCCCGCGACGAAGCGGACCGTCGCCTCCTGGGCGCTCTGGGACTGGGCCACGCAGCCCTTCAACTCCGTGATCCTCACCTTCGTGTGGGTGTCGCTGTACCTCGTCTCCGACGCGTTTCTGCCCGACGACGTCGCCGCACAGAACGCCGACGGCAGCCTCGTCTGCTCGCAGACCGCTGACGCTGGCACCGCCTATTGCACGGGCCTCGCAGAGCTCTCCGCAAACTACGGCTGGGTGACCTTCGCGACCGGCATCATCATCCTGCTCCTCGCGCCCGTGCTCGGGCAGCAGGCGGATGCCCGCGGCAACAAGAAGCGCTGGGTCGTCATCGGCACCGCGGTGCTCGCCCTATTCCAGTTCGCAATGTTCTTCGTCTACTCCGACCCGCAGTTCTTCTGGTTTGGCGCGGCTGCGGTCGCCTTCGGATCGGTCGCGAGCGAGATCGCGGGCGTGAGCTACAACGCGATGCTGTTCGACGTCTCGACAAAGAAGACCGTCGGGCGCGTGAGCGGGCTCGGCTGGGGGCTCGGATACATCGGCGGCATCGTCGCGCTACTCATCGTCGTCGCCCTCACCGAGCTCAACTGGTTCGGGATGGACGTCTCCGACGGCCTCGCCTACCGCTACATCGCCGTCGGCGCGGCAGTCTGGACGATCGTGTTCTCGATCCCGTTCGTGCTGTGGGTGCCTGAGCCCGCGGCCCGCGCGGATCGTCCCCGCGTCGGGTTCTTCCGCAGCTACGCGGTGCTCGCGCGCGACCTCGGCTCACTGTTCCGCGACCACAGGCAGACCTTCTGGTTCCTCATCTCAAGCGCCGTCTACCGCGACGGGCTCGCGGGTATCTTCGCGTTCGGCGGGATCCTGGCCGCCGTCTCGTTCGGTTTCTCCGCGACCGAGGTAATGATCTTCGGCGTCGCGCTCAACCTCGTCGCCGGGGTGTCGACGATCATCGCAGGCAGGCTTGACGACCGCTTCGGACCGCGCGCGATCATTGTGGCCGCGCTCGCGCTCCTCGTCGCGAGCGGCCTGTTCATCTTCTTCTTCCGCGAAGAGGGGAAGGCCATCTTCTGGATCGGCGGGCTCATCCTCTCCGCCGCGGTCGGCCCGGCCCAGGCGTCGAGCCGCTCGCTCCTCACCCACATGACGCCCGCAAGCATGCAGGGCGAGGTTTTCGGCCTCTACGCGACGACGGGCCGCGTCATGAGCTTCCTCTCGCCGTGGCTGTGGGCGGCGTTCATCGGCTGGTTCGGCGCGACGCACTTCGGCATTCTCGGCCTCATCATCGTCGTCGCGCTCGGACTGCTGCTCACGCTCGTGTTCGTGCGCAAGCCGGTGCTCACCGAGGCTGACTAGGCGATCGGGATCCCCGCCGTGTCAACGCTGCGTCCGCCGTCTCGGCGCTGCACCGCGAGGCTCACGAGCAGCAGCACGAAGCCCGCTGCGGCGAGCACCGCGCCCAGCCACCCCGGCGCGAGGTAGCCGAAGCCCCCGGCAATCACGAGCCCGCCGAGCCAGGCCCCGAGGCTGTTCGCGACGTTGCCCGCGGCGTGATTGAGCGCGGCTCCAAGCAACTTGGCCTCGCTCGACATGCGGATGAGCCGCGCCTGGAGCCCCGGCAGCAGGATCGACGAGGCGAGACTCACGAGGAACGCGAAGACGAAGAGGCCGAGCGGGTAACCGGCAAACAGCGCGTACAGCACGAACGCGGCGATGAAGAGCACGAAGCCCCACACTGCGGTGCCGATGGGGCTGCGGTCGGTGAGGATCCCGCCCAGGATGTTTCCGAGCACCATGCCGATGCCCATCGTCGCGATCACCCAAGGCACCGCCCCCGCACCAAGCCCGGCCTCGCGGGTCGTCACCTCCGCGATGTAGGAGTAGACGGCGAAGAAGCCACCGAACCCGATGGAGAGCACGGCGACCATGATCCAAACCCGCGCGCTGCCAAGCGCGGTGAGCTCGCGTAGGGGGCTCCGTTCTGGGCTTCCGGGGAACCGCGGCACGTACAACGCGACGAGCAACAGCGTCGCCGCGAACAGCACGGCGACGAGGCCGTAGACCCAGCGCCAACCGAGTTGCTGCCCGAGCACGGTCGAGAGGGGAACGCCGATGACGTTCGCGACCGTCAGGCCGCTCATCGCGAGGGCAATACCCTTGCCCATGTTGCCGGGGCCCATGAGGCGCGCGGCGAGCAGCGACGCGACGCCGAAGTAGGCGCCGTGCGGCAGCCCCGCGATGAACCGGAAGACCGAGACGGCCCCGAACCCGGGCACGAGGGCCGAGCCGACCGTGCCCGCGAAGAGCAGCACGAGCAACCAGATCGCGAGTTTGGTCTGCGACATGCGCGCCCCGAGCACGGCGAAGACCGGTGCGCCAATGACGACGCCGAGCGCGTACAGCGTGATAATGTTGCCCGCCTGCGCGATGATCCGCTGCGGGTCTGCGTCATAGCCGGGCAGCAGGTCGCGCGCGATCTCGGGGAGCACGCCCATCGTCGCGAACTCGGTCGTTCCAATGGCGAAGCCGCCAATCGCGAGCGCGAAGAGCGCGAGGTTTCGCCGAAAAGTGGTGAGTGGGGGCACGAAGCTTGTCGCCTTCCGTGGCAATTGTCTGGTTCGGCATCGGGAGCACGCGCGAACGCGCCGCACTAGTATCCCATTGCGGGGTAGCCTATTTGGGTGTCGCGCCCCGAACTCAGCCCCCAGCAGCTCAACGTCTACGAGCGCATCGAGCACACCCGCGAGCACATCTTTGTGACCGGTCGCGCGGGCACGGGCAAGTCGACGATTCTGAACCACCTGTCGTGGAACACGTCGAAGATCATCGCGGTGTGCGCGCCGACGGGCGTCGCGGCGTTGAACGTCGGCGGCCAGACGATTCACTCGCTGCTGCGCCTCCCGACCGGCGTGATCGCCGACCACGAGCTCGACCAGCCCGCAGAGCTGAAGAAGATGCTCGCCTCGATCGACACCCTCATCATCGACGAGATCTCGATGGTGTCGGCAGACCTCATGGACGCGATCGACCGCTCGCTCAGGCAGGCCCGCGGCAAGCGGCACGACCCATTCGGTGGCGCCCAGATCATCATGTTCGGCGACCCGTTCCAGCTGCCGCCCGTACCGCCGCGCGACCCGCACGAACGCGCGTACTTCGACGACACCTACCGCTCGCTCTGGTTCTTCGACTCGAAAGTGTGGCAGGAGACCCCGCTCGACGTGATCGAGCTCACCGAGGTGCATCGGCAGAGCGACGACAGGTTCAAGCAGATCCTCGGGGCCGTGCGCTACGGCGTCGTCGACGAGACGCAGGCGAACGAGCTGAACACCGCCGGCGCTCGCAAGCCGCCGCGCGACGTCATCACGCTCGCGACGACGAACGCGACGGTGAACAGGATCAACGCCGAGCGGCTCGCAGAGATCAAGGGGTCGGGATTGAAAGCCGCCGCCGAGATCACCGGCGAGTTCCGTGAGAACACGTACCCGGCCGATGAGGTGCTCGAGCTGAAGAAGGGCGCGCAGGTCATGTTTCTGCGCAACGACCCCGACGGCCGCTGGGTGAACGGCACGATCGGTACGGTGTCGAAGATCGAGGGCACCGTGTGGGTGATCGTTGGCGACGAGGAGTACGAGGTCCAGCCCGCAACGTGGGAGCGGTTCCGGTACCGGTACGACGCCGACACGAAGAAGCTCGAGAAGGAGGTCGTCGCGGAGTTCGAGCAGTTCCCGCTGCGCCTCGCCTGGGCAGTGACAATCCACAAGTCCCAGGGCCACACCTATGACGCCGCGGCCATCGACCTCGGGCCGCGTGCCTTCAGCGCCGGCCAAACCTACGTCGCGCTCAGCCGGGTGAGGTCGCTCGACGGCCTCTACCTCGCACGGCCGCTGCAGCCGCGGGACGTGATCGTTGACCCGAACGTCGTGCGTTTCTTCTCCGACAGGCAGCCGAAGCAGGCGGCGGCGTCCGCGAGCTCCTCGCAGGCGTAGCGGGGTTTCTCCCTGGCGCGGGGCTCCGCCCTGCTCGCGGGCCCCTCCAGGCCCGCGGGCCCCTCCAGGCCCGCCAGACAGTAGGTTCCTCGCAAAAGGGCCGCTTACCAACCGTTGGCAACGGGTGGTTTGGGCGGGATGGGGCTCTCCTGCCGGGAGGGAGCCGCAGGGAGTAGTTCGACGAGCGCGCCGCTCTCCGACCGGAGCGTCAAGGCGAACCCCGGAGACCCCGAAACCCGCACGCCGACCGCACCGTCGCCGACGGCCGCGAGCTCCCGGCGCAAGCTCTCGGCCCGCTCGACGCTCGACTCGAGCCGCACAAAGCCCACGAGCTCGAGCGACGGCCCGACGGTCTCCCCGGGGTGGGGCGTCTTGCCCCAGTCGATGAGAAACGGCAGGTCGTAGCGCTCAGGATCCGCCTCAGAGCGCGTGAGGCGCCACTCGAGAAGGTCACCCGCGGGTGTGCGCCGCGACAGGTCGCCGACCGGCCCCGTCTCCCACCCGACTTCACGCGCGCTCACGACAGCCTCGTCAATGTCTGGCACGCGAATCGCGTACGTCTGCACTGTTGGGCCGGTGAGCTCCGATATCCCGAACTTCGTCGGCAGGGGCGCGTCGGCCGCGTCGTCGTAGGGCCCGATGAGCTCGATGTACTGCGGCCCGCGGCGCCCGTCGACAGTAAGCGCGACGAGCGCGTTCTGGGTGCCGATCGGATGGCGCCCACCGGGCTCGGCCGTCACGCCCGTGAGCTCCGCGAACCAGGCGACGAGCGTCCCGAGGTCGGGGCCAGCGATGACGATGTGGTCGAGCGCAGCCGCACTCACAGCATTCACAGCGCTCACTGCTCAACACGCTTCGCGGGCAGCTCGGGCTCACCGAGCGACAGCATGAGTCTGTTTGCCCAGTTGAAGAACGCCGCCCCGTTCACGACGTCGATGATTTCGGCGTCGCCGAGCCCTGCGTCGCGGAGGCCGCGCACGTCGGTCTCACCGAATGAGAGGGGCGTGTTCGTGAGGGCGACGGAGGCGCTGACGATCGCGTTCCATGAGTCGCTGCCGAGGTCGGCACCAACGCCCTCGTCGAGCAGCCGCTGCACGTCGTCGCGCCTGCCCGACTCGCGGGTCGCCGCGGCCGAGTGCACGGACGCGCAGAACACGCACCCGTTGTGCCGCGAGGCCGCCGTCGCCGCGAGTTCGCGCTCGGCACGGCCCACGCCGCCCGTGACGTTGAAGAAGATGTCGAGGTCGGTGAGCGTGCGGGCGCGGAGCGCCGCCGGGTCGCGCGCGAGCAGGCGGAAGTACGGCATCTTCGCGCGGGCCGGGTCGACGAGCGCATCGAGCTGGTCGGCCGCAAGGTCGGCCTCCGCGACCGGGGCGAGCCAGGGCACCCAGCCCAGCCCCTGCTGAGTGAACGCCTCCGGGCGGCTGAGGTCGGGGTACTCGGTGATGAGCGCGGAGGCCGCCACCGACACCTGCCCAGCCGAGGATTCGCCAGAGGCAACAACAGGAAGCGCAGGATCCGCCGGCGCCGCAGCGCCGCCGGGTGCACTGCCTGCGACCGCGCGCAGCCCCCACGCTGCGCGGAGCTGGAAGGTGAGGAACGCGATGAGCTGCGAGAGCGACACGATGTCGTCGGCTGACCAGCCAGCGTCGACGAGCGCCCCGAGGGCCGCGGGCGACGCCTCGCGGGGCCGGATCACGAGCAGGTGGGCGTGAGCGAGCGCGGCCGCGAGCCGTTCCCCGAGCGCGGCCGTGTCGGCCTCGTCGGGGGTCCAGGCCCGGGCGGCGGTGCTCTCTTCGTGCAGGCCGGGCTCGCGGTAGCTGCCCGAGGGGCCACTCGCTGCTGCGTGCGCGGCGAGCCCGTCTGGGCCGGTCAGCAGATCGACGAGCGCGGGCGCCTCGTCACCAAGCACGTCGGCGTAAAACGCCTCGGCGTCTGCGAAGCCGTGGAGTTGGGCGACGAACAGCGCGACCGCGTAGCGCTCGGCGAGCGAGAACTGGCCGGGGTTCTCGGGTTCGAGGAGCGCGACGAAGCTCAACTGCGCGTTCTCGCGCGCCTGCGCTCGCAGGTCGCGCAGCCGTGCGAGCTCGTCGCCCGGGGTAAGCCCCGACAGCAGGTCAATGATGTCGGCGGTGAGTGCTGTGGTCATGATGTCCTTCGCTGGGGTAAGAGGGTGGGAGAGCGGCGCGAAGCCGCGGTGCAGGGGGAACCGCCGAGTTCAGCGGGCCGCCCCAACAAGCAGGCGCTCGGAGGCGGACGACCCGTCGCCCGCGAGACCGGGTGCACCGGCGGCACCGGCGACACCGGCGACACCCGAGGCACCCGAAGCGAGCAGCCCGCCACCAGGGATCGCGTCGAGCAGCGCCCGGGTGTACTCGTGCTGCGGGTTGACGAACACACGCTCGGCGTCGCCGTACTCGACCTGGCGGCCGCGCTGCAACACCGAAACGGTGTCGACGATCTGCCGGACGACGGCGAGATCGTGCGAGATAAACACGTAGGTGAGCCCAAGCTCGCTCTGCAGGTCGGCGAGCAGTCGAAGGATCTGAGCCTGCACGGTTACATCGAGCGCCGAGACGGCCTCGTCGAGCACCACAAGCTCGGGCTCAACGATGAGGGCCCGAGCGATGGCGACCCGCTGGCGCTGCCCGCCCGAAAGCTCGCCCGGCTTCCGCCCCGCGATCTCCGGCGAGAGCGCGACAAGGTCGAGTGCGTGCGCGATCCTGTAGGCCCGGTCGGCGCGCGTGCCGATCCTAAAGTTTCTCAGGGGCTCACCGAGCGTGGCACCGATGCTCTGCCGCGGGTCGAGCGAGCCGTAGGGGTTCTGGTACACGAGCTGCGTGTGCCTGCGGAAGTCGCGGCCGGGGCGCCGACCGACGAGCTCGGTGCCCGCGACGGTGATCTGACCCGAGGTCGGCCGCTGGAAGCCAGCAATCGCGCGGCCCGTCGTCGTCTTCCCCGAACCCGACTCGCCGACGAGCGCGTGGGTGGTGCCGCGCGCCACGTCGAACGAAACGCCGTCAACGGCGACGAAGGGGTCACGGCGGCCAGGGGTCGCGAACTCCTGCCTGAGGTCAGCGACCCGCACGAGCGGCTCACCCACCCCAGCAAGAGCACTCGCCCCAGCACCAGCAGGCGCCGCCGCCGCCGCGGGCCGATCCCGCACGACGACGCGGGTGAGCGAGGGCGCATCCGCGAGGAGCTTCCTCGTGTACTCCGACGCCGGGTTCGCGAGCACCTCGTCCGACGGCCCGGCCTCCTGCACCTCGCCGCCCTGCATGACGACGATCGAGTCAGAGCGGTCAGCCGCGACGGCGAGGTCGTGGGTGATGAACAGCACGCCCATGCCCGTCTCGCTCCGCAGCCTGTCGAGCAGGTCGAGCACGGTGCGCTGGATGGTCACGTCGAGGGCGCTCGTCGGCTCGTCCGCGATCACGAGCTCTGGTTCGAGCGCGAGGGCCGCGGCGATGAGCACGCGCTGTCGCATGCCCCCCGAGAGTTCGTGGGGGAACTGGCGCGCGCGGCGCTCAGGGTCGTCGATGCCGACGCGGTCGAGCAGGTCAAGCACGCGGGCATCGACGGCCCGCCTGTCGCGCACACCGTGAATGCGGAGTGCCTCTCCGACGCTCGCCCCGATGCGGAGGACAGGGTTGAGTGAGTTGCCCGGATCCTGCGGGATGAGCCCGATCCTGCGCCCGCGGATGCTTCGCCACGCGCGCTCGGAGCGGCCGGCGAGCTCTTCCGTGCCGTGCGCGGCGCTCGTGAGCGTGATGTCGCCGCCGGTGACGCGGCCGTTGCCCGCAAGCAGGCCGATGACCGACTGCGCCACGCTGGTCTTCCCCGAGCCCGACTCGCCGACGAGGGCGGTGACCTTGCCCGGCGCGACGTCGAGTGAGACCCCGCGGACCGCGTGTACCTCCCCGGCGGGGGTGTCGTAGGCAACGCGCAGGTCGCGCACCCTCAGAAGTTGCTTGTCGCTCATGCTGGTTCTCTTCCTCGGATTGCGTGGCTCAGTCGGTTGGTTGCGAGCACAATTGCGACGACGACGAGGCCGGGCAGCACCGTGAGCCACCACGCCGTCGCGACGTAGTTTCGGCCCTCGGCGATGAGCAGGCCCCACTCGGGCGTCGGGGGCGGGGCACCGTAGCCGAGGAAGCCGAGCGTCGAGATCTGCAAGATCGCGGAGCCGAGCTGGAGCGCGGCGAGCGCCACGACCGGGGTGAGCGAGTTCGGCAGGATGTGGCGCCACAGCACCGTCCAGAACGTGCCGCCGGAGCCGTAGGCCGCCTCAACGTACTCGCTCACGCGCACACTCACGACCTGCGAACGCGCGAGCCGGGCGAACACCGCGATCGACGTCACACCCACAGCGATCGCCGCGTTCGTGGTGCCGAACCCGAGCAAGATCACGACGCTGAGCGAGAGCAGCAGCGCCGGGATCGCGAGCAGCACGTCGACGACCCGCATGAGCGCCTCGTCGAGGAGGCCACCGACCGCGCCAGCGAGCACCCCGATGGTCGTGCCGACCACAAAGCCGACGAGCACCGCGACGAGCGCCCCGACGATCGACTCTGAGGCGCCGTAAATGACGCGCGTGTACAGGTCACGCCCCGTCGCGTCAGTGCCGAACCAGAACTGGGCGCTCGGGCTCTGCAGCGCCGCGCCAACAGTCTCTGTCGGGCTGCCGTGCGCGAAGAGGCCCGGCGCGATCGCCCACGCGAGCCCGAGCAGGATCACGAGCGCCGGCACGGCGAACCCAGCCACGCGACGCCACGCTTCCGTCTTCCGTGGGCCGCGGGCGTTCTCAGGTGGGGAGCCGGCTGGCTGGGCTGTGGTCTGAGCCTCGGGCTGGGCTGCAGGCTGGGTGGCCCGCACGGGTGGGGTGAGGATGCTCATCGGAGGGCTCCCTGGAGTTTCGCTGTCTGCCGCGCGGTCGCACGCGTCCGCAGCCGCGGGTCGAGCACGGGGTACAGGAGGTCGACGACGAGGTTGATGATGACGAACGTCGCCGCCGCGAGCACGACGATCGCGAGCAGCACGGGGGTATCGCGAGTTGCGACGGACTGGGCGGTGAGCTGCCCGATCCCGGCTCGCGCGAACACGGTCTCAGAGACGACGGCGCCGCCGACGAGCTCGCCGAACAGTACACCGGCCATCGTGAGCGTCGGCAGCAGCGCGTTGCGCGCGACGTTTCGCCAGAGCAGCCACGATGTGCTCGCGCCGCGGGCTCGCACGACGGTCACGAACGGCTGCGTGCGTACCTCGTCGATCGATCGCAGCAGCACCTGCGCGAGCGGGGCGGCGATCGGGATCGCGATGGTGAGCATGGGCAGCACGAGCCCCTGGAACCCGGTCGCCCCGATCGCCGGCACGAGCCCGAGCTTGAACGAGAAGAACTGGATGAGCATGATGCCGACCCAGAACACGGGAAGCGATATGAACAGCGGCGGCAGCCCCCGGAAGAGGCGGCGCAGCCAGCCCCAGCCGCCGTAGCTCGCGGTGAACGCGATCGTCACGGCGAGCACGACGGCGACGACAAGGCTCGACAGCGCGAGCGTGAGGCTCGACGGCAGCGCCGCGGCGAGCAGGGTCGAGACCGCGGCGCCGCTGTTCACCGAGTACCCGAAGTCGCCGCGCACAAACGACAGGATCGAGTCGAAGAAGCGCTCGAGGGGTGGCCGATCCGCGCCGTAGCTCTCACGAATCTCGTCGAGCTGCTCGGGCGAGAGCCCGAGCTCGGGGCTGCCGTAGCGCGCGAGCACCGCGTCGCCGGGCAGCGCCGCGAGCAGCACGTACGCGACCGTGTAGGCGAGCGCAAGCACGAGGAGCGCTTGCAGGAGACGCCTTGCGAGGTATGGCATTGGGATCGGGCCCTTCGGGTGCTAGCGGTTCAGCCAGGTGCTGTAGAAGTTCGGGCGGCCCACCGACTCCGTCGCGAAGCCCTGCACCGCGTCGGTGAGGCCGTAGACCTGGGGCTCTTCGAAGAGCGGCAGGATGTAGGCCTGCTCAGCGAGGTAGCGCTGCGCGGCGGCCGACGCCTCGGCCCGCGCCTCGGGGGTCGGCGACGACGCGACCGCGGCGAGCAGGTCGTCGAGCTGCTGGTCGGCATTCTTCTGGGTCGCCGTGTCGTAGTTCAGGAGGGTGTTGCGGTTCGTCGAGAAGAACTGCGACTTCAGCACGTCGTAGTCGGCGCGGCCGACCATCGAGTGGTAGACCTGAATCGTGTCGGCGTCGAGGCTCGCCGCGGTCTGCGCCGCGTAGTCGCCCGAGAACAGGTTGACCTCGATGCCGAGCTCGCCCAGCTGCTCCTGGATGAGCGTGACAACTTCCTTGGAGCGCGGCTGAGGCTGGGCCTCGTTGAACGTGATGCTCAGGCGCTTGCCGGCCTGCTCGAGCACACCGTCGCTGCCTGCCTTCCAGCCCGCCTCTGCGAGCAGCTTCGCAGCCTGCTTGGGGTCGTAGGTGTAGTTCTCGGAGGTGTCGAGGTAGCCGAGTGCGGTCTTCGCGAGCGCACCCGTCGCGAGCGGGTAGCTGTCGGTGAAGAGCGTCTTCACGATGGCCTCACGGTCGATGCCAGCGATGATCGCCTGCCGCACGCGAATGTCGCTGAGCAGCGGGTTCGTGAAGCGGAAGTTCAGGCTGTTCGTCACGCCGTTCGTTGACGCAGCCTGGATGGCGAGGCCGGGTGCCGCGAATTGCGGCTCGTCGGGGGCCGGGATCTGCCGGGCGATATCGGCCTGCTTCGCGACGACGGTGCCGACGCGCACGCTGTTCTCGCCCGCGACGGTGTAGGTGATGCCGTCGAGGTAGGCTCGGCCGTCGTGCGCCGCAGCCTCGGGCGCCCAGTCGTAGTCCTCGCGCACCGTGAGCTGCGTCTCAGTGCCGATCTTCTCGTCAGAAACGACGAAGGGGCCGCTGCCGATGACCTCGGTCGCGCTGCCGGGGCCGAACCCCTCGCTATCGAGGTCGAGCGTCGCGTCAGAAACGAGCCCCGAGTTGATCGTTGACACGGCCTGCGCGAAGCCCGGAGACGGCGCCGAGAAGAAGAACTTCACGGTCGTCGCGTCGATGACCTCGCCGTGGTCGTAGTTGTTGATCGCCTCCGACGGGGTGAGCGCGCGGTCTGCGTCGCCCTTACCGTAGAGGTCGATGTTCTTCACGACGTTCTCCGCGGTGAGCGGCGTGCCGTCAGAGTAGGTGACGTCGTCGCGGATCGTGAACGTGTACTCCGTCGCGTCGGCGTTCACCTCGGGCAGCTCGGTCGCGATCCACGGCCCGAGTTCGAGCGTCTCCGGGTCCTGGTACAGCAGCCTGTCGGTGATGTTGTTCACGATGCCGCCGTTCGGGTAGAACCCGCCTGCCGGCGGGTACAGCGTTGTCCAGGCCTGCGGCTCAAGGTAGCTCAGCGTTCCGCCAGTGGCGGGGTCGCCCGCTGGTTTCTCACCGGCGGTCGCGCCGCTTGCGCAGCCCGCGAGCAGCGCGGTCGTTGCGGCGAGGGACAGCGCGGCGAGGGCCGTGCGGCGTGTGCGTGACATGAATTCGGTCTCCGTGGTCGGGGCGTGAACGCAAGAAACATATGGTTTGCTTCTGCGTGGCATTACGAGACGTTATCCTTGCATGGCGAGTGCACCCCGCGCAACGCGCCACACGCGACACCCGTCACACTGCGTAACCCAACGAACTTCGAGTCGTGGCCTCAAATCAACCCAAGCTAGGGTTATAAGAGCCATAATCCCAGCGAACATATTTGGATCAGCCACATGCCCTCCCCCGCAGCACCCGACGTGCACGACACGCTTCCGAGCATTGCCATCGTGGGCCTCGGCCCGCGCGGCGCTTCCCTCATCGAGCGCCTCGGCGTCCACCTCTCCGCGGATTCAACGCAGGTTGAGTTCGAGCTCCACCTCATTGACGACGGGCAACCCGGCCCCGGGCGCATCTGGCGCACCGACCAGACCCGCGAGCTCTGCATGAACACGCTCGCCGACGCGGTCACACTTTTCACCGAGCCCGGCAGCTCGGTTTCTGGCGATGTCGTCGAGGGCCCAACGCTCTACGAGTGGTGCGTGCTCGCCCGCGAGGCCGCGCTCGGCTCCGAAGCACCACAGCGGGGCGCCGACGAGGAGATCCCGCACTCGCGAGCTGCGACCTTCGCCGCCTACCCCGCGCGCGCCGGCCTCGCAGCCGAGTACCGGGAAGAGCTCGCCGCGCTTCGCCCAGAGTCGCACCCGAGCCGCGCCCTCTACGGCGAGTACCTCTCGTGGTTCTTCCGCCGCGCGATCACCGAGCTCCCTGAGCGGGTGACCGTGATCCACCACCGCGCCCGCGCAATCGCCGTCGAGCGGAAAGGTGGCCGCGAGCGTCTCACACTCAGCCGAGACGGGCTTGCCACTGGCAGCACCGTGACGGCTGATGCGGTGATCGCGGCGACAGGCTGGCTGCCGCGCACCCAGAGCCCGGCGGACGCGGCACTCGCCGCCCGCGTTTCGGCGCGGCCCGATCTCACTTGGGTGCGCCAGGGCAGCCCCGTCGAGCAAGACCTCGCCGCGATCCTCCCCGGCGAAGCTGTCATCGTGCGCGGTCTCGGCATGGGCTTCTTCGACACCGTCACGCTCCTCACTCAGGGCCGCGGCGGCAGCTTCGTCCCCGCTCCTGGCGAGCCCGGCGGCCTGCGCTACGTCGCGTCCGGCCGAGAGTCGGTCGTGCACGTCACGTCGCGGCGCGGCGTTCCGTTTCGCGCCAAGTCGCGTTACGGCTCGCTCCCGCCGCGTGCCGACCAGCGCCTGTTGCGCGAGGTCGACTGGCAGCGGGTGCCGCGGCCCATCAACTTCGACGCGGCGCTCTGGCCCCGCATCGTCGGCGACGCGTTCCTCGCGCACGCCGAGACCCTCGGCAGGGTGCGGCCCGACGCGCTTGGTTCGGTCGAAGACGGCGGACGCCAGGATCCTCAGACCGCGTTGGCCGGTATCGAGGCCGCGATCCGCACGGTGATCGCTCCCGCGGCCTCCGGCACGTCTTCCCCCGACCTCGGTGACGTCGCCCGCGAGGTCGCCCGAGCCGTTGCCCCGTTCATTCCAGACCCCGCTGACCGCCTCGATCTCGCCGGTGAGATCGCCCCCGTGCGCGGCGAGTTCCCATCGCCCGAGGCGTTCAGCGATTGGGTGGTCGAGCGGGTCGCCGCCGACCTCCGCGAGGTCGACCTCGGCGCCGACAGCCCCGTCAAGGCCGGCCTGTGGTCGGTGAGTTCTGCGCGGGGCTTCGCAGCCCAGGTCGGAACCCTCGGCGGCTTCGACGCGGAGTCGCGCGCGAGCGGGCTCGCGCTCCTCACCGCCCTCGGGGGCATGGTCGGGTCGGGGCCGCCCGCGTTCCGCAACAACGAACTGCTCGCGCTCGCGGCGGCGGGCCTCGTCCGGTTCATCGGGCCCGAAGCCACGGTGGGTGTCGACGAGCGCGGCTTCGTCGCGTCGTCGCCGGCCGTCCGCGGCTCGGAGGTCACGTCGCGCGCCCTCGTCGACGCGTGGATGGAGTTCCACGACGTGCGCACGACGCGCGACCCGTTCACGACATCGCTACTCGACGCCGGCCGCGCACGAGCCTTCGCGATCTCCTCGCGCACCGGGGCCACCGCCGCAACGGGCGGCATCGACATCGACGAGGCGACGGGCCGCCTCATCGGCGCCAACGGCACCATTGACGAGAGCGTACACTTCGCGGGTATCCCAGTCGATGACACACTCCACGGCACCATCATCAGCCCGATGCCTGGAACAGACCCCCCGATGCTGCGCGAGACCGACCGCGTTGCGGCGAGCGCCCTCACCGTCGCGCTCACAGCCGCGGCGACACCAACCCTTGAAGGAGCCCTCAGTGCCTAACCCCCACACCGATTTCGAGCTCGCACGCCACTCTGCCCGCCCCGTCGCACTCGTCACGGGGGCGACTGGCGGCATGGGCTCGGCAATCGTCAGGGAGCTCGCTACGACGCACCGGGTCATCGCCGTCGGACGCGGGCGCGAGGAACTTGCGGAGCTCGCCGACGAGACCGGGGCCGTTCCCTGGGCCGTTGACCTCACCGACGGGGCGGCGCTCGCCGAGCACGCCGAAGGCCTCGACAGGCTCGACGTGCTCGTGCACGCCGCGGCGCGGGGTGGCTCGCTCTCGGTGACTGACGCGCGCGCCGAAGACTGGGCCGAGCACTTCGCGGTAAACGTGACCGCGCCGGCCGAGCTCACCCGTCTCACCCTGCCGCTCTTGCGGGCATCTCAGGGCACCGTCGTCTTCATCGGCTCCGGCGCTGGCACCCGTCCCGTTCCCGGCAGCGCGGTCTACACGGCGACGAAGCACGCGCTTCGGGGAGTCGCTGACGTACTGCGCATCGATGAGGAGCCCTTTAGGGTGCGGGTGGTGACGCTCGCTCCCGGCCAGACCGACACCGCGATGCTGCGGGCGAACATTCCAAGCGCCGACTACCGGCCCGAGCGCTACATCAGGCCTGAGTCGGTCGCCGAGACCGTGCGCTTTGTCGTCGATGCGCCAGCCGACGTGCAACTCACCGACATCGCGGTGCGCCCGCGCCAGGAGATCGCTCGACTGTAAGAACGCTTCACCGCCGGTATTCGGGCAGCCGGGTGCGTGGCCCGCGCGAAGGGATCGCCCTCTGAGTTCGCCGAACTCTGTGTTGTTCCCGGGATCGATGGCGTATGGTGCTGGTGGGGGCCCTTCGTCGGCCCCCTTTTTCGTATACGGACAACCACAACGATGTGACGGCAGGAGGGCAACGTGAAGCTGATTAAGTTTGACCTCGAAGCAGCGGGCGCGCTCAAGACCGCACTGTCTGAGGCCGAGCGGGCCCTGGATCGCCACCTCGGTTGGCGCGGAGACGGAGCACACCGCGCGGCGAACGGGTTCTCCGGCTCGTACTCAACGCTCTTCGCAGCCGCGAACGTGATCGAAGCGGAGGATCGCGGTCGGCTCGGTCGTGTGCTTGCCGAGACCGACGAGGGAATCTCAATCGTGAGCCGCCAAGCTGAACAAGAGGAAGAACGCCTCACCAAGCTCGCGGAGTGGCGCGTGCGAGAACTCGCACGCGAGCAGGAACGTGCGGGAGGCGACCTTTTCCAACCACTCCAGCTCACGGCCATGCTTGACCCGAAACCTTCAGAAGAGCGAATCCATCCGACACCCATCTCGGCAGCATTTCGGGCCCGTGAGCGGGCGCGCTCCGCCAGCGGCGGCTCTGGGAAACGCAGCTCCGCCGACCCTGAGCTGCTGCGCACGTTTGCGGGGCAGACGCGTGGCGTCGATTCTGGAATCGAGCAGTACCTCATCCGCCTCAAGGAGTCGTGGGTGAAGTTTCTGGAGTCATGCAGCTGGGCGCAGATCGATTCAGCGACCTTCGTTTCTGGGTTCGAACGCTACCTTTCCGAGAACCGAGAGGACGCCGATTGGCTTGACCGGATCGCCGACGCGTTTGAGCAGGCGGGAGGCTCGGTATCGGACGCTGTGCTCGATACCATCGCGATGTCTAGGCTGTCACCCGACCTCACGTCGCTGCTCCAACCCGGCCTCACTTCAGAGGAGGTCGCGAAGCTGTTCCTGGCGCTCGGTCTCACCGCTGCCGACATCGAGGCCCTCGTACCCCGGCCAGGTGAGCAACCGACCGCGGCGACCCTGGCCGCGCTCATGGCACTCGGAAACCTCAACGGCCTCTCGGCTG
This sequence comes from Leucobacter komagatae, assembly GCF_006716085.1. Taxonomy (NCBI): domain Bacteria; kingdom Bacillati; phylum Actinomycetota; class Actinomycetes; order Micrococcales; family Microbacteriaceae; genus Leucobacter; species Leucobacter komagatae. Next base: position 2,635,801 of record NZ_VFON01000001.1, on the reverse strand, counting down.
AGGTGCGAGACATCGCTTCTCGAGCGGTGCTCCGCGCGGCAAGCGATTACCCCGAACTGGTGTACCAGGTGATGGGTTTCAAAGACGCTGGCGGCATGAGCATCGAGGCGTTCACGGAGCAGGTCGCGGGACTACAGGATGCGCTTGACAAAGCTGACAGCGCAGCGAGGGCCCTTCCCGGCGCTGCGGGAAGCATCGCGCAGCTCGTCGGTTTCGGCGTGCACGAGGGCGCCGTCGTCGGCGCGATCTCGCTTGGTGATCTCGACGCAGCCGCAAACGTCACCGTGAACACGCCAGGCGCGATCTCGAGCCCAAAGAACACGGCAGACACGATGGTCAGGGCGGCGGGTGACCTGCTGAAGCAGACGACTTGGTTCGAGCCGGGCACATCGTTCGCCGTGGTGTCGTGGATCGGATACCACGCCCCACAGACATTTCCGCCCGAAGTGGCCTCCTCCGAGCGGGAGCTCGCGGGCGGTGCGAGGCTCGCGAATTTTCTCGACGGCATCGTCGACAGCCGCGGCGGCAGACCCCTACCGAGTGTCACAGTACTCGCCCACTCATACGGCTCACCGACCGCAGCCATCGCGCTCACGCGCACCCGCCACCAGGTGACCTCGTTCGTCTCCTACGGCTCGGTCGGCTTCAGCGGCGGCATCGAAAGGAACGACCTCAACGCGAAGGGCGTGTTCGCCGCCGAGAGCACGAGTGACGCGAAGCTCACGGGCACTGCTCGCGTGGGTAACGCTCTCGCTGGCGGCCACCGAGAGAACCCTGTCGGAATGGAGGAGGTCGCCGTGATTCCCACGGGCGCTAACTCCGCAGCGGGCACGGTCGCCGTCGACGGGCACGCGATGTCGCCCGACCCTGCGGTGAGCGGCGAGGTCGGGTACCTCAGCGCAAACTCGACCTCGCTCGCGGAGATCGCGTGGGTCGTGGCGACGGGGAAGGCCGACTAGTGCGGGCCGGGCGCGGAGCCTCAGCTGCGGCACTAATGGCAGTAATACTTACGCTGACGGGGTGTGGAGGAATGGTAGAAGCAACAGATAACGCGGGAATGACCCGGGCAGAGGTCGCGGAGCTGACCCTGCAAGAAGAATACGAACTGTACGGTGAACGCTACGACCGGGCACACGAGCTGCTCGCCGACGCTCAACTCCAGATCAGCGAAGGCCCCTGGATTTGGGGCGAAACTGGGCTGCTACCGCACAGCGGCTACGCGGGAGGCGTCCGCGGAACCACGCTCCCCGGCTCGGACGGCGACACCAGCTACGACGTCACAGACAGCCGCGTCATCGACCCCAAAGATACCAACGGCGCCGCGCAACTCGAAACCATGCGCCGCTACTACAAGGCAAACGGCTGGCCCGTCGAGGAACAGGTCGGAAGCGACTGGATAACAGTGTGGGGCCGCACCGACGACGGCTACTGGCTTGGCTACACCGTCAGAGAACCCGGCACCCGCTACCTCGTCGTCCGGAGCGAACTCTACTGGACCAACGACCAACCCGCACTAGAGTCCGTAATCTCAGATTTGACTCCCGGCAGCTTTGCCGACGGCACCTACCCCCGAGAATCCCTGCCCGGCGACTACATCCCCTTCCCAAACTGGCCTGATGCCGTCACCAAATAACCACCGCCGGGTACGTTGGCAGACGCCCGCAGCGACGATACTCCTGCTTGCTGGACCGTCGCTAGCAGGGTGTGGAGGAATGATGGAGGCAACGGATAACGCAGGAATGGCCCGGGCAGAGGTCGCGGAGCTGACCCTGCAAGA